>NZ_MUKN01000038.1 GCF_001995175.1 Rathayibacter rhapontici
CCGCCGCCGCTCCGGCCGCCGCGAGGACGCCTCCGGTGCCGACGATCGCCCCGGTGGTCGCGGCTGTGCGCCTCATGATCGTCCCCCTCCGCCGCGACGCCCGCCCGAGCCCCCCTCGGTGCCGCCGCGTCGCTGCAGGAGGAAGGCTACGCACTCGATGTTTCGATCGTGCGACGCGATTCGCCCTGCGGGGCGCCGCCGTGGTGCGATGGGTCGGTGACGGACGACGCGAACGCCCCGGCTCCGACCACCGAGCGGCGCGGCCGGCAGTACCTGCTCCTCGGGCTGATCGGGGTGATCGGCGGGGTGCTCTCGGGCGCGTTCGGCGTCGGCGGCGGCATCGTGATGGTGCCGATGCTGGTCGCGTGGGCCGGGATGGACCAGCGCCGCGCGTCCGCGACCTCGCTGCTCGCGATCGCGCCCACGTCGGTGGCCGGCGCGTTCGGCTACGCGCTTGCCGGGCAGGTCGCCTGGATCCCGGCGGCGGTCATCGCCGCGGCGGCGATGCTCGGGGCGGTCCTCGGATCGTGGCTGCTCGCGCGGCTGCCGCTGGGCGTGCTGCGCTGGCTCTTCGTCGCCCTGCTGGTCGCGGCCGCGGTGCGGATGGCCGTCTTCGGCTCGAACGAGACCGGCGACGTGGCGGAGGGCTGGGGCGTGTGGCCCGGCTTCGTCGGGCTGGGCGCGGCGATGGGAGTCGCCTCCGGTCTCTTCGGCATCGGCGGGGGCGCGATCGCGGTGCCGGTGCTCGTGGGCGCCTTCGGACTCGCCGACCTGCTCGCCAAGGGCACCTCGCTGGCGGCGATGATCCCCACCGCGATCAGCGGCTCGATCGCCAACGCCCGCCGCGGACTGCTCGATGTGCGGGCGGGGCTGGTCGTCGGCCTGGCCGCGACCGCGTCCTCGTTCGCCGGAGTGGCCCTGTCGTTCCTCCTGCCCGCCCGGCTCTCGGGGATCCTCTTCGCGGCGCTGCTCCTGCTGGCCGCGCTGCAGCTGGCGCTGAAGGCGCGGCGGCGCTCCTGATCCGAGTGCGCCCCTGCCGGACGGCGGGCCCCGCCGTCAACGCCCTGGCCCCCTCGCGCCCGGCGGTCGTAGCGTCCTGACGACGGCGGCCCGGCGGGCGGGCGCCGGGAGCGGAGGCATCCCATGGCGGTCACGGACGGCGGACGGCGGAGCGCGCCCCGGGGAGGGCCGGCGTTCTTCCGGAACGCGGCACCCGGCATCCACCGGATCGAGCACGCGTACACGAACCTGTACCTCGTCGAGGAGGGCGGCCGGATCCTCGTCGTCGACGCGGGACTGCCGCGCACCTGGCCCCACCTGCTCCGCGCGCTCGACGTGCTCGGGCGCGAGGTCTCGGACATCGACGCCCTGGTGCTCACCCACGCCCACTTCGACCACGTCGGCGTCGCCCGGCGTCTCGCCGAGCGGGGCGTCCCCGTGCTCCTGCACCCCGCCGACGCGCCGCTCGCCGCGCACCCGTACTCGTACCGGAGGCAGCGCACCCCGTTCCTCTACCCGCTGCGGTACCCCTCGGCGATCCCCGTGCTGGGAGCGATGGCGCGCGCGGGCGCCCTGGCCGTCCCTCCGCTGACGACCACGGTCGCCCTGCGCGCGGGCGAGACGCTCGACGTGCCGGGGTCGCCGACGGTGCTCGCGACGCCCGGGCACACCGACGGGCACGTCTCGCTGCACTTCGCCGACCGGGGAGCCGTGATCGGCGGCGACGCCCTCGTGACGCTCGACCCCTACTCCGCGCGCACCGGCCCGCATCTCGTGGCGCGCGCGGCCACCGCCGACACCGATCGCTCGCTCGCGTCGCTGGACGTGCTGGCGGCGACCGGGGCGCGGACGCTGCTGCCGGGGCACGGCGAGCCGTGGCGGCTCGGAGTGGCGGCGGCCGCGACGCAGGCCCGGCGCGCGCCGATGGCCTGAGCGGTGGTCAGCCGGCGATCACGGAGGTCAGCCCGTCGGCGGCCGCGTCGACGCTCGAGACCGCGCCGAGCGTGACCAGGCACGCGATGCCCCAGAACCAGGTGCGACCGGGGGCCCCGGCGCTACGGCGGTCGAACGCGAGCCACCAGGCGCCGACGACCGAGACGCAGGCCGCGATGACCGAGCCGAGCGCCATCCGCACGTGGTCCTCCGGGCCGGGGGAGGACCACGAGTTCGTCGCGAGCAGGATCGCGAGCGGGACCACGATCACCGCGAGGACGCCGAGCAGGACGGCGTGGCGGGACGAGCGCTGAGCACGTCGAGGAGGGGCCGTCGGTGCAGTGGTCATGACTCGTCCCCCGTCGTGCCGGGAGCGTCCCGGCAGGGCGACGCTACCTCGGCGGCACTCGGGAGTCACCGGAACGGGGGAGAATCGGTAGCGATGTCACCTCGAGTCGCATGAGCGCGTTCACCTACCAGGCCGCGTCGATCCCCCTCCGCCTCGCGAGTGCCGGGATGGTCGTCGCCCTTCCCGTCCTCGCTGTCGAGCGCCTCGACGACGTCGCCCTCGGCGGTCTGCTGACCGGCGCGGCGCTGTTCCCGAGCGTCGTCGCGGCGCCGCTGGTCGGCACCGTGCTCGACCGGGTGCGGCACCCGCGCCGGCTGCTGGTGGCGTCGGCCGTCGCGACAGCGGCGGCCTTCGCGCTCGCCGCGTTCCTCGGCGACGTGCCGACGCTCCTGATCGCGCTGCTCCTCGTGCTCGCCGGACTCTCGACGCCGGTCTCGATGGGCGGCATGTCGAGCTTCGTGACCAGTGCGATCCCGGACGCGCGCCGCGCCTACGCCCAGGACTCGCTCTCGTACAACGTGGCGTCGATCGGCGGGCCGGCGCTCGCCGGGCTCGCGATCGCCGTCGCCGACGCGCGCGCCGCGATGCTCCTGATGGCTGCGCTCGCCCTCGTCGGTGTGCTCGGCTCGCTGGCGCTGCGGATGGACGCCCGCCCGGCTCCGACGATCGGGGTGCGCCGCACGATCGCGGCGGGCGTCACCCACCTCGTCCGTCACCGCCCGATCGCGGTCGTCACCCTCTCGGGCACGCTGAGCCAGATCGGAGGCGGCGCGGCGGGGGTCGCGGCGATCGGCCTGTCGATCGAGCGGCTGGGCACGACGGCCGGAGCCGCCTGGATCCTGACGGCCTTCGCGATCGGGGGACTGCTGGGCGCGGTCGCCGTCGCCGCCCGCCGCTGGACGCAGCGACCGCCCTCCTGGGTGATGGGTGCGGGCTTCGCCGCGACCGGCGCCTCGCTCCTGCTGGCCGCTCCGGATCTGGGCATCGTCGTCGTGATCGTCGCGTTCGCGGTGGCCGGCGTCTTCACCGCTCCCGCCAACGCGGCGATGCTGATGCTCCGGGATCAGGAGAGCCCCGCGGCTGTCCGCTCGCAGGTGTTCACGATCGGCGCGGGACTGCGGGCGGCCGCCGCCGCGGTGGGCGCGACGCTGGCGGGCGCTGCGTCCGGCCTCGACGCGGGCTGGCTCGTGATCGGGATCGCGGCGATCTGGATCGTCTCGGGAGCGCTGCTCCGGGCCTTCCCGAAGTCCGACTCCGCGTCCTCACCGCAGCGCGTCGGCTGAGGAGGGGGTCTCTCCGCTGTCGGCAGAGAGACCCCCTCCTCGAGCGAGGCTCAGGCGGCGACGCCCGCGAGGCTGCCCGTGGTGAGGCCCTCGGGGTCGGTGATCAGGCAGTTGATCGTGCGGTCGCCGCCCGCCCAGCTCTCGGCGGTGGGGTAGTAGTAGCTGAAGTCGTACTTGGACTCCTGGTAGGTCAGTCCGACGAAGGCGTCGTACGCGACGACGCACTCGTCCTCGGCCTGCTGCGTGGTCGCCTCCTCGCCGGGGTACTCGTCGGCCTCGGCCATCGTGATGTTCTGGAAGACCTCGTAGCTGTGCGGCTCGGTGCACGGAAGGGTCGGCACATCGGTGACCTCGGTGGCCTCCTCGGTGAGCTCGTCGTTCAGGCAGTCGCCGACGCGGAGCTGGAAGACGTCGGTGGTGCCGCCCTCGGTGATCTCGCCCGACTCCTCGTCGCGGGTCTCCCCTCCGGCGAGGCTGTTCAGGCCGGAGCAGCCGCCCAGGCCGAGCGCGAGGGCCGCTGCCGCGACCAGGACGAGGGAGGAACGACGGCGGTTCATGGAGGACTCCTGGTTCTGCGGGGGCGCATCGCGCCCACGGGACAGCGGACTCCCCCAACCTAGGGCTCGGTCGACTCCGACTGCAGGGGGATGCGGGAGGCGACGTCCAGGCAGGAGGAGTCGAATGGGGGCATGGCTCAGAAGACGGTCGCGGACCAGCTCATCGCCCAGCTCATCGACGCCGGGGTCTCCCGGATCTACGGAATCGTCGGGGACTCCCTCAATCCGATCGTCGACTCGGTGCGCCGAAGCGGCGGCTCGGCGAAGGGAGGGATCGACTGGATCCACGTGCGCAACGAGGAGGCCGCGGCCTTCGCGGCCGGCGCCGAGGCCCAGCTGACCGGGAGGCTGGCCGTCTGCGCGGGCAGCTGCGGTCCGGGCAACCTGCACCTGATCAACGGCCTCTACGACGCGCACCGCTCCGGTGCCCCTGTGCTGGCGATCGCCAGCCACATCCCCAGCGGCGAGATCGGCTCCTCGTACTTCCAGGAGACGCATCCCGACCGCCTCTTCGTCGAGTGCTCGAACTACCGCGAGCTCGTGTCGACCGCCGCGCAGGCACCGCGCGTGGTGAACGCCGCGATGCGCAGCGCGGTGGCGCTGCAGGGCGTGGCGGTGGTCACGCTCCCGGGCGACGTGGCCGAGTTCGACGCGGTGGGGGAGTTCCCCGCGTTCGTGCTGCCCGCGCCGGCCGTGCTCGTGCCGGACGACGGCGACGTGCGGGCGCTCGCCGCGGCGATCGACTCCGCGAAGACGGTGGCGGTCTTCGCGGGTGCCGGGGTCAGGAACGCGCACGACGAGGTCGTCGCCTTCGCCGACCTCGTCGGAGCGCCCGTCGGGCACAGCCTCCGCGGCAAGGAGTGGATCCAGTACGACAACCCGTACGACGTCGGCATGACCGGGCTCCTGGGCTACGGAGCCGCGCACGCGGGCATCCACGATGCCGACCTGCTGATCCTGCTCGGCACCGACTTCCCCTACGAGCAGTTCCTGCCCGACGCGTCCGAGGTCGTCATCGCGCAGGTCGACACCGACGCGTCCAAGCTCGGGCGGCGGGTGAGCGTGGCGCATCCGGTGCACGGGGACGTGGGAGCGACACTGCGGGCCCTCACTCCGCTCGTGCAGCGCAAGAGCCACCGGTTCCTCGAGAAGACGCTGAAGAAGCACGAGAAGCTCGTCACCGGGGTCGTCGGGAAGTACACCGAGGTCGAGAAGCGCCGCCCGATCCACCCCGAGCTCGTCGCCTCGACGCTCGACGGCCTGCTGTCGGAGGACGCGATCGTCACCGCCGACACCGGCATGGGCAACGTCTGGCAGGCGCGGTACATCACCCCCAACGCGCCGCCGCCTGATCGGCTCGTACCTGCACGGCTCGATGGCCAACGCCCTGCCGCAGGCGGTCGGCGCGCAGCTCTCGCATCCCGGGCGCCAGGTCGTCTCGCTCAGCGGCGACGGCGGGCTCTCGATGCTGATGGGCGAGCTCGTGACGGTGGCCGCGTACCGGCTCCCGGTCACGATCGTGGTCTTCAACAACTCGACGCTCGGGCTGGTCAAGGTCGAGATGCTGGTCGACGGCTTCCCGGACTTCGCGGTCGACGTGCCGATGGTCGACTACGCGAAGGTGGCCGAGGCGATCGGCATCCGCGGCATCCGCGTGGAGGATCCGAAGGACGTCGAGGGCGCGCTGCGCGAGGCGCTCGCCGAGGACGGGCCGGTCCTGGTCGACGTGGTGACGGATCCGCTCGCCCTGTCTCTGCCGCCGACCGTCACCGGCGCGCAGGTGAAGGGCTTCGCGCTGGCGATGTCGAAGATCGTGATGAACGGCGGGGCCGGCGAGGCGATCGCCCTCGCGCGCTCCAACGTGAAGCACGCGCTGCCGTGAGGGGTCTCGCGAGCGGCACCTGGTTCGTCCGCGGCTCGACCCTGCCGCTGTGGCGGGGCCGCGAGGGGGTGGCGATCACCTACGCGCCGCTGCCGAGCGGCGAGGTCGCCGACGTCGTCAGCTGGTGCGGCCGGCGCTCGACGCGGTACGTCGTCGGTCTGGACGCCCCGGATCCCGGCGATCCCGACGGCTTCCGCTGGCGGGGCGTCGAGCCGCTGACACTGCTCGCGCGCAGCCGCTGGTCGTTCGTCGCGGCCGACGAGGAGGCGGGCTGGGCGCTGACGCGGTTCGCGCGCACGCCCTTCACGCCGGCGGGAGTGGACGTGTACGTCCGCGACGCGCAGTGCGCTCCCGGGGTGCTGGCGGCGGCGCTGCGGGCGTGCGCGGCGGATCCGCGGACGGCGGCGCTGCGGCCCCGGATGTTCGAGGTGGCGCCCTAGGCGACGTCGTCGTCCGCGAGCGGCACCGAGTCGGCGTCCATCCGCTCGCCGCACTCGGCGCAGTGCAGCACCGGGTCCAGGCGCGCGCCGCAGCGGTGCCGGTAGGGCTGCCGCGCCGACGGCTCGTGCGCCCAGCGCTCGCCCCAGGAGGCGAGGGCGATCAGCACGGGCACGGCGTCGCGCCCCGCCTCGGTGAAGCGGTACTCGGAGCGGGGCGGCCGCTCGGAGTAGGCGACGCGCTCGATCACGCCGTGCTCCTCGAGGGTGCGCAGCCGTGCCGTGAGGACGTCCCTCGGTGCGCCGGTGAAGGCCCGGATGCGGTCGAAGCGGTGCTCGCCGAACGCGATCTCGCGCAGCACCAGCAGGCTCCAGCGCTCGCCGAGCACCTCGAGCCCGGCGGCGATGGGGCAGGCGCGCGGAGTGATGCCGACGGTGGTCACGGGGTCTCCGCTCCGGCGCAGCGCGCCCGGTTCGAGTGAGTTGGGAATTCCAACCTACTGGTCCGACGTTGCCCGGTGCAGAGGTCGCGATCACCGCGGCCCGCAGAATCGGGAGCTTCCACCATGACATCACTCCACGGAGCCGTCGTCCTCGTCACCGGCGCGAACGGCGGACTCGGCTCCGAGTTCGTCGCGCAGGCCCTCGCGCGAGGCGCGGCCAAGGTCTACGCCGCCGCCCGCCGGCCGAAGGAGTGGGGCGACGAGCGCATCGTGCCGCTCGTGCTCGACGTGAACGACGCGGAGTCGGTGGCCGCGGCCGTCGAGGCGGCTCCCGACGTGACCGTGCTGGTCAACAACGCGGGCGTCTCCGGAGCGAGCTACAGCCTGCTCGCGCTCTCGACGCAGGAGCTGCGCGACGTGATGGAGACGAACTTCTTCGCTCCGGTGCTGCTGGCGAAGGCCTTCGCGTCGCGGCTGTCCGAGGCCTCGGGCGCGGCGATCATCGACGTCCACTCCGCCCTCAGCTGGTTCGCGGTGGCCGGCGGCTACAGCGCCTCGAAGGCGGCCCTCTGGTCGGCGACCAACTCGCTCCGCCTGGAGCTGGCTCCGCAGGGCGTGCACGTGCTGGGGCTGCACGTCGGCTACGTCGACACCCCGATGGCGGCGGGCGCCGAGGGGCCGAAGGCGAGCCCGGTCGACGTGGTCGGCCAGACCTACGACGGACTTGAGTCGGGCGCCTTCGAGGTGCTGGCCGACGAGACGAGCCGCCAGGTGAAGTCGGGCCTGACCGCGCCGATCGAGGCGGTGTACCCCCAGCTCACGGGCTCCTGACGCCCGCAGAACGTCAGCTGGGAGCGGTCCTCGCGCACGATGGTGGCTGAGGACCGCTCCCGTCTCAGGTCGTGGTCGGCTACTCGCCGAGGGTGATCGCCTGGGCCTCGACGAGCTCCGGCTCCTCGCCGTGGGCGTCCGCCCGAGCGAGCGTCCGTCGGCCGAGCAGCACGATCAGTGCGGCGACGAGCACGGCGCCCGCGGCGGCGTACATCGGGAAGGCAGGCGAGATCGCGGCGGCGAGGGCCGAGGCGGCGGGCGGGGCGATCGCCCCTCCCAGGAACCGCACGCCCGAGTAGGCGGAGGAGGCGACCGAGCGGGGCAGGTCGGTCGCCTCCATCACGCACTCGGTGAGCACGGTGTTGACGACGCCCAGCAGCAGCCCGCCGACGATGATGCAGACGATCAGTCCGACGCGCGACGAGATCGCGAGGCCGCCGGCGACGAGGTCGAGCGCCAGCAGCACGAGCACCGAGCGCAGCACCACGGTGCGCGGCAGGCGGGCGGTGAGCAGCGGAGCGGCGAAGACCGACGTGATCGCGACTCCCAGGCCCCAGCCGAAGAAGGTGAAGCCCAGGCCCATCTCGTCCAGCCCCAGCGGGTAGGGCGTGTAGGCGAGGAGCACGAAGAAGCCGATGTTGTAGAAGAGCGCGGCGCCCGCGAGCGTCCGGATCGCCGGGACCGCGAGGGCCTTGAACGGCGCCGAGAGCGGAGTCGGGGTCGGCCGGGGACCGTCCTCGCGCAGGAGCGTCGCGATCGCGATGAAGCCGACGGCCATCAGCACCGCGGTGCCGAAGAACGGCCCGCGCCACGAGACGCTGCCGAGCAGACCGCCCAGCAGCGGGCCGATCGCGATGCCGACGCCCAGCGCGGCCTCGTAGAGCACGATCGCGGCGGAGCTGCCTCCGCTCGCCGCCCCGACGATGGTCGAGAGCGCGGTCGAGATGAAGAGCGCGTTGCCGAAGGCCCAGCCCGCGCGGAAGCCGATGACGCCCTCGACGCTGCCGGCCGTGCCCGCCAGCGCGGCGAACACGACGATGAGCACGAGCCCGATCATCAGCGTCTTCTTGGCGCCGATGCGGCTCGAGAGCCAGCTGGTGAAGAACATGACGACGCCGGTGATCACGAGGTAGCTGGTGAACAGCAGCGACGTCTCGGTCGGGGTGGCCTCGAGGCTCTCGGCGATCGCGGGGAGGATCGGATCGACCAGGCCGATGCCCATGAAGGCGATGACGGCCGCGAAGGCCACGGCCCAGACGGCGAGCGGCTGCCGGAGGATCGAGCCGCCGGCGGGGGAGTGGGCGGGAGTGGACACGGAGGGTCCTTTCGGGAGGGGGTCAGGAGATGCGCCGCACGCGCTCCTCGACGAGCGCGGCCGCGCGCTCGAGCACGCGCCGGTCGTCGTCGTCGAGGTCGTCGAACAGGGGCGCCAGGGCGGAGTCGAGGCGGAGGCGGTGCTCGCCGAGGGCGGTGAGGCCCGCGTCGGTGGCCTCGATGAGCCAGGCGCGGCCGTCGCTCTCGTCGTGCACCCGGCGGATCCAGCCGGCTTCGTCGAGCCGGGCGATCAGCCCGGTCATCGTGGGCTGGGTCACGCGCACGCGCTCGGCGAGCTCGCCGAGGCGGAGCGGCGAGGAGGTGCGCAGCTCGGCGAGCGTCGACCAGACGGCGCCGGACTGCGCGCCGAGCCCCGTCGCTGCGCTGGAGCGGCCGGCGTACCGCGCCAGGGCGGTGGCGGCGGAGGCGAGGCGCACGGGGGCGGAGGGGGCGGGCACGAAGATAAACATAGCACGCCTATGTAATTGTGCAGGGGGGGGTCCGGTGGCGGTGGGTCTCGATACGCCCCTCCGGGGCTACTCGACCAGCACAGGGCGGCGCGGCTGATCGAGCAAGCCGCGGGCGTCCTCCTTCCTGATCGAGTAGCCCGCGCCGCGGGCGTCCCCCTTGCTGATCGAGTAGCCCGCGCAGCGGACGTATCGAGATCCACGTCTCCAGAACCCCGCCCCGCCCCCTGCCCATCGAGCAGCCCCCGCGAGCGCCGCTCCGCGATCCCCACCCCACCACCCTTTTCCCCTGTCCCTGTGGCAAAATGATCCGCAATCCCTCGCGCATGCCCGGGATCACCGACGGAACGAGTTGTCATGTCCCGAATCGAGCGCGACGTCGTCGTGATCGGAGCAGGCGCCACCGGGCTCACGGCGGCCCTGCGGCTCCACGAGGAGGGGCTCGGCGTCGTCGTCCTCGAGGCCCGCGACCGCGTCGGCGGCCGTCTCGAGACCCGCGAGATCGACGGCCAGATGCTCGAGCTCGGCGGCCAGTGGGTCTCGCCCGACCAGACGGTGCTGCTCGAGACGCTCGACGAGCTGGGCCTCTCCACCTACTCCCGCTACCGCGACGGCGAGAGCGTCTACATCGGCTCCGACGGCAGCGCCCGCCGCTTCACCGGCGACATCTTCCCGGGCGGCGAGCGCACCGAGGCCGAGATCGGCCGCCTGATCGAGCTGCTCGACCGCCTCGTGGCCGAGACCGACCCGGCCGCGCCGTGGGCGCATCCGCTCGCCGCCGACTACGACCGCATCAGCTTCAACGCGTGGCTCGAGCAGCAGACCGACGATCCGGAGGCGCGCGCCAACGTCGCGCTGTTCGTCGCCGACGCGATGCTCACCAAGCCCGCCCACTCGTTCTCGCTGCTGCAGGCCCTGCTCATGGCCGCCAGCGCGGGGTCCTTCAGCCACCTCGTCGACGCCGACTTCATCCTCGACAAGCGCGTGCTCGGCGGTCTCCAGCGGGTGCCGGAGCTGCTCGCCGAGCGGCTCGGCGGCGAGCACGTGCTGCTCGAGCAGGCCGTGCGCTCCGTGCACTGGAGCGAGGACGGCGTCGAGGTCCGCACCGACGACACCACCGTGCTCGCCCGCCGCGCGATCGTCGCCGTACCGCCGAACCTCGTCGGCCGCATCCGCTTCGACCCGCCCCTGCCGCACCTGCGCCAGCAGGCCCTCCAGCACCAGTCGCTCGGGCTCGTCATCAAGGTGCACGCGACCTACGCGACCCCGTTCTGGCGCGCCGACGGGCTCTCGGGCACCGCGTTCAGCCCGCACGCGCTCGTGCACGAGGCCTACGACAACTCCAACGCGGGGGAGGAGCGCGGCACCCTCGTCGGCTTCGTCTCGGACGAGAAGGCCGACCGCGTGCTGCGCCTGCCCGAGGCCGAGCGCAAGGCCGCGATCCTCGACTCGCTCGCCGCCTACTACGGTCCGGCGGCGCTGGATCCGGTCGTCTACTACGAGAGCGACTGGGCCGCGCAGGAGTGGACGCAGGGCGCCTATGCCGCGAGCTTCGACCTCGGCGGGCTGACCCGCTATGGGGCGCTGCAGCTCGAGCCCGTGGGTCCCCTCCGCTTCGGCACGAGCGACCTGGCCGCCGAGGGCTACCAGCACGTCGACGGCGCGATCCGCGTCGGGCGCCGGCTGGCGCAGGAGGTCCTGGACGAGCTCGCACTCACCACCGTCCCCCACCGCGAAGGAGCACTCCCCGCATGAGCACCCACTACGCCGTCATCGACCCGGCCTCCGGGAAGACCCTGAGCGAGTACCCGACGATCACCGACGCCGAGCTGACCGAGGCGATCGGAGCCGCGCACGACGCCTACTCCACGTGGTCGCGCGCCGTGCCGGTCGCGACCCGCGCGGCCCTGATCGCCCGGGTGGCCGACCTGCACGTCGAGCGCGCCGACGCGCTCGCCGAGATCATCGTGCGCGAGATGGGCAAGCCGCTCGACCAGGCGCAGGGCGAGGTGGGCTTCGCGGCCGACATCTACCGCTACTACGCCGACAACGGCGAGGCGTTCCTCGCGGACGAGCCGATCGAGCTGTCCGACGGCACCGGCTCGGCCTTCGTCCGCCGCGCCGGTCTGGGCGTGCTGCTGGGCATCATGCCCTGGAACTTCCCCTACTACCAGGTGGCCCGCTTCGCCGGCCCGAACATCGTCGCCGGCAACACGATCCTGCTCAAGCACGCGCCGCAGTGCCCGGAGTCGGCCGCCGCCATCGCGGACATCTTCGCCACCGCCGCATCGGAGCTCGGTGCGCCGGCCGGCGTCTACGTGAACCTCTACGCGAGCACCGAGCAGGCCGCCGACGTCATCGCCGACCCGCGGGTGCAGGGCGTGTCCGTCACCGGCTCCGAGCGCGCGGGAGCCGCCGTCGCCGAGATCGCGGGCCGCCACCTCAAGAAGGTCGTGCTCGAGCTCGGCGGGTCCGACCCGTTCGTGCTCCTGTCGACCGACGACCTCGACAAGGCGGTCGAGGACGCGGTCGCCGCGCGCCTGGACAACAACGGCCAGTCCTGCAACGCCGCCAAGCGCTTCATCGTGATCGACGACCTCTACGAGGAGTTCGCGGCGAAGTTCACCGAGGCGTTCACCAAGGCGCAGCCCGCCGATCCGTTCGCCGAGGGCACCCTGCTCGGCCCGCTCTCCTCCTCCGCCGCCACCGAGCGCCTCGAGCAGCAGCTCGCGACCGCCCGCGAGCAGGGCGCGACCGTGCGCGCGAGCGGCGAGGTGACCGGCAACTTCTTCCCGCCCGCGGTGCTCGAGGACGTCACCCCCGAGATGAACGCCTACCGCGAGGAGTTCTTCGGGCCCGTCGCCGCCCTCTACCGCGTCCACGACGAGGACGAGGCGATCGCGCTCGCGAACGACACCCCCTACGGTCTCGGCTCCTACCTCTACACGACCGATCAGGAGCAGGCGCTGCGTCTCGCCGACCGGATCGACGCCGGCATGGTCTGGATCAACCTGGTCCTCGGCGACGCCGCCGAGCTGCCCTTCGGCGGCGTGAAGCGCTCGGGCACCGGCCGCGAGATGGGCCGCAGCGCCCTCGAGGAGTTCGTCAACAAGAAGCTCATCCGTATCGCGTGACGTCCTCGAGACGCTCCCGCGGGGCTCCTCGACCAGCGGGACACCCTTGCTGATCGAGTAGCCCGCGCAGCGGGCGTATCGAGATCCCCGAGTCGGACGGTCGCAACTCCTGTCGACGGCGGACGAGCCACCTCGATGGCGCCGAATCGAGGGCTGACCGATATCGCCGGTGATACTATCGGAATACCGTCAGTGTCCAAGATCCTCCAGCGCATGCTCAGCAGCCCGCAGGGCGTCCGCTTCGAGGATCTGGCGAAAGTGTGCGAGCACTATTTCGGTGAACCGCGCCAGAGCCGTTCGTCGCATCGCGTGTACCGCACACCGTGGCCCGGCGACCCCCGGGTCAACATTCAGGACGATCACGGTCGAGCGAAGCCGTATCAGGTGAAGCAGGTGCTGGCGGCGATCGAGAGAAGGGGAGAGGAGAAGCGGTGAGCGATGCGGAGCACTACACGTACCGGGTCCGTTGGTCGGCGGAGGACGGGCAGTTCCTCGGAACCGCGGCCGAGTTCCCCTCCCTCTCCTGGGCGGCGGACACCTCGTCCGCTGCGTTCTCGGGGATCCACGGTCTCGTCGCGGACGTTCTGACCGACATGGCGGAGACGGGGGAGGAGCCGCCGTCCGCACTGGGCGATCGGACCTTCTCCGGGCGCTTCCTCGTGCGGATCCCGCCTGAGCTCCACCGGCAGCTCGTGATCGAGGCGGCCGAGCAGCAGGTCTCGTTGAACAGCCTGGCGGCGACGCGGCTCGTCGGCGCCTGACGCTTCGCCTCCCAGGGCAACCCCGAGCGGGCGCTCGGCACGCTCACTAGGGTCGAGGGGCGGCACACGCCGCCGCCCACCCGGAAGGTCCGCCCGTCATGCGCGTGTTCGGCTGCCCCCACTGCGAGGCCCGTGTCGAGTTCGAGGACGCCGCGTGCCTGCGCTGCGGCACCGCTCTCGCCTACGCGCTCGAGACCGACGAGCTCGTCGAGGCCGCGGGCCGGCTGCTCTGCCGCTACCGCGACACGATCGGCTGCACCTGGCTGCAGGAGGACCTGACCGGCGGCGCCTGCGCCTCCTGCGCCCTCACCGGCGAGCGGCCGGTCGTCTACGACGCCGCCGTGCTCAGCCAGCTGACGGTCGCCGAGTTCGCGAAGCGGCGCCTGGTCCGTCAGCTCCGCCACCTCGACCTGCCCGTGCGCCGCCGCGAGAACGGCAGCGGACTCTCCTTCTGGCTGCTGTCGTCGGCGCAGCTCGGCTCGGTCACCACCGGGCACGCCGACGGAGTCGTCACCGTCGACCTCTCGGAGGGGAACGATGCGCACCGCGAGGCGCTCAAGGCGCGCCTGGGGGAGCCGTACCGCACGGTCCTCGGCCACTTCCGCCACGAGATCGGGCACTACTACTGGCAGCAGCTCGTCGAGGGCACCGACCTGCTGCCGACGTTCCGCGCGCTGTTCGGCGACGAGCGCGCCGACTACGCGGACGCCCTCGACGCGCACTACGGCGGGGCGTCCGGAGCGGACTGGGCGAGCGACCACATCTCGCAGTACGCGACGACGCATCCGTGGGAGGACTTCGCCGAGACCTTCGCCCACTACCTGCACATCGCCGACGCCCTCGAGACCACCGAGGCGGTCGGCATGAGCATCGACGGCCCGAGCGGCCGCCTCCCGGAGTCGCTCGCACACAGCGTGCACTCGAGGGGCGCCGACCGGGTCGCCGGCCTCGAGATGCCCGAGATCCTGCACCGCTGGCACGGCTTCTCGCTCGCGCTCAACAGCGTGAACCGCTCGATGGGCAAGGACGACCTCTACCCGTTCGTCATCACTCCGGTGATCGCCGAGAAGCTCGCCTGGGTGCACGAGCTGGTGCGCCGCGCCGAGTAGCCCGGTCGCGGACGACGGCCCCGTCGGGACCGGCGCCCGCCCGCGCTCACTTCTTCGTCAGCGACGACTCCTTGTGCGCGGCCTTCGCGTCGGTCTTGTCGCTCTGCACGATCCAGTAGGGCTCGTCCTCCGAGGCGTTGAACTTCTGCCCCTCGAAGTGGAACTCCTTCGTCTTCTTCTCGACCAGCTCGCCGTGGGTCTCGCCCTGCGAGGTGTTCCAGCTGATCTTGTCGCCCTTCTTCACGAAGCGGCTCCCTTCTCCTCGTCGCGCCGGAGCGCGGGTTCCCCACCGCGCGGCAGCACGATGGTGGTGGTGACGTCGACGATCGCGGGCTCGGCCGGCGCCGACGAGAATCCGAAGCGCACGGGCGGAGTGAGCGGGCGGAGGCCCCCCAGATCGCTCCCGTCGAGCGACGCGGTGACCCCCAGCACGCGCCGGATGGTCCGCACGCCGTAGTACTCCCGCCGCCCGCCGCCCGCGGAGCCGGCGGTGCTGACACCGCGGACCAGCAGCGAGGCGACGGGGGAGATCGCGCTCAGCCACACGGGGCTCTCGGCGACCGGTCGCGGCACGATCCGCAGCAGCCGGCCCAGCGGAGTGACTCCGCCGAGGCTCAGCGCGACCTCCAGGCCGCCCGCCGAGACGGCCAGACCGCCGGCGATCCGCCGGGTCGAGACCGGCGCGACCACGATCTCGTCGAAGGTGTACGTCGCCGAGATCAGGTCCGCGACGTCGCGGGTCGGAGCGATGAGCATCCGGTGCCCGTCGGCCCGCTCGATCATCGCGTCCGAGAACGCCCCGAGCGGCGTGCGCTCCCACAGCCCCAGGACGAGGCGGGTGCCCGACGCCGTGCCGAGCCCCGCGATGCGACCGCTGAAGCGGAGGCGCCGCGAGGCCCGGCCGGCGGTGCTCATCAGGCCGAGCGGAGCAGCGTGAACGAGGCGTCGCGGACGATCAGCGTCGTGACCTCGCCCGCCACGACCTGGTCCGGGTCGCTCGAGCAGGCGAGCTCCCACTCGGCGCCGGGCGCCTCGGGGACCGTGAACTCGACTCCGTTCTCGGCCGCGTTCAGCAGCAGGGCGAAGGAGGCGCTGCCCTCGTGCGTGAAGACGAACGTGATCGAGCGGGCGTCCGGGTTGTCCCAGTCCTCGTCGGCGAAGCCCCGGCGTCCGAGCGGAGGATGTCGACGGTGTCGGTGCCGCCGTCGCCCGGGGCGCGGCGGAACCACTTGGGCTTCAGTGCCGGCTCGGCGGCGCGCAGAGCGATCAGCTCGCGGGTGAAGGCGAGCAGCTCGCGGTCCGCGTTCTCCCAGTCGAACCACGAGATCTCGTCGTCCTGGCAGTAGGCGTTGTTGTTGCCGCCCTGCGTGCGGGCGATCTCGTCGCCGCCCAGGATCATCGGCACACCGGCCGAGAGCAGCAGGGTCGCCAGGAAGTTGCGGCGCATCCGGTCGCGGCGCTCGTTGACCGCCTCGTTCTCGGTCGGGCCCTCCGCGCCGTTGTTGGAGGAGCGGTTGTCGCTCTCGCCGTCGTTGTTGTCCTCGCCGTTCGCCGCGTTGTGCTTGCGCGAGTAGGCGGTGAGGTCGGCGAGGGTGAAGCCGTCGTGGGCGGTGACGAAGTTGACGCTCGAGAGCGGCGAGCGCTTGTCGGCCTCGTACACGTCCGGCGAGCCGAGGATCCGCTGCGCGGTCGTGCCGAGGACGGAGTCGGCGCCGTGCCAGAAGTCGCGCACGTCGTCGCGGAACTTCCCGTTCCACTCGGACCAGTCCGCGGGGAAGCCGCCGACCTGGTAGCCCGCGGTGTCCCACGGCTCGGCGATCATCTTGACGGGGGCCAGCACCGGGTCCTGCGCGATGAGGTCGAGGAACGCGCTGTGCACCTCGGCCTCGCCGGTCTGGCGCGTGAGCGTCGTGGCGAGGTCGAAGCGGAAGCCGTCGATGTGCATCTCGGTCACCCAGTAGCGCAGCGAGTCCATGATGAGCCCGAGCGCGGCCGGGTGGCTCACGTTGAGGCTGTTGCCGGTGCCCGTGGTGTCGAAGTAGTTCGCGCGGTCCTCCTCCACCAGGCGGTAGTAGGAGCCGTTGTCGATGCCCTTGAACGAGAGCGTCGGGCCCTTGTCGTTGCCCTCGGCGGTGTGGTTGTAGACCACGTCGAGGATCACCTCGAGGCCGGCCTCGTGGAACGCCTTGACCATGGCCTTGAACTCGTCCACCTGCGAGCCGTCGTCGCCGGCGTGCGAGTACTCGTTGTGCGGGGCGAAGAAGCCGATGGAGTTGTAGCCCCAGTAGTTGCGCAGGCCCTTCTCCTCGAGGTGCGAGTCCTGCACGAACTGGTGCACGGGCAGCAGCTCGACCGAGGTGACGCCCAGGTCGGTGAAGTGCTTGATCGCGGCGGGGTGCGCGAGGCCGCGGTAGGTGCCGCGGACGTCCTCGGGCACGTCGGGGTGCAGCTGCGTGAAGCCCTTCACGTGCACCTCGTACACGACGGTGTCCTCGAGCGGGATGCGCGGTGCGGTGTCGCCCGACCAGTCGAAGGAGGAGGGGTCCGTCACGACGCACTTGGGCACGGAGGCGGCCGAGTCGGAGTCGTTGCGGCGGTCGGCGTCCTCGTAGTACTGGCCGAAGACGTCCTCGCTCCAGGCGTAGGAGCCCTCGATGGCGGTGGCGTGCGGGTCGAGCAGCAGCTTGTGGGCGTTGTGGCGCAGGCCGTTCGCGGGGTCCCACGGGCCGTCGACGCGGAAGCCGTAGCGGGTGCCGACGCCCATCCCGGGGACGACGCCGTGGAAGACGTGGCCGGTGCGGTCGGTCAGGGCGACGCGGGTCTCGGCTCCGGACTCGTCGAAGAGGCAGACCTCGACGCTGTCCGCGGTCTCGGAGTACAGGGCGACGTTGGCGCCGTCGTCGCCGCGGAGGGAGACGCCGAGCGGGTACGGGAAAGAGCGGGTGGTTGCGGGCATGCGACCATCCTGACGGGGCCCGCCCGAGAGGTCGGGGTGCTTGTCGAGCGCCCGCGCTCCCGGTACTGTTCTGCGCCGATCCCGCCCGTCAGACCAGCGGAGCCGACCCGTCGGCCGTGAAGACGATCTTCCCGATCGTGCGGTCGGTGCCGGCCGCGCGCCGCGTCAGCACGTCGATGATCTCCTCGAGCGGATGCACGGCACCGGGCTCCGCGCGCAGCTCGCCGGAGGCGGCGAGCGAGAGCGCCCGCCCGATCCGCTCGGCGGTCGCCACCACGATCAGGTTCCGCACGCTCGGGCGGTCGCGGCGGAGCGCTCCGACGGCCTGGGCGCCGAGCGCCGGTCCGTTCGGCACGAGGGTGACGACGCGCCCGCCCGGAGCGAGCAGGATCGCGGCGTCGTGGACGGCGAGGTGCCCCGACACGTCGACGACCACGTCGAAGCGGCCCGCGAGCACGCCGAGGTCGAGCGCCCGGTAGTCGTGCGGCTCGGCGCCCAGCCCGCGCAGCACGTCGGCGGAGGCGGCGGAGCCCGTCGCCGCGACCTCGCAGCCCGCGCGGACGAGCAGCTGCACGGTCAGCTGTCCGATCGCACCGGAGCCGCCGCCCACCAGCACCTTCTGCCCCGCGCGCACGCGCAGGGCGTCGACGAGCCCGACGGCCGTTCCTCCGGACATGGCGAGAGTGACGCCCTGCACGAGGTCGAGGGAGGCGGGCAGGGGCACCAGGGAGCTGCCGCGCACCAGGGACGCGTCGGCGAAGGCGTCGCCGTGGCGGGTCATCCCGACCACGCGATCGCCGATCGAGACGCTGCTCGGGCCGGGGCCGATCGCCTCGACGGTCCCGGCGATGTCGAGTCCGAAGCCCAGCGGCCGCGGCCGCCCGAGGGCCATCACACGGGCGGATCCCGACAGGATCTTCTCGTCGGTGGCGTTGATGCTCGCCGCGCGGGTGCGCACGAGCACCTCGCCGCGCCCGGGCATCGGCACCGGGGCGTCCCGCCACGAGAGCACGTCCGGTCCGCCGAACCGTTCGTATCCGAGTCGTCGCATCGTGCTCCCGTCGTCCGTGCGGCGCCCGCCGCGTCGTCCGAGCCTAGGTCGTGTCGAACACGACCTCGCGTGCTCCGCTCGGCCTGACCGCACGATCTGCGGCGTCGGGACCCTCGGCCGATGCCCGCATCGGCCTTCGGTCCCCTCCTTGCAGCTCGCACGATCAGGCCGTGCTCGCGACGGCGATCCCGTGTTCGACACGCCCCAGCCGCTGACAGTAGTGGATCCCCGTGATCCGCAAGGCCTCCAGCCGCCGGCGCCCCCGGTGCTACCGTGGCGCCCATGAGCGCAGACACGAGCCCCGAGTTCTCCGGCTGGACCGGCGAGGGACAGAGCGGCGCCGACCCCTCCGGACCGGTGACCGACGCGGACCGGCCCGACGACGTCCGCCCGGCGGACGCCGAGGTCGAGGAGAGCACGAGCGCGGACGAGAGCCGCGATCCCGACCACGGCTACGACTCGATGGCCGAGAGCGGCACCGAGAACGCCGCCGAGGACGAGGTGTCCGACTCCGAGGACGAGGAGGGGCTGCTGCCCCCCGGGAGCACCGCGGAGGGCGCCGGGACGTCTCTGGGAGCCGTGCCCGCCGAGGCCGCCCGGGAGGCCGAGCCCCTCGGCGAGCACGACGGCGAGGGCACTCCCGGCCAGCTGGCCGACGAGCGCTGGCGCACCAACGGAGTGAATCCGCTGGGCTGACGACGGGGGAGAGGGGGTTGACCTCTCGCCCCCGGAAGGAGAGACACCCAGCTTCTCCCCCGGTTGCTCGGAGGTCCCGTCCCGGCTGGCGCCGTAGCGTGCCGGGAGCGCAGGGACATCCTGCGCGGACGGGGAGTCCCATGTCGTTGTTCCTGAACCGCACCCGCGAGGTCCGCTGGACCCCGGACGAGCGGCGGGCGCTGGCGGAGGCCGTCGCCGAGGACCGCGCCGAGGTGTGGCGGGGGATCGGCGAGCTCGACCGCACGGTCGTCGTCTCGACCGAGGACCCGGGCACGCGCGGCGGCGCCCGCTGGCCGACGGATCACCGCGCGTTCCTCCGGGTCGACCGCGGCGCCTCCGTCGTGCTCGCGACCGACGGGCTGAGCGACCCCTTCGACCGGCTGAGCCGCCCCGGTACCGGGCTGGGTCTGGAGCTCTGCCTCGAGAGCTCGGCCCTGCGCGGGGTTCCCGCCGCCGATCTCTGGAACCACTGGCAGTTCCGCCTGCTCTACGAGGCCGCCCGACGCGCGGCCCTGCAGGGCGTCTGCTGCCGGACCGGCGTCGACGTCGCCCGGCTCGACGGCGCCGCCGCTCCGCCCGCCTGGGCCGACGCCGACGGTGCGGTGGGGGTGCTGCTGGGGCTGCGCAGCCCGCGGCTCCCGGATCGCATGGAGCTCGCCACGGGCGACGTCGAACTGGTCACCCTGACACCGCTGTGGCCGGAGGAGTACGCCGCGGCGAGCGCGGACGACGCGGCCTGCGCCGAGGTCGCGGCGCGCCTGGCCGGTCTGCCGCACGACGAGCTCGTGCACACCGCGCGGCCTCGCGTCGTCTGAGCGGGGAGGGCTCTCAGCCCTCCTGCGGCTCCGGCACGACGAGCATCTCGCCGGTGTTGTTCGCGCTCGAGACGAACTGCTCGATCCAGGCGCGGTTCAGCCCGGGCCGCTTGCTGCCGAAGAAGCGGAAGTGCAGCGGAGTGGTCGGGTGGATCCAGACCGAGCTGCGCCCGTAACCGCTCGACTCCGGCTCGGCCCACGAGAGGCTGAACGACTCGTTGCGGCGCATCTTGGTGAACATCGCCACCTTGAGGTGCGCGAGCATCCGGTCCTCGAAGTCGATCTCGAGCGATTGCGGTCCGTAGATCAGTCGTCCCATGGTCTCCACCCTGCCTTCGTGCGGCGCCCGGAGCATGCACGGGGCCAGGGCCCGGCCATGGGAGCCCCGGACCGAGCCTACCCACCGTTCAGAGGGCTCACGAACGCGGAGGACTCGGACACGCGGGGGACGCGGAAACGCCCCGCCGACCGGATCCGAGGATCACGGCCGACGGGGCGCTGCGAGTTCTGAGGAACCGGCGAACCGGACTCCGGAGAAGTCAGGAGTCGGTGATTACTCGCCGACGCCGCGGATGTTCGCGGCCTGCGGGCCCTTGCGACCCTGCTCGACGTCGTACTCGACGTGCTGGTTCTCGACGAGCTCGCGGTAGCCCTGCTTCGCGATGGCGGAGAAGTGCGCGAACACGTCGGCGCCTCCGTCGTCGGGAGCGATGAAGCCGAAGCCCTTTTCGGAGTTGAACCACTTAACGGTGCCAGTAGGCATTTCTTTTCCTTATGTGTTAATGACGCCTGCCGGAGCGGACGTCGTCAGATTCCGCACGAGTGTGCGGTACCCGGGCGGTTCCTCCTCCGCGCGGATGAAACACGCGTCGATCGGGAGCAGCTCGGGTCGTCTTGGGGGCGGAGGGGACCTCCGCGGGGGAGAACGTCCCGCGTCCCGACGGAGTCGGAGGTGCGGGGGTCGAACGAGGAACGTCGCGGCTTCCGCGGCGTCCTGTGAAGGGCGCTACCCGCCGGCGAGACGGGCGTTCGAACCGCTGGATCGAGGTCGGTGCCGTCGATCGGTGCTTCCCGGACCAGATCGATCTGGACGGTCAGCGCGGTCTCTATCAGGGGCTGAGTCTCTTCGTCGTCTCCAGCGAGTGCGTGCTGGTGGTGGCGACTTCTCAGCCGTGGAATTCGGGCGATCGCCCACGAGATGACCCCAGCCTACGGGATCGGAGGCGCTGGGCGCGACCGCCGCGGTCGGAATCCGGCGCGACGAGTCGTTCCACGGCGCGGAACCCGACAGTTGAGGCCGATACCGACCGCCTGCTGTATGCGACGATGCAGTCCTCGGGGCCGACGGCGGCGCCGAGTCCCATCCACCGCCCCCGAGTCGCGCGGCCTCTGCGCCCACGGGAGCCTGCAGAGCGGCGAGGCCCGACGGCGATGCTCCCCTCGACGGACCCGGACGCGCCCCCGGAGCGAGCCGCCCTGCGACGCGAGCAGTCCGAGGTGGGGCTGCGCTGCGCCCGCCGGGCCCAGGGCGTCTTCACCGGTGCCTGCGCCGTGCACCTGCTCGTGCTCGAGCCGGCCGAGATCCTCCGCGCGGCGCCGATCCTCCTCGTGCTGGTCCTCGCCTCCGGAGTCGTCCTCGTGCCCCGTCGTGCGCGCCTCGCGAGCAGCGCCCGGCTCGTGGCCCTCTCCTGCGCCCTGAGCCTCGCCGCCCTCGTGATGTTCGTCCTCTCAGACCTCGACCTCCGCGCGCCGACCGTGCTCGGCTGCATCACCATGCTGTCGTCGATGGCCCTCCCGACTCCGATGCTCGCGCTCGGCGCGTCCCGCCGGCTCCTCGCGTTCGCGGTCGCGGGGCTGATCCCGGTCCTCGCGCTGAGCACGGTCGCGACGCTCGCGTCCGGCCGCGCCTTCTTCGTCGCCCTCGCCGTCGTCGTGAGCTGGACCGGGTGCTGGGCCATCGCGCGCTGGATCGCCGCGAGCGTCGAGCGCGCCGACACCGGCACCCGGCGCCTGCGCACCGCGCACGACGCGGAGCGGCGCTCGAGCGAGGACGAGGCCCGCCGGCGCTACGACGCCCGGCTGATGCACGACACGATCCTGGCGACGCTCACGCTCGTCGCCCACCGGGGCGAGGGCGTCCCGGCGCAGACCCTGCGCGAGCGGGCTGCGGCCGACCTCGACCTCCTGCAGCGCCTCGAGCGCTCGGAGGAGCCGCTGGGGGACGTCCCGGGCGACCTGCCCTGCGCGCTGCTGCCCGAGCGGTTCGCCGCCGTCGACCGCCGGTACCGGGCCCTCGGCCTCGAGATCTCCTGGCACCCGGGCGACGGCGAGGTCCCGGCCCACGCTCTCGAGCCGCTCGCGCGGGCGACGGGCGAGTGCCTCGAGAACGTGCGGAGGCACTCCGGAGTCCTCGCGGTCGACATCACGATCGAGCAGGACGAGCGCGAGGTCCGCATCGCCGTCTCGGACGCCGGGACGGGTTTCGACCCGCGCGCGGTCCCCGCCGACCGGCTGGGCCTCGCGGAATCGGTGCACGGGCGCCTGGAGGCGGTCGGCGGCTCCGCCCGCGTCTTCTCCGCACCGCGCGCCGGCACCACCGTCCTGATGAGCGTGCCGCGATGAGCGGGTCGGAGCGCCCGGGCGGCACGCTCCTCGCGCTCGTGCGCGCGGCCGAGACCGGCCCGGGACCGCTGCGCGCGGTGCGCACGCAGATCCAGCGCACCCATCAGCTGACGGCGAGCTACCTGGGCCTGGGCTTCCTCACGGTCGCCGGCCTCGTGATGGTCCGCGGCGTGTTCTCCTTCTCCTGGTCGTGGAACGCCGGCTCGGCGGGCCCGCTCACCGGAGCGGCGTGGGTCGTCGTGATCGCGGCGTTCGTCGCGGGGGCGGTCGCCGCCCTCCTCCACCGCGGCGAGCTGGGTCTGCGTGCCTTCACGGCCGTGATGATCGTCGACGCGGCCGCGCTCGCGCTCGAGATCGCCGACTCGGCGCCCGAGGGCTCCTCCGGGGTGTACTACCCGTCGATCTGCGTGGGGGTCGGCGCGACGCTGCTCGGGCTGATGGCCTTCCATCCGCTGTCGCGCACCTACGGGGCGCTCGGGCTGCTGGTCGGCGTGAGCGTCGCGACCCTCGCGGTGCAGAGCGTCACGGCGCCCGGGGGCACCGGGATCGGCACCACCATCACGCTGCTGGCGGTCGCCCCGACCGTCTTCTGCGCGATGATCCTCTCGACCGTCGACGAGCACGTGCACCGCAAGCTCGACCGCACCCTCACCGACAGCATGATCGACGCGCCGGGCACCGGGCCGGGCAGCCTCGCGGCGTCGGAGCTGGCGAGCATCGACGGCCGGGTGGAGGAGCTGCTCGCGCGGATCAGCGGGGCGGCGTCCGGGGACCTCGACGAGCGGACGGGGGAGGAGGGCAGGCTGCTGGGCGACGAGCTGCGCGGCGCCCTCGCCCGCAGCCACGACCGCACGTGGCTCCGCATCGCGGTGGACGAGTCCGCGCACCTCTCGGGAGCGGTCCTGCTCGACGACCCGGACGGGCTCGCCGCGTCGCTCCTGCCGCCCGACCGGGCGCGCCTGCTGTCCGTCCTCTGGCTCCTGACGGAGCCGGGCGCGCCCTCGCGACCCGGCGTCGAGGCGGTGTTCCGCGAGGTGCGGAGCGCCGGGGAGCGGCCGCATCCGTCGCTCCTCGCGATCGGCGTGACCGCGCTGGGCACCCGTCCGCGCGAGCTGGACTCCGCGGTCTGGGGCATCCTCGGCGAGCTGGGCGCGTACCGCGTCGAGCACGGCGCCGTGGGCACCGCCGTCCGGCTCGAGCATTCGCTCGAGCAGCGCCGCAGCGACAGGAGGAGCGCCTCGTGACCACTCCCGCGAGCCGCCCCGAGGACGCCCCGGCGATCACCCTCTCGATCCTCGACGACCACCCGATCCTGCTCAGCGCGCTCTCGGAGTGGATCCGCCGGTCGGACGCGCGGATCGACGTGGTCGCGACCGCGGCCGGCTGGACCGCTCTCCTGGGACATCCGGCGTTCCCGAGCGATGTCGTGCTGCTCGACATCGACCTCGGCGACGACCTCGACCTCGCGATGAAGATCCGGACGCTGCGCGCGGCCGGCGCGGCCGTGGTCATCATCAGCACCCACGCCGGCGCCGGGACCATCGGCCGGGCGCTGACCGCGGGTGCGCAGGGCTACCTGGTCAAGAGCGAGCCGACCGAGGTGATCATCGAGGCGATCCGGACGGCCGCGGCCGGTGGCGTGTTCGTCACCGACCGCACCCGCGCCCTGCTCGAGGGCGACGGGGCCGGCACGCTCACGGCGCGCGAGCGGCAGGTCATCGGCCTGTTCGTCGAGGGGGTGTCGCTCAAGCAGGTCGCGACGCAGCTGCGCATCACCCAGGACGCGGCGCGCAGCTGCCTCCGCAGCGCCCGGGCGAAGTACCGCGAGGCGGGCGTCGACGCCGGCACGCGGATCGCCCTGCGGCGTCAGGCGCTGCGGGACGGGATCATCGGCCGGCCCTGACGCCCTCCCGATCCGCTCAGACCGTCTCGCGCCGCTTCTGCCGCGCGGGCTCCGCCGGGCGGTCGTGGCCGTTCCAGACCGAGATCACGCCCCAGACGACCGCGGCGATCGGCACGGCGAGGACGGCGCCCACGATGCCCGCGAGCACGGTGCCGATGGTGAGGGCGACGAGCACGATCAGCGGGTGCAGCTTCAGCGAGCGGGCCATCAGGACCGGCTGGAGGAAGTTGCCCTCGAGCTGGTTCACGGCGATGACGACGAGGATCACGATCAGCGCCGGGACCGGTCCGTTGGCCACGAGCGCGACCAGCGCGGCGAGGATCCCGGCGGCGGTCGCTCCGACGATCGGGATGAAGGCCGTGAGGAACACGATCACGGCGAGCGGGATCGCGAGCGGGACGCCGATGATCGCCAGAGCGATCCCGATGCCGATGGCGTCGACGGCCGCGACGGTCGCGGTGCCGCGCACGTAGTCGCCGAGCACGTCGACCACCTTGGTGCCGACGCGCTTGGCGCGGTCGTAGCTCTCGCCGACGAACGGGCGCAGGAGGAACTCCCAGATCTTCGGCCCGTCCTTCATGAAGAAGAAGAGCACGACGATCATCAGCACGAGCCCGGTGACGAAGTTGGCGGCGGCCGCGGCCCCCGCGAGAGCGCCGGAGCCGAAGCTGCTCGACGTGAGGAAGTCGACGACCGTCGTGCGGGCGTCCTCGATCTGCTGCTCGTCGATCTCGAACGGCAGGTGCTGCACGTAGTCCTGGAGCGACGCGATGCCGTCGGAGGCGCGGTTCACGAGATCGCCCCACTGGTTGCGGACGGCGACGGTGATGAGCCAGCCGACCGCGCCGAGGACCGCGAGCAGGCCCAGGAGCGAGAGCCACGTCGCGAGGATCGACGGCACGCCCTTGCGCCGCAGCCACGCCAGCAGCGGATGGATGGCCGACGCCAGGATGATCGCGATCATCACCGGGATCAGCACCAGGGTGAGCTGCGTCATCGCGAAGACCAGGACCGACGCGAGCGCGAGGATCACGATCACCTGGAGGCAGCGCAAAGCGAACCGGCCCAGCCCGTCGGACCACACGGTCCGGCGCGGCACCGGCGCGGACGCCGGCTCGGGTGCGGAGGCGGCTGCGGGGGAGGGTGCGGGGTGCGCGGTGGCGGGGCGCGCGGAGGCGCGCCGGTCGAAGATGCCCATGGGGGAAAGGTACGGGAAGGGGGGTTCAGTCCGCGGTGGCTTGACGGCGGGCCCACGACACCGCGCCACCTCCTCGGGCTTGCGGACCGAGTGCACTCAGAACTGCTGATTCCGTCGTGGATCTCGACAGAAGGGCGGGAAAGTTACCAGAAACGCGACGATTCGGGAGCAGGACCGCGCCTTTCCCTTGCCGCCGCGACGGATCGCGCACTAGGGTCGCCATGTCCATGCAGGTGCATGGGGTGCGGCACCCGAAGCCGCGCTGCAGATCCGCACCTGCTGAGCAGCCTCCCGCGGGCGGGAACCCGAATCCCCGCCCGCGTCGGAGCGCACCGCCTCACCGCGAGAACCCGAACCTCTCGCGTGCCGCGGCCGGGAACCCGAAACCCCCGGCCGCGGGTCGGCGATGACACGCCCCCGAGACACCCTCTTCCCTGGAGATCCCGCATGCCCAGCACCCCCGTGAGGGGTGACTCCGGCGCGCCGTCGCGCGCTCCGGAGCACTCCGGCGCGCCCGCGCACTCGACCCGCCGCTCCCTCGTCCGCGCCGCCGTCTGGAGCGCCCCCGTCATCGCCGTCGCCCTGGCCACGCCGGCGGCGGCAGCCTCGGAGGCGCCGCTCGCGCCGCGCACGTCTGACGCGACGCTGGCGTTCAACAATTTCACCAGCTGGCCCGCGCAGTGGAACGCCACGGGGCCCACCGCCACGGTCACGGCGCTCCAGATCCAGAACCGGTACTGGCACGTCTCCTCGGTCGGGGCGCCGGTTCCGGTGCTGTCCGTGCGGGTCCGCTATCCCGCCTCCACCCGCCCGGGATCCGCTCCCACCGCCGTCTCGGGCGCGGGCTGGAGCTTCACCGCGGCCGTGCCGTCGACCGACGGATCGGTCGACTACCTCTTCACCTGGTCGGGGTCGGTCCTCGATCCGGGCTGGTCCACGCCGACGCTCGAGTACACGGCGGATGTCGTCGCCTCGGGGCTCACCGCGGAGGTGTCGGCTCCGAACGCCGACCCCGTCCGCGCCTAGGAACGACCGAGGCGCCCGCCCCCGGAGGGACGGGCGGCCTCCGAGGGACTACGCGGGCATCCGCACCGTGAGCCCGCCGGGCTCGATCCAGGTGCGGAACGCCGAGGTCGATCCGAACGGATCGCCGTCGAGCTCGATCTCCTGCGCCTTCTCCAGGCGCACGACCAGCTCGCGGCCCTTCACGTAGCGCAGGGCGGAGACCTCCTTGGTGAGCCCCATCAGCTTCTGGCCCACGATCCCGCTGCGCCGCAGCACGCCGTTCTCCCACACCACCTTGAAGATGATCTGCGCCCAGCCGAAGAACCCCTCGGGCCGCAGGAGCACGATGTCGAACTCGCCGTCGTCGACGGCGCGTCCGGCAGCAGCAGGATGTTCGCCGGCAGGGCGCCGCAGTTGCCCACGATGATCGTGTGCGCGCGCACCTTGCGGACCTTCGAGTCGTCGAGGCGGTAGCGGAACTCGAGCTGGTTCTTGTCGAGCAGTGCCTTGCGCAGCGCGTCGACGTAGGCGAGCCAGCCGGCCCGCTTCTTGAGGTCGTCGTCGGTGTTGGCGAGCATCTTCGCGTCGATGCCCAGCCCGGCCATGACCACGTAGGCGTGCCGGTCGCGGCCGTGGTCGGTCTCGATGTCGATCATGCCGATGTCGATCGCGCGATCGGTGCCCGAGAAGGCGACGGTGAGCGCGTTGTCGATGTCGTCGAGGGTGAGGTCCAGGTTCCGGGCGAGCAGGTTGCCCGTGCCGGAGGGAAGGAGCCCGAGGGAGATCCCGGAGCCGTGCAGCGCCT
The DNA here is from genome assembly GCF_001995175.1 of Rathayibacter rhapontici. Taxonomy (GTDB): domain Bacteria; phylum Actinomycetota; class Actinomycetes; order Actinomycetales; family Microbacteriaceae; genus Rathayibacter. Next base: position 27,572 of record NZ_MUKN01000038.1, read on the forward strand.
CGGCGACGACGCGGACCGTCCCGTCGCCGCCCGCCGCGATCACCATGTCGACGCCGGCCTCGATCGCCTCGCGGGTCTGCCCTGCTCCCGGATCCTCCACGGAGGTCTCGAGCCACAGCGTCTCGTTCCACCCGGCGGCCTCCTCGGCGCGCGACACCGCGGCCTTCAGCGCATCGAGCTCGACCTTGACCGGGTTGTAGACGAGGGCGGCGCGCCGGCGCTCAGACATCGGAGCCGTCCTCGTCGTCCTCGACCCGTCCGGGACGCACGGCGGCGTCCTCGCGGATGTCGATGCGCGTGTCGCCCGCCTCGGTCGTCGACACGTCGATGCGCGGCGCCGCGTCCGCCTCGGTGGCCTGCGGGGCACTGGTCAGCTGGTCTCGGCGATCGTCCGCCGTCTGGTCGCTCATCCCGGGAAGCTAGCAGGACGTCCGCCGACGGCGCGCGGGCTTGCGCGGGGACGTCACCGTCCCCGTGGCCGCGCCGCCCGGAGCCCCCAGAGCACCAGCGGGACCTGCAGCGGCAGGCGCAGGAGCGTGATCGCGCGGGTCCGCGGGCGCCGTGCGTCCCGGGCCATCTGCACGTTGCCGGGGAAGACGGCGGCCATCAGGGCGGCGGAGGCGATCCCGCCGACCGCGCGCGTCGGCGGCCAGGCGGTGGCCGCGGCGCACGCCAGCTCGGCCGCTCCGGAGACGAGGACCCACCCGCGCGCCGATCCCGGCATCCCGCGGGGGACCACGGCGTCGAAGGTGCGGGGGTGCACGAGGTGCAGGACCCCCGAGACCGCCATCGCCCCGACGAGGATCCTCGGGCCGGCTGCCAGCGGCACGGGTCGCGGCTCATCGGCCCTGCGCTCCCCGCTCGAGCGGAGCGACGTGGTCGAGGATCCGCCGCCACTCGCGCACGAGGGCCAGCCGTCCCGTCCCGGCGACGCTCGCGGTGCGGGCGTCGGCGAGGCGGCCGCGGTACCAGCGGCCGTCCTCGGTGCCGGCGACGGGATCGTGCTCGCCGGTCACGACGAGCACCGAGGCGGTCACCGCGTCGAGCTCGTCGGCCCAGCTGCCGTCGCGGAGGGCCGCGAGGTCGGTCGCGGCGCCCAGCGGACCCTGCCGCCAGCCCTCGCCGAGCATCCGCTCGAGGCGGTTGCGCAGTCCGCGGGTGCCCGCCAGCACGGGGTCCTCGGGATCGACGCCGAGCGCGTCGAGCCCCGGAGGGCCCTCCGGCAGCGTGCCGGCGAGCGTCCCCGCGTCCTCGCCGGGCAGCACCTCGCGGCGCTCCCACGCCCCGGTCCGCTGCACGAGCACGCCGGCCTGGGGAGGCGCGGGCGTGCCGACGAGCGCGATGCGGTCGACGAGGTCGGGGTGCCGGGCGGCGAGCGAGAGGGCGAAGGCGCCCCCCGACCCCCAGCCGACCACGCCGACGCTGCCGAACTCGGCGCCGTCGATGACGCGCGCGGTCCTCTCGGAGCGGCGCAGGTACTCGGCGAGGTCGTCGGCCCGGTCCTGCACGCGGGCGTGCCGCGGATCGACGGGGTCGGAGGCGCCGTAGCCCGGTCGGTCGAGGATGAGCAGGTGCAGGCCCCAGGGCCCGGTCTCCAGCGGATCGGGGTCGAAGCCGCCCGCCCCGGGGGTGGGGTGGCAGAAGACGACGAGCCGATCGGCGACGGGATCGCCCGCCGCCGAGACTCCGATGCCCCGGCCGGACCGCAGCTCGAAACGGTGGTTCGCCATGCGACCTCCCCCAGAACCCGCCGTCGGTCGGCGGTGGCACCAGTCAAGCGGAGGAGGCGCTCGGGCCGCTGGCCCTTGACCGCGGCCCGGGTGCCTCCTCCGCGGACCGGGTGCCTCCTCCGCGGACCGGGTGCCTCCTCCGCCGCCCGGGCGTATCGTGACGGCATGGCTGATCACGACCGATCGGATACTGGCTGAGCCTCGTGGAGCGCCTCGTCGACGAGCGCTTCGCCGTCACCCTCGAGGAGCACGGGGTGACCCGTCGGCAGTGGCAGCTCCTGCAGCAGCTGCAGCGCGGGCCCTCGCCGCTCGCCGAGCTCGACCGGGCCCTCGCCCCGTTCCTCCGTGCCCCCACCGCGGAGGACCCGGCCGGCGAGTCGGCGGCGGAGCAGCTCGCGGAGCTCCTCGAGAGCGGCTGGATCGAGGCCCGGTCCGAGCTCTACGCGCTCACGGAGCGGGGGCAGGTCGCGACCGCGCGGCTCGAGGAGGTCGTCGCCGCGCAACGCGCGAGCGCGACGACGGGCGTCCCCGACGAGGAGTACGAGATCGCCGTGCGGACGCTCCGCACGATCGCCGGGAACCTGGGCTGGAGCGACCGGGCCTGACGCCCGCTCCTGTCACCTCCCCGGAGGCCGCCGCTACCCCCTGCCGGAGTGCGCGATCCAGGAGCAGAGTGGAGGGTGCCGGCAGAGCGCCGGGCGAAGGGAGAGCAGCATGAGCAGCGACCGCACCACCGGTGACGACACCGAGAAGACCGAGGACCTCCCCGACGGAACCGGCACCGACAACTCCGAGGGCGGCAGCGACACCGACACCGTCTCGGGCGGCGAGCCGGACGACGAGTAGTCCCGCCGCTCCGACGGAGCCGTGAACGGGAAGAGGGGCGGAGCCGGATGACCGGCCCGCCCCTCTCGTCGTCTCCGCGAGGATCCGCGTCAGACCAGCGGGCCGTCGCTCTCGCTCGTGCGGCGGGTGACCTGCTCGCCGCTGGCCGGGTCGACCGCCGAGCGCGTCGTCGAGACCGCCTGGCGGCGGCGGGTCATCAGGACCAGCCCGAGGACGAGCCCCACCGCGCCGGCGGCCATCAGGATGTAGCCGATCAGCGCCAGATCGATGCCCGCCACCTGGACGTCGACGGCGAACGCGAGTATCGCTCCGACGACGAGGAGGAAGATCCCTGCTCCGATGCTCATGAGTGCTCCTTCTGCGTGCCGCCGGTCGGCGCGGGGGCGCACGAGGGCACCGGCGTGCGATCGCCCCACGGTAGACCCCGGCGGGTACCGCCCGGAGGGCCTTCCGGTGCCGAGCGCGGAGGTGTAGGACTCAGGAGATCCTCAGCATCACCCGGGTCCGGTCGCCGCGGCTGACCAGGCGCTCGATCACCATGAAGATCCGGTACTCGAGGCGGTACTTCCCCAGGAACACGCGGCCGAGCCGCTCCACGGTGTCCTGGTCGGACACGATGCGGGCCGTCCCCTCGACGACGGAGGCCCCCTCCTTCACGCGGCCGCGGCGGTCGCACGGCACGAGCGTCACGCGGGGATCGTTGCGCAGGCGCTTGACCTTGCCGCTCTGACGGGGGGTGGTCACGATCAGGTCGTCGCCGTCGCGGGCGATCCACACGGGGGTCGACACCCCGACCCCGGTCCTGCGGAAGGTGGTGAGCGAGACGAACGAGGCGCCGGCGAGGTCCGCGAGGGCGGGGGAGAGGGTCATCTCCGAAGAGTAGGTGCGCGCGGACCCGACTCCGCAAGCCTCCGGCGCCTCCGGGTCGGTCCAGGGGGAGCGCCGTAGGGTGGAGGCATGACCGACCCGACGCCCCTGATCGGTCCGACCGAGGCGCCCGAGCTGCACGTGATGAGCTACAACATCCGTCGCCGCATGCCCCGCCTCACCTCGCGCGCCGTCGACCTGTGGGACCGGCGCCGGCCCCTGATCCGCCGCCTGCTCGAGACCGAGCGCCCGTCGATCCTCGCGGTGCAGGAGGCGATGCCCGACCAGGCGGAGTTCGTGCAGGAGGTGCTCGGCTCCTCCTTCGAGGGGATGGGCTTCGGCCGCGACCCCGATCGCGGTGGCGAGCGCGTGATGCTCTTCGTCGACCGCCGCCGCTTCGCGGTGCGCCACTGGTCGCAGATCGCCCTGTCCGACACCCCGGACGTCGCGGGCTCGCGCAGCTGGGGCAACCGGATCCCGCGCACGGCCGTGATCGCCGAGCTCGTCGACCACGCGGCGAACCGCGAGCTGACCGTGGTCTCCACCCACTTCGACCACCTCTCGCGGCGCAGCCGCCTGCGCTCGGCGCAGCTGCTGGCCGAGCGGGTCACCGCGCTCGGGACGCCCGCGATCGTGATGGGCGATGCGAACACCGACGTCGGATCCGACCCCTACCGCGCTCTGCTCGAGGGCGGGGGCCTGGCCGATTCGTGGGCCGTCGCGCAGCGGAACCTCACGCCCGCCTGGGGCACCTACTCCAACTACCGAGCACCGCGGTCGGGCCGGCGGATCGACTGGCTGACCGTCACCGCCGGGGCGTTCGAGGTGGTCTCGGCCGGGATCAACGCGGTCCGCTACGACGGAGCGGCCGCGTCCGACCACGAGCCGGTCCAGGCCGTGCTGCGGTTCACGGCGCCGTGAGCGCCGCCGTCCTCGTCGAGACGTTCCTCGAGCCGCCCCGCACCCGGGGCGAGTGGTTCGCCGACGGAGTCAGGGCGCTCGGAGTCGCCAGCATCGTCGCCGCCGCCATCGGCTGGGGCTTCGTCGACGTCGCCGTGTTCGCCCTGTCGTCGATCGGCCTCGTCCTCACCCGGTTCCTCGGCGTCCGCCCCGCGCTCGACGCGGCGTTCGGAGTCTCGCTCCTGGTCGCCTCCTGGAGCAGCGTGCTCGAGCTCTACCAGGCCTGGCCGGCCTGGGATCTCATCGTCCACTTCACCCTGAACGGGCTCGCGGCGGCGGTCGCGTACGTCGTCGCCGCGCACGCCGGAGTGGTGCCCGAGGTCCGGGGCGAGCGCGGCCCGCTGGCGCCCGCGATCGTGCTCTGCGCGTGCTTCGGCACCACGGCCGGCGTGCTGTGGGAGTGGGGCGAGTGGGCCGGCCACACCTTCATCGACGACTCGATCTTCGTCGCCTACGAGGACACCCTCGCCGACCTGGCGGCGGGTGCCCTCGGCTCGATCCTGGCCGGTGCGCTCATGCGGTTCTGGTCGGCGAAGAGCCGGGTGCGGAGCCCGGAGCACGCAGCGGTCTGACGGCTTCCGGCGCCGCGAGCGCTGTGCTCACGCCACCGCGCGCAGCGCGTCCAGCACCACCGTCCGCGCCGGGCTGCCGCGGCTCGAGCGGCGCCAGGCCGCCGAGACGACCCGGGTCGACACCGGATCGACAGCAGGCACCGCGACGACCCGCTCCGGCAGGGGCTCGCGGCCCAGCCGGGGCACGAGCGCCACGGCCGCGCCCGCCTCGACGAGCGCGATGTGCGTGCTGAAGTCCTCGTCGTAGTAGGCGATGTCGGGCTGGCGCCCGGTACCGGCGAAGGTGCGCAGGAGCCAGGCGTGGCAGATCGCACCGGCCGGGATGCTCACCCACGTCTCCTCGGCGAGCCGGCTCGGCGCGAGCGTCGGGCTCCCCGCGAGGGGGTGGTCGCGGTGGATCAGGATGTCGGCGCGGTCCTCGAGCAGCGTCGCGGTCTCGATCGTCGACGGCAGATCGAGCGAGAGGCCGGGCCAGTCGTGCAGCACCGCCAGATCGGCCGCCCCGCGCTCGAGACGCTGCGCCGCCTCCCACGGGTCGAGCTCGTCGAGCGTGATCCGCAGGCGGGGGGCGCGCTCGCGCAGCACGGCCAGGGCCGGCACGAGCAGCCCGCGGATCGCCGTCGAGAACGCGGCGACGCGCAGGGTGCCGGTGATCTCCTCCGCCGGCGCCGCTCCGAGGTGCTCGAGCGCCTCGAGCTCGGCCAGGAGGCGCTCGCCCCGGTCGGCGAGCGCGCGCCCGTGCTCGGTGAGGAACACCGAGCGGCCCGCGCGCTGCACCACCGGTCCGCCGGACTGGCGCTCGAGCCGCTTGAGCTGCTGCGAGACCGCGGACGGCGTGAAGCCCAGCGCCTCCGCGGCGGCGGCGACGGTGCCGCAGTCGCGCACGGCGACCAGGGCGCGGAGGGCCGGTGGCTCGATCATGAACGAACGCTACCGGGTCGGCGGTAGCGACCTGCGCTGGTGCTGTCGGTTCCCGTCGGACAGGCTCGAGGCATGACCCGTCGCCACAGCCTCCTCGCCCTCGTCGTCGTCCTGCTGTGGGGGCTGAACTTCGTCGTGATCGACGTGGGGCTCGCCGACGTGCCGCCGCTGCTGTTCCTCGCGATGCGCTTCGCGGTGGTGGCGGTGCCGGCCGTCTTCTTCGTGCCGCGCCCCGAGGCTCCGCTGCGCACCGTCCTCGTCATCGGCGCCTTCATGAGCCTGGGCCAGTTCGCCCTGCTCTACCTGGCGCTCGCCCTCGGCATGCCCGCGGGTCTGGCCTCGCTCGTGGTCCAGGCGCAGATCGTGCTGACGGTGCTGATCGCCGCCGTCGTGCTGCGCGAGCGGCCCACTCCGCGCCAGCTCGCGGGTCTCGGGGTCGGGGTGGCGGGCCTGGTGATCGTCGGGATCGCCCACGGCACCACCGCGCCGTGGCTGCCGTTCGTCGTTTGCCTCGGCGGAGCGCTGTCGTGGGCGATCGGCAACGTGCTCACCCGGCGCGCGAAGGGCGCCTCCGGACTCTCGCTCGTCGTCTGGTCGGCGCTCGTCGTGCCGGTGCCGGCCCTGCTGCTCTCGCTGCTCGTCGACGGGGCCCCGCCGTGGCGAGCGCGCTGGCGGGCCTCTCGCCGACGGCGGTGCTCAGCACCCTCTACACCGCCGTCTTCGCCTCGCTCGTCGGCTACGGCATCTGGAACTCGCTGCTCGCCCGCTACCCCGCGGCGTCGGTCGTGCCGTTCACCCTGCTGGTGCCCGTGGTCGGCGTCCTGTCGGCCTGGGCGCTGCTGGGCGAGGCGCCCTCGGCCGGCGAGTTGATCGGAGGAGCGGTCATGGTCGCGGGGCTCGCCGTCGCGACGGTCCGCCGGGTGCGCCCCGACCCGCTGCTGGCCGCGGTCGCTCCCCGGGCGTAGCGTTCCTCCCATGTGCGGCCGCTTCGCGATGGACTCCGAGACCGATGAGCTGATCCGGGAGTTCGTCGCCGCGGGCGGCAGGGCCGCCGACTGGGCGCCCGACTTCAGCGTCGCACCCACCGACTCCGCGCCCATCGTGCGCGAGCGCCGTCACGACGACGCGGTGGAGCGCGGGATCGAGCTGGCCTCGTGGGGCTTCACGCCCTCGTGGGCCAAGGGCAAGGGGCCGTCGCCGATCAACGCCCGACTCGAGACGGTCGCCACGAACGGCCTGTTCCGCGGGGCCTTCGCGAAGCAGCGGGCGATCGTCCCGATGCGCGGCTACTACGAGTGGCAGACGCTCGCCGACGGCAAGCAGCCCTGGTTCCTGCACGGCGAGGAGCCGATCCTCGCGGCCGCCGGTCTCTACACGGCGAAGAAGGACGGCGAGGCCTGGCGGGTGTCGTTCACGATCATCACCCGCGAGGCTCGCGACGCCTCGGGCGAGGTGCACGACCGGATGCCCGTCTTCCTCACCCACGAGGTCCGCGACGCGTGGCTGTCGCCCGAGCCCCTCGACTCCGCGGAGGAGATGCTCGCGACGCTCGACGGCGCCTCGGCCGCGATGGCCTCGACCATCACGGCGTACCCGGTCGACCGGCGCGTCAACAACTCGCGCACGGTCGATCGGCACGACCCGTCGGTCCTGGAGCCGGTGCAGCTCTAGCCCCGACGGGGTCGTGCCGTCAGGCGTCTAGGCTGTCGCGGCACGCCCCCGCGGCGGAGCCGCTGAGAGCGCTGCCGCGGCATGCCGAATCATGCCGTTCCGGCATGCCCCGGGAACGGCTTGCCGTTCAGGTGCACCTCGCCCGGCGGCACCTCGACGTCTCCGACGTCGTCCGGTCCGCCCGTGCCGGGCACCGTTTTCACTTCGGCCTCGCCCGAGACCTCGGTCGCGCTCGCGTCCGGGGCGCTGTCCTGCTTCGCCGCGGTCTCGCGCTCGCTGCCGGGCGACTCCGTCATGTCCTTCTCGATCGTCTCGCTCTCGCTCGACGTGGGCGCCGCGGCGCCGTCGGGCTTGCCGATGGTCGAGCCCTGGTCCTCGAGAGTCGATCCCTGATCCGCGTGGTCCGTCATGTCTGTTCCCTCCGTTGGAATGCCTCCACGCTACGTGCGCCCCAGAGGTGGGACACCCGCTTGACAGCGGCCCTCGGCCCCTACGGAGGGGCCGCTCGACGTACTACCCTGGAGCGACGGTCGCACCGGGGGGCGCGGCACACGCCGCAGCACCCACCGCGCGAGGAGGAACCCCGTGTCATCGCACCGGACGGGCGAGACCCGAGTCATCGGCTCGACGGTCGGCGACCGCTACACGATCGAGGAGCTGATCGGCCGGGGCGGCATGGCGACCGTCTACCGGGCCCGCGACGAGATCCTCGGCCGCTCGGTGGCTCTGAAGATGTTCGCGGCCGGCATCGACGACGCGCAGGACCTGCAGCGCAAGTCCTCCGAGATCCGCCTGCTCGCGGCCCTCAACCACCCCGCCCTGGTCACGCTGTACGACGCGCACGACGGCGGCGACGACACCGGCGGCCAGGCCTACATGGTCATGGAGCTCGCCGAGGGGCCGAGCCTCTCGGAGCGGCTCGCCTCGGGGCCCGTCGCCCCCAACGACGTCGCGTCGATGGCCGCCGATCTCGGCGAGGCCCTGCACACGGTGCACGCGGCCGGAGTCGTCCACCGCGACGTGAAGCCGTCGAACGTCCTGCTCGTGCCGAGTCCGCTGACCAGCCGCGAGTTCCGGCCCAAGCTCGCCGACTTCGGCATCGCCTACCTCATCGACGCGACCCGGATCACCTCGCCGGGCACCCTCATCGGCACGGCCGCGTACCTCAGCCCCGAGCAGGCGCACGGCGATCCGCTGACCGCCGCGAGCGACATCTACTCCCTCGGCCTGGTGCTGCTCGAGTCGCTGACCGGCAAGCGCCCGTTCACGGGCTCGGCGATCGAGGTGACCCTCGCGCGGCTGCTGCGCGACCCCGAGGTGTCGGCGTCGCTGGGCAGCGGCTGGTCCGCGCTGCTGGGCTCGATGACGCAGCGCGAGCCGGAGGAGCGCCCGTCGGCCCTCGAGGTCGCCGAGTCCGCCCGCAAGCTGATCGACCCGCGACGCGACGGACCGCCGACGGCGATCGTCGTGCCCGACGTGCCCCTCACGGCTGCCCGCACCCAGCTGCTCGACGCGACCGCCGACGCGACGGCCGTGTACCCCCTGCCCGAGCACGGCACCGCGGCGACCACCGTGCTGCCGGCCGAGGTGGAGCCGGCTCCCGCGGTCGGTCCCGCCCCGGTCGCCCCCGCCACCGCGACGACCACCCTCCGGCGTGAGCCGGAGCGCCGTCGCGGACCGAACCCGTGGCTGCTCGTGCTGGTCCTCGCGCTCGTCGCGATCGCGGTGGGCCTCGCCGTCGTCCTGCTCGGCGGGGACCAGCAGACGCCGCTGCCCGCCGTCGACGGCGAGCTCGGCGAGCACCTGCAGCGCCTGCGCGAGAGCATCCGCTCGTGATCGCGCGACGCGCCTGGCCGGCCGCAGTCGTGACGGCGGTCCTCCTGCTCTCGGGATGCTCCGCCGCCGACCCGTCGATCGACGACGCCACTGCGCAGACCCTCGACGATGCGGTCGTCGCGGTCGCGGAGCGCGCCTCCGTCGACGACTTCGCCGGCGCCCTCACCGAGCTCGAGGCCCTGCAGGCCGCCCTCGCCGCGGCCCTGACGTCGGGAACCGTGACCCAGGAGCGGGCCGCATCGATCCAGGCCGAGGCGGACGTGGTGCGGGCTGACCTCGAGGCGGCGATCGCGGCCGGTGAGGCTCCGGAGCCCGCTCCCGTCGAGACCGAGGAGGCTCCGGTTCCCGAGGAGCCCGTCGAGGAGACCCCCGTGGAGGAGGAGCCGGTCGAGGAGGCCCCCGTCGAGGAGACGCCGGCGCCGGTCGAGACCGAGGAGGAGGAGCCCGCTCCGAGTCCCGAGGAGACGGCGCCCGTCGAGGAGGACTCCCCGGAGCCGGACCCGGAGCCCGAACCCGAGCCGGAGCAGACCGAGCCGGCCGAGGAGGCCCCGGCTAACGGGAACAGCGGCAACGCCGGCACGGGCGGCAACGGCAACGGCAACGGGAACCCCGGGAACTCGGGCAACGGCTCCGGCAACCCCGGCAACGGCTCCGGGAACGGCTGACCCGCCCCCGACCCCGGTCGTCAGTCGTTCGTCGCGACCACCGCGAAGTCGGCGTCGAGGTCGACGTCCACGTCCGTGCCGTCCTCGCGGGTGACCTCCAGATCGAAGGCGTGGTCGGCGTCGTCGCTGCGCTCCGCTTCGGTCACCGTGCCGCCGCCGACCGCCGCGAGGGCCGCCTCGGAGGCGCGCGCCAGGTCGTCGCCCGTCAGGTCGTCGGGGTCGACGGCTCCGGAGGCGGGCCGTCGAC
>NZ_MUKN01000039.1 GCF_001995175.1 Rathayibacter rhapontici
GCTCGGCGGCGGCAGCGATCCGCCGCTCCAGCGCGGCGAGCTCGTCGGCGCGGGAGGCGACGGTCGCCGCCTCGGGAGTCAGCGACTCCTCCTCGGCGGCGAGGACGTCGAGCCGGACCGGCAGCTCCTTCAGCTCTGCGTCGAGCCGCTCGAGCGAGGCGAGTGCCTTCGCACGAGCGCGTTCGGCCCGCTCCACGGCCTTCTCGCGTCGGGGATCCGGCGCTCCTCGCCGAGGGCCTCCGCCAGTGCTCCCAGCCGGCGCCCGAGAACCTCCGACCACTCGGCGGCGTCCGCCCGATCGGCGGGCTCCGGGAGCACGGCGACGAACAGCTCGGCTGCACGGTCGCGCTCGACGGCCGCGCCCTCGGCCGCGGTCCGGGCCGCCGCCGCCGACCGGAGCACCGGGAGCACTCCGTCGGCTCGACGCGCGAGCTCGACGCGCTCGCGCTGGGCGACGACGAGGGACTCGGGCGACCGCCAGCTCCTCGCTCTCGCGCAGCGCTCGGGAGCGGCGGTCCTGGGCTCGACGGAGGAGCGACGCGGCGTCGAGGGCCGCCCGCGCCTCGATCTGCGCGTCGTCGGCCCGCTCGACCTCCGCTCGCGCCTCGAGGAGCGCCGGCTCGAGGGAGGTGACGAGGCCCGCGAACCACGCAGCGTCGACGGCCTCGGCCTCCTCCGTGCCACCGAGGCGGCGAGCCTCGTCGGCGAGGGCGGCGACGGCGGCCCGCTCCTCCTCCAGCGACGCGGCGCTCTCCTGGCGCTGGTCGAGGAGCCGTCGGCGCAGCAGCTCGTAGCGCTCGGTCGCGAAGAGGGTGCGCAGCAGCCTCTGCCGCTCATCGTTCTTCGCGAGCAGGAACTCGTGGAACCGGTTCTGGGCCAGCAGGATCACCTGCAGGAACTGGTCCTTCGTCAGGCCGACGAGGCGGCCGATCTCGACCCCCGTCTCCTTCGCGCTCGACGAGACGCCGCTCCAGGCGCCGCCGACGCACTCGAGGAGCGAGACCTTGGCCGCCTGCCGCGTCGTGCCGCCCCCGCGCTTGGCCGGGCGCTCGTACTCGGGGGAGCGGCGGATCCGGAAGAGCCGTCCGGCCGCCTCGAAGTCGAGCTCGGCGAAGGTCTCGTCCTCGGGCGCGCTGTGATCGCTCCGGAGCCGTGCCGAGGTGCTGTCGAAGCGCGGGACGGAGCCGTAGAGGGCGAAGGTGATCGCATCGAGGATCGTCGACTTCCCCGCCCCGGTCCGGCCGGCGATGAGGTAGATGCCGACGTCCTCGAGACGGTCGAAGTCGATCTCCTGCGGGTCGCGGAACGGGCCGAGCCCGGCGAAGGCGAGGCGCCGGATCCTCACCGCAGAGCCTCGGCGTCGACCGCGGCGAGAGCGTCGAGGACGATCTCGCGCTCGGCGTCCGAAGCGCCCTCGCCCCGGACGTGCGCGAGGAAGTCGTCGACGATCTCGACGTCGCTGCGCCCGCGGATCCGCTCGGCGTAGGCGGTCGGCTCGACGGCGGACGCGGTCGGCGGCCGGTGCTCGAGGGCGACGCAGCCCGGGAACCGCGACTGCAGCCGGGCCATCGCGTCCAGGGGCCGCACCTCGTCGGTCAGCACGGCCGAGACCCAGTCGGGCTCCTTCCCGGCGAGCGAGGGATCGGCCAGCAGCTCGTCGAGCCGCCCCTCGATCACGCTGAGGCGGCGGGGGACCGGCAGCGGCGACCAGCGCACCTCCTCGAGCCCCTCGGCGCCGAGCTCGACGAGCCAGCCGCCCCGGGGCTTCGCGGCCTCGCCGAAGGAGTAGTGCAGGGGCGCACCGGAGTAGCGGACGTTCGGAAGCAGCTCGGCCCGGCCGTGGATGTGGCCGAGCGCTGCGTAGTCGGCGTTGGCGAAGTGGTCGACCGAGACGTAGTCGATGCCCCCGGCGGTGATGTCGCGCTCGACGGTGCCCGCGGGAGCTCCGACCGCGAAGCAGTGCGAGAGGACGACCCAGCGGCGGCCCGCGGCCTCGGCGGACGCGCGGATGCGGCGCATCGCGAACGCGAGCACGTCCTCGTGGCGGCGCAGCGCCTCCTCCGGGTGCCGGTGGCGGTAGAGGGCCGGCTCGAGGTAGGGGATGCCGTAGACGCCGACCTCACCGTGCTCGTCGCGGAGGACGACCGGCTCGGCGTACGCCTCGGGATCGGTGAGGACGTGCACTCCCGAGGTGCGCAGCAGGCCCGCCTGGAAGCCGAGGCGCGCGGGGGAGTCGTGGTTGCCGCTGGTCAGGACGACCTCGGCGCCCGCCCCGCGGATCTGCTCGAGCGTGCGGGTCAGCAGGGCGTAGTGCTCGCCCGCCGGCACCGCGGAGTCGAAGACGTCGCCCGCGACGAGCACCGCGTCGACGGCCTCCTCGCGCACGGTGGTCACCAGCGCCTCGAGGACGAGGCGCAGCGCGGGCACGCTCGAGTGCCCGTGGAAGGTGCGGCCGATGTGCCAGTCGGAGGTGTGGAGCAGCTTCACCGACGTCGTCCCTCCTGGCGTGCGGGGTGGCCCCCGATGACTCGCTCCAGGCTACTGAGAGCCTCCGACACCGGCCGACCGCCCGGCCGCGCGCGGGAGCATCGGCCTCGGACACCCGCTGTTCACCGGGAGGTGCACAATGGGTCGTCGGCGAAGGCGAGAGGAGTCGATCGTGAAGCTTCCCCGCGTCCCCTCCCTCGGGCTCGGCTCGCGCACGCGCGCCGCCGCCGAGGACACCGCCCCGATCGAGCGGCTCCGGCCCGTCGAGGCGCCGCAGCGCACGAGCACCGTCGACAACGCCATCTACCAGGACGGCCGGCGCATCGTCTCGCCCGGCAGCATCCCGGAGGCGCTCGCCGCCCTGCAGAAGCTCCCGGACGCGATGGCGTGGATCGGCCTGTACCGCCCGACGCAGTCCGAGCTCGCGGCGCTCGAGGACGAGTTCTCGATGCACCCGCTCGCCATCGAGGACGCGATCAGCGCGCATCAGCGCCCCAAGCTCGAGCGCTACGGCAGCGACATGTTCGTGGTGCTGCGCGCGGCGAGCTACGCCGATCAGCGCGAGGAGGTCGACTTCGGCGAGCTGCACCTGTTCGTCGGTCCGAACTTCGTCGTCACCGTCCGCCACTCCGAGAAGCCCGATCTCTCGCTGGTGCGGCGCCGGATGGAGGCCGACCCCGAGCTGCTGCGGAAGGGCCCCGTCGCGGTCCTCTACGCGATCCTCGACGCGGTCGTCGACCAGTACTCGCCCGTCGTCGCGGGGCTCGAGAACGACATCGACGAGATCGAGGCCCAGGTCTTCGAGGGGGACCCCGCGGTGTCGCGGCGCATCTACGAGCTGAGCCAGGAGGTCCTCGACTTCCAGCGCGCGACGCGCCCGCTGACGGGCATGCTCGGCCGCCTCGTCACCGACTTCGAGGTCTTCCGCGAGGACGTCGAGCTCCGGCGCTACCTGCGCGACGTCGCCGACCACGTCGCCGTGGTCGACGAGCGCGTGGAGGGCTTCCGCACGACCCTGCGCGAGATCCTCGCCGTCAACGCGACCCTCGTCGCGCAGCGGCAGAACGAGGACATGAAGCGCCTCGCCGAGGCGGGCAACCAGCAGAACGACGAGGTCAAGCGCATCTCGGCCTGGGCTGCGATCTTCTTCGCGCCGACCATGATCTCGAGCGTCTACGGCATGAACTTCGACGTCATGCCCGAACTGCACGTGGCCTGGGGCTACCCCGCCGCGCTGGGCCTGATGGTCGCCTCGAGCGTGGTGCTGCACGGGCTGTTCAAGCGCTGGGGCTGGCTCTAGCCGACTCCCCGGCGCCCGGCGTCAGTCCTCGGTCCCGGGTTCGGCGACCTTCTCGCCGTCGGCACCGGAGGCGTCGCCGTCGGTGTGCAGATCGGTGTCGCCCGGGATGCTGAAGTCGCTCAGCGGGTCGAGGGGCTCGTCGGCGGGCGTCCGGTCGGGGGTGCTGTCGTGGCTGCTCATACCTGAACCCTACGAGCGTCCGACGAGCCGCTGCACGGCCGTCACCGGGATCGACAGCCACTCGGGCCGGTTGCGGGCCTCGTAGATCGCCTCGTAGACCGCCTTGTCGAGCTCGAACGCGTCGAGGACGGCGCGGTGCGCCTCGACGGCGCCGCCCGCCCGCTCGGCGTAGCCCTCGAGGAACGCTGCCCGGCTCGCCGCGGCCCACTCGGCACGGCTGGATCCGGGCGAGGACTGCTCGTGCGCTCCGGCGGCGTAGTCGAAGGAGCGCAGCATGCCGGCGACGTCGCGCAGCGCCACGTCGGGCATCCGCCGCTCGTTCATCGGCCGAAGCGGCTCGCCCTCGAAGTCGAGCAGGACCCAGCCGCGGCCGGGGACGAGCAGGACCTGGCCCAGGTGGTAGTCGCCGTGGATGCGCTGCAGCAGCGGCCACGGAGTGCTCGCCGCGGCGCGGAAGACGGCGTCGATCGCCTCGGAGTCCTCGGCGATCACCGGGACCTCGGACGAGGCGATGCGGAGGCGGCGGCGCATGGTCGCGACGATGCGCTCGACGACCTCGGGGGTCGCCTCCTGGGTCTCGAGCACGTCGGCGAGAGTGGCGTGCACCTCGCGGTCGCCAGGCCCAGCGCTCGCGCGGGGCCGGTGAAGTCGGAGTCGGCGGCGACCGCCTCGAGGGCGACCCGCCACGCGTCCTGCACGCCGGGGAGGAACTCCTGCGCGAAGGCGAGGTGCCCGAAGGCCCGGCCGGTCGGCTCGCCCTCGTCGTCCCACTCGCCCGTGACGTTGCCGATCACCGGCGGCACGAGAGCGCTGCCGGCGGCGTTGAGCGCCGACTGCACGGTCACGTCGGGGTTGTCGCCGTGGTGCAGGGCGCGGAAGACCTTCACGATCACGGGGGTCCCGGTCGAGCCGTCCTCGGCCGTGGTCGACACGATGATCGAGGTGTTCGACTGCTCGCCGCTGAGGACCTTCGACGAGGCGAAGGCGCCGATCACGGCACCGGGCTGCCGGTGGCCCTCGGCACGGGCTCCGCCCTCGGCCCCGTCGGAGTCGGAGCGGCCGCCGTCGGCGATCATCGCCAGCAGCGCCCGCGCGAAGAACGGGTCGCGCGGTGCGTCGTAGACCCACCGCTCGCCGTCGGAGTAGACGAGCGCGTCCTCGAGACCGGCGACCGGGGCGGGGTGGACCGTCACGGGCACCTGGTACAGCACGGGGCTCGTCCCCGCCGTGTCGATGACGAGGTGGTCGACCACCTCACCGCCGTCGGGGTGCAGCGTCCACGCGCCGCGCACCTCGAGCTCGGGGCGCCGCCCCTTGCTCGCGTACCACCTCTGATCCGCCACCCATGCGGCGATCCGGTCGATCGACAGGCCTGCGCTCATGCTCTTCCCCTTCGTCGGCACCCCGAACCCTACGCGTCGCGGACGACGCCAGGCTGGGGCTTGCGGCAGGGCGCTGCGATCCGGAGCCGCCGGCCCCGATCAGGACCGGGAGCTCGCGTCCGCCGTCAGGACAGCCCGAGCACGTCGAGCGTCCACGCGTACTCGAACGCCACCTCGCGCCAGCGCTCGTACCGCCCGCTCACGCCGCCGTGACCCGCCGTCATCTCGATCTTGAGCAGCGCGGGAGCGCCGGCCTCGCGCAGCCGCGCCACCCACTTCGCCGGCTCCACGTAGAGCACGCGCGTGTCGTTGAGGCTGGTCGTGGCCAGGATCCGCGGGTACCGCACGCCCTCCCGCACGTTCTCGTACGGCGAGTACGACTTCATGTAGGCGTAGACCTCGGCGTCGTGCAGCGGGTCGCCCCACTCGTCCCACTCGATGACCGTCAGCGGCAGCGACGGATCGAGGATCGACGTCAGCGCGTCGACGAACGGCACCTGCGCGAGGACGCCCGCGAACAGCTCCGGAGCGAGGTTCGCGACCGCGCCGACCAGCAGACCGCCGGCCGAGCCGCCCTGGGCGACGAGTCGCTCCGGAGTGGTGACGCCGGACTCGACGAGATGCCGGGCCGAGTCGACGAAATCGGTGAAGGTGGCCTTCTTGGAGAGGGTCTTGCCGTTCTCGTACCAGGAGCGGCCCATCTCGCCGCCGCCGCGGACGTGGGCGATCGCGAAGACGACTCCGCGGTCGAGCAGCGAGAGCCGGGGGATCGAGAAGCCGGGGTCGATGCTCGCCTCGTAGGAGCCGTAGCCGTACAGGATCAGCGGCGCAGGGGCCGTGTCGGGGTCGGCGGCGTCGCGGCGCCAGACCAGCGAGAGCGGGATCCGCGTGCCGTCCTCGGCCGTCGCCCACTCCCGGCGCTGCACGTAGCGCTCGGGGTCGTAGTCGCCGAGCACCGGCTGCTGCTTGAGCACGGTGCGCTCGCCGGTCGCGAAGTCGAGCGAGAGCACCGTCGAGGGAGTGACGAACGAGGTGTAGGCGAGGCGGAGGGACGTCTGCTCCCACTCCGGGTTGCCGGCGAGCCCCGCGTCGTAGAGCGGCTCGTCGAAGACGACCTCGTCGAGTGTGGCCGCACCTGCGCCCTCGCGCAGGAGCCCCAGCCTGGTCGCTCCCTCCGACCGGTACGAGACGACGACGTGGCCCGCGAAGGCGTCGACGCCCTCGATCCGGCGGCCCGGCAGGTGCGGGACGACGATGCGGCGCTGCGCGGCTCGCTCGGCGGCGTCGAGGGAGAGGTCCGCCGGCTCCTCGACGATCTCGAAGTCGAGCGCGTCGTCGTTGTGCACGATCAGGAGGCGGTCGCGCCCGTCCAGGACGGCGTGCTCGACCTCGTACTCCACTCCCTCGCGCCGCGGCCAGACGGAGCGGAACTCCCCGGTCGGGTCCTGGGCGTCGAGCAGGAGGCACTCGCTGGTGATCTTGCTGCCGATCTCGATCACGAGGAAGCGGCGGCTGCGGGTGAGGCCGACGCCGATCCAGTAGCGCTCGTCGGGCTCGGAGAAGACGACGGTGTCGGCGGAGGAGTCGGTGCCGACCTCGTGCCGCCAGACCGTGTCGGGCCGCCAGGACTCGTCCACGGTCGGGTAGAAGACGTGGCGCGCGTCGGCGCCGAAGGTCGCTCCGCCGCCCGTGCCCTCGACGACGTCGGAGAGGTCCTCGCCGGTCGAGAGGTCGCGGATGCGGAGGGTGTAGCGCTCGTCGCCCTCCACGTCGGTGCCGAAGAGCAGGTAGCGGCCGTCGGCGCTGATGTCGAAGCTGCCGAGCGAGAAGAAGTCGTGCCCCTCCGCTTCGGCGTTGCCGTCGAGGACGACCTGCTCGCCGGGGAGCTCGCCGCCCTCGCCGAGGGAGGGCGGGGTCCAGTCGTCCGGTCCGCTGATCGGCGCCCGGCAGTGCACGGCGTACTGGCGCCCCTCGAACGAGCGCGAGAAGTACCACCAGCCGCCCTCGCGCACGGGGACCGAGAGGTCGGTCTCCTTCGTCCGCGAGCGGATCTCCTCGAACAGGCGCTCGCGCAGCGGTGCCAGGGGCTCGAGCACGGCGTCGGTGTAGGCGTTCTCGGCCTCGAGGTGCGCGAGGACCTCGGTGTACTCCTTGCGCCGCAGCCACTCGTAGTGATCGAGGACCGTGTCGCCGTGATGACGGCGCTCCAGGGGGATGCGGCGGGCGACGGGCGGGACGGGCGCAGTCATCCCCTCAGCCTAGGCCGGAGCGGCTCCTCGGCGCCCCCGGGTGCGCGGCACCGCTCCGCCGTGCGCAGAATGGACCATGCCGAGCGCGAAGAAGACGAAGAAGCCCGCTCCGACCGCGCAGCGCGCCTCGCACACGCAGACGGAGGTCGAGCGCAAGTACGACGTCGGCGCCGACACCGCGCTGCCCGATCTCGTGGGCGCCGGGGCGGTGGCCGCGATCGAGCGCGAGACCCCTGTCGCGCTCCGCGCCGAGTACTTCGACACGTCCGGGCGAGCCCTCTCCCGAGGCCGCATCACGCTGCGGCGTCGGGCAGGAGGGGCGGACGAGGGCTGGCATGTGAAGCTGCCGGGCTCGGCGGGGCGCACCGAGATCCACGCGCCGCTGACCGAGTCGAGTGCGGTGCCCACGGTCATCCGCTCGGCGGTGCTCGGCCACGTGGGCCGCTCGCGGCTCGAGCCGCTGGCCCTCCTCGAGACCCGGCGCGGCATCACCCGGGTGCTCGACTCGTCGGGTCGCCAGCTGGCCGAGGTCGCCGACGACCTCGTGGTCGCTGTCGACGCCCGCACGGGAGTCGAGCGGCGGTGGCGCGAGTGGGAGGTCGAGCTCGTCGACGCGTCCGGTCCCGAGGGGGAGGCCGTGCTCGATGCGATCCAGGAGCGCCTGCTGGCGGGCGGTGCCCGGCCGGCGGAGAGCGCCTCGAAGCTCGCCCGCGCCACCGGCGGACCGATCGACGACCGACGACCCGCCCCGCGCGACGGGGGAGAGGCGGCGCTCGCCGCGATCGCCGCACTGCTGCGCGAGCTCCGCGCGGTCGACCCCTTCGTCCGACTCGAGAGCGAGAACGCCCTGCACCGGATGCGGACGCTCAGCCGACGGCTGCGCAGCGTCCTGGCCGCCTCCCGCTCCGTGCTCGACCGCACCGCGACCGACCCGATCCGGGACGAGCTGCGGTGGCTCGGCTCGGTGCTCGGCGCGGCACGCGACGAGGAGGTGCTCGGGGCGAGGCTCCGGAGCGACCTCGACGAGGCCGCCGAGCAGCTCCCGGCGGCCGCGGTGCCGCCCGGCACGATCCTCGAGGAGGTCGAGCGGAGGCACGGCGTCGCGGTGCGCCGCGTCGCACGGACCCTGCGCGGCGGCCGCTACCTCGATCTGCTGGCCTCGCTGGACGAGCTCCTGGGCGATCCGCCCCGGCTCGCGAAGGCCGCCTCGAGCCCGAAGAAGCTCGTGAAGCGCTCGCTCAAGAAGGAGCTCGACCGACTCGGGACGGCGCGGGGCGGGACGGACCGCCACGAGGTCCGCAAGGCGGCCAAGCGGCTGCGCTACGTCGTCGAGGCCTGGCGGGCCGTCGTCCCGTCGGCGGTCGGGTCGGCGCCCCACCGCCTCGGCAGCGCGGCCGAGGACATCGCGGACGCTCTCGGGGAGCAGCGCGACGCCCTCGCTGCACGTCGTGCACTGGGCGAGCACGCGGCGCGGGCGACCCGTCTCGGAGAGCCCGCCGCCGCCCTCGGCGTCGCCTTCGCCGAGGAGGGGCACCGTGCCCGTGCCGCGGGACGGTCGGCCGACGAGGCGTTCGCGCGATTCGACGCCCTGTCAAGGTGAACCGGCGGTAACGCGCGGCGGATAATGTGAATCATGCCTTCCGTCCGCGCTCTCCCGTCACCGCTCCTGCGTCCCCGCCATTTCGACCGCGACGACGTGGTCGTCCATGCCGGTCTGTTCTCGCTGGTGAACTCGAGTACGACGCCCAAGGCAGCGTGGACCCAGGACCTGATCGCGATCGGCGAGGTCCTCGACGAGGCCGAGTTCCCCTACCGGCTGATCCGCGGCACCGACGGCTCGCCGTTCCTCGCCGTCGACCGCTCGCTCGGCACCGAGCTGGCCACCCTGCTCTCCCGCGCCTTCGCGACCGAGCCCTTCTACGTGAAGACCCTCGACAAGCGGGGGACCCCGCCGCACCTGATCGCCGAGGGCATGATCGCGCCGTATCCGCGCGCCCACGTCTTCTCGCTCTTCCGCCCCCGCGTCTCCTCGACCGGATCGCTCCGCTACGGCGCCCGCAGCGGCGTGCGCCTGGAGTTGTGGAAGGTGGGCGAGGAGGAGATCATCACCCCCGCCGAGAACGCCCTCATGCGCAACAGCCTGCCCGTCGCCGAGGCGATCGACGCCCACGTCGAGGCCTACGGCCGCACGTGGCCGACCTTCGAGGGCATGTTCGAGCCGCTCGTCAGCGACATCCGCTTCGACGTCGACATCGTCTTCTCGTGGGTCGACGGCACCGATCTCGAGTTCCAGCGCGCCCGGGCGGCCCGCATGGCCAGCTACGTCGTGGGCGAGGGCGACGACGCCCCGGCGCGGTTCCGCCAGATCGACGAACTGAAGTACGCCCTGCGCAGCGTCTACATGTACGCGCCGTGGATCCGGCACATCTACATCGTCACCGACTCGCCGCGCCCCCGCTGGCTCGACGAGCACCCCGACGTGACCCTCGTGCGCAGCGAGGACCACTTCCGCGACCAGTCGGTCCTGCCCACGCACAACTCGCACGCCGTCGAGAGCCAGCTGCACCGCATCCCCGGTCTCGCCGAGCACTTCCTCTACTCCAACGACGACATGTTCTTCGGGCGCCCGGTCGATCCGTCGATCTTCTTCTCGCCCGGAGGCATCACGAAGTTCATCGAGGCCACGACGCGCATCGGCATGGGCGATTCGAACTCCTCGCGGAGCGGTTTCGAGAACGCCGCGCGCGTCAACCGGCGCCTCCTGCGCGAGCGGTTCGGAGCGATGACCACCCGTCACCTCGAGCACGCCGCGACTCCGCTGCGCAAGAGCGTCATGAGCGAGCTCGAGACCGAGTTCGAGCCCGAGTTCACCGCGACCGCCGCGAGCCGCTTCCGCTCGGCGAGCGATGTGTCCGTGACCAACTCGCTGTACCACTACTACGCGCTGATGACCGGCCGGGCGGTCGTGCAGGAGAACGCGAAGGTCAAGTACGTCGACACGACGATGCACCAGGGCCTGAAGGACATGAAGAAGCTGCTGAAGAACCGAGGCGTCGACTTCTTCTGCCTCAACGACGGCAGCTTCCCCGAGATCTCGGCGGAGGCGCGCACCAAGGCCGTCATCGGGTTCCTCGAGGAGTACTACCCGATCGCCGCTCCGTGGGAGCGCGAGGACTGATCGTGCTCTGGACCGTCGGAGGCGCGGTCGTCGGACTGTTGCTCGGGATCGCCAGCTCGCTCGTGTTCCCGGGCATCGGAGTGGGTGCCGGCGTGGGCGTCGGGCTCGCGCTGGGCGCCGCGCTGGCCTTCGCCGGTCACCTGTTCGCCCGCGACCGGGCGCGGGGGCGCTCGGAGCGCTGAGGACGGGCACGGCTCGTCCCGCGGGGTTGCTCGGCGACGGCGTTCCCTTCGAGGATGTGGCTGAGATCAGCGGCGTCACTCGGCTGCTCCGGATCGGATCGCCGCTGCCCGGTGCGCGATCACCGTGATCGTGGCCCGGTCACTCCGCGCTGTCACACCCTCCGCTCGCATCCACGACGGAACCGGGTTCGGCTGCTTCGCTGTGCTCGCAGTGACGATCGAGTGCGATCCGTCGGTCTGCGGCCCGTCCGGCCTCTCCGTGGAGCACAGGGTCGGCACACCTCGACATCGTCGAGGTGACGAGCTCGCCGATGCGCCGGGACGCCCGTCTCCCTTCGCTGCTACTGATCCATCCTTCCCGTGGAGGCTGCCGCTGCTGGGAAGGCTCGATGAGGCATCCGTCGCGTCGGCGGAGGAGCGGCTCGACCCGGACGACGCCCTGAGGCGGTCGGGTGGCTTCCCGGGGACCGTCCCGACGGTGTGTTCGTCGGCGTGCACGTGGCATCCGCCGGACTCGGCTCGTCGCGACCCGCTGGACGGTCGCGAACGATGCCGGTGCGCTCCTCCCGCTCGTGCTCGAGAAGCGCGTCACCGTCCTTCCTCAGAACGGAGGTGGATCGTCGTCGACCGGCAGTCTCCCGGCATCTGTGATCGGGAAGGGCTGCGGCGGTGGCTCCGGCGCGGTCGTGTGGTGTCGTCCGGTGGGGCTGGTCCAGTCGAGGACGCCGCCGGGTCGGTGTCGGACCTGCCAGGTGGTGGTGTGGCGGAGTCGGTGGTGGTGCCGGCAGAGGTGGGCGAGGTTGTCGGCGTCGGTGCGTCCTTGGTGCTGCCATTCGGTGCCGTGGTCGATGTCGCTGTCGCGGGCGGATCGGGTGCAGCCGGGGAACCGGCAGGTGGCGTCGCGGGTGGCGAGGGCGCGGCGGAGGTCGGCGGGGACACGGTAGGTGGTCCGCCCGACGGAGAGGACTGCCCCGGTCTGGGGATGGGTCAGGATCCGGGTGAAAGAGGGCGCATCGGCGGCCAGGCGCCGGGCCGTCGCCGGGTCGATGGGGCCGTAGCCGTCGAGGACGCCCGGTTCGTCGGAGCGTCCGAGGAGGGTCAGGACGGGAACGGTCACGGAGACGCGGGGGCGCGTCCCGCGCGGGATCGCCGTCGCCGGCGAACCATCGGGGCCCGGTAGGGTCTCGCCGTCGAGGAGGAGTGCGGTGGTGATGTCGGCGCGCAGCTGTCCGAGGGTGCGCTCCTCGTCGGGGAGGTCTTTGAGGCTGCGGGCGGCTCGGTCGATGCGGTCGAACGCCCCGTGCGCCTCCGGAGCGGGGAGGTGCAGGTGGAAGGTGGCCATGCCGTCGAGGTCGCCGTCGAGCCAGACGCCGCGGCGTGCGGCGCAGCGCTGGTGCCGGTCGGTGAGCGACTCCGGGTGGAGACGTTCGCGCAGCGACCTGAGCCGGCGCCGCAGCTGCGGAGGAGTGCACTCCCGGGCGAGGGCCGCTGCGGCGTCGTCGAAGCGGCTGCGCACCTCGACCGGCAGCTCGAGCGCGGCCCTGATGATCACGCGGGTGTGCTCGGGTGCGATCGCGGCCTCGCGCAGAGCCGTCAGCGTGTCCGGCAGTTCGTTGACGAGCATCCGGCTCTCCTCCACGAGGACACCCGCCAGGGATTCGGACACCCGCATGCCGGTCGCGAGCTCCGCGACCAGCGCGCGCATCGCCGCCTCCTCGCGTTCCACGTGCACCTGCACGCTCGGATCGACGAGCGCATCCGGGAGCGTCATCGCCGTGCGGCGGGCGAGCTCGATCAGCTCCGCCCGCTCGGCTTCGGCTCGCGCGCGGAACGCGTCGACGGCGCACGCGGCTCCGACAGCGGCCACGAGGGCGTCGTCGAAGCACTCGCGCACGCTCGGACCGCCGCCCGCGGGCCTCGCCTCGACATCCAGAAGAACCATGCGAAGAGGACACCAACGACCACCGACACCACCGGCATGATCGCGCCATCCAGAGGCGGAACGCGCCAGGAGCGGTCCGGAGGCCGACCCGTTGGGGGACGCGGATCTCGATACGCCCGCTGCGCGGGCTACTCGATCAGCAGAGGAGGGTGTCCGGACGCGATCCGGGCTACTCGATCAGCAGAGGAGGGTGTCCGGACGCGATCCGGGCTACTCGATCGGTGAAGAGCGAGCGACGAACGGGCGAGGTGCTCGATCGCCGAAGACATCCGCGAGGAGGGCGTCCGACGAGCCGCGCGCTAGCCGCGCGCTAGCCGCGCGCTAGCCGCGCGCTAGCCGCGCGCTAGGCGCTGACGCCGACGCGCTCCTCGAGCGGCGGGTAGAGCGCCTCGTCGCGCGTGACCGGCGCCGCGGTGGCCGGAGCGATCTCGACGCCGGCGGCCGCGAGGATCCGCTCGGTCTCGTTCGCCGAGACGTACGAGACCTCGGTCGAGGTGCCGATCGGCACGACCGAGTGCAGCACCGTGCCGTCGTAGACGTGGATGAGGTTGAAGGCCTGGGCGCCGTTCCGCGCGCGGGTGCCGCCGACCGGGACGTTGAGGTCCTGGGTGTAGCAGGTGGCCGAGGCGACCGAGACGGGGATCCCCGCGAAGGTGGCCGTGGAGGAGTAGTGGAGGTGGCCCGCGATGATGCTGCGGACGTCGGACCCCTCGAGGACCTCGGCCAGGGCCGGCTGGTCGCGCAGCTCCACGAGCACGGAGAGGTCGAGCACGGACGGCACCGGCGGGTGGTGCAGGGCCAGGATCGTGCCGTGCGGGGCGGGGCTCGCGAGCTCCTCGGCGAGCCAGTCGAGCTGCGCGTCCGAGATCTCGCCGTAGTGGGCGCCGGGCACGGTCGAGTCGAGCGCGATGATCCGCAGCCCGTTCACGTCGTGCACGCGGTCGACGGGCTGCGTGGTGGGGAGCTGGTCGAGCAGCCCCGAGCGGAACGCGCCGCGGTCGTCGTGGTTGCCCATCACCCAGATCACCTCGGCGCCGAGGCGGGCGGCGGCGGGCTCCACGACGGCGCGCAGCTTGGCGTACGCCTCCGGCTCGCCCTTGTCGGCGAGGTCGCCGGTGATGACGATCGCCTCGGGGCGCCCGCCCGACTCTTCGAGCTCGTCGAAGAGTCGACGGAGCTGCGCCTCGCTGTCGACGTCGGAGCCGTAGAGGCCCCCGTCGCCCGCGATGAAGTGCGTGTCGCTGAGATGAAGGATGAAGTGGTTGGGCCGCGGGTACTCGGCCTGACGGACAGTCATGATCCTCGGGTTTCACGATCGGCGGGAGCTGAACCGGTTGTTCCAGCATCGACACTAGCGAAGGTACGACGCGGGATCCAGGACTGCACCCGCTGACGCCAGTCCATCATCGCGGGGTGAACGAGGGGCCAACACGGCGCGGCGCGTCATCGAACGCTTTTCCCAGGAACCGGCGCGAACCGCAGGAACGAGGACGGCTCGTCTCAGAGCCGGTGCAGCAGCCGCTCGTAGAACACGATCGCGCGCTCGAACTGGTCGACCTCGACCGACTCGTCGGCACCGTGGATGCCGAGCTGCTGCTGCGGGCTGATCTCGAAGGGGATGAAGCGGTAGACGCCGTCGCTGACCGCGTGGAAGTGCCGGGCGTCGCTGCCGCCCGTCTGCACGTACGGCGCCACGATCGCCTCGGGGAAGACCTCGTGGATCACGGAGCGCAGCACGTCGTACGGTCCGCCGTCGCCCGGCTCGCCGGTCGAGGAGACGGGGGAGGGCTCGTGCGCCACCCGCACCTCGACCTCGACCTGCGGATCGTCGATGACGTCGCGGATCCGGGCGACCACGCCCGCGACCGTGCCGCCCGGGTTGATCCGGACGTTCGCGACGGCACTGGCACTCGAGGCGAGGACGTTCGCGCCGGTGCTGCCGCGGAGCTGGGTGACGGCGACGGTGGTGCGCAGCATCGCGGCGGAGCGGTTGGAGTGCGCGGCGAGAGCGCCGATCACCGCGTCCGGGTGCTCGTGCGGGTGGGCGTACCAGACCGCGTGCGCCGCGTCGGCGTGCGGAGCCGCCGCCTGCACGAGCTCGGCGATCGGCTCGGGCAGCGTGGACGGGAACGGGTTCTCGGTCAGCCGGTGGATGGCGCGGGCGAGCCGCTGGGTGGCGAGCAGGCCCGGGAAGGGCGGGGGAGCGGAGGCGTGGCCGCCGGCGTCGCGGCAGGTCAGCTCGAGGTTCATGATGCCGCGCTCGGTCACTCCCACGACGGCGATCGGAGTGGTGACGCCGGGCAGGATGCCGCGGCGGACGTTGCCGCCCTCGTCGAGCACGAAGCGGGGCCGCACGCCGCGGGCGGCGAGCAGGGCGACGACCGAGGGCGCGCCGTCGCCGGCGGTCTCCTCGTTGTGCGTCGAGAGGAGGTAGACGTCGCGCTCGGGACGCTCGCCGCGCAGCACCGCCGCCTCGACCGCCTCGAGCAGGGCCACGAGCGACCCCTTGTCATCGAGGGCGCCGCGGCCGATCACCGAGGTGCGCCCGTCGGGCCGCAGGACGGTGTCGGCGGCGAACGGCGAGCTCGACCAGTCCTCCGGGGTGACGCTGACGACGTCGTAGTGGGCCATCAGCACCGCGGGGTCGCCGTCGACGGTGCCGCGCCAGCGCCAGAGCAGGGAGTGGCCGGCGACGATCTCGCGCTCCAGCGCGCCGTGCAGGGCGGGGTAGAACTGCTCGAGCAGCTGCGCGAAGACCTCGAAGCGCGACCAGTCGGTCGCGGATTCGTCGGAGTGCGACACCGTGTCGACCCGCAGCAGGGCCTGGAAGCGCTCGAGCGCGGAGGTGGTCGTCACCGGGCTAGCCTACGACGGCGGTCAGCGGCCTCCGGCCCGCGCGAGAGCGGAGGTGAGCGGTGACTCCACTGCCCGAGGTGTGCGTGGTCTACGTGCTGCGCGAGAGCGACGGAGCCGTCGAGGTGCTGCTGGGCGAGAAGCGCCGGGGCCTGGGACAGGGCCGGGTGGTCGCTCCGGGAGGGAAGCTCGAGCCGGGCGAGTCGCCGGTCGAGGCCGCCGTGCGCGAGCTCGCCGAGGAGGTCGGGCTGCACGCCGAGCCGGGTGATCTCGTCGCGCACGGGGTCCTCGACTACCGCTTCCCGCACCGGCCCGCCTGGAGCCAGCGCTCGCACGTCTTCCTCTGCCGCCGCTGGCGGGGCGAGGTGACGGAGTCGGCCGAGCTCGCCGCGGAGTTCGTCCCGCTGCGCTCCGTTCCGTACGAGCGGATGTGGGACGACGCGCGCTGGTGGCTCCCGGGCGCCTGCTCCGGGGCGAGCAGGCGCGCTTCCGCTTCGAGTTCGGCGAGGACCTCGCGACCGTCCGCGCCACCGACGTCCCCGGGTTCACCTCCGCGAGCTGAGCTCAGACCTCGAGGACATCGCCGGGTTCGAGCGCGTGGTACTCGCCGCCGCCCTCCCGGGTCGCCCAGCCGAGGCGGTCGTGGCTCATGCTCCGGCCTGCGTCGGACAGCACCCCCTCGTGCGTCGCGAACGCGTGCCGCGGTGCGAGGGCCAGCACGTGGTCCATCGACTCGGCGATCCTCATCCAGGGAGCGCCGGAGGGCGCGGCCAGGATCTCCACCTCGACGCCGTCGGGCCGGGTGAAGGAGTCGCCCGCGTAGTAGAAGCGCCCGTTCACCAGCACCGCGACGTTGTCGATCACGGGGATCGAGCTGTGGATGACCGCGTGCCGCGAGCCGAAGAACCGCAGCTCGAAGGGCCCGACCTCGACGCGGTCGCCCTCCGCCACCGTCTCGATCGCGAATCCCTCCGCGGCCGCCGCGACTCCTGCCGGTCCGAAGAAGCGGATCGACGGGTTCGCCGAGCGCAGGCGCTCGAGCTGCTCGGGCGTCCAGTGGTCCGGGTGCTCGTGCGTGAGGACCACGGCCGCGGTCTCGGCGGTGCCCTCCACGGGGCGGGTGAATCCGCCGGGATCGATCACGAGGCGGGATCCCGCCTCCTCGACGAGGACGGCGGCGTGCTCGAGCTTGGTCAGTCGCATGGCTCCGAGCTAACCGCCCTCGTCGCCCGGTCGCAAGGCGGCGCCGTCAGGCTCGGCGGGCGGCGAGGGCGCCGGCGAACGCGGCGGCGGAGGAGGGCGAGCTGTCGATCCGCCAGTCCACCTCCTTGTCGTGGTGGAACCACACGAGGCCGACGACGTCCGGCTGGACGTTCAGGTACCCGACAAGGTCGCTGATCCACGCCGCCTTCGAGCCGCCGGCCTCGGCGGACGCCGTCTCGCCGATCAGGATCGGGTGCCCGGGGGCCAGCGACCGCACCTGGTCCAGCCCCGCGGCGAAGAGCGCACCGGCGGAGGTCCAGGAGCTCCAGGTCGTCGCCGTGCCCCAGTTGTAGCCGTCGAGCGCGAGGACGTCGACGGAGGCGGAACCGGGGTAGAGCGTGTCGAGCGGGACCGATCCCGAGTAGGGCACGTTCGGGCTCCACACCCACTGCACGTTCGTCGCGCCCTGCGCCTGGAAGATCGCGTGCACGTGGTTCCAGGCGGCCGCGTAGGAGCCCGGAGCGTTCCCGTTCACGCCGTCCGACCAGGGGTACCAGTCGCCGTTCATCTCGTGCGCGTAGCGGAGCAGGACGGGCGAGCCCCACGCGGCGAGGTCCTGCGCCCAGCTCGTGAGGTAGGCGTCGTGGTCGCCGGCGAGGATGCGCGCGGAGGAGTAGGCGGGCTGGTCGACGCCGCCGCCCCACCGCCAGGGCTCCCAGGTGATCAGGCTGGTGGCACCGCGAGCGGCGACGCTGCGCAGATCGGCGAGCGGAGCCGGCTGCCCGAAGTCCTGGTACGAGACGACGATCGACGGGCTCTCGCCCGCGAGCACCGCGACGGCGTCCAGCTCGGCGTTCGCCGAGGCCCCACCGGGGGTCGTGACTCCGAAGCGCAGCCGCGCGCTGCTGATGACGGGTGCCGCAGGAGGCGCGGTGACGGTGAAGACGGCCGTCGCCGAGGCGGTGCCGGCGCGGGCCGTGACCGTGGCGGGTCCCGCCGGCGCGGTCGGGATCGCGATCGGCGCCTGGAACACTCCGGAGCCGTTGGTCGTGATCCGGACGGAGGCGCCGAGCACGGTCAGGGATCCTGTCGTCTTCTTGGGGTAGGCCGTGCCGGTCACGACGACGGTCGTCCCTGCGGGACCGGACGCGGGGGAGAGGGTGATCGACGGCGGAGTCGGCGCCGCGGCCGCCGCGGGGGCGACCAGCAGTGCGGAGAGGGCCACTCCGAGTGCGGCGATCGTGGTGAGGAGTCGGGCTCGGGAGTGCGGGCGGATCGGCATCGGACGGCTCCTCGGGGGCGGTGCTCCCGCCGATCGGCGGGGTGGGGGACTCCGAGCGTAGAAGCCGGGAGCCCTCCGGTCCGCGCCCCGGAGGGGGGCTGTCCCCGCTGAGGATCGCACCGGTCGCGCGGGCGCGCGGTCGGCCGCCCGCTCGATTTGCGTCGATGCGGATCCGTGTGCAACACTCTTCGAGTTGCAAAAACGCGGCCCCATCGTTTAGCGGCCTAGGACGTCGCCCTCTCACGGCGGTAACGCGGGTTCAAATCCCGCTGGGGTCACCACGGCAACACCAGAAGAACCCCCGGCTCAGGCCGGGGGTTCTTCTGCGTTAACAGTGAGTCCTTGAGGGCCGACGGCCCGGATCCGCCCGCGCTCGAGAGCCCCGGCCGGCCACGGAACCCGGCCGACCCCCCTCCCACGGCGCGCGCCGACGGTAGGATCGCATCCGCGAAGGGGAGCGAACCGGCCTTCCCGCCCCCTCCGATCACGCCGCACCGCGCGCGCCGGGCGGGGCGAGCGCCGGACTCCACCCGCGTGGTCCGCCCGCGGATCCGCTCCGCCGCATCCCCTCACTCCCGAAAGGCCCCCATGCTCGATCTGCCCGTCTGGTTCGTCGTCGGCTCCTTCATCGGCCTGACGCTGATCCTTGCCGCCGACCTGCTGATCGTCTACAAGCGGCCGCACGTGCCGAGCCTGAAGGAGTCGAGCCTCTGGGTCGCCTTCTACGTCAGCCTCGCGCTGGTCTTCGCGCTGCTGATGCTGATCCTGGGCGACGGCGAGCACGCGGGCCAGTTCCTGGCGGGCTGGCTGACCGAGTACAGCCTCTCGATCGACAACCTCTTCGTGTTCGTCATCATCATGGGCCGCTTCGCGGTGCCGCCGAAGTACCAGCAGGAGGTGCTGATGGTGGGCATCATCATCGCGCTGATCCTGCGCGGCATCTTCATCCTGCTGGGTGCGCAGCTGATCGAGAGCTTCAGCTGGATCTTCTACCTCTTCGGCGCGTTCCTCGTCTACACGGCCTACAACCAGGCGTTCGGCAAGGAGGACGAGGACGAGGGCACGGACAACCTGCTCATCCGCCTGCTCCGCCGTCGCGTCAACATCTCGGACAGCTTCGACGGCTCCAAGATCCGCACCGTGATCGACGGCAAGAAGTTCTTCACCCCGATGCTGATCGTGTTCCTGGCGATCGGATCCACGGACCTCCTGTTCGCGCTCGACTCGATCCCGGCGATCTTCGGCATCACGCAGAGCCCGTTCATCGTCTTCACCGCGAACATCTTCGCCCTGATGGGCCTGCGCCAGCTCTACTTCCTGCTGGGCGGACTGATCGACAAGCTCGAGTACCTCAAGTACGGCATCGCGTTCATCCTCGCCTTCATCGGCGTGAAGCTCGTCCTGCACGCCCTCCACGAGAACGAGCTGCCCTTCATCAACGGCGGTGAGCACGTCGACGTCTGGGACATCGACACCTGGACATCCCTCGCCGTCATCCTCCTCAGCATGACGGTCGCCACGGTCGCGAGCCTCATCAAGATGCGCCGCGAGCACGACCACATCGAGGTGCACGACGGGCACCCCGAGGTCGTGCACGACGCCGACGAGGCGCGCCCCTCCGACGAGCGGTGACGGCCGGATGAACTCCGTTGACGTCGAGCTGCCGCAGGGCGTGCTCCACCTGAGCGTCTCCAGCAGCACCGATGTGGGGAACGTGCGTCGCGTCAACGAGGACGCCCTGCTGGCCGACGAGCTCCTCCTGGCCGTCGCGGACGGCATGGGCGGTCACGCGCGGGGCGACCTCGCCAGCGCCACCGCCGTCGACGCCCTGCGGGCGAACGCCACCGCGGCCATCGGGCCGGTGGACGCCGTGTTCGACCTCGTCGAGGCCGCGAACGCCGCGGTGCGCGGGCTCGACGTCGGAGGAGCGCTGTGCGGGACGACCCTCACCGGTCTCACCCTCGTGAAGCCGGAGGGGGCGGGGCCCGCGCGGTGGGCGCTGTTCAACGTCGGCGACTCGCGTGCGTACCGGTGGGACGGCTCCGGCCTCGAGCAGCTGACCGTGGACCACTCCGCGGTGCAGGAGCTCGTGTCGGCGGGCCTGCTCACCCGGGAGCTCGCGGAGACGCATCCTGACCGCAACATCGTCACCCGTGCGCTCGGCGCCGACGACGAGGTCGAGACGGACGTCTGGACCCTGCCGATCGTGCCGCGCTCGAGCTACCTGCTCTGCTCGGACGGCCTGACGAAGGAGCTGCCGGACGCCGAGATCGCCGAGCTGTTCGCCCGGCGCGACACGGGTGCGATCGGCGGCGCCGACCTCGCAGCGGCCCTCGTCCGCGCCGCGATCGAGGCCGGCGGGCGCGACAACGTGACCGTCGTCGTGGTCGACGCGGTCCTCGAGCAGCGGGGCTGAGCCGGCCGGATCGCCTCCCGCCCGATCGACCGGGAGCGGCTCGTGGCGTCCCCGGGAGCAGTGCCGTCGCGGTGCTAGTCTCTGGGGGTGCTGACCGGCCGGCTCCTCCTTCTCCGCCGCGACGAGACCTCGATCTGACAGGCCTCCCTCGTCGCGGTGTCTCCCGTGGGCTGACCACCATTCCTGAGGAAGAGAACCCCGTCATGAACGACAGCTCCACCGAGTCCGGGACCGCCCGACCGCGCACCCTCGCCGAGAAGGTCTGGGACGACCACCTCGTCGCCAAGGGCGAGGACGGGACGCCGGACCTCATCTACATCGATCTGCACCTCGTCCACGAGGTCACCAGCCCGCAGGCCTTCGACGGACTGCGCCTGGCCGGCCGTCCCGTGCGGCGTCCCGATCTGACGATCGCGACCGAGGACCACAACACCCCGACCCTCGCCATCGACAAGCCCATCGCCGATCTGACGAGCCGCACCCAGATCCACACCCTGCGCCGCAACGCCGAGGAGTTCGGCGTCCGCCTGCACTCGCTGGGCGACATCGAGCAGGGCATCGTGCACGTGGTCGGTCCGCAGCTCGGGCTGACGATGCCCGGCATCACCGTCGTCTGCGGCGACTCGCACACCTCGACGCACGGCGCGTTCGGGGCGATGGCCTTCGGCATCGGCACCAGCGAGGTCGAGCACGTCATGGCCACGCAGACCCTGCCGCTGAAGCCGTTCAAGACGATGGCGATCACGGTCGAGGGCGAGCTGAAGGAGGGGGTGACGGCGAAGGACATCATCCTGGCCGTCATCGCGAAGATCGGCACCGGAGGCGGTCAGGGCTACGTGCTCGAGTACCGCGGCTCCGCCATCCGCGCGCTCTCGATGGAGGGCCGGATGACGATCTGCAACATGTCGATCGAGGCAGGCGCCCGCGCGGGCATGGTCGCCCCCGACGAGACGACCTTCGCCTACCTGAAGGGCCGTCCCCACGCCCCCTCGGGTCAGGACTGGGACGACGCGGTCGCCTACTGGCGCACCCTGCCCAGCGACGAGGGCGCCTCCTACGACGCCGAGGTCGTGCTGGACGCGACGCGCTCGAGCCCTTCGTGACCTGGGGCACGAATCCCGGCCAGGGAGTGTCGCTGTCGCAGTCCGTCCCCGACCCGGAGGCCATCGCCGACCCGAACGAGCGCTCGAACGCGCGCCGCGCTCTGGAGTACATGGACCTCGAGGCCGGCACCCCGATGAAGGAGATCCCGGTCGACGCGGTCTTCATGGGCTCCTGCACCAACTCCCGCATCGAGGACCTGCGCGCCTTCGCCTCCGTCATCAAGGGCCGGACCAAGGCGCCGGGCGTGCGCGTCATGGTGGTGCCCGGCTCCGCCCGCGTGCGGATCGAGGCCGAGGCCGAGGGCCTGGACCGCGTCTTCACCGACTTCGGCGCGGAGTGGCGCTTCGCCGGCTGCTCGATGTGCCTGGGCATGAACCCGGATCAGCTCGCCCCGGGGGAGCGCTGCGCCTCCACGTCGAACCGCAACTTCGAGGGACGCCAGGGCAAGGGCGGACGCACGCACCTCGTGTCCCCGCTCGTCGCCGCGGCGACCGCCGTGCGCGGCACGCTCTCCAGCCCGTCCGATCTGGAGCCCGCTCGAGAACTGGTGGAGGCCTGATCATGGACAAGTTCGAGACCGTCACCGGCATCGCGGCGCCTCTGAAGCGCAGCAACGTCGACACCGACCAGATCATCCCGGCGGTGTTCCTCAAGCGCGTCACCAAGACCGGCTTCGAGGACGCGCTCTTCCACGGCTGGCGGCAGGAGGAGGACTTCGTCCTCAACCGGCCGGCGTTCCAGGGCGCGCAGATCCTCGTCGCGGGACCCGACTTCGGCACCGGCTCGAGCCGCGAGCACGCGGTCTGGGCGCTGCGCGACTTCGGCTTCCGCGTCATCCTGTCCTCCCGCTTCGGCGACATCTTCCGGGGCAACTCCGGCAAGCAGGGACTGCTCGCCGCGGCGGTCGCCGAGGAGGCGATCGAGCGCCTCTGGGAGCTCATCGACGCGCAGCCGGGAATAGAACTGACCGTCGATCTGGTTGCGCGTACGGTCACCGCCGGTGGCGAGTCCTTCCCCTTCGAGGTCGACGACTACACTCGTTGGCGCCTGATCGAGGGGTTGGACGACATCGGTCTGACTCTGCGCGACGAAGCGCGCATCTCCGAATTCGAGACCCGCCGCGAGAGCTGGCGGCCCAAGACATTGCCGGTGAAATAGCGTGAACACACTTCTTCAGGATGCGAAGGCCCTCCAGGACGCCAAGGCGTCCGGGGCGCGGGTGGGGATGATGACCGAGCGGATCACGATCAACGGCGGCCGTCCGCTGAAGGGGCGCATCGAGCTCAAGGGCGCGAAGAACCTCGTCACCAAGGCGATGGTCGCGGCGCTGCTCGGCGAGACCGCCTCGACGCTGCGCGACGTCCCGGACATCAGCGACGTCCGCGTCGTGAAGGGCCTCCTCGAGGTGCACGGAGTGAAGGTGCAGCAGGGCCCGGAGGTGGGCGAGCTGATCCTCGACCCCTCGAACGTCGAGTCGGCGCACTTCGCCGACATCGACGCGCACGCCGGCTCCAGCCGCATCCCGATCCTCTTCTGCGGTCCGCTCCTGCACCGCCTGGGCGAGGCGTTCATCCCCGACCTCGGCGGCTGCCGCATCGGCGACCGCCCGATCGACTACCACCTCGAGGTGCTGCGCAACTTCGGCGCCATCGTCGAGAAGCTGCCGTCCGGCATCCGGATGTCGGCCCCCGAGGGCCTGCACGGCGCCAAGGTCGCCCTGCCCTACCCGAGCGTCGGCGCCACCGAGCAGGTGCTGCTGACGGCGGTGCGCGCCTCGGGCATCACCGAGCTGTCGGGCGCGGCCATCGAGCCCGAGATCATGGATCTCATCAACATCCTGCAGAAGATGGGCGCCATCATCTCGGTCGACACCGACCGCGTGATCCGCATCGAGGGCGTCGACCGCCTCGAGGGCTACACCCACCGCGCGCTCTTCGACCGCAACGAGGCCGCCTCCTGGGCCGCCGCGGCCCTCGCGACCGACGGCGACATCTTCGTCGGCGGCGCACGCCAGCAGGAGATGACGACCTTCCTCAACGTCTTCCGCAAGGTCGGCGGCGCGTTCGAGATCGCCGAGGACGGCATCCGCTTCTACCACCCCGGCGGCGAGCTGAAGCCCGTCATCATCGAGACCGACGTGCACCCCGGCTTCATGACCGACTGGCAGCAGCCGCTCGTCGTGGCGCTGACCAAGGCCAAGGGCGTGTCGATCGTGCACGAGACCGTCTACGAGCAGCGCTTCGGCTTCGTCGACGCCCTGGTCGAGATGGGTGCGACCATCCAGATCCACCGCGAGTGCCTCGGCGGGCAGGCCTGCCGCTTCGGGCAGCGCAACTTCATGCACTCCGCTGTCGTCTCGGGGCCCTCGAAGCTGCACGGCGCCGACATCGTGGTGCCGGATCTGCGCGGCGGCTTCTCGCACCTGATCGCGGCGCTCTCGGCCGAGGGCACCTCGACCGTCTCGAACGTCGCATCATCAGCCGGGGCTACGAGAACTTCCTCACCAAGCTCGAGCTGCTCGGAGCCGACTTCTCGCTCGACGCGTAGTCGCACCGCCCCGTCAGACCCTCCGGAGGAGCCCGCATCGTCGGGCTCCTCCGTCGTTCCCGGGGTCTTGCCGAGCCCCGCGTCCTGGGCGTACGGTGTGCGCATTCTCAGGCGGAGGGGTCCGTCGGAGCCGCCGCCGACGAGGAGCGCTGATGGACGATCCGGCCGTCTCGACCGAAGGGCTGGTCAAGGCCTTCGGCGCGACCCGAGCGATCGACGGCGTCGATCTCGAGATCCCGCGCGGCGGCGTCCACGGCTTCCTCGGCCCGAACGGGGCAGGCAAGACGACGACCATCCGCGTCCTCGCGACACTCCTGCGGCCGGACGCCGGGCGGGCCCTGGTCCTGGGGCACGACGTCGTCACCGAGGCGAAGGAGGTGCGGCGGAAGGTCAGCCTCACGGGCCAGTTCGCCTCGGTCGACGAGGACCTCACCGGCCGCGAGAACCTCCGACTGATCGGCCGGCTCTTCGGGTACACCGGCTCGCGCGCATCGCGGCGGGCCGACGACCTGCTCGACGCGTTCCACCTCGGCGAGGCGGCCGACCGCCAGGTGAAGAAGTTCTCGGGCGGGATGCGGCGCCGGATCGACATCGCGGCGAGCATCGTGGTGACCCCCGAGCTGCTGTTCCTCGACGAGCCGACGACCGGACTCGATCCGCGCAGCCGCAACGAGGTGTGGGACATCGTCCGGGCGATGGTGGCGAGCGGCACGACGGTGCTCCTCACGACGCAGTACCTCGACGAGGCCGACCGGCTCGCCGACCGCATCAGCGTCATCGACACCGGCCGGGTGATCGCCGAGGGCACACCGGGGGAGCTGAAGGCGTCGGTCGGCTCCGGGTCCCTCCACGTCCGCGTGCTGGATCCCGCGTCCCGAGCCGAGGCGCGGCGCCTGCTCGAGGCGGTGCTCGGAGTCGAGGTGCGGGAGGAGGGCGATCCGGCGGCCCTCGCGGCGCGCGTGGACGGCTCCGCCCGCGACGTCACCCGCGCCCTGACCGCGCTGGAGGGCGCGGGCATCGAGCTCGCCCAGTTCTCGCTCGGCCAGCCCTCCCTCGACGAGGTGTTCCTCGCGCTGACCGGCAGGCCGCAGGCCGCGACAGAGGAGGGGGCCGCCGCATGAGTCTCGACACCGCCCGCGAGACTGCACCGGATCGCGACGCGCTCCTCGCCGTCCTCGTGCAGGGGGAGCGGCCGACTCCGCCCGGGCCCCTCTCCACGTCCCTCACCTTCGGCTGGCGCGCGCTGCTCAAGATCAAGCACGTGCCCGAGCAGCTGTTCGACGTGACGGTGTTCCCGATCATGTTCACGCTGCTCTTCACCTTCCTCTTCGGCGGGGCGCTGGCGGGCAGCACGGTCGACTACATCCAGTTCCTGCTGCCCGGGATCCTGGTGCAGGGCGTGATCATGATCACGATGTACACCGGCACGACGCTCCGGACCGATCTGGACCGCGGCGTCTTCGACCGCTTCCGGTCGCTGCCGATCTGGCGTCCCTCCGCCCTGGTCGGGATGCTGCTGGGCGACGCGGTGCGGTTCACCATCTCGGCCGTGATCACCGTCTGCCTCGGCCTCGTGCTGGGCTTCCGGCCGGGCGGAGGAGTGGTCGGCGTCGTGCTCGGGGTGCTCCTGCTGCTGGTGTTCGCGTTCGCGCTCGGCTGGATCTGGACGTTCCTCAGCCTGGTGCTGCGCACCTCCGGATCGGTGATGGGGGTGAGCATGCTCGTGATCACGCCGATCACCTTCGGCAGCAACATCTTCGTCGACCCCGCCACGATGCCCGGCTGGCTGCAGTCGTTCGTGGAGGTCAATCCGGTCTCGCACCTGGTGACCGCCGTGCGGGCGCTGATGGCGGGGGCGGACCCGGGCGCGGAGCTCGTGCTGACGCTCGTGTGGGCGGCGGGGCTCGTCGCGGTCTTCGGGACGCTGACGATGTGGCGGTACCGCGACGCGCGGTAGGGGGACCTAGGACGGGCGGCTGCCCCAGTCGGGACCTGTCCATGCCGCGGTGGTGTGGAGGCGGAGTCGTCGCTCGAATCGATCGACGCTCTCCTCCGGCGCCCGACGCAGCCCCAGCGCACCGGGTTCCTCGACGAGTCGGAGGACCGCTCGCCTCGGTCGACCGGTGCGGGCGAACTCGACGAGGATCTCGCTCCGGGTGCCGAGGCCGGTCCTCCGGCGCTCGACTCGTCGGATCTCGTCCCAGAGCAGTTCAGCGCGGTCCTCGCCCGCGATCACCGTGAGCACCTCCGTCGTGGGGACGAGGACGACGGAGGGCCGAAGGCTGCTGCGTGGCAGGAAGGGATCCACGAAGTGCAGCAGCCGCGCGAGGTCCGGGCCTCCGCTGACGACGACACCGCCCTCGCCGCTCGCGGTGACGACCGCTCGCGGAGCAGCCAGGAGACGGGCGGTCACGACGGCCGCGAGGAGGAGCAGTCCGAGAAGCGCGACGGCCGCGATCGTGAGCAGGGTCGGATCCGCGAGAGCACCGGCGATCGGGTCGCGGAAGCGGGCGGCGGGAGTCACCCGCACACGGTAGCGAGCCGGGTCGGCGGGGGTCGGCCGATCGTCGCGCGGCGGGCGTGGGCGGGCCGGGTCGACGAGTGTCGGTGAGAGGATGGGCGGGTGTCTGAACGCAGCCGTCCGTCCGTCTTCTGGTTCCTCGCTGCCGCGGTGATCCCCGCGATGACCGCCTCGGTGGACCTCCGCGTCCGCGACGGGCACAAGGTCCCGAGCACCGGCGCCTTCGTCTTCGCGCCGAATCACTACAGCGAGATCGACCCGATCATCACCGGGTGGACGCTCTGGAAGCTGGGGCGCGCGCCGCGGTTCCTCGCGAAGGCGTCGCTGTTCAAGGTCCCCGTCCTCGGGGCGCTCCTGCGGGCGTCGGGGCAGATCCCCGTCGAGCGCGCCGGGACCGTCCGCGGGAACGAGCCGCTCAAGGCGGCGAAGGCGCTCGTCGACGAGCAGCGCTCGGTGATCATCTACCCCGAGGGCTCGCTCACCCGTGACCCCGAGCTCTGGCCGATGCGCGGCAAGACCGGGGCGGTGCGGATGGCGCTGCAGTACGACCTGCCCGTGATCCCCGCGGCGCACTGGGGCACGCAGCAGCTGATGGGCCGCTACTCCAAGAAGCTCACGCTCTTCCGGCGCAAGCGCGTCAACATCCTGATCGGCGATCCCGTCGACCTGTCGGCGTTCCGCGGGCGCAGCCTCGACGCCGTCACGCTGAACGAGGCGTCGGCGGTCGTCATGGCCGCGATCACCGCGCTGCTCGAGGAGCTGCGGGGCGAGACCGCGCCGGCCACCCGGTGGAACCCGTCCGAGCACAACCAGAAGGGGACGGGACGCTTTGAGTCCGAGCAGTAGGAGATCCACTCCGATCCCCGTCCCGCGCCGTGTCGCGGTTCTGGGAGCGGGGAGCTGGGGGACCACGTTCGCCAAGATCCTCGCGGACGGAGGATCGGACGTCGTGATGTGGGCGCGCCGGAGCGAGCTCGCCCGCGAGATCACCGAGGCCAAGCGCAACAGCGACTACCTGCCCGGGATCAACCTGCCGCGCAACATCCGCGCGACACCGCGCATCGAGGAGGCGCTCGAGGGCGCCGACCACGTCTACCTCTCGATCCCGTCGCAGTCGCTGCGCGGCAACCTCGAGGCGATCACCCCGTTCCTGACCGAGCGCACGGTGCTCATCAGCCTGATGAAGGGCGTGGAGAAGAGCACGGGCCTGCGGATGAGCGAGGTGATCGCGCAGATGCTGCCGATCGACCCGAGCCGCATCGCGGTCGCCTCCGGGCCCAACCTCGCCCTCGAGATCGCGAAGGAGCAGCCGACCGCCGCGGTCATCGCCTCCGAGAGCCTCGTCACCGCTCAGGAGGTGGCCCTGGCCGCCACCAACCGCTACTTCCGCTCCTACGTCAACACCGATGTGATCGGCACCGAGTTCGGCGGCGTGCTGAAGAACCTGATCGCGGTGGCCATCGGCATCGTCGACGGGGTCGGGTACGGCGAGAACACCAAGCGTCGATCATCACGCGCGGCCTCGCCGAGATGACGGACTTCGCGGTCGCCTACGGGGGCCGGCCCGAGACGATGTCCGGTCTCGCAGGGCTGGGCGACCTCATCGCCACCTCGAGCTCGTCGCTCTCGCGGAACAACACGGCGGGGCGGCTGCTCGGGCAGGGCTACAGCTTCACCGACGTGGTCAAGTCGATGCAGCAGACGGCGGAGGGACTCGCGTCCGTGGCCCCGGTGCTGGAGCTCGCCCGTGCGCGCGGAGTCGACATGCCCATCGTCCAGCAGGTGTCGCAGGTGCTCGCCGGTACGCTCGACCCGAAGGACATCGCGCCGCACCTGACCACGGATTCGGACGAGCCACAGGGTGAGAGGAACCTCGATGACCAGCAAGCTCCGCGTAGCCGTTCTGTTCGGGGGGCGCTCCAGCGAGCACTCGATCAGCTGCGCCACGGCGGCAGGGGTCCTGAGGGCGATCGACCGTGACCGCTTCGAGGTGATCCCGGTCGGGATCACCACCGACGGCGCGTTCGTGCTCGAGGAGGACCGTCCTGAGAAGTTCGCGCTCGATGCGGATGCCCTGCCCCGCGTGCACGACGACGGCAGCCGGGTGCGCTGGCCGGAGTCGGCGCTCTCGCGCGAGCTGAGCGTCACGCGACCCGACGGCTCGAGCGAGTCGCTCGGGGACGTCGACGTGGTGTTCCCGATCCTGCACGGGCCGTGGGGCGAGGACGGCACGATCCAGGGGCTCCTCGAGCTCGTGGGCCTGCCCTACGTCGGCTCGGGCGTGCTCGCCTCGGCGCTGGGCATGGACAAGCACTTCACCAAGACCGTGCTGCGCGCCGCCGGCATCGAGGTCGCCCCCTGGTACACCGTGACCGAGGCGGAGTGGCGGGCCGCCCCCGGTGACGCCGAGGCGGCTCTCGACGAGCTCGGGCTGCCGGCGTTCGTCAAGCCGGCGCGGGCCGGCTCCAGCGTCGGAGTGAGCCGGGTCGACGACCGCGAGGATCTCGCCGCTGCGCTCGACGAGGCGTTCTCGCACGACTCCCGGGTGCTCGTCGAGTCGGCGATCGTCGGCCGCGAGGTCGAGATCGGCGTGCTCGGCGGTCGTCGCGGGGAGCTGCCGCGCTCCTCCGTCGCCGGCGAGATCGTGATCTCGGGCCGCGGCTTCTACGACTTCGAGGCCAAGTACCTCGGGGCGGCAGGCATCGACCTGGTCTGCCCCGCCGACCTCACCGCCGACGAGCTCGCCGAGATGCGCGAGCTGGCGGTGCGCGGGTTCGAGGCGATCGGGGCAGAAGGACTGGCCCGCGTCGACTTCTTCCTCACCGCCGACGGCTTCGTGGTGAACGAGATCAACACGATGCCCGGATTCACGCCGATCTCGATGTTCCCGCGGATGTGGGGGGCGAGCGGCGTCGAGTACCCCGACCTCATCACGGAGCTGATCGAGCTGGCCCTCGAGCGCCGCCCGCTCGCGGTGGCGTGACGGATCCGGCCCTGGGGCTCCGCCTCGAGGCGGGACCGACCGCTCCCTTCGAGCAGATCCGGGAGCAGATCACCGCGCAGGTGGCCGACGGCGCGCTGATCGTGGGCACGCGGCTGCCGCCGGTGCGCGCCCTGGCCGAGACGCTGGGCATCGCCGCGGGGACGGTCGCGCGCGCCTACAAGGAGCTCGAGGCGGCCGGTGTCGTCGAGACGCGCGGTCGCTCCGGCACCGTCGTCGCGCGCGGAGCGGAGGGTGTGGGCCACGAGGCGCAGCTCGCGGCGGTCGCGTTCGCCGAGCGGATGCGCGCGCTCGGCGTCGCTCCGGACGAGGCGCTGCGGATGGTGCGGACGGCGCTCGGCCGCTGAGCTCAGCCCTCGGGCGTCCCGGTCGTGTCGAGGGTGTCGGTCTCGGACACGTTCGTGCACTCGCCGACCTTCGGCAGGTAGGACACCGACTCGGCCAGGTCGACGACGGCCGACGTGCCGGAGGCGCGGCTCTGGTCGACGGTGATCTCGACTGCCGGATCGCGCCCGTACGTCGTCAGCGTGTACACGTCGTCGGCCGCCTGCGACTCGTCGATGATCCAGTCGACCCCGCTGACCGAGACGCAGAGGTCGGTCGTGGGGCCGGGCACCTCGACTCCGCAGTGCAGGATGACCGCGGCCGGGGTGCCCCAGGCGCCCGTGCCCTGCGCGTTCGTCTCGCGCTCGGGCTGGCCCGCCACAACATCCGGCAGTCGGACCGAGACCTCGGCGCACTCGGTGCTCGTCGCGTCCGCGGCCGGTTCGAGCGCGACCGGCGCGGAGCAGCCGCTGAGCAGGAGCACGGCGGACAGGGCGGCGAGGGGGCAGGCGAGGCGGCGGGGGGACATCGCGAGCCAGGCTAGCGTGTCAACCATGGCACCGGATCAGAGCTCCACCGCGGCCGACCCCGCCTCCCCGCCGGCCGCCCCGTCGCTGGCCGAGCTGAGCGAGGGCGAGGTCCTGGCCCGGGTGCTCGCCCGGCTGTCCGCCGGATCCGCGGGCGCCGAGACGCTGGTCGGGCCCGGCGACGACTGCGCCGTGGTGCGTGCTCCCGACGGCCGCTTCGTCGTCACCACGGACATGATGGTGCACGGCCCGGACTTCCGGCTCGCGTGGTCCACTCCGTTCGACCTCGGCTGGAAGGCGGCGGCGTCCAACCTCTCGGACGTCGCGGCGATGGGCGCCCGCCCGACGGCGCTGGTGGTCGCGATCGCCGCGCCGCAGGAGCTCGGCGTCGACGTGCTGGAGGGGATCGCCGACGGTCTGGCCGCGGGGTGCGCGGCGATGGCTCCGGGCTGCGGGGTGGTCGGGGGAGACCTCTCGGCCTCGGCGACCCTCACCCTCTCGATCACCGCGTTCGGCTCGCTCGACGACCGTGCGCCCGTGCTGCGGAGCGGAGCCCGTCCGGGTGACGTGCTGGCCGTGGCGGGGAACCTGGGCGCGGCGGGCCTCGGACTGCGGCTGCTCTTCGAGCGGGCGCAGGAGGACGGAGTGCCGTCCGTGCGACTCGCGGCGCGGCTCCGGGAGCGGCAGCCGGCGGTCCTCGACGCGCAGCTGCGGCCGACCTCGCCGATCGCGGCGGGGATCGCCGCCGGCCGCTCCGCCACCGCGATGATGGACGTCTCTGACGGCGTCGTCCTCGACGCGCGGCGGATGGCGCGCGCGAGCGGAGTCGTCCTCGACCTCGATCCGGCGGCGGTCGACGCGCATGCGGCACCGCTGACGACGTCGACGGGATCGATGCGGCGCTCGCCCGCTCACTCGTCCTGGGCGGCGGCGAGGACCACGCGATGCTCGCCTGCTTCCCGGAGGGCGTCGCGCTCCCCGAGGGCTTCACCGCGCTCGGTCAGGTGCGCGAGGGGCGTGCCGAGGTCCGCCTCGGGGGAGCGGCCCTCGAGGACCGCGGGGGATGGGACCCCTACCTCGGCTGGGACGGCGCCGCCGGGTGACCCGCTACTCGGCCGCGGGGCGGGAGGCCCACCAGATGGTGGTGTCCCCGTAGTCCTTGCGGCGCTCGCGCTCGAGTCCGGCGGGCCACGTCGGCTCCGGGCTGCGGGAGCTCCGCTCGACGACCACGACGGCGTGCTCGTGCAGCAACGGCAGCACTCCCGCCAGGTCGGCCGCGAGGTCCTCCTCGGTGACGTCGTAGGGCGGGTCCAGCAGCACCGTGTCGGCGAGCAGTCCCGCGGCGCGGTCGAGGAACGACCGGACGGACGAGGTGACCACCTCGATCCGCGGGCGGGGCAGCCTGCCGGCCGCTGCGGCCGCGACGATCGCCCGCGCGTTCGCGTCGGCCGTGCGGGCGGCGGAGGGATCGCGCTCCACGAGCACCACGTAGGCGGCGCCGCGGCTCGCGGCCTCGAGCCCGAGCGCTCCGGATCCGGCGTAGAGGTCGAGCACCGTCGCCTCGTCGAGCGCGTCGCGCGCCTCGAGCGCCGAGAAGACCGCCTCGCGCACGCGGTCGCTGGTGGGGCGGGTGCCGGCGCGCGGCACCTTGAGGGTGAGCGACCCGGCGTAGCCGGAGATGATCCTGGTCACCGTCCGAGGATACGGCGGGCGCCTCCAGCTGGGAGACCGCCCGATCCGACCGCCCGTGACCGGTGCGGGACTGAGAGAATCGATGATCATGACGTCCCTGGATGACACCCTCGCCCCTGTCGGCGGCCCCGCGGGCCCGAGCGGGGCGCGGGCGCCGATGTCCCGCGAGGAGTTCACCGCCCACTGCGGTGCGATCCTCCGCAATCTGACCAGCGTGATCGACGGCAAGGACGCCGAGGTCTCGATGGCGCTGACCGTCTTCCTCGCCGGGGGCCACCTGCTGATGGAGGACGTCCCGGGCACCGGCAAGACCGTGCTCGCGAAGTCCCTCGCCGCCTCGGTCGGCGGCAGCGTCGCCCGCATCCAGTTCACGCCGGACCTGCTCCCCTCCGACGTCACCGGCGTCTCGGTCTACAACCAGGCGACCCGAGACTTCGAGTTCAAGCCCGGTCCGGTCTTCGCCAACATCCTCATCGGCGACGAGATCAACCGCGCCTCGCCCAAGACGCAGTCCGCCCTGCTCGAGTGCATGGAGGAGCGCCAGGTGTCGGTCGACGGCATCACCCACCTGCTCCCTCGTCCGTTCGCGGTCGTCGCGACGCAGAACCCCGTCGAGATGGAGGGGACCTACAGCCTCCCCGAGGCGCAGCGCGACCGCTTCATGGCCCGGCTCTCGCTCGGTTACCCGGACGAGCGCGCCGAGCTCGAGATGATCCGCACCCGCGATGCCGCCAGCCCGCTCGACGCCCTGCGGCCCGTCGTCACCCGCGACGAGCTCGAGCGGATGATCGACTACGTGCAGTCGGTCTACGTCGCGCCGCCCGTGCAGGAGTACGTGGTCGCGATCATGCAGGCGACGCGGATCGATCCCGAGCTGCGCCTGGGCGGGAGCCCTCGCGCGACCCTGCAGCTCATCGCCGCGGCGAAGGCGCTCGCCGCCATCAGCGACCGCGACTTCGTGGTGCCCGACGACATCGACGC
This sequence comes from Rathayibacter rhapontici, assembly GCF_001995175.1. Lineage (GTDB taxonomy): Bacteria > Actinomycetota > Actinomycetes > Actinomycetales > Microbacteriaceae > Rathayibacter. The sequence continues at coordinate 33,352 of NZ_MUKN01000039.1, forward strand.
GCTCGCGGTGCCCGTCCTCGGCCACCGCCTGCTCCCCGCCACCCGACTGCCGGGACGCTCGGGGTCGGGCGCCTCGCACTCGGTGACCGAGATCGTGCAGCGGATCCTCGCGTCGACTCCCGTGCCCTTCAGCGGCCGTGGCGACTGAGCGCCGCGGCCTCGACGGGCCGTCCCCGCGCATCGGCTCCCTCCCCGCGCTGGGCGGTGTCGCGCTCACCCTGCGCGGCTGGGCCTTCGTGGTGCTCGGCACGGCGGCGATCGTGGCCGCGCCGCTGGTGGACTTCCGCGAGCTGCTCTTCCTCGGGCTCGTGCTCCTCGGACTGCCCTTCGGCGCCGTCGTGTCGCTCGCGGTCTCGACGCCGGTCGTGCAGGTGCAGCGGCGCTTCGAGCCGCGCGTCGTGGCGGTCGGCGACGTCGTCGACGTCGACGTCGTGCTGGAGAACCGCGGCGGGCCGCTGCGCTCGGCCCGCGCCGAGGACCGTCTGACGCGGAGGGACCGCGGCGAGGACTCCGGCCGGTCCGTCGCGAGCGGCGGCTTCGGTCTGCCTCCCGTGGCCGCGCCGGACAGCGGTCGAGCCGGGTGCGCGCGCGGTACCGTCTGCCCGCCGGACGGCGCGGGATCCACCGCCTCGGCCCGCTGCGGATCGTGCGGAGCGAGGCGCTCGGGCTGGCTCTGCGCGAGAGCGTCGTCGGGTCGGCGCAGCCGTTCGTCGTCACTCCGCGCGCCGTACCGCTCGAGAGCGACGTTCTCGACGCGTTCGGCGCCGGCGGATCGAGCCCGGTCGCTCACGCGACGGCGGGCTCGGGCACCGACGACGTCATCCCGCGCGACTACCGGCCCGGCGACGCCATGCGCCGGGTGCACTGGCGCGCGAGCGCGCGGTCGGGCGAGCTGATGGTGCGCCAGGACGAGCAGAACACCGATCCGCACGCGTGGATCCTGCTGGAATCGCGGGCGAGCCGGGTCCTCGACAGGCCCGGGGGCGACGGCCGCCGAGCGCGTGGAGACGACGACCGGCTCGAGTGGGCGGTCTCGATGACCGCCTCGCTCGCCGTCCACCTGCTCGACCGCGGGTTCGAGACCCACCTCGTCGAGACCGGCGCCGGGCCCGAGGTGCAGCACTCGGAGGACGAGCGCGAGGTCGCGCACGACGTGCTCCTGCGGCTCGCCGAGCTCGTGCCGTCCGGGGAGTCGGCCGAGGCCGCCGCGCGGATCGCCGGCGAGATGCGCGAGGCAGGAGGGGTGCGCCCGGTCTTCGCCGTGCTCACCCGCCTCCGCGAGGAGGACCTGGACGCTCTCTCGTCGCTCGCCTCGCACGCCCGTCCCGCCATCGCCTTCCTCGTCGAGGGAACGGCGGAGGAGGAGGCCGCGCTCTCGTCGCTGGGCTGGTACCCGGTCGCCACGACCGTGCGCACGAGCGTCGAGGAGGCCTGGTCCGAGGCCCTCGCGCTGAGGGCGATCGCATGAGCCGGCGCACCGATCGCGACCCGCGGGCCGGGTCCGTCCTGCTCTCGCTCCTGCTCTGGGTCGCGCTCGTCGCGGCGGCGTCGGGCACGGGCCGGCTGCTCGAGGGCGTCGGCTGGCTGATCCAGCTGGCCCTCGCCGTCGGAGTCGTGCTCGCGGTGCCCGCCGGTGCCCGGGCCCTCCGCGCGCACCCCGTCGTGCCGCCCGTGCTCGGCACGCTCACGGCGGTCGTCGTCCTCACCGCGATGTTCGTGCCCGCGCGCGCCCTGCTCTTCCTCCTGCCGACCCCGGCGGCGATCGCCGACGCGCAGACCCTCGCGCAGGCCGGCTTCACCTCCATCGCCCAGCAGGGCCTGCCCGCCACCGCCGACAGCGGCATCGCGTTCCTCCTGGTGGGCGGCGTCGTCGTCCTCGCCTGGGCCGCCGACCTCTTCGCCTTCTCGGTGCGGCTGCCCGCGCTGACCGGGCTCTTCCTGCTCGCGCTGCTCGCGGTGCCGGCGATCATCGATCCCTCCGAGGTGTCCTGGCCGAGTCTCGTGCTGACCGCGCCGGCCTACGCGGGCGTGCTCGCCGCGGGGTCGCGGCCCGAGCGCCGCGCCCCCGCCCGGCGGCTGTCCTCCGCCTCCGCCCTCCCATCGGTCGCGGTGGTCGGAGTGGTCGTCGTCGCCGCGGGGCTGCTCGCCGGCTCGGCGTCCGGCTACGTCCGCACGCCGTCCTCCTCCGGGGTCTCCGGGACGCTCTTCAACGGCTCGATCGACCCCGTCGTCGCGCTCGGCGACGACCTGCGCCGGCCCAACCCGGTGACGGTGCTGCGCTACTCGACCGACTCCGATCTCCCCGTGTACCTCCGCGTGCTCACGGTCTCGGACTTCGACGGCGAGAACTGGGCGCCGAGCGGCACGGAGGCGACGGCTCCCGTCGAGGAGCCGATCGCCCCCGAGGGCCTCGCCGAGAGCGTGCCGCGCGAGACCGAGCAGGTCGAGGTCGAGGTCGAGACCCTCCGCAGCCAGTGGCTGCCGGTGCCCTACCCGGTGTCCTCCCTCGACGCGTCGGGAACGGCTGGCTGCAGGACGTCCAGGACGGCTCGATCCGCGGCGACGCGACCACCCGGGCCGGCGACGAGTACCGGGTCGAGGCGCTGCGACTCGCGCCCGATCCGCAGCAGCTGCTCGCCGCTCCCGCGTCGGGCGACGCCCTCGAGCGCTACCTGGCCCTGCCGGCCGACGTGCCGGAGGTGGTGGGCACGACCGCGGCCGAGGTCACGGCCGAGGCGGGGAACCCCTACGACCGGGCGCGCGCGCTGCAGACGTTCTTCCGCTCCTCCGAGTTCACCTACTCCGAGGACACCCCGGCCGAGGAGGGCTACGACGGCGACGGCGTGGGAGTCCTCGAGGCGTTCCTCGAGGTCCGCGAGGGCTACTGCGTGCATTTCGCCTCGGCGATGGCCGTCATGGCGCGCGAGCTCGGGATCCCGTCCCGCCTGGCGATCGGCTACCAGCCGGGATCCGTGGTGCCCTCCTCCGGCAGCGACCTGACCGACTACCGCCTGCTCTCCTCCGATCTGCACGCCTGGCCCGAGCTGTACTTCGAGGGCGTCGGCTGGCTGCCCTTCGAGCCCACGCCGAGCCGGGGCGCTCCGGCCTCCTACACGCTGCCCAGCGCGACCTCCTCGACAGGCGCGACGCCGGGAGCCGCGGCCAGCGCCGCTCCCGAGCAGTCCGAGGAGGAGGAGGCGACCCCGACGCCGACCGCGTCCTCCGCCACGGCCACCCCCGGTGCGGTCGGAGCCTCGGCGACGGCGACGGCGCCGGTCGTCACCACCTGGGTGCTCCTGCTGCTCCTGCTGCTGGTCCCGTGGCTCCTGCGCACCGTGCAGCGCTCGCTCCGGCGTCGCGCGGCGGACGGGGGGTCGGCGGAGGCCTCCTGGGCGGAGGTCCTGGCGAGCGCCAGGGACCTCGGCGTGCCGGTCGAGGAGACGGACTCGCCCCGGGTGCAGGAGGCGCTCCTGCGCGACGCGCTCGGCGAGGACGCGGCGGCGCGGAACGAGCTGGAGACCCTCCGCGACACGGTCGAGCGGGCGCGCTACGCCCCCGTTCCCG
>NZ_MUKN01000040.1 GCF_001995175.1 Rathayibacter rhapontici
CGGGGAGGCCCGGCCGCGCGCGCTCCCGCGGCGATGCCGGGGAGTCCGACGCGGTCGGCGAGGGGGGCGGAGCCGCGCGGTCCGAAGCGGTCGAGCCGGCCGGCACCCGCTCCGGAGCCGCGGTGCAGGGCGCCGTCGAGGACGAGGCCGGCGCGGATCCCGCCGGCGAGGTAGAGCGTGCAGTGCGCGCCCGCCGCCGGGAACGTGCCGGCCCAGAACTCGCCGACGGCCGCGGCCGACGCGTCGTCGTCGAGCAGCACGGGCAGGGCGCAGGCCTCCTCGAGCAGCGAGCGCAGCCCCGCGGCCGCCCACTCCGCGCCCTGCGGGCCGGGCAGGCCGACGACGCGCTCGCCCGAGCGGTCGACGCCGCCGGGAGTGACGACACCGACGCCGACGACCCGCTCGCGCTCGACGCCGAGCGCCTCGATCAGGAGGTCGATCCGCTCGGCGAAGCCGCGCACGAACGACTCCGGGCCCTCGTCGAGGACGCCGCGGGTGCGGAGCCGCCCGACGACGGATCCGGCGAGATCCGCCACGATCGCGGTGGTCGAGTCGGCCTCGAGCTGGAGGCCCAGGGCGACCCGGGCCGACGGGACGAGGGCGAGGAGCTCGCGCGGCTTGCCGCCCGTGGACTCGGAGCGGCCGGCGTCGGCGACGAGCCCTTCGGCGAGCAGCTGCCGCACCAGGATCGACACGGTGGCCTGCGTCAGCCCGGTGACCTGGGCGAGCTCGACCCGGCTGATCGGACCGCGGGCGCGCACGAGGTCCAGCAGGGCCCCGCGGCTCGTCGCGGGGGAGCGGGGCGCTCGCGTGGTCGCCATCGGCGCCTCCGTTCTGCTCGTGCGTCCCTTGACGGTACTTCGTTAAGTCGTCTAAGAAAGTATCCGACACCGGATACGACACCCGAGGCGAGGAAGCCATGACCGTCATCCCCCTGCACGAGAACTGGACACTGCGGGCCCTGGAGGGCCCCGAGGCGCCCGAGCGGCCGACCGGGGAGGTGGCGGCGACCGTGCCCGGCTGCGTGCACACCGACCTCCTCGCCGCGGGGCTGATCCCCGATCCCTTCGACGGCGGCAACGAGTCGCGGCTGTCCTGGATCGGGCGGACGGCCTGGGTCTACGAGACCCGCTTCACCTGGTCCGACGACGGCTCCGAGCGGCACGACCTCGTCGCCGAGGGGCTGGACACGGTCGCGACCCTGCGTCTGAACGGCGACGAGATCGGACGCACGGAGAACCAGCACCGGTCGTACCGTTTCGACCTGCGGGAGGCCCTGGTCGAGGGCGAGAACCTGCTCTCGATCGAGTTCGCGGCTCCGGTCGTCGAGGCCGAGCGCCGCTCGATCGAGCACGGGCCGCGCCCGCACGTGAACCACCACCCCTACAACGCGCTGCGCAAGACCGCGAGCAACTTCGGCTGGGACTGGGGCGTCGACGTCGCCACCAGCGGCATCTGGCGGCCGATCGGCCTGGAGAGCTGGTCGGGCGTGCGGATCGCCGCCGTGCGTCCGCTCGTCGACGTCGACGGGACCGACGGCGTGCTGAGCGCGCACGTCGACCTCGAGTGGGCCGGGGCCTCCTCGGCGGAGGTGTCGGTCGCGGCGGGCGGAGCGGAGACGGCGGTCACCGTGGACGCGGGCGCGGCCGAGGCGGTGCTCGCCCTGCGGGTGCCGGACGTGGACGTCTGGTGGCCGCGCGGCTACGGCGAGCAGCCCCTCTACGACGTCGCCGTCGCCGGGGGCGACGAGTCGGTCTGGACGGGCCGGGTGGGCTTCCGCACCGTGCGAGTCGACACCACTCCGGACGAGGACGGCTCGCCGTACCGCGTCGAGGTGAACGGCCGGACGGTGCAGATCCGCGGGGCGAACTGGATCCCGGACCACGCCTTCCTCACCGAGGTCGACCGGGACCGGTACGCGCGGCGGATCGCCGACGCGACCGAGGCGAACATGAACCTGCTGCGCGTCTGGGGCGGCGGGATCTACGAGTCGCACGACTTCTACGACCTCTGCGACGAGCAGGGCGTGCTGGTCTGGCAGGACTTCCTCTTCGCCTGCGCGGCCTACGCCGAGGAGGAGTGGCTCGCCGTCGAGGTCGAGCCGGAGGCGCGCGAGGCGGTCACCCGGCTGAGCGCCCACCCGTCGCTGATCATCTGGAACGGCAACAACGAGAACATCGTCGGCTACACCGACTGGGGCTGGCGCACGCGGCTCGCGGGCGCGACGTGGGGCAACGCCTACTACCGGCGCCTGCTCCCGGGGATCCTCGCCGAGCTCGACCCGACGCGGTTCTACTCGCCGGGCAGCCCGTACTCGTTCGACGACTACCTGCACCCCAACGATCCGGCCAACGGCACCGTGCACATCTGGGACGTCTGGAACACGCGCGACTACACCGCTACGCCGACTGGCGCCCGCGGTTCGTCTCGGAGTTCGGCTTCCAGGGCCCGCCCGCGTGGTCGACGCTCACGAGCGTCGTGCACGACGAGCCGCTCGAGCCCTACGGCGAGCAGATGCTCGTGCACCAGAAGGCGCACGAGGGCAATCTCAAGCTCGAGCGCGGACTCGCCGGGCACCTGCCCTCGCCGGTCTCGATCGAGGACTGGCACTGGGCGACCCAGCTGAACCAGGCGGCCGCGCTGCGCTTCGGCATCGAGCACTTCCGCTCGCTGTCGCCGCTGAACACCGGAGTCGTGGTGTGGCAGCTGAACGACGACTGGCCGGTCGTCTCGTGGGCGGCCGTCGACTTCCACGAGCACCGGAAGCCCCTCTGGTTCGCGCTGCGGGCGGCGTACGCGCCCCGGCTCGCGACGATCCAGCCCCGCGACGGCGGGCCGGCCGCGGTGCTGCTGAACGACACGGACGAGGCGTGGAGCGGCTCCGTCGTCGCCCGGCGCCTGCAGATGGACGGCACGGTGCTGGCCGAGGAGCGCTGGGACGCGGCGGTGCCGGCGCGCGGCGAGACGACGACTCCGCTGCCCGCCGCGATCACGGCCTTCGGCGACGTCGCGGGCGAGATCGTCAGCGTGCAGCCGGAGGGGTGGACGCGCGCGCTGCTGCACCCGGCCGAGGTCGTCGACCAGGCCCTGGACCCGTCGCCCCTCGAGGCGACCGCCGAGCGCTCCGGCGCGGACGTCGTCGTCACGGTCACGGCCCGCTCGCTGGCGCGCGACGTCACCCTGCTCGTCGACCGCGTCGACGCGGGAGCCCGGGTGGACGAGGCCCTCGTCACCCTGCTGGCGGGGGAGTCCGCGCGCTTCACGATCTCGGGGGCCGCGGCCGACGCCGATCCGGACGCGTTCCTGGATCCGCTGGTCGTGCGCCACGCCGGCGGGCTGCACGCGGCGGTGCCGGCCTGAGCGCCGGCGGGGCGGCGCGCCTCCCGATCGTCGGGATCGTCGTGCGCCGCCCGCCGCGCGAGCACGGCGGCGACCCGTTCTTCGCCGAGCTGATCGCCGGGATGGAGGACGTCCTGGTGCCGGGCGGCGGGGGCGTGCTGCTGCAGGTCGCGCACGACCAGGCCGCGGAGCTCGCGGTCCTCGAGCGCTGGGCCGCGCATCCGCGCGTCGCAGGAGCGGTGCTCGGCGACCCGGTCGAGGACGATCCGCGGCCGGAGCGGGCGCGGGAGCTCGGGCTGCCCGTCCTCGTGCTCGGCGGGCGGGCCGGAGGCGGCACCGTCCCGTCGATCCCCGTCGACAACGCGACGCCGATGCTCGAGGCGATGGCGGCGCTCGTCGCGCTCGGGCACCGGCGGATCGGCCGGGTGTCCGGTCCGCTCCGGCTCGGGCACACCCGCGAGCGCGGCGACGCGTTCGAGAGGGGGCTGCGGGTGGCCGGGCTGACGGGCCGCTCGGTCGAGAGCGACTACTCCGCACGGTCGGGGGAGGCGGCGACCCGGGCGCTGCTCGCGGACGACGAGCGCCCGACCGCGATCGTCGTCGACAACGACCTGGCGGCCCTCGGCGCTCTGGCCGCCGCGCGGGCCCTCGGGGTCGCCGTGCCGCGCGAGCTCTCGCTGCTCGCCTGGGACGACTCCGAGCTGTGCCGTCTGGCCGATCCTCCGCTCTCGGTGATGAGCCGTGACGTGCACGGGCTGGGCGTGCTCACGGCGGAGGCGCTGCTCGCCGTGATCGACGGCGCACCGCCGCCCGAGCGCTCTCCGGAGCGCCCGCGACTCGTGCTGCGCGGCACCACCGCGCCCCGCCGGGGCTGATCCCCGCCGATCCGCGGGCCTCCGCGCCCTCGGGGAAGAGCGCTCTCACGAGTTGCTCCCCCATCTGTTGACCACTTAGTTCAGTCATGTAACAATGCTCGGGCGGCGCTCGCCGCACACAGCTCCGTCACCGTCGACAGCCCTGCGTTGCCGACGCCAGGAAAGGATCAACGATGTTCCTTCGCGTTCGAGAAGGCCGACGCCTGCGCGTCCTCGCCGCTGCCGCCGCCACCGCGGCGTCCGCCCTCCTGCTCTCCGGCTGCACCGGGGGAGCGAGCTCCTCCGGCACCTCGTCGGCCGACACCCTCGTCGCCTACACCGGTCAGGCCGGCGACTACCAGATCAACTTCAACCCCTACTCGCCCTCCAAGATCGGCGGGCTCGGCACCATCTACGAGTCGCTGTTCTTCGTCACGAACATCAACTCCGACCCCTACGTCCCGCTGCTGGGCACCGAGTACACCTGGAACGCCGAGGGCACGCAGCTCGACGTGACGCTGCGCGACGACGTGACCTGGAGCGACGGAGAGGCGTTCACCGCCGAGGACGTCGTCTTCACCTTCGAGATGCTGGTCGAGAACCCGTCGCTGAACACCGGCGGCTTCGACGGCGTGGTCACGGCCACCGACGACACCCACGTGAGCATCACCTGGGACCACCCGGCCTTCGTCACCGGACCCACGGTCCTCGGCCGCACGCCGATCGTCCCCGAGCACCTGTGGGCCGACGTCGACCCGGTGACCGATGTCGTCGCGGAGCCGGTCGGCACCGGCCCCTACCTCCTCGCCGACTTCAAGGCGCAGGCCTTCACCCTCGGCGTCAACGAGGACTACTGGGACGGCGCTCCCGCCGTCAAGGCGATCCGCTTCCTCTCGCTCTCGGGCAACACCGCCGGAGTCGACGCCCTCGCCGCCGGCACCATCGACTGGCAGACGGGGCCCGTTCCGGACATCGAGAACGTCGCGAAGAACTACCCCGGCTACGAGGCCATCACGGTCCCGCAGAACCAGGTCGCCCTGCTCAGCTGCGCGAACGTCGACCTCGGCTGCGTCGGCCCGCAGACCGATCCGGCCGTCCGCCAGGCGATCTACTACGCGCTGAACCGCGACCAGATCAACTCCCTCGCGTTCCAGAACACCGCCAGCGAGGTCTCGCCGACCTTCGTCCTGACCGACTCGCAGGCCGAGTCGATCTCGACCGCGGTCACCGAGCCGGTCGCCCCCAGCTCGCCGGACCTCGACCGCGCGACGGCCCTCCTCGAGGAGGCCGGCTACGCGAAGGGCGGCGACGGGATCTACGCCAAGGACGGCGTGCCGCTGAAGCTGACCATCGAGGTCGTCACCGGCTGGACCGACTACATCACCGCGATCGACACGATGGCCCAGCAGCTCGGCGACGCCGGCATCGCGGTCACCGCGTCGCAGTCCTCGTGGAACGAGTGGACGGACAAGAAGAGCAAGGGCAACTACCAGCTCGCGATCGACTCGCTCGGCCAGGGCCCCGCCTCCGACCCGTACTACCTCTACAACAACTTCTTCACCACGGCGAACACCGCTCCCGTCGGTGAGGCGGCTCCCATCAACGTGGCCCGCTACAGCGACCCCGAGGTCGACGCGGCCGTCGAGGCGCTGACCGCCACCAGCCCGGACGACACCGCCGCCCGCCAGGCGCAGTTCGACATCATCCAGGCGAAGATCGTCGCCGACATGCCCTACATCCCGGTCATGACCGGAGGGACCACCTCGGAGTACAACGCCGCGAAGTTCGACGGCTGGCCCACCGAGGACGACCTCTACGCCTTCCCCGCGATCTGGGCGTCGCCGGACAACGCGCAGATCTTCAAGAACCTGACCCCCACCGGCGAGTGAGCCGCGCGTGAACTACTACCTGCGCAAACTCGGGTTCTACCTGATCGCGCTGTGGGCGGCGCTGACGATCAACTTCGTCATCCCGCGCCTGCTGCCCGGGAACCCGGTCGACATCCTGCTCGCCAAGCTCCAGCAGCGCGGCGGCATCGTGAGCGCCGAGACCCGCCAGGCCTACGAGCTGCTGCTCGGAGGGAACACCTCCGAGCCGCTGATCTCGCAGTACTGGAGCTACCTGGTCAACGTGTTCCGCGGCGACCTGGGCGTCTCGGTCTCGTACTTCCCCGCTCCGGTCAGCGAGGTCATCGGGACCTCGCTGCCCTGGACGATCGTGCTGGTGGGGGTGGCGACGGTCATCGCGACGGTGATCGGAGTCGCCCTCGGCGCGATCGTCGGCTGGAAGCCCGGGACCTGGCTCGACTCGCTCGTGCCGGCCACGACGCTCCTCGCTGCGGTGCCGTACTTCTGGCTCGCGCTGATCCTCGTCTACGTGTTCGCGACCACGCTCCGGATGTTCCCCTCGCAGGGCGGCTACGACGTGGTGCTGGACCCCGGCTGGAACGGGGAGTTCCTGCTCTCGGCGATCCAGTACGGACTGCTGCCGGCGGCGACGATCGTGATCGCCTCCCTCGGCGGCTGGCTGCTGGGGATGCGCAACATGATGGTGTCGACGCTGTCCGAGGACTACATCCTCACCGCGCAGGCGAAGGGACTCTCGCAGGGGAAGATCCTCCGCTCCTACGCGGCCCGCAACGCGGTGCTGCCCTCGGTGGCCGGCTTCGCGATCTCGCTGGGCTTCGTGGTCTCGGGCTCGATCGTCACCGAGCAGGTGTTCTCGTACCCCGGCATCGGATCGAAGCTGCTCTCGGCGGTCACCAACAACGACTACGCGCTGATGCAGGGGATCTTCCTCTTCATCACGCTGGCCGTGCTCGGCGCGAACCTCGTCGTCGACCTCTTCTACGGGATCATCGATCCCCGGACCCGAGCGCGGAGCTGACGCCGATGACGAACCTCGCCCCCTCCTCCGACACGGTCGTCGTCGACGCGACCGAGCAGCTCGCGACCGTCGAGGCGTCGAAGGGCCGTCCCCCGCGGCCGGCCTGGCGGATGATGCTGCCGACGCCCACCCCGTGGCTGATCATCGGGCTCGCCCTGGTGCTCGGTGTGGCCCTGTTCGGCCTCGTCGGCCCGCTCCTCGTGAGCGACCCGACGACGATCCGCGACATCGGCCTGACCGGGCCGTCGGCCGAGCACTGGCTCGGCACGACCCAGACCGGCCAGGACGTGCTCGCCCAGCTCGCGTTCGCCACCCGCGGCTCGCTCGAGATCGGACTGATCGTGGGGATCCTCGCGACGGCGCTCTCGGCCTTCTTCGGGATCCTCGGCGCGTACCTCGGCGGCATCGTCGACGAAGCGTTCTCGCTCTTCTCGAACGTGTTCCTGGTGATCCCCGGACTGCCGCTGGTGATCGTCATCTCGGGCTTCGTGCCCCAGGAGCAGCGCGGTCTCTGGACCATCGGCGTGGTGCTGGCCATCACGAGCTGGGCCGGATCCGCGCGGGTCCTGCGGGCGCAGACCCTGTCGATCCGGAGTCGCGACTACGTCTCGGCGTCGAAGGTCGCGGGGGAGCGCGCCTGGCGCGTGATCGCCGTCGAGATCCTGCCGAACCTGCTGCCGGTGCTCGCGTCGCAGTTCGTCTTCGCGGTGATCGCGGCGATCCTCGGCGAGGCGGGCCTGTCCTTCCTCGGACTCGGAGCGTCCAACTCGTCGACGCTGGGCACGATGCTCTTCTACGCCCAGAACGGCTTCGCACTGCCGCTCGGAGCCTGGTGGTGGTTCGGCCCTCCCGGCCTGATCATCGCGCTGTTCGGCATGGGCCTCTCGCTGGTCAACTTCTCGATCGACGAGATCATCAACCCGCGGCTCAAGAACGTCCGCCTGCACGCCCGTCGCGCCCGCGCGGCGGCGAAGGCCGAGCGCTCGGGAGCCCGCACCGCGCGAAGGAGCGCCGCATGACCCGCACCGTGCTCGAGGTCGAGGACCTCGGCGTCGTCTACGAGGTGGAGTCGCCGGTCACGGCGGTCCGCGGCGCCACCTTCCGGCTGGGCGAGGGAGAGATCCTGGGTCTCGCCGGGGAGTCCGGCTGCGGCAAGACGACCCTCGCCTACGCGGTCAACCGGCTGCACAAGCCGCCGGCGCGCATCGCCTCGGGCCGGGTGGTGTTCCACGACCGCGACGGCACCTCCACCGACCTGCTCGAACTCGGCGACGACGGGATGCGGGCGTTCCGCTGGTCGAAGCTGTCGATGGTGTTCCAGGGGGCGATGAACGCGCTCAACCCGGTCACCTCGGTGCGGGCGCAGCTCGACGACGTCCTGGTCGCGCACCGGCCGGGGCTGTCGCGGAAGGAGCGGAAGGAGCGGGCGGCCGACGTCCTGCGCCGCGTGGGCGTGGATCCGGTGCGGCTCACCTCGTACCCGCACGAGCTCTCGGGCGGCATGCGGCAGCGGGTGATGATCGCGATGGCGATGATCCTCGAGCCGCAGGTGATGATCATGGACGAGCCGACCACCGCGCTCGACGTCGTGGTGCAGCGCGACATCCTCCGCGAGATCGTGCGCCTGCGCGACGAGCTGGGCTTCGCGGTGATCTTCATCACGCACGACCTGCCGCTGCTGCTCGAGATCAGCGACCGCATCGCGGTGATGCTGCGCGGCGAGATCGTGGAGCTGGCGAGCGCGGAGCAGATCTACCGCGCCCCCGAGCACCCCTACACCCGCAAGCTGCTCGGCTCGTTCCCGAGCCTCAGCGGCTCGCGCGGGGCCTTCATCCGCTCGGGGGAGCACCCCGACGCCGTTCTCGAGGAGGACATCGCATGACCAGCGTCAGCGTCACCGATCTGGTGAAGGACTTCAGCATCCGCAAGGGGCTGCGCCGCGAGGCGTTCCGCGCGGTGGACCACGTCTCGTTCGACCTCGTCCCCGGGCGCACCGTCGCCCTGGTCGGCGAGTCCGGATCGGGCAAGTCGACCATCGCGCGGATCCTCGCGCGGCTCGAGAAGCCGACGTCCGGCTCCGTCGACGTGACTCTCGACGACCGCACGCCGGTGCAGGGCTCGGTCTACCGGCGGCACGTGCAGATGGTGTTCCAGGACCCCTTCGCCTCGCTCAACCCGTTCCACTCGCTCGAGCACCACATCGCCCGGCCGCTGCGGATCCACCACCGCACGCGGACCGCGGCCGAGACCCACGACCGGGTGCTCGAGATGCTCCGGCGCGTGAACCTCGAGCCGGCGGAGGAGTTCGCTCCCCGCCGCCCGCACGAGCTCTCGGGCGGGCAGCGGCAGCGCGTCGCCATCGCCCGGGCGCTCGCTCCGGGCGCGCAGGTCGTCATCGCCGACGAGCCGGTCTCGATGCTCGACGTGTCGATCCGGCTCGGCGTGCTCAACCTGCTCGGCCGGCTGCAGCGGGAGGACCGCCTGGCGGTCCTCTACATCACGCACGACCTGGCGACGGCCCGGCACTTCTCGGACGAGATCCTCGTGCTCTACCGCGGCCGCATCGTCGAGCGCGGGCCGGCCGACGACGTGATCCTGAACCCGCAGCACGACTACACCCGGCTGCTCGCGCTGGCCGCCCCCGATCCCGAGCGGGTCGGCAAGGTGGTCGGGTCGGAGGAGGCGCCGGACCGGTCGCGGATCGACAACTCCGTCTGCTTCAACCACTTCACCGGAGAGTGGGAGCGGGCCGGCGATCGCGCGGCGGCCGTGGGAGCGCCGTGAGCACCTCCGACGGACTACATTCGGCGAGATGACGACTTCGCCGCTGACCGCGCCCGTCCCGGTCGTCCCCGCGGCGGCCCTGCGGATCGAGGACATGCCCGCGGCCACGCGCGCCACGCTCCTCGAGGTGCTGATCCACGGATCGCTGCCGCGAGCCGAGCTGGCGCGCCGGCTCGGGCTCTCGCGGGCGAGCCTGACGCGCATCGCCCGCACGCTCGTCGAGGCGGGGCTGCTCGCCGAGGGCGAGACCCGGCTGCGGGCGGCGACCGGGCGCCCCTCCGAGATGCTGCGGGTGCGCAGCTCCGCCCGCCGCTTCCTCGGCGTCAAGCTCACCGGCGACACCCTCTACGCCGTGGTCGCCGACCTCGGCGCCGAGGTGACCGCCTCGACCGAGCACGCCCTGCGGAGCAGCGACGTGGCCGAGGTCGTCCGGCAGATCGCGGAGGCGGCGCACGAGCTCGCCGGGGACGGCGCTCCGCTCGCCTCCATCGGCATCGCGATCGCGGGCCGCGTGCGGCAGAGCGCGGGCGGCGCCGTCGTCGAGCACTCGGCGTTCCTCGACTGGCACCACGTCGAGCTGGCCCGGCTGGTCCGCGAGGCCACGGGGCTCGCGTGCTCGGTCGAGAACGACGTGCAGGCGCTGACCGCGGCCGAGCACTGGTTCGGCGCCGGCGCCGGCCTCGAGTCGATGGCGCTGGTCACGGTGGGCACCGGCATCGGCTGCGGCTGGTCGTGAACGGGCGCCTGGTCGAGGGCGGCCACAGCCGTCCCGGGCAGGTCAGCCACACGATCGTCGATCCGGACGGGGAGCTCTGCGCGCACGGGCACCGCGGCTGCGCGTCGACGATGCTCGTGAACGACGCGGTGGTCGCCGCCTCCGGCCGCCCCGACGCGACCTACGAGGAGGTGGTCGAGGCCGCCCGCGACGGCGATCCGGAGGCGCTGCGCGCGTTCGAGCGCGCCGGCCGGGCGCTCGGCGTGATCATCGCCGAGGTCGCGAACCTCGTCGATCCCGAGAAGGTGGTCGTCAGCGGCGACGGCATCGCCGTGGTCGCCTTCGCGGAGGCGTCGATCCGCGCCGGGATCGCGGAGCGCCTCGAGCGCGAGGCCGTGCCGGTCGAGCTCGACGTGCGCACCTGGGACTTCTCGGAGTGGGCCCGCGCGGGCGCCGCCCTGGCGGTCCGCAGCCTGCTCGCCTGACGCGCGGCTCCCTCCCTCTGACCTCGTGGATCGAGACCCACCCTGCTGGTGCCGGGGGTCTCGAGACGCCGCTGCGCGGCTGCTCGACCAGCAGCGGGTGCGCGTCCCTGTCGCTGATCGAGTAGCCCGCGGAGCGGGCGTATCGAGATCCCCCTCCGCCCGCATAGCGCACTTTGTTGCACCGCTTGACAAAGCCCGCCGGCGACCGGAATGCTCGCAGGGTGACCAGCGTCGATCCCCGGACCCACCGCGCCCCCGTCCTGCCCCGGTTCGCCTTCGGCGGCGACTACAACCCCGAGCAGTGGCCCCGTGAGGTCTGGCGCGAGGACGTCCGGCTGATGCAGGAGGCGGGCGTGTCGATGGTGACGCTCGGCGTCTTCTCGTGGGGCCTCGTCGAGACCGCCGAGGGCGTCTTCGACTGGGAATGGCTCGACGAGATCGTGGGCCTGCTGCACGAGGGCGGCATCGCGATCGACCTCGCGACCCCGACCGCGGCGCCGCCGAGCTGGCTGCTCGCCGCTCACCCGGAGATCCTGCCGGTGGACGCCGACCTGGTGCCGATCCACCCCGGCGGCCGCCTGGGCTGGTGCCCGAGCTCGGCCGTGTTCCGCAGGCACGCGCTGCGCATCGCCGGCGCGCTCGCCGAGCGCTACGGCCGCCACCCCGCGGTCGCCCTCTGGCACGTGTCGAACGAGCTCGGCGGAGGCAACCGGCACTGCTGGTGCGACGAGTCCGCCGCGGCGTTCCGACGCTGGCTCCGCGACCGCTACGAGACGCTCGACGCTCTGAACGCGGGCTGGGGCACCGCGTTCTGGGGCCACCGCTACTCCGACTTCGAGCAGATCCTCCCGCCGCGCGGATCTCGGGCGATGCACAACCCGGGCCTGCAGCTCGACTTCGACCGCTTCTCCTCGGACGAGCTGCTGGCGCACTACCTCGCCGAGAAGGAGGTGCTGCGCGCGGCCGGCGTCGAGACTCCGATCACCACCAACTTCATGGTCGGCCAGGGCCCCGACGTCGTCGACTACGCGCGCTGGGCGCCGCACTGCGACATCGTCGTGAACGACCACTACACGACCGGAGCCGATCCCCGCCGCGAGCAGGATCTCGCCTTCTCGGCCGACCGGATGCGCGGGTTGACCGAGGACCGCGCTCCGTGGCTCCTGCTCGAGCACTCGACCGGGGCGGCGAGCTGGCAGCCGCGCAACCGCGCGAAGGACCCGGGGGAGATCCTCCGCAACAGCCTCGCGCACGTCGCGCGAGGGTCCGACGGCGCGATGTTCTTCCAGTGGCGCGCGTCGACGGCGGGAGCCGAGCAGTTCCACTCGGCGATGCTGCCGCACGCCGGCACCGGGACGAAGATCTGGCGGGAGGTCGTCGAGCTCGGTGCGCTGCTGCAGCGCCTCGAGCCGGTCCTCGGCACGCGGGTCGAGCCGGCGCGGGTGGCCCTCCTGCACGACGACGAGGCGGGCTGGGCGTTCTCGTCGGGCCTGAAGCCGCACAACCGGCTCCGCTGGGCCGAGCAGGCCCGTGCGTGGCACCGGGTGCTCTTCGACCGCACCGTGCTGGTCGACGTCGTCCCGCCCTGGCGCGATCTGTCGGGCTACTCGCTCGTCGTCGTCCCCGCGCTCTTCCTCGTCTCGGACGGGACGGTCGCGGCGCTGACGGCGTTCGCCGAGGCCGGCGGCACGGTGATCGTCACTCCGCTCTCGGGCATCGTCGACCCCGCGAACCGCGTGCGCACGGGGCTCGCTCCCGGCGCCTTCTCGGCGCTGCTCGGCGCCGGCTCCGAGGAGTTCGGCCCGCTGCAGGAGGGCGAGACCTTCGAGCTCGACACCGGCTGGCGCGGAGCGGAGTGGACCGAGCGCGTCCACGCCGTCGACGCGGAGGTCGTCGCCCGCTACCGCGGCGGAGTGCTCGACGCACTCCCGGCCGTGACCCGCCGCCGGGTCGGCGCGGGCGAGGCCTGGTACGTGTCGGCGCTCCTCGACGACGACGGGATCGGCGGTCTGCTCGACCTGCTCGACCCCGCCCTGACCGCCCCGGTGCTCGACGCGCCGCGGGGCGTGGAGGCGGTGCGGCGGGAGGGGCCCGCCGGCCGCTTCCTGTTCCTCCTCAATCACACCGACGAGGCGGTGGTCGTCGAGGCGGGCGGACGCGACCTCGTCTCGGGCGACGAGGTCGACGGCTCCGTCGCGATCCCGGCCGGCGGCGTGCGCGTCGTGGCCCTCCGCGCCGGGGGTCTCGCATGAGCGTGCGGATGCTCCGCTCGGCCGGGACGGCGCTGATCGTCGCCCTCCGCGAGGAGGGGCTGCCCGAGATCCTGCACTGGGGCCGCGACCCCGGGCCGGTCGACTCCGAGGCGCTCGCCGCGCTCGACGCCGCGTCCGTGCGGCAGGTCCCCTCCAGCGCCCTCGACGCGCCGTGGCCGCAGACGATCCTGCCGGGGGAGCAGGACGGCTGGCAGGGCCGGCCGGGTCTCGCCGGGCACATCGCCGGCGAGCCGCTGCTGCCCTCCTGGCGGGTCGTGTCGCTCGAGAGCGACGAGCGCTGCCTCGTGCTCGAGGCCGTCGCCGACGAGCTCGCGCTCTCGTCCTCCTTCCACTTCGACGACGCGGGGTGCTCGTCGTCGCGCACGCCCTCGCGAACCGCGGCGAGCGCGTGCTCGAGCCGTCGATCCTCGAGGCGACCCTGCCGCTGGATGCGCGGGCCGTCGAGTTCCTCGACCTCTCGGGCCGCTGGACCCGCGAGCGCTCGCCGCAGCGGCGCCCCGTCTCGCACGGCAGCATCGTGCGGGAGTCGCGGCGCGGCCGCACCGGGCACGACGCCCCGACACTCGCGATCGCGGGCACCGCCGGGTTCGGCGACCGCAGCGGCGAGGTGTGGGGCGTGCACCTGGCATGGAGCAGCGACTCCGTGCACCGCGTCGACCGGCTGCCGGAGGGGCGCGGTGCGCTCGGCGCCGGCGAGCTGCTGCGGGCCGGCGAGATCGCCCTCGGCCCGGGCGAGCGCTTCGAGGCCCCGGCCGCGCACTTCGTCTGGAGCGACGCAGGACTCGACGGACTCTCGCGTCGGCTGCACGCCTCCCTCCGCACCCGGCCCGCGCATCCGCGCACGCCGCGGCCCGTGCACCTCAACACCTGGGAGGCGGTCTACTTCCGGCACGACCTGCCCACCCTGATCCGCCTGGCCGACGCGGCCGCCGAGATCGGGG
Source organism: Rathayibacter rhapontici (assembly GCF_001995175.1). GTDB lineage: Bacteria > Actinomycetota > Actinomycetes > Actinomycetales > Microbacteriaceae > Rathayibacter. The sequence goes on from NZ_MUKN01000040.1 coordinate 14,278, forward strand.
TCGAGCGCTTCGTCCTCGATGACGGCTGGTTCGACGGGCGGCGCGACGACTCCGCGGGCCTGGGCGACTGGACGGTCGACGCGGAGGTGTGGCCGGAGGGCCTGCACCCGCTCGTCGAGCACGTGCGCGGCGCCGGGATGCAGTTCGGGCTGTGGGTGGAGCCCGAGATGGTGAGCCCCGCCTCGAGGCTCGCCCGCGAGCACCCCGACTGGCTGCTGGAGTCGCCGCGCCGCGCCCGGAGCTGGCGGAATCAGCACGTGCTCGACGTCGCGCGCCCGGAGGTGTCGGCGCTGCTGCTCGAGCGGCTCTCGGCGCTGGTCGAGGAGTACGCGATCGACTACCTCAAGTGGGACCACAACCGCGATCTGCTCGAGGCGGTCCACGCGGGACGGGCGGGGGCGGATGCGCAGACCCGCGCGGTCTACGCCCTCCTCGACGCGCTGCGGGAGCGGCACCCCGGGCTCGAGATCGAGTCCTGCGCCTCCGGAGCGCTCGCGTCGACCTCGGGATCCTCGCGCGCACCGACCGGGTGTGGGCGTCCGACACCAACGACCCGCTCGAGCGCCTGCGGATCCAGCGCTGGACCGAGCTGCTCCTGCCGCCCGAGCTGATCGGCAGCCACGTCGGGCCCGAGCGGGCGCACACGACAGGGCGGACGGCCGAGCTCGCGTTCCGCATGGCGACCACGCTGTTCTCGTCTCCCGGCATCGAGACCGACATCACCGGCAGCAGTGCCCAGGAGCGGACGGCGCTCGCCGCGTGGATCCGCTTCTACAAGCGCGTCCGGCCGCTCCTCGCGACGGCCGAGCTCGTGCACGGCGACACGGCCGACGACGGCTCCGAGCTCACCGGCGCCGTCTCGCCCGACCGTCGGCACGCCGTCTACCGTCTGGCGCGCTCGAGCACGGGCGAGGACGCGGTGCCGCCGGCCACCCGGCTCGTCGGGCTCGACCCGTCGCTGCGCTACCGGGTGCGGGTGGTCGACGAGCTCGCGCCCGAGCGCTTCCTCGACGCGGTGCCGCCGGAGTGGACGCGCCGCGGCGAGGTGGTGCTGCCGGGTGCGCTGCTCGCCGAGGTGGGCCTGCGGACCCCGCTGCTCGCGCCGTCCTCCGCCCTGGTGCTCGAGGTGGAGGCCCTCGATGGCCGCTGACACCGCGGTGCGGCTCGCCGCCGAGCTCGAGGAGCGCGCCCGCGAGCTGCTGCCCTGGTTCGTCGCCGAGTACTACGGGGCGGTCGCGGGCGGGGCGCTCGAGCGCGACGCCGACCTCGCGGCCTGGGACGCGGTGCGCTTCCGCCCCGCCGCCCTGCACGGCGAGCCCGACGCGCGATCGCCACGACCGTCCTCGGCACGCCGATCGCGGGCCCGGTGATGATCGCGCCGATGGCGCAGCAGGTGGCGGCCGATCCGCGCGGCGAGGTCGCGATGGCGGAGGCGGCCGCCCGCGCCGGCACGCTGCTCGGCGTCTCGACCAACACGGCCGTGCCCTTCGAGCGCATCACCGCCGAGGGCGCGCCCTGGTGGTTCCAGGTCTACCTGCTGGCCGACCGCGACGTGACCCGCGCCCTCGTCGAGCGCGCCGCCGCCGCGGGCGCCCGAGCTGATGCTCACCGTCGAGACGCCGGTGCTGCGGGAGGAGCGCCCGGGGACCGAGCCGCTCAGCTGGCCCGATGTGCCCGGCCGCGCGCGCCTGGGCAACCTGACCGCCGCCGAGCGCGAGCGGGTGCTCCACCGTCCGGTCCCGCATCCGGGGCTCGACGACATCCGGTGGCTCGCCGAGGTCTCCGGACTCCCTGTCGTCGTGAAGGGCGTGCTCCGCGGCGACGACGCCCGCCGCGCGGTCGATGCGGGCGCCTCCGGGGTCGTCGTCTCGACGCACGGCGGTCGGCGGATGGACGGCTCGATCACCGCCGTCGCCGCGCTCGCCGAGGTGGTCGAGGCGGTCGGCCGCGACGTCGAGGTCTTCGCCGACAGCGGCGTTCGCGCGGGGAGGCACGTGCTGGCCGCGCTCGCCCTCGGCGCCCGAGCGGTGCTCGTGGGCCGCCCGGCGATGTGGGCGCTCGCCGCGGGAGGGGCCGACGAGGTCGTCCGCTGCCTCGCGGTCCTCGACGCCGAGTTCCGCACGATGCTGCGGCAGTCGGGCGCCGCGTCGATCCGGGACCTCGGCGGACTCGCCGTGCCGCCGCCCGAGTGGCGGCGGTGACCCCGGCTCAGCGCTGCGGGACCCGCACGAGCAGGGAGCCGGGATCCACCCGGATCCGCACGGCCGCGGCCAGTCCGAATCCGTCGCCGTCCAGCTGGATCTCCTGCGGCTCGTCGACGCCGATGCGCACGTCCCGGCCCTTGAGGTAGATCACGTCGCGGGCGTCCTCGCGCAGGTCGATGAGCTTGCGGCCCGCGGCCGAGCGGCGCAGCACGCCGTTCTCCCACGTGATCGTGTTCCACACCTTGAGCCAGCCCAGCGGACCGCGCGGTCGCAGCGCCACGATGTCGAGCACTCCGTCGTCCGGCTCCGCGTCCGGGATCAGCAGGATCCCGCCGGGCAGCACCCCGCAGTTGCCGACCATGACCGAGTGCACCGAGACCGTGCGCGAGGCCGCCCCGTCGATCGAGTAGCGCAGCCTCACCGGCTGGAGCTCGGCCAGCGCGCGGACGCCGCCGTCGACGTACGCGAGCCAGCCGACCGCCTTCTTCAGCGCCGTGTTGGTCTTCGCGATCATCTTCGCGTCGATGCCGAGACCTGCCATCACCAGGAACACGTTCTCGACCCGCTCGCCGTCCGGCCGCTCCAGGACGACGACGCCGGTGTCGATCCGGCGCTCGCCGCCGCCGAACGCGACCCGCACCGCCTCCTCGAAGCCCAGGGGAAGGCCGAGGTTCCGCACGAGCAGATTGCCCGTGCCGAACGGCAGCACGGCCAGCGCGGTGCCGGAGCCGCGCAGCCCCTCCGCGACCGAGCGCACCGTGCCGTCGCCCCCCGCGGCGAGCACGACGTCGACCCCGGAGGCGGTCGCCGCGCGGGCCTGCGTCGCTCCGGGCTCCGACGGGGTCGTCTCGAACCACACGGTCGGCGCCCAGCCGTGCTCCTGCTCGGCCGTCGCCACGAGGTGCCGCAGCCGCGCCTGATCGCCCTTCGAGGGGTTCACGACGACCGCCGCGCGCCTGGATCCGGTCTCCGTCATGGGGGAACGGTAGCGGGCGGCGGCGTCGCTCCGGCTGAGTGCCGGATCGTGTTCAACTCGCCCTAGACGGCGGCGGCGGTGGCGGTGGTGCGGGCGCGGCGGGCGCGCTGGCGGTCGTGCTCGGCGTCGAGCAGTGCGCGCGTCTGCGGCGTCGCGAGGAGCTCGACCAGCACGTCGACCTCCTCCTCGAGGCGCTCCGCGTGCACGGCGGGGTCGGTGCGGAGCAGGCGCTTGGTGGCGGCGGCCACGTGGGCGGGGCGCGCGGCCAGAGCCGTGGCGCGCTCGTCGATCCGGGCCGCGAGATCGGCGCGCGGCACGATCTCGGTGACGAGCTGCCACTCCAGTGCCTCGATCGCGCGGACCGGACGCCCGGAGAGGGTGAAGTCGAGCGCGCGGCGGCGGCCGATCGTGCGGGGGAGCGAGACCGTCACTCCGCAGTCGGGGACGAGCCCCACGTCGCCGTAGGCGCTGAGGAAGACCGCACCGGGGGTCGCGACGACGATGTCGGCCGCGAGGACGAACGCGATGCCGGCGCCGGCCGTCATCCCGTCGACGGCGCAGACCACGACGGCGTCCGTCTGCTCCAGCACGCGGAAGACCTCGGCCGACACGGTGGCCAGCTCGCGGAGGTAGAGCTCGGGCTCGGCGGCCCCCATGATCGCCGAGACGTCGCCGCCGGTGCAGAACGCCCGGCCGGCCGCCTCGATCGCGATGACCGTGCAGCCGGGATCGGCGTCCAGCTCGAGGACGGTCTCGAGCAGCAGGGAGGCGAAGCCGAGGTCGAGGGAGTTGAGGGCGCCGGGGCGGTTCAGCACGACACGGGCGATCGGGCCGTCGCGGGCGACGAGGACGGGAGCGGTCGTGTCGGTCATGCGGTGGTTCCGTTCGAGGGCGGGGCGGGGGAGGGGACTCTACAGATTCGCAGCACTGCCCCCGATCGGATGGCCTGCTCGGTCGATCCCCAGGTGGGGAGGCCTTCATGCGCACCCCGCTAAACTGCCGGGGTGATTGATCCCGTACTTCTCCGCGAGGACCCGGACGTCCTCAAGCGCTCGCAGGAGGCGCGCGGCGACTCCGTCGAGCTCGTCGACGAGGCCCTCGAGGCCGACCGCGTGCGCCGCGCGGCGATCACCGAGGCCGAGCGGCTGCGCGCCGAGCAGAACGCCTTCGGCAAGACCGTGGCGAAGGCCCCCAAGGACGAGAAGGCCGCCCTGGTGCAGGAGGCGCAGCGCCTCGCGGCCGGAGCCAAGCAGGCCCAGCAGGAGGCGTCGGAGGCCGACGAGCGCTTCACCTCGCTCGTGAAGCGCATCGCCAACCCGATCATCGACGGCGTGCCCGCCGGCGGCGAGGACGAGTTCGAGCTCGTGAAGACCGTCGGCGAGCGCCCCGTCTTCGACTTCGAGCCGCGCGACCACCTCGAGATCGGCGAGCTCCTCGACGGGATCGACATGCAGCGCGGCGCGAAGGTCAGCGGCGCCCGCTTCTACTTCCTCAAGGGCCTCGTCGCCCGCCTCGAGATCGCCCTGATGAACCTGGGCCTCGAGCGCGCGCTCGAGGCGGGCTTCACCCCGCTGATCACCCCCACGCTGGTCAAGCCCGAGATCATGGACGGCACCGGCTTCCTCGGCGAGCACGACGACGAGGTCTACCGCCTCCGCGACGACGACCTCTACCTCACCGGCACCAGCGAGGTCGCGCTCGCCGGCTACCACAGCGACGAGATCCTCGACCTCGCCGGCGGAGCCAAGCGCTACGCCGGCTGGAGCACCTGCTACCGCCGCGAGGCGGGCTCGGGCGGTCGCGACACCCGCGGCATCATCCGCGTGCACCAGTTCACCAAGCTCGAGATGTTCGTCTACACGCTGCCCGAGGACGCGGAGGCCGAGCACGAGCGCCTCCTCTCCTACCAGGAGGGCATGCTGCAGAGCCTCGGCCTGCACTACCGCGTGATCGACACCGCCGCCGGCGACCTCGGTCAGAGCGCCGCGCGCAAATTCGACGTCGAGGCGTGGGTGCCCACCCAGGACGCCTACCGCGAGCTCACGTCCACCTCGAACTGCACCACGTTCCAGGCCCGCCGTCTCGACACCCGCTACCGCACCGAGTCCGGCAAGACCGCTCCCGTCGCCACCCTGAACGGCACGCTCGCCACTACGCGCTGGATCGTCGCCCTCCTCGAGACGCACCAGCGCGCCGACGGCTCGGTCGTGGTCCCGGAGGCGCTGCGCCCGCACCTGGGGGGCCTCGAGGTCCTCGAGCCGGTCGCCACGGCATGAGCGCCGCCTCCGGCCGCCGCCTCGTCGCGCTCGACATCGACGGCACCGTCATGCACGAGGACGGCACCATCACCGATGCCGTGATCGACGAGATCCTGCGCGTCCAGCGCCAGGGCGACGAGGTCATGCTCGCCACGGGCCGCTCGCCCGCGTCCACGCTGCCGGTCGTGGCGCGCCTCGGCATCGCCCCGGAGTACGTGATCTGCTGCAACGGGGCCGTCACCCTGCGCCGCGACGAGGGCGTCGAGGGCGGCTACCGCCCCGAGATCGTCAAGACCTTCGACCCCACCGAGGTGCTGCAGAACATCTTCCGCTTCCTGCCCGAGGCGCACTACGCCGTCGAGGACGAGCACGGCGCCTTCTTCTACACCGAGGCGTTCCCCGGAGGCGCGGTGATGGGCGTCGAGACCGCCCACGTCCCGTTCGAGGAGCTGCTGGGCCGGCTCTGCACCCGCGTCGTCGTCATCTCGCCCGAGACCGGCATCGACGAGTTCTCGGGCCTCGTCGAGAAGATGGGCCTGCACCAGGTCAGCTACGCGATCGGCTGGACCGCCTGGCTCGACATCGCGCCCCACGGGGTGAACAAGTCGACCGCCCTCGAGGTCGTCCGCGAGGAGCTCGGCATCCAGCGCTCCGACGTCGTCGCCCTGGGCGACGGCCGCAACGACATCGAGATGCTCACCTGGGCCGCCGAGCACGGCGCCGGCCTGGCCATGGGGCAGGCGCCCGACGAGGTCCGCGCGGTCGCCTCGGCCGTCGTGCCCCCTGTCGAGGAGGACGGCGTGGCCGCCGCCCTCTCGGCGCTGCGCTGACGAGGGCTGCACCGAACCGAGGTCAGGAGAGCCCGCCGGCGGCATCGAGCGCCGCCCCGCGACCCTCCCGCCCTCGGTTCCGAACGCGGTCCCCGCCCCCGGGACGCCCGTCGGTTACCATCGACTGTCGCGCCCCTCGGGAGCGCGGCCGGGAGGGCTGTCCGAGCGGCCGATGGAGCCAGTCTTGAAAACTGGTGGGCAGAGATGTCTCGTGGGTTCGAATCCCACGCCCTCCGCCCGATCACGCAGCCTCCACTGCTCCACGCCGTCCGCGCGTCCGGCGGGACGCCCCGGCCCTACGCGCCGCAGCCTCCGATCGTGTAGTCGGCGAACGCGGTCAGGGTGATGGCCCCCACCGTCTCCGTGGTGGTCGCGACCCGGAACCAGAGGGTGCGTCCCTCGGGTCCCGCCAGCGAGTAGAGGCCGTCTCCGGCGACCGGCGCCTCCTCGACGAGACCGGGGTAGGCGGCGAGGAGCTCCTCGCGCGTCGAGCCGGTCGAGATCCCCTCGGCGGTGCGGGGCAGGGCTCCTCCGAGCTGCGCGCCCTCGTCGGTCGGGTAGTCGGCGACCTCGATGCCGTCCACGGCACCTGCCTCGTCGGAGTCCACGCCGACGAACGAGCGGTCGTTGCCGGGCAGCTGCCGGTAGTCCGCCCGGCACTCCTCGACTCCGAAGTCGAACGGCACGAGGTCCGTCGTGTCGAGCGCGGCGGTCGCCGATGCCGTCGTGCCGCCGAACGCGATCGGGCCGACACCGTCGAAGCCGATGGTCCAGCCGCCGACGTCGGCGGCCGTCGGGGTCGGGGTCGGCGTGGGCTCCGGTTCCGGGGGCGGTGCCGGGGCGGTCGTCGGAGGGGGAGTGGGCGTCGGAGTGACCGTCACGGTCTCGACTGGAGCCGGTGCGGAGACCGGGCCGGGGAGGACGCCCGTCAAGGCGAGGGCGACTCCGCCGCCCGAGACGAGCAGCGCGGCGACGACGAGGCCGATCAGCAATGAGGCGCGGCCGCGCAGCGACGGCCGGGCGCTCTCGGCGCGGGCGTTCTCGACGATCATCGCGCGGAAGGCGCGATCGCGAGCGGGATCGATGACGGGTTTCTCGTTCATCGTGCACCTCCATCGGTGGCGGCGTCGGCGGTGAGGTCGGCGATCAGGGCGGCGAGCTTCGCCTTGGAGCGGGAGAGGCGGGACTTCACGGTCCCGACGGGGACGCCGAGGACGGCGGCGGCCTCGGCGACGGGCATCCCGGCGACGACGCAGAGCGAGAGCACGTCCTGATCGCGCCGGGAGAGCCCGGCGAAGGCGTGGCGGATCGCCTCGCGCAGCGGTGCGTCGTCCATCCGCCGGTCCGACTCGTCGGTGAACTCGCCGTACTCCTCGTGCAGGGGGAGCCGGCTCAGCGCGATCCGGTGCCGGCGGCGGGAGCGGTCCACGTTGCGGGCGACGTTGTTCGTCGTCGCGAGCAGCCAGGGCAGCGGCGACCCGTCGACGAGCCGGATGCCCGCGCGCTTGCGCCACGCCTCGAGGAAGACGAGGGCGGCGATGTCCTCGGCGTCGTGCAGGGCGCCGGTATGCCGCAGTGCGTGCCAGAAGACGCGGTGCCGGAAGGTGTCGTAGAGCCGGCCGAAGCCGTCCGGGTCGCCCGCGAGCACGGAGGCCCAGGAGGACTCGGCGGCGTCCCGCGGCGGTGAGGAGGTGGTCATGTCCAGGTATGTCCGTTCGCCGGGATCGGTTCCACGCTACCGGCGTGTCACGATCCGCTGCCGCCCGACTCGTCGCGATCCGGTCTCCCCGACCGTTCCGGAGGCCGCCGGGTACTATGTCCCGACGCGCACACGCCGGTGGCACCCCGCCCGGCTGCGGCGCGCGGGAACCAGGCAGCACCCAGCACGCGAACGGGAGACGGATGCTCAGGACGCGCCCTTCGACGGACCGGTCCGCCGCCGACGAGTCGGCGCGGTCCCCGCGTCCGTTCGTGCGGCACGGTCGGCAGAAGCGGCACAGCGTCCCCCGCACCCTCGTGAAGGCCGCCGCCGCGGTCTCCGGAGTCGGCATCGCCGCCTCGATCTCCGTCGTCGCGATCGCCGCGACCCTCCTCGTGCAGTCCGCGCAGCCCTCCGTCGATCTGCACCCCGTCGCCGCCGGGTCCAGCGTCGGCGCCGCCGGAGCGGCACCCGAGATCGGCGCCCTCGAGGGCGGCTTCAACGTCCTCGTCGTCGGCAGCGACTCCCGTCAGGGGCAGGGCGACGCCTACGGCGACCCCGATCAGGAGACCAGCGTCCTCAACGACGTCAACATGCTCCTGCACGTGTCCGCCGACCACACGAACGCCACGGTCGTCTCGTTCCCGCGCGACATGTACGTCGACATCCCCTCCTGCGTGAACGCCGCGACCGGCGAGACGATCCCCGAGCGCGCCGGCACCAAGATCAACGAGGCGATGGGCAAGGACGTCAGCCTGGGCTGCGTCGCCGGAGTGGTCGAGGACCTGATGGGCGTCCGCGTCGACTACGGGGCGGTCGTGCAGTTCAACGGCGTCATCGAGATGTCGAACGCGGTCGGCGGAGTCGAGGTCTGCGTCGCCACCGAGATCGCCGACCCCTACACGAACACCTACCTCTCGCCCGGCACCCACTCGCTGGAGGGCATGGCCGCGCTGCAGTTCCTCCGCAGCCGCCATGGCATCGGCGACGGCAGCGACCTGACCCGCATCAGCAACCAGCAGGTGTTCCTCTCGTCCCTGGTGCGCGAGATCAAGAGCGCCGACAGGCTCCTGAACCCCGTCGCCCTCTACGGTCTCGCGAAGGCGGCGCTGGGCAACATGACGCTCTCGACCGAGTTCGACAACGTCAACACGATGGTGCAGATGGGCCTCGCCCTCAGTGACGTGGACCTCGCCGACGTGGTGTTCGCACAGTATCCGACGGCCGAGACCTACGGTGGAGTCGTTCCCGAGCGCACCGCGGGCGACGTGCTCGCCACCGCGCTGCAGACCGACCAGCCGATCTCGATCACCGGAGGCACCGGCGGCGGCGCCGTCGTCGAGGGAGGGCCCGCCGCCCCGGCGCCCGCGCAGTCCGAGATCCCGGCGGGGCCCGCGACCGCCGAGCCGCTCGCGACGCCGAGGCGACTCCGGGCACGCCCGCCCCGGCCGAGGCGACTCCGGGCACGCCCGCCCCGGCTCCTGCGGGCGAATCCAAGGTTGCGCTGCCAGACTCGGTGACCGGCCAGAGCGCCGACCAGCAGACCTGCTCGGTCGGATTCTTCGGCTGAGCCGAGGCGGGCCCCGATCAGCGGGAGACGCCCCTCCTCGAGCGCCCGACCGCCGGGACCAGCACGGAGCGACTCCCGCGGCGACACCGAGAGGGAGATCCATCCGATGAGCGAAGCCGCCCCGTCGCGCCGGACCGCCGCCCGCCACGGCCGTCTGCGCCCGCAGAGCGGCCTGCGCCGACTCGGCCGGATCCTCGCCGCCTGCGTCGGCGTCGGCGTGCTCAGCACCGTCTGCATCGTCGTGATCGCCGTCTCGATGATCGCCGGCAGCGCCCGGCCCTCCGTCGACCTCGAGGCGGGCTCGTCGGGGAGCCCGGTCCCCGAGATCGGCGCGATCGAGGGCGGGGTCAACATCCTCCTCGCAGGCAGCGACAGCGCGGAGGGGTCGGAGGCGGGCGCGTTCGGCGAGCGCACCGAGAACCTCAACGACGTGACGATGCTGATGCACATCTCCGAGGACCACTCGTCCGTCGAGGTGGTCAGCTTCCCGCGCGACCTGTACGTCCCCATCCCGTCGTGCACCGATCCCGCGACCGGATCGGTGACCGAGGCGGTGGGCTCCGAGAAGATCAACCAGTCGCTCGAGCTCGGGGGACTGGCCTGCACCGTGCAGACGGTCGAGCAGCTGACCGGGCTCGAGATCCCGTACGCGGCGCTCATCCAGTTCGACGGCGTCATCGAGATGTCGAACGCGGTCGGCGGAGTCGACGTCTGCGTCGCCACGCCGCTCGAGGACGAGTACACCGGGCTGACCCTCTCGGCCGGGACGCACACGCTCGTCGGGGCCGAGGCCCTGGCGTTCCTCCGCACCCGGCACGGCGTGGGCGACGGCAGCGACCTCACCCGCATCTCGAGTCAGCAGGTCTACCTCTCGTCGCTCGTGCGCAAGGTGAAGAGCGCGTCGACGCTCTCGAACCCGGTCGCCCTCTACGGCCTCGCGAAGGCCGCCGTCTCGAACATGCAGCTGTCCACGTCGCTCGAGAACGTCAACACGATGGTCTCCATCGGCCTGGCCGTGAAGGACGTCGACCTCGCCGACGTCGTCTTCGTGCAGTACCCCACCTTCATCGAGGGCAACGGCGTCTACCCGAGCGAGGAGGCGGCGGCGACGCTGACCGCGGCACTGCAGGCCGATCAGCCGATCGCGCTGACCGGCACGACCGGCGGCGGTTCGGAGGCGGCCGACGGCTCGACGCCCGTTCCGTCCGAGCCCGCGGCCGAGGCCCCGGTGGCGGAGGCGCCGACCGGAGCCGCCTCCCCGGCCCCGGCTCCGGAGGGGACCGCGGTGGCACTGCCGAGCGACGTCACCGGCCAGACCGCGCAGCAGGAGACGTGCACCGTCGGCCGCACCCTCGACGAGCAGTAGCCCGCGCCCGCGGTGTCGTCCCGGTGCGCCGCGTACGGTTATGATGGTCGTCGTGCGTTCGCCCAGCGGGCGCTCGGGAGTCGTCGCATAGTCCGGTCGAGTGCACCACCCTGCTAAGGTGGAGAACCCTTTATTGGGTTCCGTGGGTTCAAATCCCACCGACTCCGCACCTCTCGAAAGCCCTGCTCCGGCGGGGCTTTCGTCGTTCCGGGGCACCCTCCCCGAGGCGGCGGTGGTCGGCGGGCTACCCTGATCGGATGCAGATCCTCGACGCCCTCGCCTCCGCTCCCGCCCGCCGCGACGTGCAGTCGATCCGCGGAGCGCTCGCCGAGATCGGCGTCGGCGACGACGTGCGGATGCTCATCCGCTCGCCCCGCTACGGCCTCTACGGCATCGAGGGCGTGGTCGGCCGCGCGGTGGGCGGCGAGCTCGTCGTCGCCGACGTGTTCCTCGGCACCGGCACGGAGGTGCAGAGCCTGGCGCTGGCCGCGGCGCCCGAGGCGCCCGCGGGGGAGTGCTCCGTCGAAGGGCTGCAGCACGGCGATCCCGTGCGCGTGACGTTCTCGACTCCGACGCTCGGCACCTTCGCCGTCAGCGGGCCGCTGACGGCCGGGCAGGACGAGCTGCTGCTGGTCGGCAGCTGGATCGTCGCGAACGGCGGCGAGGTCGCCCCGCGCGTCGAGTCGGTCGAGCGGCTCGGACTGAGCGTCCACAGCGCGCACGTGCCGTCTCCGCGGGCGGCGAAGGCGGAGTAGCACCGACCGGGCTCCGGGGCGTCCAGCGGGAGGGGAGAGCGGCCCCACCCGAGGAGGCGACCGGCGAGTGCTCCGGCCGATCGGTGGTGCCGGTCAGTCGTTCTCGGTGAGGTGCACCGACACGACCGAGGTCGCGGATCCACCGGGCGTGGTCACGGTGATGGTGAGGACGGCGTCGGCGGGGCGTTCGCCCGACGACAGGTTCTGCGTGCTGATCGCGAACAGGGCGGTGCCGGACGGGCCGGTGGTGAGCGTCGCGGTCGGGCTGGGGCTGCTCTCGGGTCCGCCGTTCGACGGCGCCGGGGAGGTGTGGACGGCGAGGAGATCGCCGTCCCTGTTGCGACCGGTTGCGACGATCGTGACGGTCGCGTTCGCGACGGCGGCGCCGGTGGCGTCCGTGACGGTGACGGGCAGGTCGTAGGCGCGCCGCCTCGGGTTCGAGTTGCCGCTGCCGTAGTGGTGATCGCCCTTCCAGGTGGTGATCACGGTGCCGTTCGCGGGCGAGACGGACGGAGTGCCGCCGGACGCGGCGGCCAGAGGCGCGGCGATCGCGACCGCGATCGTGGGCACGCTCCACGTGGCGCCGACGAGGACCGTCCGGCGGTGGATCGTGGGGGCGATGGTGTCGGTGGGGGGTCGGGTCATGGTCGTCTCGCTCTCGTGCTCTCGGGTCAGGGCCACACAAGAATGGGTTCCCGGGAGCGACTCGTCTCAGGTCGCGGAGCGACTGGCGTGATCGAGTCGGAGTGCTGGCGTGATGCGTCGTCGGAGGGCTCCGAAGCGGCGTATCCGACCGGAGGGAGACGAGTGATGCTCGGGTCTCAGCATGCCGCAGGGGCGGCCGCCGCCGCCCGGACGGCGCGCCCCGCCCGCTGAGCGGCGGGAGGGGCTGCACACCGCGGTGCGGACCGTCAGCTCTGGCAGTGCGGGCACCAGTAGGTGACCCGCAGCTGCAGCTCGCTGTCGCCCAGCTCGCCCTGCCTGATCGGCGTGCCGCAGCGTCGGCACGGCCGGCGGTCGCGCCCGTACACCCAGAGCTGCTGCCCCGGGCGGAGGTTTCCGGTCGTGGTGCGCTCGATGCGCTCGCGGTTGACCGTGATCAGCTTCTTCGCGAGGGCGATGGTGCGGACGAGATCGCCGCACTCGCCGACCGGGCGGGTCGGGAGCACGCCGCGGAGGAAGCAGAGCTCGGCGCGGTAGACGTTGCCGAGGCCGGCCATGATCCGCTGGTCGAGCAGGGCGAGCCCGATCGGGCGCTCGGGGTCGACGGAGAGGCGACGGAGCGCCTCTTCAGCGTCCCAGTCCGGCCCGAGCAGGTCGGGACCGAGGTAGCCCACGACGTCCTCCTCGGCCGACAGGGGGACGATCTCGAGGAGCCCCAGCTCGAAGCCGACGGCCTGCCACTGCGCGGTCTCGAGCACGATGCGCGCCTGGAACGCGGGGCGGTGCCACTTCGGCCGCTCGCCGCCGCGCGGGTAGAGGTGCCAGCTGCCCTCCATCTTGAGGTGGGAGTGGATCAGCGCCTCCCCGACGCGCATCAGCAGGTGCTTGCCGCGGGGCACCACCGAGTCGATGGTCTCGCCGGTGAGATCGACGGTCGCGTACTTCGGCACGCGGACGTCGCAGGTCGTCAGGACCTGCCCGTCGAGCGCCTCCGCCAGGTTGTGCGCCGATCGGTAGACGGTGTCACCCTCGGGCACGGGCGCTCCTCCCGGCGCTCACGCGCGCATCCTGAGTCCGCGCGGGTTCGCCACGAAGCCGGCCGCGACGAGGGCGTCGCCCAGTGCGGTGCCGAGGGAGAAGTCGCCGTCGACCTTCTCGACGGTGAGCTTCTCGACTCCGCGGGATCGCACGAGCTGAGCGAACGCGCCGGCGGCGTCCGCCAGCGCGGTCTCGTCACTCGTGAAGGTGAGCGCGGTCTTGCCGCCGCGCTCCAGGTACACGGCGAGCTCGCCGTCGACCACCGCGACGAGCGCGCCGGCCTTGCGTCCGGGCCGGTGCCCCTCGCCCTGCGGCCACGGCAGCGCCGCGCCGAACGGGTTCGCGGGATCGGTCGCCGCGAGGGCCAGCACCGGCCGCGGGCGGTCGCGCGCGTCGTCCTGCGGCACGAAGGTGCGCAGCCGGTCGACGCTGCCCGCGGTGCCGAACTGCGCGGCTCCGAGCTTCTCGATGAAGTAGCCCCGGCGGGCGCGGCCCTGCTGCTCGAAGCCGCTGAGCACCTTGTAGGCGAGCGCGAAGCCGCCGAGCACGCCCTCGGCCTGCACGGAGCCGCGCGTCACGATCCCGTACCGCTCGAGCAGCACCTCGCCGAGCGCGTGCCCGCGGACCGTCGGATCGGACTCGGCGAGCGGCACGATCGACCAGCGGCCGCCCGCGGTCGGCGGGCCGACGCGGGTCTGCATCGTCGGCCGGGTCATCATGCGGCCGCGGGGCGCACGGGCCCGGGCGGGTGCGCGCGGCTGGCGGTGCGCTCCTCCGCTGGTGCCGACGAGGGTGCGCAGCGGAGCGAGCGTGTCATTGGTGAGCAGCCCGGCCCAGACGAGCTCCCAGAGCGCGTCCACCAGGGCGGAGTCGTCGGTCGAGCCGACCGCGTCGGACAGCTGGCGGAAGAAGTAGCCGCCGCCGGAGCCGAGGACCCCCACGATCTCCTGCTGCAGCTCGCCGAGCGGCAGCGTCTCGCCGGGCACGGGCAGTGTGAGCCCGGCCGTCTCGGCGAGGTGCAGGCTGACCCAGCCGTCGTTGCCGGGCAGCGTGCCGGCGCCGGCCCAGAGCACCTCTCCGGTGGCGGTGAGCTCGTCGAGCATGGCGGGGGAGTAGTCGCGGACCCGCGAGGGCAGGATCAGCGTCTCCCACGCCGACGCCGGGATCGGCGCTCCGGCGAGCTGCTCGATGACGGAGGCGACGCCGTCGATGCCGCGGAGCGATCCGCCGACGTGCTGCCACGCCGGGAGGAACCGCCCGTAGGCTGCGCCGTCGACCGGCTCGACCTCCTTGCGGAGCGCGGCGAGCGAGCGGCTCCGGAGGCGGCGGAGCACTTCGGCGTCGCACCACTCGCTGCCCGTGCCGTTCGGCCGGAACTCGCCCTCGGTGACCCGCCGCTCGCCCGAGAGGCGGCGGAGCGTGTCGGTGACGACCGCGACGCCGAGGCCGAGCCTCGTCGCGACGGCGGCGGCGGTGAAGGGGCCGTGGGTGCGCGCGTAGCGGGCGACGAGGTCGCCGAGCGGATCGCGCACCGGGTCGATGAACGCGACCGGCACGCCGATCGGCAGGGGCACGCCGAGGGCGTCGCGGAGCCTCGCCGCATCCTCCATCGCGGCGTAGCGCTGCTCGCCGCCGAGGCCCACGGGCAGGACGCGCTTCGCCTTCACGAGCTGCGCGACGACCGCCTCGAGCGTGTCGCGCCCGATCGGAGGAGCGGCCGCGACGTCCGCCGAGGCGACGGACTCCTCGACGAGGCGCTCGCCGAGCTCGTCCATGGTCAGCGGACCGAGCAGGCGGAGCAGGTCGGCCGCGCCCTCGAGCCCGCGCAGGCGCCGCTCCGGCACGATCCGCTGCAGCTCGCGCTCGATCTGCGCGAGGACGACCGGGTCGAGCAGCTCGCGCAGCTCGGCGCGCCCGAGCAGCTCGCCCAGCAGGGCCGCGTCGACCGACAGCGCGGCGGCCCGGCGCTCCGCGAGCGGGCTGTCGCCCTCGTACATGAAGGCGGCGACGTAGCCGAACAGCATCGACCGGGCGAACGGGCTCGCGGTCGGGGTCTCGACCTCGAGGATCCGCAGCTCGCGCCCGTCGAGCCGCGCGGCCAGGCGCAGCAGCGCCGGCAGGTCGTAGACGTCCTGCAGGCACTCGCGCACGGTCTCGAGGATGATCGGGAACGTCGGGTAGGTGCGGGCCACGTCGAGAAGCTGTGCGGCGCGCTGACGCTGCTGCCAGAGGGGCGAGCGCTTGCCGGGGTTGTAGCGGGGCAGGAGCAGCGCCCGCGCCGCGCACTCGCGGAAGCGCGCCGCGAAGAGGGCCGACCCGCCGACCTCGCTCGTCACGAGCGACTCGAGCTCCTCGCGCTCGAACAGGAACAGCTCGGCGCCCGGCGGCTCCGACTCGGTGTCGGGGATCCGGACGACGATGCCGTCGTCGCCGGCCATCGCCGCGCCGTCGACGCCGTGCCGCTCGCGCACGCGGGCACCGACGGCGAGGGCCCACGGCGAGTGCACCTGCATGCCGTAGGGCGAGTGGAGCACGAGGCGCCAGTCGCCCAGCTCGTCGCGGAAGCGCTCGAGCACCAGCGTGCGGTCGTCCGGGATCTGCCCGGTCGCGATCCGCTGCTCGTCGAGGAAGGACAGCAGGTTGTTCGTGGCGTACTCGTCCAGGCCCGCCTCGGCGCAGCGCGCCCGGGCCGGGTCGGCGGCCGACCCGCCGAGCTCGCGGGTGAACGCGCCGATCGCCTCGCCGAGCTCGGCGGGCCGGCCCTGGGAGTCGCCCTTCCAGAACGGTAGGCGCCCCGGCTCGCCGAAGGCGGGCGTCACGATCACGCGGTCGTAGGTGATCTCCTGGATCCGCCAGCTCGTCGCTCCGAGGGCGAACACGTCGCCGACGCGCGACTCGTAGACCATCTCCTCGTCGAGCTCGCCGACGCGGTTGCCGGTGGAGCCGGGCTCGCCGACCATGAAGACGCCGAAGAGCCCGCGGTCGGGGATCGTGCCGCCGCTCGTGACGGCCAGGCGCTGCGCACCGGGACGGCCGGTCAGGGTGTTGGCGTCGCGGTCCCACACGAGCCGGGGCCGAAGCTCCGCGAACTGGTCGGAGGGGTACCGGCCGGACAGCAGATCGAGCGTCGCCTCGTAGGCCGAGCGGGGCAGCGACACGAACGGCGCGCTGCGGCGGACGGTGTCGAACCAGTCGTCGACGTCGAGCGCGTCGAGCGCCGTGGCGGCGACGGTCTGCTGGGCGAGGATGTCGAGCGGATTCGCGGGGACCTGGATCGCCTCGATCAGTCCGGAGCGCATCCGCTCGGTGGTGACCGCGGAGTGCAGCAGGTCGGCGCGGTGCTTGGGGTAGAAGGCGCCGCGCGACACCTCGCCGACCTGGTGGCCCGCGCGGCCGACGCGCTGCAGGGCGCTGGCGACCGACGGCGGTGTCTCGACCTGCACGACGAGGTCGACCGCGCCCATGTCGATGCCGAGCTCGAGGCTCGACGTCGCGACGACGCAGCGCAGGCGCCCGGACTTCAGGTCGTCCTCGATGATCGCCCGCTGCTCCTTGCTGACGGAGCCGTGGTGGGCGCGGGCGAGCAGCGGCTCGTCGTCGGGGGCCGACTGGCCGGAGCCGCTCGTGCCGCCGGAAGCGCCCATGAGCTCGGCCGGGGCCCGGCGGGACGCCCCCGTGGCCATCGATCCGATCGCCTCGTCGACGAGGGCTCCGACGGCGACGGGCTCGGCCGCCGCGCGGGCCCGCTCGAGGTCGGCCTCGCGGCGCTCCGAGTAGATCTCGTTCAGCCGGGCGGTGAGCCGCTCGGCGAGGCGGCGCGAGTTGGCGAAGACGATGGAGGAGGTGTGCGCGAGCACGCGGTCGACGATCGACTCCTCGACGTGCGGCCAGATCGATCCGCTCTGCGGGCCGGTCGCGCCCATGGTCGAGCCCTCCTGCGGAGCGGCCGCCCCGAGCTCGGACATGTCCTCGACCGGCACGACGACCGTGAGGTCCCACTGCTTCTCGGACACCGGCGCCACGATCGACACCGGCGAGCGGCCGGCCAGGAACCGGGCGACCTCCTCGCGCGGGCGCACGGTCGCCGAGAGGCCGATGCGCTGGACCGGCTTCGGCAGCAGGGCGTCGAGGCGCTCGAGCGAGACCGCGAGGTGTGCCCCGCGCTTGGTCGAGGCGACGGCGTGCACCTCGTCGACGATCACCGTCTCGACGCCGCGCAGCGACTCGCGCGCGGCCGAGGTGAGCATCAGGTAGAGCGACTCGGGCGTGGTGATGAGGATGTCGGGCGGGGTCTTCTGCAGCACGCGCCGCTCGGCCGCGGGGGTGTCCCCGGAGCGGACCCCGACCGTGACGGTCGACGGCGCGACTCCGATGCCCTCGGCGTTCAGCCGCAGCGCCGTCTGGGTGACGCCGACGAGCGGGGAGCGGAGGTTGCGCTCGACGTCGACGCCGAGGGCCTTCAGCGGCGAGACGTAGAGGACGCGCGTGCGGTGCTGCGGATCCTCCGGCGGTGGGCCCTGCACGAGGCGGTCGATCGCCCAGAGGAACGCCGACAGCGTCTTGCCCGAACCGGTCGGAGCGACCACGAGCGCGTGCGAGCCCGACGAGATCGCCGACCAGGCCCCCTCCTGCGCCGCGGTGGGCGCCGGGAAGGCGCCCTGGAACCAGGCGCGGGTGGCGGGGGAGAAGCGCTCGAGAGCGCTGCCGCCGAGATCGGTGGGCATGGTTCCATCCTCCCTGCCACCACCGACACTGGCCGCGGCGTCCGCCCCGGGCAAACCCTTGACGCGGCGCCCGCCGTCGGCGGCTCAGCCGAACGCGCGGCGGACGAAGGCGCTCACGTCGGCGATCTCGGCCTGGCTCACTCCGTGCGCCACGCCCTCGTAGACGCGCGAGTCGAGCTCGGTGTGCGCCGGGAACCACGCGTCGCCCTCCGTCACCGCCCTCTCCGGGATGACCGTGTCCAGCGTCCCGCGACCGCGGAACACGAGCGGGCGCTCCCGCGCGAGGCGCTCGTCCGCGTCGTCGCCCTCGGGCAGCGGCACGACGAACCCCGAGAGGGCGACCGCGAACGCGAAGCGGCCGGGCGCACGCCGGAGCAGCTGCACCGCCAGCGCCGCCCCCTGGGAGAAGCCCAGGAGTCCGATCGGGCCCGGGTGGTCGAGCGCGTCCAGCCAGTCGAGGACGTCCTGGGTCGGCTGCTCGACCTCGGCCGGATCGGTGCGCGACTCCTCCGGATCCATCGGCAGGCGCAGCGGCCACCACGCGTTCGCCCGCCCGTCCAGGGCGAGCGGGGCGCGCAGCGACGCGAGCACGGGCTCCAGCGGCAGGTACGCGCCGAGCGAGAACAGGTCGCCCTCGTGCGAGCCGTACCCGTGCAGGAGCACCAGCAGCGGGCGCCCCACCCGGTCCTTCTCGGAGGAGGACCACAGCACGGCGTTCGGATCGATTCCCATGGCTCCATCATCGCCGCCGGCCCCGCCGCACCCGCTGCGAAACCGGACCGACACGAACGTCGGGTAAGAATGGCTCCATGAGCGTGCGTACCCCTGACCCCAACTCCGGGTGGCTGTCCGACGACGAACTCGCCGAGATCCGCCGTCGGCTCCCGCTGCTGTACGTCGAGGCGGTGCCCGTGCGCGTCGACGGGCTCGGCCAGGTCACGGAGGTGGGCGTGCTGCTGCGCGCGACGCCGTCGGGCCAGATCACGCGCACGATCGTGTCGGGCCGGGTGATGTACGGAGAGACGCTGCGCGACGCCCTCTTCCGGCACCTCGAGAAGGACCTCGGCCCCATGGCGTTCCCGCTGCTGCCGGCCAGCCCGCTGCCCTTCCACGTCGCCGAGTACTTCCCCATGCCCGGCATGGGCCCCTTCACGGACGAGCGCCAGCACGCGGTGTCCCTCGCCTACGTCGTCCCCGTGACCGGCACCTGCGACCCGCGCCAGGACGCCCTCGAGCTCACCTGGATGACCCCCGACGAGGCCTGCTCCGACGCCGTCTCCGCCGAGATGGAGGGCGGACGCGGCGCCCTGGTCCGCGCGGCCCTGGCCTCGGTCGGCCGACTGCGTTGAACGGTGGGCCGCGGAGCGGCCCACCGCGGTCGGGCTGCGTTGGATCGTGGGCCGCGGGGCGGCCCACCGCGGTCGGCTTCCAGGGGTGATCGCGTTCCGCGGAGCGTGGTGCGTTCCGCCTAGCGCGATCCGCTCGCACGCGGATCGCGCGTTCGGCTTCGCGGTGTTGTCTCGTGCGCCGCGGGGCGGCGCACCGCGGTCGGCTTCCGGGGGTGGTCGCGTTCCGCGGAGCGTGGTGCGTTCCGCCCAGCGTGATTTGCTGGCACGCGGATCGCGCGTTCGGCTTCGCGGTGTTCGTCTTGTGCGCCGCGGGGCGGCGCACCGCGGTCGGGCTGCGTTGGATTGTGGGCCGCGGGGCGGCCCACCGCGGTCGGCTCCTCCACGGGGCGCGGTTCCCGAGAGCGTCCTGCGTTCCGCCTAGCGCGATCCGCTGGCACGCGGATCGCGCGTTCGGCTCCGCGGTGTTCGTCTTGCGCACCGCGGTCGGCTTTGAGGGGTGGTCGCGTTCCGTGGAGCGTGGTGCGTTCCGCCTAGCGCGATCCGCTGGCACGCGGATCGCACGTTCGGCTCCGCCGCGCGCTTCGGCGCCACTCTCCGGAGGCGAAGCGCTGCCGCGACTTCCGCCGAAGGGGCCGCGTGCCGCGGGCCTGATGGCGAGGAGCCGTGCTTGAGCCGGTTCGCGCGCGAGAGGTGTGGAGATCTGGGGCGGCAGCTCGAGGCGCAGTGTCCGGGGCCGGGAGTGCGATTCCGAGCAGTACGTCAGCTGAGAGTGACCGTCAGCCACGATGGTGGCTGAGCCCGGATCGCGGCCGACTTTCTGGGCGGCGTCGACAGCGCGGCAGCGTCATCAGAGATCCGACGAAGGAATCGGTTCCGGAGATCAGGCCCGTCCGCGCGCACCCCGCATGCCTGCTGACCGGGTCCGTGCGTATTCGAGGTCGAGGACCGCTCCGCCCGCAGAATCGGGCCCACAGCGCGCTCCTGACCTCGGTTGCGAACGCCGACCGCGGCGACCACCGTTCCGAGCCCTGCGCGCTCTCGACGCCTCGCGGCATCGCGCTACCGGCCCCCCCGCCGCGCGAGCCGACCGCACCCACGCACTGTCAACGACAGACCGGAGGAACGACGAAGGCCGGGACTTCTTCCCACGGACGACTCCGCAGGAGGAACTCCCGGCCTTCGACACCTTCATCGCCCACTCGACCCGCACGCGCCGCCGAAGCAGCACCCACGAGCCGAACCGGTGATCCGCGTGTCAGCGGATCGCCGTAGGCGTTCGCGACCCGCTCTGCGAATCGCAACCACCTCAGAGAGCCGACCGCGGTGCGCCGCTAGCGGCGCACCGACAAGCTCAGCCCTGCGCGCGCCGTCCGCCGCGGCGGGCGCCGCCGCCGGAGCCCTCGCGGGCCGGTGCGGCCGAGGAGGCGCCACCGGTCGCGGTGCTGTAGAACGAGCGCGAGCCGCCGGAGGTC
>NZ_MUKN01000041.1 GCF_001995175.1 Rathayibacter rhapontici
CGAGTAGAGGGGGGTGGATCCGGCGGGTACTCCGGGAGCGGCGGTGACGGTGCCGTTGCTGTAGACGCCGAAGGTGCCGTCGCGGAACTTGACGGGGATGGACCAGCCTCCGCCGTCGTTGAACGGCTGGCCGACGCTGTCGACGTTGGGAACGGTGACGGCGCCGTCCGGGGCGACGATGTCGCCGGAAGGGGTGAGGAACACTTCTGCGTAAAGGGGGGTCGACCCAGCGGGGACGCCCGCCGCAGGGGTCACGGCACCGTTCTTGTAGACGCCGAAGGTGCCGTCGCGGAACTTGACGGGGATGGACCAGCTGCCGCCGTCGTTGAACGCCTGGCCGACGCTGTCGACGTTGGCGACCGTGACGGCGCCGTTCGGCGCGACGATGTTGCCCGTGGGGGTGAGGAATACCTGCGAGTACACGGGGGTGGATCCGGCGGGCACTCCAGGAGCGGCGGTGACGGTGCCGTTGCTGTAGACGCCGAAGCCTCCGGAGACGAACGGGGCGGTAACGGTCGCTGATCCACTGGCGGCGCCGGACGTCGCCACGAAGGTAGATGAACCGCCTGCCGCGGGAACGCGAACGGGCGGCAACGCCAGGCTGCCATCGCCCACGGTCACCCCAGAGAAGCTCGTCGTCCCGTCCTCGAAGGTGTAACCGTCTGTCAGCACGACCGTGACAGGGGTGTTCGGACTCGCCACGCCGGCGGTGGTCGCGGTGACGGAGACTCCGTTCAAGCGAGTGCAGGCGGTGCCCTGGTATGCGGCCTGATTGAAGGTCAGAACCACGGTCGCCGATGCTGCGGCAGCAGGCGTGGCGGTTGCCAGTGCGACAACCGGGATCGTCCAGGCGGCGCCGGCGACGATGGTGCGACGCAGGACGTTGCCGTCAGCATCTCGTTCATAGGTGATGTAGTCACTCATTGAGCACTCCTTGTTGAGGATTAGTCGATCGCTGCAATAGTGACGAACCTTCGGCATCAGTAACGCGAATCGGCGAAAATTTCCGATACCGTACGTCCGTTTCCGAAAGCGTCCGTAAAGTCGTCCTGGGGTCAGCCGGTCCTGTGATTTGCTGACCCTATGAACAGGGAGGGAGGCGAAGCGGCGGAGTGGCTTCTCGAACGCGGAATTGTCGTCGACAACGACGCTCGCGTTTCAGCGGACGAATTAAGGGTGGATAAGTGGAGGATTCTCCGGATGTGGCACACGGCGGCGCGAGGAAGATTCAAACCGTCCGAGCAGTCGTTTCTACTCGTTCTTCAACTCGAGGGCGCAATAACGTGCTCAGTGCGAGTAGCGGCAACGCGCGAGAAAACACGCGCGCTCGAGCTAGGTGCCGGTGACAGTCTCCTAGTTCCTCCGGGCGCGGAGGTTGCGTTTTTTGCAGGGCGTCCGACTGCTCGCGTCGAAGTGGAGCTGCGCCCTTCCGGCACGTTGACGTCGAACACGGTGGGCTGGAACTTGGCCTCGAAACGGGCCGATCGATCCTGGACTGCACCAGCAGTGGTCTCGCTCGTCAACTCGGCACTGAATGCCTCGCTCGCGCCCACTGACGATCACTTCGATCTGTTCGCAGATGCCCTTTGGAGTTGCTTCTACGCAGAATCACAACGCATGACACATCCCTCTTCTTCGCGACGCCTGACCGGCGATACCCTCATTCGCGAGATCGAGCGGAACATTGAACTACATGCGAGCGACCCGGATTTCTCTGTGGACCTGCTCGCCAAACATCTTGGGTTCACCCCTCGTCATATCGTCAATGTTCTCACTGCGAAGGGGTTGCCTTCGCCCGGCAAACTGATCCGGGCACAAAGACTACGAACGGCGCTCCAATTACTGGAAGAACAAGCGGTATCTGAAACGCGTATCACCATGGATGAACTAGCGCGATGGTCCGGTTTCGGTTCTCGAACGAGCCTAAGAAGGGCACTCGAGGCACAGGAAACTCCCTGAGCGCGCGCAAGTCGGCTTGTGGCCAGGGCGGGGGTCGATCCGGTGCAGTGCTCGAGAACGATCGTTTCCGGGACATTGCAGGAGCACCCGGCCAGCGAGCTCGATGCGCCGCGAAGAGTCGTCCTGAAACTCTGTGCCGGGAATTGTTCGTGCCGGAACGGCCGTCGATCCCTTGTCGGGCCGGCGGTACGCAGCGGGAAGGAGCTAGCAGTAGCACCATCGGTTACGCGCGCGCCTGTCGCGCGACCAGAACTCTGCTGCTCAGAACGTGGAGTTGCGCATGGCTGAGCCGCCTCGACCTCCGTGAGCTGACTCGCTGCTCGTTCGCCGTTCCGATCGTCTCGGCGGCACCGCGCCAGTCGTGAGCGAGACAATCGGGGGCCTCGCGCGTCCGGAGCCGCATCGAGCCCCGGACGCTACGCCCGGAACGTCACCACGAACCCATCGGTCGGCTCCGTCGGGAACGAGCGGAGGCTGATCGAGAAGTCCTGGCCCGGCGACACGTCGTACGGGTGCCCGGTCGTGAGCAGCTCGAGCGCCTCCGCCAGGAGGTCGACGGTCGCGGGTTCGCCCGGGCAGCGGTGGCCGTCGCCGTAGTGGCCGCCGCCCTGGGCGATGAAGCCGTTGCGGTCGACGGGGGCGAGGAAGCGCGACGGGTCGAAGGTCTCGGGGGCGTCCCAGTGGGCGACCGCGTGGTCCGTCGCGTACAGGTCCAGGAGGAACCACTGGCCCGCGGGCAGGGTCTCGCCCTTGAAGGGCAGTCCCGTGCGCGCGCGTCCGCCGACCATCGGGAAGAAGGGGTAGAAGCGGCGGACCTCGTTCGCGAAGGCGGCGCGCTCCTCGGGCTGCTCGAGCCGGTCGCGCCACTCCGGGTGCTCGTGCAGCGCCAGAGCGGCGAAGACGATGAAGCGGCCGACGGCGACCGTGGGGCGGAGCAGATTGAGCAGCTCCACCGCGGCGACCTCGGTCGGCAGTACGGCGCCGTCCTCTTCGGCGTGCGCGATCCGGTCGACGGTCGACGCGGCGCCCTCCTCGGGCGGCAGGCCGGCAGTGCGGCTCGCCTCGATCAGGCTCTGCGCCCAGTGCTCGGTGCGCCGACGGCGCAGGCGCGCGGCCCAGTTCGGCGGACCGAAGCGCCCGGCGTTGTCGACCATGCTGCGGAGCTCGTCGGAGCGCTGCTGCGCCTCCTCCTCGCTCAGCGCGATGCCGGCCCAGGCGAGGACCGACCGCCCGAGGACCTCGGCCGCCATGTCCTGCAGCGGCACCGGGGTTCCGGCGAAGCGAGCCGCCGAGCGCTGCCACTCGAGGGCGAACGCGCTGACGAGGCGCGAGCGCTCGTCGGCGGTCTCGACGAGGGAGAGGAACAGCCGCTTGCGGCGGTGGTGCTGCTCGTCCTCGAGGGTCTGCACGCTGCCCTCGTCCTGCAGGAGGTGCAGGACGGAACCGGGCAGGGCGCCCGCCCGGTCGAAGCGGCCCCCTTCGTAGAAGAAGCGGGCCGCCTCGATGCCCCGGGCCACCACGACGGGTCTGCCGAGGATCCGGGTGCGGAAGGCGTCGGCGTCGACCCGCGCGAAGTGCCTGGTGCCGAAGAGGTAGCCGTCGGCGAGGACGGCCGCCGTGCTGTCGAGACCGCCGAGCGCGGGGATCACGCTCAGTCCGTCGGCTCGCTGACGCCGGCGTCGAGGTCGTCGTCGTCGACGGCGGTCGTCACGTCCTCGGCGGTCGACTGCGCGTCGCCGGTCTGCGCGTCGCCGCCCTGACCGTTCCCGATCTGCGCGTCGTCGCCCTCGGCCTGCGAGGGCTTGTCCACTCCGGCGTCGTCCACCGTGTCGTGGTTCTGCGGGTTGTCCTGGGGTCCGTCGGTCGCGCTCATGCTGGGTCTCCTCTCGGGCGGCCGGATGCCGCACCCTCACGCTAGGGAGCGGAGCCGCCCGTGCTGAAGCCGGTTGACGGCGACCGGGACCGGCTGGCATCCTCGCGCGGCAGCGGCAGCGGCAGCGGCAGCGTCGGTCAACGGCAGCGGCAGCGGCAGCGTCGGTCAACGGCAGCGGCACCGTCGGCGTCAGCCGCGCGCTCGCCTCCGCAGGATCACCGGCGCACTCGTCCACGCCGCCGCGATGATCAGCAGCACCGCCCCGCCCGCGATCAGCCCCGCCGTCGGAGTCAGCACGAAGTCGAACACGAACGTCACGACGCCCACGAACAGGAGCGACCCCGCCGCGAGGCAGGTCAGCACGATCTGGTTGCCGAACTTCACCAGCTCGGCCTTCCGGCCGCGCGCGA
Organism: Rathayibacter rhapontici; assembly: GCF_001995175.1. Taxonomy (GTDB): domain Bacteria; phylum Actinomycetota; class Actinomycetes; order Actinomycetales; family Microbacteriaceae; genus Rathayibacter. Next base: position 4,243 of record NZ_MUKN01000041.1, read on the forward strand.
ACAGCAGCCGGTGCACGACCACCGGCGCCAGGGCCAGCACCGTCACCGTGGCCGCCAGGAACACCAGCACGAGGTACAGCGCCACATCCGGCGGCGCGAGCTCGGTGAAGCGCTGCTGGAAGCAGAGCGTCAGCAGGAAGCCGCCCAGGATCTGGGTGCCGGTCTGCACGACCCGCAGCTCCTGCAGGATCTCGTTCCAGTTGCGGTCCGAGCGCTCTTCGGGGGTCTCGTCGCGTCCGGTGCCCGGCCCGGTGCGCTCCTCGGCGTCCTGTCCTGTCATGGACAGGAGGGTAGCGCCGTCGTTCACCGGGACGCGCCATACTCGTCGGGCCGATCCCCATCCCCGAGGAGACCCCGTGAACGACACCCCCAGCGTCCTGTTCGTCTGCATCCACAACGCCGGCCGCTCGCAGATGGCCGCCGGCTACCTGACGAGCTTCTCCGGGGGCCGCGTCCAGGTCCGCTCGGGCGGGTCCGAGCCGGGCGAGAGCATCAACGCCGTCGCGGTCGCCGCGATGGCGGAGGAGGGGATCGACATCTCGCACGAGGTCCCGCAGTTGATGACGACCGAGCAGGTCCGCGAGTCCGACGTCGTCATCACCATGGGCTGCGGCGACGTCTGCCCGATCTTCCCTGGCAAGCGCTACGAGGATTGGGAGCTCGCCGACCCGGCCGGACTCCCGCTCGAGCAGGTGCGGCCGATCCGCGACGACATCCGTGGCCGCGTGGAGCGCCTGGTCGCCGAGCTGCTCGGCTGACGCCTCGGAGCGATGCTCGGCTGACGCCTCAGAGCAGCGACTGCGCGAGCGACACTGCTCCGCGCACGCCCGACTCGTCGCCGAGACCGGGTCGCACGATCCGGATGCGCCCCGCCGCCGTCCCCGTCGCGCCCGGTGCGCCCATCAGACGCTCCACCTCCGACTCGACCGCCGCGAGGAGGCCCGGCGTCTTCGAGACGCCGCCCCCGAGGATCGCGAGGCGCACTCCCGCGACGTACGCGAGCGTCGCCACGAGCTGGGCGAGGTAGAAGGAGCTGAAGCGGAGGTTCGTCGCGGCGTCCTCCGGGCCCAGGCTCGAGCCGTCGACGCCCCAGCGGGCGCTGATGGCGGGCCCGGCGACGAGCCCCTCGAGGCAGTCGCCGTGGAACGGGCAGGTCCCGGCGAACGTGTCCTCCGGGTGGCGGCGGGGGAGGAGGTGCGCGACCTCGGGCCAGCCGCTGCCGGCGAGGAGGCGACCGCCGGCGAGCAGCCCGCCGCCGACTCCGGTGCCGACCGTGAGGTAGACCACGTCGCTCTCGCCGACGGCCGCGCCCCACCGCGACTCGCCGAGGGCGGCGCCGTTCACGTCGGTGACGAGAGCGGTGCGCGCGCCCGGGGCCGCGGCTCCGATCGGGCCGAGCACGTCGACGCCCTCCCAGCCGATCTTGGGCGTCGAGGTCAGGTGCCCGTAGGTGGGCGACTGCGGATCGACGTCGAGCGGCCCGAACGAGGCGACGCCGACCGCCGCGACGGTGCCGTCGACTCCGTGGCCGCGGACGAACGCGGCGATGTCGGCGAGCGTCTCGACCGGACCGCGGGTGGGCAGCGTGGTCGTCGCGAGGAGGCGCTCCGGCTCGTCGAGCGCGGCGACGGCGGCGACGACCTTGGTGCCCCCGGTCTCGATCCCGACGAGGAGAGGGCGTGCGCTGAGGGTGCTCATGGAGTCTCCGGGAGTGTGTGTCCGACGTCGGCCCTCCGACAGTAGTGGGCCGACGCGGGACGACGGAACGCCCCGCCCGACCGCGCGGAGGCGGTGGGACGGGGCGTTCGCGGGGGACGGCTCAGCAGACGGAGAGCGAGTCGATCGCCGGCTGCAGCGTGGTCGGTCCACCGAGCAGCAGCACGTAGTCGAGCTCGTTCGCCTGCAGGGCGACGCGGGTCGCGTACGGCACGCAGTTCGGCTCGCTGAGGTACAGCGGAGCGCCGTAGGCCGCGGCGACCGCGCCGATCGAGAGCGCATCGGCGAAGCCGGTGGCGGTCGCGAGGAACGCGGTGTCGTTGAGCTCGTTCGAGGGGTACCGGTCGTTGAGCTGGCGGCTCGTGTCGTGGCGGTCGACGCCCGCGACGCGGCCGACCTCGGTCACGAGACCCGAGGCGGCGAGGTCGCCCTCTACACCGGCCGAGATGGACGGGGTGCCGCCGAGCAGCTCGCCGAGGTCGGGCTGCAGGCGGTCGATCGCGGCGCGCGTCGGCACGTCGAGCGCGGACTTCGCGCCGTCCACGAGCAGCACCGGCTGGCCGAGGCGGCCGGCGATCGGAGCCACCGACAGCGCGTCGGGGAAGTTCGACCCGGTCGCGAGGAACAGGACGCCGTAGGAGTCGTCGCCGAACGCGTCCGCGACGATCTTGCGGCTCGTGTCGTAGCGGTCGGTGCCGGCGATGCGCTCGACGTCGGCTCCGGAGGTGCGCTCGAGCGTCTGGAAGACCTGGTCGCTGACCGAGAGCGAGCTGCCGACGACGACGATCCGCTCGGGGTTCAGGCGGTCGATCTCGGCCGAGATCACTGCGGGAACGCGGTTCGGGTCGGTGAGCAGGAGCGCTCCGCCCTGAACGGAGGCCGCCGGTCCGGCGCTGAGCGCGTCCGGCCACTTCTCGCCGCTGGCGATGTAGAGCACCGGGAGGGTGCCGTCGTCGCCGAAGGCCAGCTGCGTCGTCGCCGCGGAGGTCGCGTAGCGGTCGGAGCCGAAGACGCGGTCGGTCTCGGTCGCGAAGCCGGTCGGGCGGAAGTCGACGCCGGTGAGCCCGGCAGTGGGCAGCGTCGTGATCGCCTTCGGCTGCACGTAGGGGAGGTTCGAGAAATACTGGTCGTCGAAGGCGGGGTAGCCCGGCTGGGTGACGCGGAACACGTACTCGCCGACGGGGAGCGCGTCCTCGCCCGAGAGGGACCAGTCGGCCCAGGTGTTCGGAGCGCTGCTCGTGTCCGTCTCGTCGAACGGGTACAGCGTTCCGGCGTCCTCCTCGAACCAGTAGGCCTGGACGACCCACGAGGTGGGGTCGGCGGCGCCGGCGGGAGTGAAGACTCCACCGCTCGCCGCGGCCGTGCGGGGCAGGGTGATCACGAGGTCGTCGCGGTCCGTCGCGAGCGCGTCGGCCTCGACTCCGATCGGGGTGTCGCCGAACCATGTCGCGTACCAGTCGGTGCTGCCGGGCACGGACGCCTGGAGGTAGTAGTTCGTGCCGGCCGGGAGCGAGACGCTGAAGTCGGCGGTGGTCACGACCTCGGCCACGATGCCGCCGAGGTCGTCCTCGATGCGCAGGAAGTAGGCGTCGCCGGTCGGCGCGGGGTTCGCGTCGTCGGCGCCGGACAGGACGATGCGGCCCGAGAGCACGACCTCGTCGGCGGTCGCGGTGGCGTCGACCGTCTGACGCTGCGTCTTCGCGGGAGCCAGCGGAACCGCGCCCTCGCGCTCGGCGGAGCCCGCGACGAGGGAGGCGAGGTCGCGGGAGCTGTCGGCCGGGGCCGCGGGCGACACGGGCGCGAGCGGATCCGCCGCCGCCGGTCCGGCGGCGAGCCCGGCGAGCAGCACGGCGGCGACGCCGACGCAGGAGAGGGGGAGCAGGCGACGACGAGGTGTGTGCACGGCGAGTCTTTCGAGAGGATCCGCGGAGGACCGCGGCGGATGCGATGACTGAATGCTAGTGATCGAGGGAGACCGGAGGGCGGGCCGCGACGTCGTCGCCTTCCCCCGAAAGGAGGGTCGACCCCTCCGTCGCGGTATCGCCTCGCTCGGGGCGTCGGCGCTCCGATACTGCGCTGAGCGGTGCTCGAACGCGCCTTCATTGCGCCGTGTGGCGGACATCGCAGGATCCGCGCGTGCGAGACTGGGGCCGAGCGTGCGCCACTCCGCGATGATCCTCCGCGGGACCCGGCGCCACTGGACCCGGTCCGCTCATCCGCAGCCTTTCGCAGGAGGACTCGAATGACCGACACCGCCGTGCTTCCCACCGACACGACCGACACCGCCGCCCGACCCGGCGCCGCGACCCGCACCCCCGTCGCCAAGACGGTCCTGATGTGCCGCCCCGAGCACTTCACCGTCGTGTACCGCATCAACCCGTGGATGGACCCGCAGGTCCCGACCGACACCGCGCTGGCCGTCCGCCAGTGGCAGACGCTCTACGACACCTACGTCGGCCTGGGCTTCGACGTGCAGCTGATCGACTCCGAGCCGGGCCTGCCCGACATGGTTTACGCCGCGAACGGCGGCTTCGTGATCGACGGCATCGCCTACGGCGCCTCCTTCACCTACCCCGAGCGCCAGCCCGAGGGCCCCGCCTACATGGACTGGTTCCGCGGCGCCGGCTTCGACGTGCGCGTCCCCGAGGAGGTCAACGAGGGCGAGGGCGACTTCCTCCTGGTCGGCGAGCGCATCCTCGCCGGCACCGGATTCCGCTCCGCGTCAGACTCGCACGCCGAGGTGGCGCGGATCTTCGGTCGCGAGGTGGTGACCCTCGAGCTCGTGAATCCGTCGTTCTACCACCTCGACACGGCGATCGCCGTGCTCGACGACGAGAACATCGCCTACCTGCCCAGCGCGTTCAGCGACGAGGGCAACCGCACGCTGCAGCGCCTCTACCCCGACGCGATCCTGGTGTCGGAGGAGGACGCCTCCGTCCTGGGCCTCAACTCGTTCTCGGACGGACTGCACGTGGTCATCGCCTCGCGCGCCACCGGCTTCGAGCGCCAGCTGCGCGAGCGCGGCTACGAGCCCATCGGCGTCGACCTGTCCGAGCTGCTGCTCGGCGGCGGCGGCGTGAAGTGCTGCACCCTCGAGCTGCGCCGCTGACACCCGATCACGAGAGGACCGACATGAGCATCCTTGACACGACCACCGCCTCCGCCGCCCTGATCGCCGAGGAGGAGGCGCACGCCGCCCACAACTACCACCCGCTGCCCGTCGTCGCCGCGACCGGCGCGGGCGCGTGGATCACCGACGTCGAGGGGCGCCGCTACCTCGACTGCCTGGCCGCCTACTCCGCCGTGAACTTCGGCCACTCGCACCCGGTGCTGCTCGCCGCGGCCCGGGAGCAGCTCGACCGCGTCACCCTCACCAGCCGCGCGTTCCACAACGACCGGCTCGGCCCGTTCGTCACCGCGCTCGCGGCGCTCGCCGGCAAGGACATGGTGCTGCCGATGAACACGGGCGCCGAGGCCGTGGAGTCGGGCATCAAGGTCGCCCGCGCCTGGGGCTACCGGGTGAAGGGAGTGACGCCGGGACGCGCGAACATCATCGTCGCCGCGGGCAACTTCCACGGGCGCACGACCACGATCATCTCGTTCAGCGACGACGCGGAGGCGCGCGACGGCTTCGCCCCGTTCACGCCGGGGTTCCGCACGGTGCCGTTCGGCGACGCGGCGGCGCTCGAGGCCGCGATCGACGAGGACACCGTCGCCGTGCTGATCGAGCCCATCCAGGGCGAGGCCGGCATCGTCGTGCCGCCGGCCGACTACCTCCCCGCGGTGCGCGAGATCACCTCGCGCCGCAACGTCCTCTTCATCGCCGACGAGATCCAGTCGGGTCTCGGCCGCACCGGTGCGACCTTCGCCTGCGACCTCGTGGGAGTCGTGCCCGACGTGTACCTGCTGGGCAAGGCGCTCGGCGGCGGCATCGTGCCCGTCTCGGCCGTGGTCGCGAACGCGACGTGCTCGGCGTGCTGCAGCCGGGTCAGCACGGCTCGACCTTCGGAGGCAACCCGCTCGCCGCCGCCGTCGGCCTCGCGGTGGTCGGGATGCTCGCCACGGGCGAGTACCAGGCGCTCGCCGTCGCCCGCGGCGCGCAGCTCCACGCGCGGCTGACCGCGCTGATCGGCCGCGGCGTCGTCGCGGTGCGCGGCGCGGGACTCTGGGCCGGCATCGACATCGACCCGGCGCTCGCCTCGGGCCGTGCGGTCTGCGAGGCGCTGATGGCGCGGGGCGTGCTGGCGAAGGACACGCACGGATCCACGATCCGGCTCGCTCCTCCGCTGGTCGTCACCGAGGACGAGATCGACTTCGCGGTCGACGAGCTGGAGGCGGTGCTGGACGGGCTGCGCTGACCGAGGCCCGCTGGAGCGCTGTCAACCCACTCCCAGGAAGGAACGGTATACGGCAGCCTTGCACGATGGATGACCGGGTGCCGACGACGACCGTGTCGACTCCGCAGCCGGTGCGACGGCGGGGACGCGAGTCCCCGCTCGATCCGGCGCCGCGGCGTCGGCCCTCCCTCCACTCGCGGCGTGCCCTGGACCCCGGCGCGAGACCCACCTCCGGATCGGCAGTGGTCGACGTGAACGAACCCGAACAGCTCCCCGTCCCTCCTGAGCGCGTGCTCCGCGACCTCCTCGACGCGTTCGACCCGCCGGGCGCAGCCGATGCGGGGTTCACCGCGCACGTGCTCGCCCATGTGCGCGAGGCGCTCGCGCTCACCGAGCGGCAGCGGATGCCCACCCTCATCTGGCCGCGGACCGCGGTCGACGAGGTGCCGGACGCGCCCCCGGTGCCGCCCGGGGCGCTCTGACCTGCATCGGGTGAGGAGGAGGTCCGGCGGCTGTCGTTCGCGACGGTTCGGACCACAGCGGCTCCCCGTTGGACACGATCTGCGGCTCTGAGCAGCTCAGAGCAGCGGAAAGTGCCCAACGGTGGACACCAGGAGTGGTCCGCGTGCGCGCCTGAGCGCCGCTGCCTTTCGCCATGCGCGTGATTCGGAACGTCGGCCAGGAGTGCCCGTCGGCCGCGATCGCGGCTGAGCGGCACTCCCGCCCGATGTTCCGCCCGTCAGTCGCCGTCGCGGACGGTCGACAGGGGCTCGGTGATGCTCTCGAGGCTGCGGCGCTCGGCGTCGACGCCGAAGATCAGCGCCACGACTCCGCCCACGATCATCACCGCCGCGCCGACGAAGTAGCCGATCGTGAGCGGGCCGCGGTCGCTGCCGTCGCCGATCAGCACGCCGTACAGGGTCGGGGCGATGGCTCCGGCGATCTGGCCGAGGGTGAAGAAGTACGAGATCGCCTGGCTGCGCAGCTCGAGCGGGAAGATCTCGCTCACCGTCAGGTAGGCGCTCGAGGCGCCCGCGGAGGCGAAGAAGAAGGAGACGCACCAGAGGATCGTCTGCGTCGTCGCGGTCAGCACGTCCATGCTGAACAGCACCGCCGACAGGGCGAGGACCGCTCCCGAGACGCCGTAGGTGAGGAAGATCATCTTCCGCCGGCCCCAGACGTCGAACAGGTGGCCGAGCACCAGCGGGCCGATGAGGTTGCCGATCGCGAACGGGAAGAAGAAGTACGAGACGGCGCTCTGCTCCACGTCGTAGAAGTTCTCGAGCACCAGCGCGTAGGTGAAGAAGATGGCGTTGTAGAGGAAGGACTGGGTGACCATCATCGTGGCGCCCACCAGCGTCCGCTTCGGGTACTGCCGGATGAGCACTCGCGCGATGGTGCGGAACGGGATGCTCTCGGTGGCCTTCACCGTGATCGCCTTCGCGTCGTCGACGGGCTCGAGGACGCCGCCCTCGTTCTGCACGCGGCGCTCGATCTCGTCGACGGTGCGCTCCGCCTCCTCCTCGCGGCCGTGCGTCATCAGCCAGCGCGGGCTCTCGGGGATGTGCCGGCGGAGGTAGATGATCGCGAGTCCGAGGATCGGGCCGAGGAAGAAGCCGAGCCGCCAGCCGACGTTCTCGGCGAAGATCTCGTCGTTGAGGAAGAACAGGTTGGCCGCGGAGCCCAGTGCGGCGCCGCCCCAGTAGGTGCCGTTGATCGCGATGTCGACGCGCCCGCGGTACTTGGCGGGGATCAGCTCGTCGATCGCGGAGTTGATCGCCGCGTACTCGCCGCCGATGCCCATGCCCGCGAAGAAGCGGAACACCGCGAGGAACGCGTAGTTCGGCGAGAGGCCGGCGATGCCGCTCGCCAGCAGGTAGATGACGAGGGTGAGGATGAAGAGCTTGCGGCGGCCGAGCCTGTCGCTCAGCCGGCCGAAGATCAGCGCCCGCGATCTGGCCGACGAGGTAGACGGTGCCCAGCACGCCGACCTGGGCGGCCGAGAGGTCGAACTCCTTCGCGAAGCCGGCGCTCGCGACGATCTGGATCTCGAGTCCGTCGAGGACCCAGGAGAAGCCGAGGCCGACGACGATCGACCAGTGGAACCGCGTCCACGGGAGCCGGTCGATCCGGGCGGGGACGAGGCTCCGGACGGGGCCCCGAGGGGTGTCGGTGGTCGACATGGCGCACGCCTTCCTGTCGCCCCGGTTCGTTCTGCGGGAGGCCCCTCCGGTCGCGTCGAGACACGACGATAGACCCGCGCGGGAATTCGTATCGTCGGGCTATCGGAGTGAGGTGCGGAGGGTGTAGAACGGTCGGCTCCCGGTCGTGGCCGTGCTCGTCCCGGCTCCTCCACAAGCGGGGCTCGACTCCGTCCTCCCCGGCCGCGTCCACCCCCGGGACGCGCCCGGGCGCCTTGGCTAGGTTGAGTCCATGATCGACGCGACGCCCGCGGGCACCCCCTCCTACGTCCTCAGCGAAGGCCCCGTCTGGGACCCCTCGACCGGCCGCCTCACCTGGGTCGACATCGAGGCGGGGGCGGTGCTGTCGGCTCCGCTCGTCCCCGAGGGGCTCGGTGCGGTCTCGCGGTCGGACGTCGGCGAGCAGGTGGGCTGCGCGCTGCCGATCGGCGGCGGGAGGGTGCTCGTCGCCCTGACGCGGCGGCTCGCGGTCCTCGAGGTCGACGGCTCGCTGACCCGCGGCTCCGAGCTGCTGCCCGAGGGGCACCGCTTCAACGACGGCTCCATCGACCCGCAGGGGCGGCTCGTGGTCGGCTCGCTCACCCTCGGGGAGTCGGTGGGCGACGACGTGCTGCTCCGCCTCGAGCACGACGGGTCGGTGACCGTCCTCGACCACGACCTGCGGCTCTCGAACGGGCTCGGGTGGTCGCCCGACGGCGCGGTGATGTACTCGATCGACACCGAGTCGGGCGTGATCTACCGTCGGCCCTACTTCGACGGCTCGCACGGTGCGCGCGAGACGTTCGTCGAGCTCGAGGAGGGCGTCTTCGCCGACGGGATGACCGTCGACGAGGACGGTCGTCTGTGGGTGTCGATCTGGGGCGGCTCCGGCGTGCGGGTCTACGACGCCGAGGGGCGCCTCGTCGAGGGCGAGGGCGTCCGGATCGACGCGCCGCACTGCTCGAGCATCGCCTTCGCGGGCGAGGGGCTCGACGTGGCGGTGATCACGTCGGCGTCACGCGATCTGTCGGCCGACGAGCGGGCGGCGCATCCGTTCGCGGGCGGACTGTGGGTCGCGCGGCCCGGGGCGCGGGGGCTTCCGGCCACGCGGTGGGTCGAGACGCGGCTGCCCTGAGACGCGCGGGCCGACCGCCCGGGGCGCCGCCGTCGCCGGGGAGTCGGGGCTAGACGGACGGCTCTGTCGGCTCCGCGGACACGGACGAGGCCGGCTGCGGGGTGAGGGTCACGCGGGAGATGCGGTAGCGATCCGTCTCGGCGACGCGGAGGACGTGCTCGCCGACGACGATCGAGTCGCCGACCACGGCCACCCGGCCGATGCGCTCGAGGATGTAGCCGCCGACGGTCTCGTACGGGCCGTCGGGCAGCTCCACGCCGAGCAGCTCTTCGAGGTCCTCGAGGATCATGCCGCCGTCGACGTCCTGCAGCTGCTCGGCCGCCTTCGCGTCGACGTCCTGCCGGGCGCCGTCGTACTCGTCGTAGATCTCGCCGACCAGCTCCTCGAGCAGGTCCTCGAGCGTGATGATGCCGTCGGTCCCGCCGTACTCGTCGACGACGACGGCGATCTGGTGACCGTCCTGCCGCATCGTGCGGAGCGCGGCGAGCACCTTCGTCGATCCGGGCACGGCGAGGATCGGGCGGGTGATGTCCGAGACGCTGCTCGCGGTGCCGGGCTCGCCCGCCTCCGGGAACGCCGCCATGAGGTCGCGCACGTGCACGAAGCCGAGCACGTCGTCGCGGTTCTCGCCGACCACGGGATAGCGCGAGTGCGGCTGGTCGAGGACGGCGCGGTAGCCCTCCTCGAGCGGCAGCTCGCCGCGGAGGAAGTCGACGTCCGGGCGCGGACGCATCACCTCGGCGACGCGGCGGTCGTCGGCGCGGAAGATGTCGGTCAGCAGGCGGCGGCTGTCCTCGTGGATCTCGGTGTTGCTCGAGATCATGTCGCGCACCTCGTCGGCCGAGACGCTCTCGCCCTTCTCGCGCGGGTCGGCGCCCAGCAGGCGCACGACGCCGTCGGTCGAGACCGACAGCAGCCAGATGACGGGGCGCATCAGGCGAGCGAACCCGTTCAGCGGCGGAGCCAGGACCTTCGTGAACGCGACCGACTTCTGCATGGCGAGTCGCTTGGGCACCAGCTCGCCGAGCACGAGCGAGAGGTAGGCGATGACCAGCGTGAGGCCGATGAAGGCGACGGTCGAGGCGACTCCGGCGGACAGGCCCAGCGCCTCGAGCGGCGGGGCGAGGTCGGGCGCGATCGTCGAGGCTCCGTAGGCCGAGGAGAAGAAGCCGGCGAGCGTCACGCCGATCTGGACGGCCGAGAGGAAGGTGTTGGGGTTCCGCACGAGCGTCGCGATGCGGGCCCCGCGCTCGCCCTGCGCCTCGATCGCGCGGACCTGGCTCTCGCGGAGGCTGACGATCGCCATCTCGGTGCCGGCGAACACTCCTCCGACCAGCACGAACAGGACGACGAGGCCGATGTTGAGGAGGGTGTCGAGATCCACGGAGCAACTGTAGGGATGCCCGCCGTGAGAACGCCTCGCGGATTCTCAGGCGCGCGCGGGGCGGGTCGAGGGAGGTGCGGGCAGGCGCGGGCCCCTGCCAGGCGCTCCTCCAGAAGTCGCGGTGACGGTGCGAGCTTCACCGCGACTTCTGGCGGAACGTCGTGCGGTAGTCGATGCAGAGGCGGACCGAGCACGAGCAGACTCGCCGCAGTCCTCCAGAAGTTGCGGTGAGCGTGAGCACTCACCGCGACTTCTGAGGAGAGGAAGGGGGCGGAGGCCGCGTCAGACCAGGCGGCGGGAGCCGGACGACAGCAGGCGGAACCAGCGGCCGCCGTAGCCGTCGATCGGGATCGACACCGCGCCGTCGTCGGCGACCACGTACTCCTCCGAGCTCAGCGAGTCGACGAGGCGCGCGCCCGGCTCCACGTCGGGCAGGGTCAGTGCCGCGGTCCGCGGACTCGAGGCGAAGTTGTGCACCGCGACGGTCGAGCCGGTCGAGGCCGACATCCGGTGCGCGAAGACGCACGACTCGTCGGCGGGGAGGTGCGTGTACTCGCCCCAGCCGATCTCGGGGGAGCGGCGGTAGAGCCACGCGAGGCCCTTCAGGTGCGCGAGCAGCGACTCCGGGGCCTTCAGCTGGTCGGCGGCGTTGACGTGCTCGGGGCCGAAGCCGTCCTCGGTGAGCGGTGCGATCAGGTCGGCGGCGTCCGCGCGCGAGAAGCCGCCGTTCGCGGCCGAGCTCCACTGCATCGGCGTCCGCACGGCGCTGCGGCCCGGGATCGACGCGTTCTCGCCCATGCCGATCTCCTCGCCGTAGTAGAGCACCGGGGCGCCGGGCAGTGAGAACAGCAGGCTGTAGACCATGCGGAGGCGGCGGGGGTCGCCGCCCAGCATCGGCGGCAGGCGGCGGACGATGCCGCGTCCGTGGATCCGCTGCGACTCGTCCGGAGCGAAGGCCGCGAAGACCTCGTCGCGCTCGGAGTCCTCGAGCTGGTCGAGGGTCAGCTCGTCGTGGTTGCGGGCGAAGTTGGCCCACTGGCTGCCGACCGAGATCTCGGGGCGGCTCGCGAGAGCCTCGGCCAGCGGCGTGGAGTCGCCGCGGGCGAGCGCCAGGTAGAGGCGCTGGTTGCCGATGAAGTCGAACTGCATCGAGAGCTCGTCGGCGTCGGATCCGCCGAAGAAGGCGAGCTGCTGGTCGCGGCTCACGTTGACCTCGCCGAGCATCATCGCCTCGCCCGAGCGGCGCGACACGAAGCGCCGCAGCAGCCGCAGCCACTCGTGCTCGTCGTGCGCCCCCGGCTCGATCAGGAACGGGACCGCGTCGACGCGGAAGCCGTCGACTCCGAGCTGCAGCCAGAATCCGACCAGCTTCGCGATCTCGTCGCGCACCGCCGGGTTGTCGGTGTTGAGGTCGGGCTGGTGCCGGTAGAAGTTGTGCAGGTAGTACTGGCCGGCCTCCTCGTCGAAGGACCAGACGCCGTCCTCCACGTCGGGGAAGACGTTGGCGGGCTGGTCGGCCGGCGGCTCGTCGCGCCAGAGGTAGTAGTCGCGGTACGGGCTGTCGCGGGAGGACCGCGCGGCCTGGAACCAGGGGTGCTGGTCGGACGTGTGGTTCACGACCAGGTCGATGATCACGCGCATGCCGCGATCGTGCGCCGTGCGGATCACCTCCACGACGTCGCCGTGGTGGCCGTAGCGCTCGTCGACTCCGAAGAAGTCGCTGATGTCGTAGCCGTTGTCCTTGCCGGGCGAGCGGTAGAACGGCGCGAGCCAGAGGCAGCTGACGCCGAGCTCGGCGAGGTAGTCGATCCGGTGCGCGAGGCCCTCGAGGTCGCCGACGCGTCGTCGTTCCAGTCCATGAAGGTCTTCACGTCGAGGTTGTAGTAGACGGCGGAGCGCCACCACAGGTCGCTGGTGTCGGTCAGTCTCATGCGGCGCGCTCCTGGAAGTCGGGGAGGACGGTGGTGCCCATCGCGTCGAGGAACTCGTCCTGCTGCTTGCCGACGTGGTGGAGGTAGACGCGGTCGGCGCCGCAGTCGGCGTAGAGCGCGATCGCGTCCGAGAGCTCCTGGGCGGAGTCGGTGCAGAGCACGGACTCGGCGACCTGATCCTCGGTCGTGCGCTCGGCCGCGAGGTCGAAGTGCTCGGTCGTGTCGAGGTCCCAGCAGAGCGGCGGCTCGAAGATGTTGGTGCGCCACTGGTCGTGGGCGAGCGCGCGGGCGGCGGGCGCGCCTCCGCTCTGCGAGGGCACGTACGCGACCTGGGCCTGCACGATCACCTCGCCCCGGCCGCCCGCGTCGCGGTAGGCGGCGATGGTGCGGCGCAGCTTCTCCTCGGGCTGCGAGATGGTCGCGAAGCCGTCGGCCCACTCGGCGAGCCAGCCCGCGGTGGCGGCCGTCACTCCGGCTCCGACGAACGGCGGCGGAGTCGCGGGGCGCGACCAGACGCGGGCCCGGTCGACCGTGACCAGGCCGCGGTGGCTGACCTCCTCGCCGGCGAGCAGCGCGCGCATGACGTCGACGCACTCGCGCAGGCGGGCGTTGCGCTCGGGCTTGGCGGGCCAGCGCTCGCCGGTGACGTGCTCGTTCATGGCCTCGCCGCTGCCGAGCGCGACCCAGAAGCGGCCCGGATTCATGAGCTCCAGCGTCGCGGCGGCCTGCGCGATGACCACCGGGTGGTAGCGCTGACCGGGGGCGTTGACGACTCCGAATCCCAGCGGGGTGGATGCGAGCGCGGCGCCGAGCCACGACCAGGCGAATCCGGACTCGCCCTGCCGCTCGCTCCAGGGCGTGAGGTGGTCGGAGCACATGCCCTCGGTGAAGCCGACCTCACCGGCGCGGCGGGCGACGTCGAGGGCGGTGCGGGGGTCGAGCTGCTCGTGCGAGACGTGCAGGCCGATGGTGGGTGCGGGCATGGGGCGGCTCCGGAGGTCGAGGGCAGGGGGGTCGTCCTGTCTCGACGGTAGGTGAGGGGTGGATTCATGTCTGCTCGTTGATTTCTCAGGGTCGTGGGGGTGGTCGGGGCGCGGAGGGTGGGGCCGCCGTGCTTCCTCAGAAGTTGCGGTGACGGCGCGCGCTTCCCGCAACTTCTGGAGGACCGGGGAGATCGGAGCCGGGGTGTGCGGGCGGAGGTGCCGTGGTTCCTCAGAAGTTGCGGTAAGGGGTGGCGTCTCCCGCAACTTTTGGAGGAGCAGGGTGGGCGGGGAGGGGGTGTGCGGGCGGAGGTGTCGTGGTTCCTCAGAAGTTGCGGTGACGGCGCGCGCTTCCCGCAACTTTTGCGGAAGGGGGAAGCGCGCGAGGTCGAGTCCGCAGGAGTCGTCGTGCTCGGGCCCGAGTACGACGACTTTCGAGGGGTGGAGTGCGAGGAGTGGGCGCCGTCCACCCCCGGAACGGGCGCCACCGCGACCGTAGGGTGAGGGCATGCATCCCCTCGACGCCCGGGACCCGCTCGCGCAGTACCCCGAGCTCTTCGTCCGCACCCCCGAGGTGCGCTCCTACCTCGACGGCAACTCGCTCGGGCGCCCGTTGCGCGCCAGCATCGAGCGGCTCCAGCGCTTCGCCGAGGAGGAGTGGGGCGGCCGCCTGATCCGCGGCTGGTCCGAGAGCTGGCTCGAGATGCCGCTCTCCGTCGGCGACGCGCTCGGCGCCGCGGCCCTCGGAGCGGCGGCCGGGCAGACCGTCGTCGCCGACTCCACCACCGTGCTGCTCTACAAGCTCGCCCGCGCGGCCCTCGCGCACCAGCTGCCCCTCGGCCGCGACGAGATCGTCGTCGACACCGACAACTTCCCGACCGACCGCTACGTGCTCGAGGGCATCGCGGCCGAGACCGGAGCGACGCTGCGCTGGGTCCGCTCCGCTCCGGAGGCGGGGGTGCGGCCCGTGGAGCTCGCGCCGGTCCTCGGCGACCGCACCGCGCTCGTGCTGCTCAGCCACGTCGCCTACCGCTCGGGCTTCCTCGCCGACGCGGCCGCGATCACCGCGCAGGCGCACGACGCCGGCGCGCTCGTGCTCTGGGACGCCTCCCACTCGGTCGGCTCCGTGCCGCTGCAGCTCGACGCCTGGGGCGCCGATCTCGCCGTGGGCTGCTCCTACAAGTACCTCAACGGCGGCCCCGGCGCGCCGGCCTGGGCGTACGTCGCCCAGCGGCACCAGGAGTCGCTGACGCAGCCGATCCAGGGCTGGATGGGCGTCGCGGACATGTTCGAGATGGGACCCGGCTACCGCCCGGCCGAGGGGATGCGGCGCTTCCTCAGCGGCACGCCCCCGATCACCGGGATGCTCGCGATGCAGGACATGATCGCGCTGATCGCCGAGGTGGGGATGCCGGCGATCCGCGCGAAGTCCGAGGCGATGACGGCGTACGCGCTGGAGCTCGTCGACGAGTGGCTGGTGCCGCTCGGGGCCCGCGTGGCGACTCCGCGCGACCCCGCCGCCCGGGGCTCGCACGTCACGATCGACCACGAGTCGTCCGCGGAGCTGGTGCCGCGGCTGCAGGCGAGCGGCGTGATCCCGGACTTCCGGAACCCGGACGGCATCCGGATCGGACTGTCGCCGCTGTCGACGACGTTCGCCGAGCTGGAGCTCGGGCTCGCGGAGGTGCGCGACTCGCTGCGCTGAGCGCACCACCGCGCACCGGCCCCTGCTCCGCGCCTCCGCGACCTGTCAAGCGGCCCCCGCTCCGCGCCCCGCGTGCCTACCGTCGAACAGAGGTCGCGAGCCGCGCGGCCGACGCGAGGAGGGCATCCGATGGGTTTCTGGGGACAGCACGACGCCGGACGCGAGACCAGGCCGGTCGACGAGCCGGTCGGTGAGCTCGAGCTGGTGCACGCCTTCGAGAGCGGGCCGATGCCCACCGGGGTGAGCGTGTCCCACACCGGGCGGATCTTCGTGAACTTCCCGAAGTGGGGCGACGAGGTGCCCGCGACGGTCGTCGAGCTGCGCGACGGAGTGGCGGTGCCGTTCCCGAGCGAGGAGTGGAACAGCCCCGCGAGCGACCACGACGAGACCGCTCTCGTCTCGGTGCAGAGCATCGTCGTCGACCCGGCCGACCGGCTGTGGATCCTGGACACGGGCAGTCCGCTGTTCCAGCCCACGAAGCGGGGCGGACCGAAGCTCGTCTGCGTCGATCTCGCGACCGACACCGTCGAGAAGGTCATCGTCTTCGAGCCCGATGTGGCGCTGCCGACGACCTACCTGAACGACGTGCGCTTCGATCTGCGCCGCGGAGTCGCGTACATCACCGACTCCGCCGACTCCGGCCCCAACGGGCTGATCGTCGTCGACCTCGAGTCGGGGGAGGCGTGGCGCCGGCTGCACGAGCACCCGTCGACGAAGGCGCTGACGCCGCCCGAGATGGTGGCCGTGGCGGAGGGGCGCGTGCTGATGAAGCGGCCGGAGGACGGCGATCCGCAGCCCGTCACCATGGGTGCAGACGGCATCGCGATCTCGGCCGACGGCGAGCGGCTCTGGTACTGCCCGCTGGTCTCGCGGCGCTGGTGGAGCGTGTCGACGGCGGCGCTGGTGGACCGCTCGCTGCCGGAGGAGGAGGTCGCGGCCACGGTCGTCGACGAGGGCGACAAGGGCGGCGGCTCCGACGGGCTCGAGACCGATGATCGCGGGCGCTTCTACGCGACCGACTACGAGCACAACGCGATCCTGCGCCGCCGCACCGACGGCGTGCTCGAGACGCTGGTCCACGACGAGCGGATGCTGTGGCCCGACACGATGTCGGTCGCGACGGACGAGCACCTCTACTTCACGGCCAACCAGCTGCACCGCCAGGCCGACTACCAGGGCGGAGTGGACCTGCGCGCGTACCCGTACTCGCTGTTCCGCGTCGCGATCGGGGCGGGGCCGGTGCTGCTGCGGTGACGGGCGGGGCGTATCGAAATCCTGCCTTCTGGTGACGTGGGTCTCGATACGCCGCCTGCGGCGGCTACTCGACCAGCAGGGGGTCAGCGGGCCTTGCGGGTCTGGCGGGCGTTCTCCTTCTGCAGGGCCTCGACGAGCTCGTCCTTCGTCATGCGCGAGCGGCCCGAGATCTCGAGGCGCTTCGCGAGGTCGAGCAGGTGCGCCTTGGAGGCGTTCGCGTCGACTCCGCCCGCCGTCTCGCCTCCGCCGTCGGTGCCGCGCTCGGCCGCGCGGGAGTCGGACGGACCCTTCTCGTTCTTGCGCTCCCAGTGGTCGCCGACCTTCTCGTACTCGTGCTTCAGCGCGGCGAAGGCGGTGCGGTGGGCGCGCTCGCCCTCTCCGTAGCTCTCGACGGCGGAGTCGTGCGCCGCCGACCAGAGGTCCTGCGCGTGCTTCTCGGAGCGCTCGATGGTCGACGGGATCTCGTCGCGTGCGGGCATGGGTGCCTCCCTCTCGTCCCTCCGACGCTACGACCCGACTCCCGCCGCCATCACCCCGTTGACGAGCCCGCGAGATGCCACTCCGGTACGCCTTCGGCGGCGTGCCGCGTACCGGAGTGGCATCTCGCGCCGGCGTCAGCCCAGCAGGCGCTCGCGCACGAAGTCGCTCGCGAAGCGGCCGGAGGGATCCCACTCGCCCACCAGCGCGCGCCACTCGGGCAGGTGCGGGTAGAGCGGGGCGATCTCGTCAGCTCCCGCCAGGAAGTGCTTGCCCCAGTGCGGGCGAGCGCCCAGCGGCAGCAGCGCGCCCTCGACGGCGGGCAGCACGGCGTCGACTCCTGCGCGGTCCTTCGCGAAGGTGAAGTGGATGCCGACGCTGTCGCGCTCGGAGGCCGGCGACAGCCACTGGTCGTCGCCCGCCATGGTGCGCAGCTCGGTGATCAGCAGGACCTCGTCGATCCGGTCGCCGATCGCGCGCAGCGCCACGATCGCCTCGCGGATCCTCGAGCGCGGCACCATGTACTCGCTCTGGATCTCGTCGCCGGCGCTCGGCTCGCGGTCGAGACGGAAGTGCGGCAGCCGCTCGGACCACGGCCCGACCGACCCGCCGAACGGGTTCAGGTTCGAGTCCACTCCCTCCGACACGGCGAAGAGGCTCGCGGAGGCGGCGATCGCGCCCAGGTGCGTCGCGTCGACGTCGGCGACGCTCCCCTTCTCGACCTTGGTCTTCAGCCACAGCTGCTCGACGGTGGGGCTCGACCAGTGCGTCATGAGGCTGACGCTGTAGGCGGAGGAGGTGATCGCGTCGAAGTCGTCGAGCACGCGGTCCCAGGGCAGGTCGACGAACGCGTCCTGCCGCACGTCGAAGGTGGGCTGGATGTCGAGGGTGACGCGAGTCACGATGCCGAAGGCGCCGAGTCCGACGACCAGGCCCTCGAAGCCGGGCTCGCCGCGGCGGATCGTGCGGAGCGAGCCGTCGGCGGTGACGAGCTCGAGCGCCGAGACGGCGGAGGAGAGGTTCGCGTTGCGATCGCCGGAGCCGTGCGTGCCGGTCGAGATCGCGCCGGCGACCGAGATGTGGGGGAGCGAGCCCATGTTGTGCAGGGCGTAGCCGGCCGCGTGCAGGTGCTGCGCGACGATGCCGTAGCGCGTCGCCCCTCCGACCGTGACGGTGCTCGCGTCGGCGTCGATCACCGGGTCGGGCGAGATCCGGCCGAGGTGCAGGAGGGTGCCGGGGGTGTCGGGGAGGGCGTTGAAGGAGTGGCGGGTCCCGAGGGCGCGGATCCGGTCGCTCGAGCGGACGAGGGACTGCACCTCCTCGATCGAGTCGGGTTCGAGGATGTCGGCGGCGCGGTACTCGTACGTGCCCGCCCAGTTGCTCCGGTGCGTCATGGCCCCATTCTGCCCGGTGCCCGCCCCATTTGTTGTGCCGACCAACGAAATCCACCCGGTCGGTGCCGTGGCGCGGACGGGGCAGACCGTCACGCCGTCGAAACGACCCGGAGACACGGCCTCCCTACTGTGGGCGCAGCGGTGCCCGCGCACGGCGGGCCGCCCGCCGCGACGAAGGGACAGACCCGATGAGTGGCAACACCGTCCGCCTCCAGGCCATCCGCGACGTGGAGGCCTACGTTCCTCCGGCGCACAGCTTCGACGAGTCGGAGGCGCCCGGCGAGGTCTTCGGCGCCAACGTCTTCAGCACCGCGGTGATGCGCAAGCGCCTCCCGAAGTCGGTCTACAAGTCGGTCGTCTCGACGATCGAGCGCGGCACGACCCTGGATCCGCTGGTCGCCGACGCGGTCGCGAGCGCGATGAAGGACTGGGCGCTCGAGAAGGGCGCCACCCACTACGCCCACGTGTTCTACCCGCTCACCGGCCTGACCGCCGAGAAGCACGACAGCTTCTTCGAGCCCACGGGCGACGGAGCGGCGCTCGCCGAGTTCGCCGGCAAGACGCTCGTGCAGGGCGAGCCCGACGCGTCGAGCTTCCCGAACGGCGGTCTGCGCAACACGTTCGAGGCGCGCGGCTACACCGGCTGGGACGTGACGAGCCCGGCGTACGTGCTCGAGAACCCCAACGGCAACACCCTCTGCATCCCCACCGTCTTCGTCTCGATGACCGGCGAGGCGCTGGACCACAAGACGCCGCTGCTGCGCTCGCAGCAGGCGATGGGCGAGCACGCCGAGCGCGTGCTCGCGCTCTTCGGGCACACCGACGACGAGAAGATCGTCTCGTTCTGCGGCCCGGAGCAGGAGTACTTCCTGGTGGACCGGCACTTCTTCCTCGCCCGACCCGACCTGATGAACGCGGGCCGCACCCTCTTCGGGAGCACTCCGCCCAAGGGCCAGGAGTTCGACGACCACTACTTCGGAGCGATCCCGGAGCGCGTGCTCGGCTTCATGATGGACACCGAGCGCGAGCTGTTCAAGCTCGGCATCCCCGCGAAGACGCGGCACAACGAGGTCGCGCCCGGCCAGTTCGAGATCGCGCCGATGTTCGAGCGCGGCAACGTGGCGGCCGACCACCAGCAGCTGCTGATGACGACGTTCAAGACCATCGCGAAGAAGCACGGGATGGAGATCCTGTTCCACGAGAAGCCGTTCCAGGGGGTCAACGGCTCGGGCAAGCACGTGAACTTCTCGCTCGGCAACTCCTCGCTGGGCTCGCTGCTGGTGCCGGGAGACACTCCGCACGACAACGCGCAGTTCCTGGTGTTCTGCGCGGCCGTGATCCGCGCGGTGCACCGCTACTCCGGACTCCTGCGCGCCTCCGTCGCCTCGGCGACCAACGACCACCGCCTCGGGGCCAACGAGGCGCCTCCCGCGATCATCTCGATCTTCCTCGGAGACCAGCTCGCCGACGTGTTCGAGCAGATCGCGTCGGGCCCGGCGACCTCGTCGAAGGGCCGCGGGCACATGACGGTGGGCGTCGACACCCTGCCGCTGCTGCCGACCGATCCCGGCGACCGCAACCGCACGAGCCCGTTCGCGTTCACCGGCAACCGCTTCGAGTTCCGTGCTCCCGGATCGATGCAGTCGGTCGCGGGGCCCATGGTCACGATCAACACGATCATGGCGGAGTCGCTCGACTGGATCGCCACGCGGCTCGAGCAGGACGTCGCCGACGGGGTCGACTTCGACGCGGCCGTGCAGGCGCTGCTGACGGAGATCATCACCGAGCACGGCGTGATCGTCTTCAACGGCGACGGCTACGCGGACGCCTGGCCGATCGAGGCCGAGAAGCGCGGGCTCGCGAACCTGCGGACGACCCTCGACGCCCTGCCCGAGCTCCTCACCGAGCCTGCCCTGGCCCTGTTCGAGAAGTACCGCGTGTTCAACCACCGCGAGATGCACTCGCGCTACGAGATCGGGCTCGAGCAGTACGCGCTGACGATCGGCGTGGAGGCGCGTCTCACCCTCGAGATGGGAACCACGACCGTGCTGCCTGCTGCCGTGCGGCACCAGACCGAGCTCGCCTCGAACGTGGCCGCGATGAAGGCGGCCGGAGTGCCCACCTCGCTCGCCCCGCTGCAGGAGGTCTCGGAGCAGGTCGACGCGCTGCGGTCGGCGCTGGCGGAGCTCAAGGCGGCGCTCGCCGTCGATCCGGGGCACAGGGCGGAGGCCGAGGCGAAGCACGCCGCAGCGGCGCTGCTGCCGGCGATGGCGGGCGTGCGCACGGCGGCCGACGCGCTCGAGGACGTCGTGGCGGACGACCTGTGGCCCCTGCCGACCTACCAGGAGATGCTCTACGTGCTGTAGGGCTGCTCGCGGAGGGTCCGACCCGGTCCGGTCGGTCCCCCTCCGGCTGCTGAACATCAGCGATCGAGGGGGTCTCTCCGCTGTCAGCCGGGAGACCCCCTCGACAGCTGATGTTCTGCAGGGGGCGGGGCTGTTCGCGTCCCGCTCAGGAGCCGATGGTCGTCACCGTCGCGACCACCAGACCGAACGCTGCGACGGGGACGCCGAGAGCGCCGCCGAGCGCCGTGAGCACCCAGGCGTTCCTGCGCCGAGCGGCGGCGCGGACGCGGTCGCGGAGGTCGAGGAACCACACGAGGTGATCGGTCGAGAGCTCCGGTGCCGTGCTGCCGCGCGTCCAGGTCCGCGGCTGGACGACCGCGTGGCGCACGAGCTCGGTCGAGACCGCGCTGTGGGTCGGGGAGCGTTCCGGGCGAGGAACGCCGACAGCTCGCGGAGCGTGATCACCGCGACGCCCTCGGGCGTGCCCTTGCGGGTGAGCTTCGCGCCCACCACCACGATGACGGCGAGCACGTCGACGCTCCCGCCGGTCGCCGTGCTCAGGAGCCGCGCGGCGCGAGAGGCCTCGTGGCCCGAGTTGCGGAGGTACGGCCGCCGCTGCCCGTTCACGAGGAAGGCCTTGGGGGAGACCCACACCCGCCCGCCCGGGCTGTGCTTGGTGTTCACCGTGAGCACCCGGCCGGCGGGGCTGACGAGGACGTGGTCGATGTCGCTCCCGCGGTCGCCCACCGGCACCGAGTGCAGCACCAGCCACCCCTCGGGCAGGGAGCGGAGCTCGTCGGCGACCGCGAGCTCGCCGAGGAGGCCGGTGTACCAGCTGCGCGCGGTGGTCGGGATCGGGCTGGCCCCGAAGAGCCGGGCGGCGGAGGTCTGCGGCTGCTCGGGTGACATGGCGTCCCGCAGCGCCTGCATCAGCGCTTCTCCGGGCACACGGGTGACGAGCGACGAGTCGGACACGGGCGGCTCCTGAGTGGCGGTGCCCGCGGCGGCGGACTCCCCTCAACCTAGGGATGCAGCCCCGGGTGCCGCTGGCACCCGTCAGGGGTTCGGACTGTCCGGTCGGCGACGGATGCTCCGGTTCCTCGGATCGTGCAGTACACAGCAGAGACAAGGGGCAAGAACTCCACCGAGAGCGGAGTCGAAACCCGCAGTGGCAGGCTGGAAACCTGACCGCAACACGGTTTCCCCGTGCATCGAGGAGCGCGCGGAGACCGCCGATGGAAATCCTCCGTGCGACGAGGCGGCCGGCCACCCGACTGCGGTCGACTGGAACCCGCCTCCCCCGGCCCGCCCCACCTCACCCGTCGCCTCATTGGAGCCCGCATGCCCCTCACCGTCCTCACCCGGTCGCGTCGCCGCGCCGTGCTCGGCGCGCTCGCCGTCGCCCTGGCCACCACGACCGCCCTCACCGCCTGCTCCAGCGGGTCCGACGCGAGCGCCTCGGGCTCGGGCGAGGAGGGCTCGTTCGGCGAGGCCGCGATGCAGCTCTCGTGGGTCCCCCACGTGGAGTTCGCCGGCGAGTACCTCGCCGACGCGAACGGCTACTTCACCGACGCCGGCTTCGACTCCGTCACCCTGACCCCCGGCGGCACCGGCGCGACTGGCGCCGAGACGGCCATCGCGAGCGGATCCGCGTTCGCGGGCGTCTCCTCCCCGCTGATCACCGGACCCGCGATCTCGGAGGGCGCCGAGATGAAGATCGTCGGAGCGACCTACCAGAAGAACCCGTTCGCGATCGTCTCGCTCACCGACGCCCCGATCGAGACCCCCGAGGACATGGTCGGCAAGACCATCGGAGTCAGCGACAGCAACGACCTCGTGTGGCGCGCGTTCCTCGCCGCCAACGACATCGACGAGTCCGACGTGAACCGCGTGCCCCTCACCGACTCGACGCTGCTCACCACCGGCCAGGTCGACGGCTACATCGGCTACGCGACCGCCGGAGCGAACACGCTCAACCAGCGCGGCTTCTCGGCGCAGCAGTTCCTGCTCGCCGACACCGGCCTGCCGATGGTGGGCGAGACGATCGTGGTCGCGCAGGCGAGCATCGACGACGAGCGCGAGAAGGTGAAGGCGCTGCTGCTCGCCCTCGTGCAGGGCTGGCAGGACGCCGTCGCCGATCCCGAGGCCACCGCCGAGACCGTCGTCGCCGACTACGCGGCCGACCAGAACTACAAGGTCGAGGAGCAGGCGCAGGTCATGGTCACCCAGACCGAGCTGATCAGCACCCCCGAGACCGACGAGAGCGGCCTGCTCACCATCAGCGACGAGCTGCAGGAGCAGTCGGTCGCCTCCCTCGCGCTGACCGGCATCGAGCTCGACGCCGACGAGCTCTTCGACACCACGCTGATCGACGAGGTCTACGAGGAGCACCCGGAGCTGCTCGAGGGCTGAGCCCCGAGCACTCCCTGACGACCCGCGCGAGAGGACGAGACGTTGACCACCATCGAGAACGGCACCGAGGGCATCCGCCTGTCGGGCCTGAGCAAGCGCTTCGACCTGGGATCCCGGTCGGTGCAGGCGCTCGCCGAGGTCGACCTCGTCACTCCGCGCGGGTCGTTCCTGTCGCTGCTGGGCCCCTCCGGCTGCGGCAAGTCGACGATCCTGCGGATGCTGGCCGGGCTCGAGAAGCCGACGACCGGCTCCGTCTCGATCCACGGCACTCCCGTCGTCGGCACGAAGCGGAAGGCCGAGCTGGGCATCGCGTTCCAGGACTCGGCGCTGCTGCCCTGGCGCTCGGTGCGCTCCAACGTGCGCCTGCCGCTCGAGCTGACACGTCAGGCGTCCAAGCGCGACAGCATCCCCGACCTGCTCGACCTGGTCGGGCTGACCGGCTTCGAGGACGCCTACCCGTCGCAGCTCTCGGGCGGCATGCGCCAGCGCGCCTCGATCGCCCGCGCCCTCGTGGTGCAGCCCGATCTGCTCCTGCTCGACGAGCCGTTCGGCGCGCTCGACGACATGACGCGCCAGCGGCTCAACCTCGAGCTGCAGCGCATCTGGACCGCGCGGCCGGCGACCACCCTGATGGTGACGCACGGCATCGCCGAGGCGATCCTCCTCTCGGACACGGTGGCCGTGATGTCGCCCCGGCCCGGGCGCATCGTCGAGGTCATCGACATCGACCTCCCGCGCCCGCGCACCGTCGAGATGCTCCGCAGCCCCGAGTTCCACGCGATCGAGGACCGCATCACCGACCTGCTGTTCTCTCAGCACGGCGTGGCGATGGAGGACGAGGGGTGACCTGGCTGCGCACGAACTGGCGGGTCCTCGCCGGCCTCGCCGTCTTCGTCGCGGTCTGGTGGATCCTCGCGGAGACCGTCTACCGCGAGAGCCGAGCCGTGCCGAGCCCGGGCGCGATCGTCGCCGCGTTCCTCCGCGACGGTCCCCTCTTCTACCTCCGCAACGTCGGCGACACCGTGCTCGCCGCCGGCTGGGGCTACCTCTGGGGCACCCTCGCGGCCCTGGCGCTCGCCGTCGTCGCGCTGCTGCTGCCGTGGACCCACCGGGTCATCGAGCAGATCGGCGTGATCAGCCACTGCCTCCCGCTGACGGCGGTCGGCCCCGTGATCCTCGTGATCTTCGGCGGCCGGACCACCTCGATCTTCCTCGCCGCGCTGCTGGTCTTCTTCACCACCCTGATCGGCGCGCTGCTGGGCGTCCGCTCGGCCCCGCGCACCGCGCTCGACCTCGTCTCGGCCTACCGCGGCGGACGCTGGGCGCAGATCGTGAAGGTGCAGGCCGTCGCAGCCGTGCCCGCGACGCTCACCGCGCTCCAGGTGGGCGTGCCCGCGGCGATCCTCGGCGCGGTGCTCGGCGAGTACCTCGGCGGAGTGACGACCGGCCTCGGAGTCGCGCTCGCGGTCGCGCAGCGCCAGATGGACGTCGAGCGCGCCTGGGCTTTCGCCGTGCTGAGCGGAGTCGTCACGATCCTCGGCTACGCGCTCATCGCGGCCGTCGGACGCTGGGTCATGCCCCGCGTGACCGGCACTCCGCGCGCCACCCGCCGCTCGATCCTGCGCCGCACCGGAGGAGTCGTATGACCGCCACCGCCACCCGCGTCCCCGCCCGCCGCGCCCGCGACCTCACGCCGCGCCTCGCGCTCCGCATCGTCCGCGCCGAGCTCGTGCCGCTCGCGATCGCCGCGGTGCTCGCGATCGCGTTCTGGTACGCGTTCCTCGCGATCGCCGACATCTCGCCCCTCCTGGGCAAGACGCCGACGGACGTCGCGACCTACCTCTTCGTCGAGGCCGACGCCGCCGAGAACCGCGCGGTCGTCTTCGGCAACCTCGGAGTCACCGCGCTCGACGCCCTGATCGGCTACGCGGCGGGCATGCTCGTCGCCCTCGCGATCGCGGTGCTCTTCGTGCTCGTCCGCTCGCTCGAGGCCACCGTGATGCCGATCGCGATGCTGCTCAAGTCGATGCCGCTGATCGTGGTCACTCCGCTGATCACGCTCGCGATCGGCAACGGGATCGCGGCGGTCGCCGTGGTCGGAGCGGTCGCGGTGTTCTTCCCGGCGCTCGTGACCGTGGTGTTCGGGCTGCGCTCGCTCTCGCGCGAGTCGTTCGAGCTGGTGACGGTCTACGGGGGCTCGCCGCTGGACGTGCTGCTCAAGGTCGCCCTGCCGACCGCGGTGCCGGCGATCTTCGCGGCGGCCAAGGTGGCGGTCCCCTCCGCTCTGAGCGGAGCGATGCTGGCCGAGTGGCTGGCCACGGGGAAGGGCCTGGGCGGAGCGGTGCAGCGCGCCTCGGCGGGCTTCCGCTACGACGAGCTGTGGGCGTCGCTCGCGGTGATCACGGCGCTGGGAGTCGCGGCCTACGCCGTCGTGGCGATCGGCGAGAGACTGGCGGCCGTCCGCTTCGGCGGACAGGACTGAAGGAGCGGCATGAGCGGCAACGGAACCATCACCGGCACGATCTGGGACGGCCGACGCGCCCTGGGCACGGCGGCGCTCGCGTGGAACGGCGACGAGATCGTCTCCGTCGAGCCCGTCGAGGCGCACGGCGAGGAGGAGGGTCTCTCGATCATCCCCGGCCTCGTCGACACCCACGTCCACCTCGGCGCCTACTCGGGCGCGGGCACGGCCGACTTCGCCTCCTGGCCGCTGATCACCCCGCGCGAGGAGCGGGTGTTCCACATCGCGAACAACGCCCGCAAGGCCGCCCGCGCCGGAGTCACGACCCTGCGCGATCTCGGCGCCGACGAGCTGCAGATGACGGTGGCGCGGATGTTCGAGCAGGGCATCGCCGACGGGCCGCGGCTCGTCACGCACGGCGCCGTCGGCATGACTGCCGGTCACGGCGACCTGTTCGTGCCTCCGCACTACCCGCACCGCGACCGCGTCGCCGACAGCCCCGACGAGTGCCGGCGGCTGGTCCGCACCTGGGCGCGGGCCGGCGCCGACGGCATCAAGATCTACACGAGCGGCGGCGTGCTCTCGATGGGCGACCGGGTCGGCTGGCGCAACCAGACCGACGCCGAGATCGCCGCGACGATCGACGAGGCGCACGCGCTGGGCATGCCCGTCGCCGCACACACCCACTCCGTCGAGGGCCTCGACCGCGCGCTCGCGCTCGGCGTCGACTCGATCGAGCACGGCACCGCGATCGGGCCGCAGCACTGGGCGACGCTCGTCGAGCGGAACCTCCCGGTCGCTCCCACCCTCTTCATCAACGACGTGATCGCCGCCGGGCGTGCGCCGTCGTCGCCGGAGGCGTCGCTCAAGGCGCAGGACGTCGTCGCCACCCGCGACGCCGGGTTCCTCGCGGCGGGCGAGGCCGGGGTGCGCTTCGTGCTCGGCACCGACGCGAACGGCGTCTACGTCGACTGGGGCGAGCAGCTCGACGAGGTGCGGCGGATGCGCACGGCGTTCGGCTGGAGCTCCGAGCGCGCCTTGATCGCGGCGACGTCCGACGCGGCCGCCGTCGTCGGACTCGGATCGCGCGTGGGGCGGCTCGCGGCCGGCTTCGGCGCCGACTTCGTCGTGCTGCGCGGGCGCCCGTGGGAGAGCATCGACGACCTGCGGGCCGAGAGCATCGTGGCCGTCGTGTCCCGCGGCCGGGTCGTGTCGGGTGCGCTGCCCGAGGCGCTCCGATGACCGCCGCACCTCGCCGGTTCGTCTCGGCCGAGGCGCTCGGAGCGCCCCGCGGGGCCTACAGCCACGCGGTCGAGGCGCACGGAGTGGTCTACGGATCCGCCATCGGCCCCTTCGCGCCGGGCGACGGCTCGGTGCCCGAGGGCGTCGCGGCGCAGACCGCCGCCGCGCTCGACAACATCGAGCGGCTGCTCGGCACCGAGTTCGGCCTGGAGCTGGGCGACGTGGTGCGGATCACGATGATCCTCACCGACTTCGAGCGCGACTTCGCTGCCTCCTCCGCCGTCTACGCCGAGCGCTTCCCCGTCGATCCGCCCGCGCGCACCGTGCTCGGCGCGGCGCTGCCCGGCCCCCTCGTCGCGATGGACTTCATCGCGACGGCCCGCTGAACCGGAAGGCCCCCGTGACCCTCGACTCCTTCGTCCGCGGCCTGCCCAAGGCCGAGCTGCACGTGCACCTCGAGGGCACCCTCGAGCCGGATCTGCGCGTGCGCCTCGCCGAGCGCAACGGCCTGCCGGTGCCCGCCGCGCTCTCGTACGACTTCGACTCGCTCGCCTCGTTCCTCGCTGTCTACTACCCGGCGATGGACGTGCTGCGCGAGGAGCAGGACTTCTACGACCTGGCGACGGAGTACTTCCGCCGCGCGGCCGCCGACGGGGTGGTGCGCGCCGAGGTGTTCTTCGACCCGCAGGCGCACACCTCGCGGGGCGTGCCCTTCGAGTCGGTGATCGGCGGCTACCACCGCGCCGCCGTCGACGCGGCCGGGCTCGGGATCGACGCCGCGCTGATCCTCTGCTTCCTGCGCGATCTGTCGGCCGAGAGCGCGCGTGAGACGCTCGAGCGCGCGCTGCCGTTCGCCGACCGCCTGATCGGCGTGGGGCTCGACTCCGACGAGCGCGGCAACCCGCCGGCCAAGTTCCGCGAGGTGTTCGCGCTCGCCCGCGAGGCGGGGCTCCGGCTGACGATGCACTGCGACGTCGACCAGCCCAACAGCGTCGAGCACCTGCGCCAGGTGCTGGAGGAGATCGGCGTCGACCGGATCGACCACGGCACGAACATCGTCGAGGCTCCCGAGCTCGTCGAGCGCGTCCTCGAGCGCGGGCTCGCGCTGACTTGCTGCCCGCTGTCGAACTCGTTCGTCTCGAGCGACATGAAGGCGGTGGAGCTGCGCGCGCTGCTCGAACGCGGCGTGCGGGTGACGGTCAACTCCGACGACCCGGCCTACTTCAGCGGGTACATCGCCGACAACTACCTCGCACTGGCCTCCCGCGCCGGCTTCACCCGGGACGAGCTGGTGCAGCTGGCGCGCAACTCGGTGCTCGGCTCGTGGGCGTCGCCCGAGGTCCAGGAGGAGCTGCTCGCCCGGATCGACGCGCACGCGGCGACGGCGTAGGGGCTCTGCCTGCTCCGAACCCGCAGCTCCCCGTGGCGGGTCCCGTCGTGCGGGTGGCGGGGCGTGTGAGAATCGCCGGGTCGGTCCATCGCGGTGGATCCGGAAGTGAACCCCGGGGGATCCCGTACGACGGGGCCCGGGGTTCCGCGCTGCGTGGAGAGTCCTCGGGCGGTTCGCCTCCCGCTCAGAGGTACCGCAGCGCCAGGTGCAGGTCGACGCGGTCGGACATCGAGCCGAGGTCGCGGCCGGTCAGCGCCTCGATGCGCTGCACCCGGTAGCGGAGGGTGCTGGCGTGCAGGTGCAGGAGGTCCGCGGCCCGGCGCCACGCGCCTCCGCTCTCGAGGAACACGCGCAGGGTCTCGACCATGTCGGAGCGGTGCTCGTCGTCGTAGCGGACCAGCTCGCCGAGCACCTCGCGGGCGAAGGCGGCGCGGGTGCGCGGCGAGATCAGCTCGAGCAGGGCGCCGCTCGAGACCGGCACCGTGTGCGCGAGCACCGTGACGGGGTCTGCGGAGGAGTCGGCGGCCGCGGTCGCCCGGGCGCGGGCGGCGAGCAGCGAGGCTCCGAGCTGCCCGACGGAGCGGGAGCCGTCTCCGACGCCGATCGCGACCCGGCGACCGCGCAGGAGCCACGGCTCGGCCTCGACGGCGGCGCGGAGGGCGGGCCCCGGCTGCCTCTCCTCGTCGTGCGGATCGCCCAGGAGCAGCACCGCGCTTCCGTCGAGCACACCGCCGAGGGTCAGAGCGTGCTCGCGCTCGCCCGCCTCGCGCAGCGGCCGCAGCAGCGCCTCGGGAGGGAGCGACGGGTCGTCCGAGCGGGCGAGCACCACCCGCAGGGGCGCTCCGAGCCGTGCTCCGAGCAGGCGCAGCCGCACCGAGACCTCGCCGTCCGGCAGCTCGTCGTTCTCGACGGCGCGCAGCAGGTCGAGCAGCGGTTCCGCCGCCTGCTGTTCGCGGCGACGGGCGAGCGCGAGGCGACCGGAGACGGTGCCGGCGAGCAGGTCGGCGGCGTCGGCCGACTCCTCCGACCAGCCCCTCTGATCGCCGGTCACCACGAGCACGCCGAGCCGTTCGCCGGAGGAGGAGAACAGGGCCTTCCGGGACAGGGTGCGGCTGCCGGGAGCGACGTCCCAGCGATCGTCGGAGGAGGCGAGCGACGCGTCCCACGCGGATCCGGACTCGGCGGGGGACGGCATGCCGCCCGCCGAGGCGACGAGGACGCCGGAGCGGTCGATCACCCAGCTGCCGTGCGCGAACTCCTCGAAGAAGGCGCGGAGGGCGGCGTGCACGCCCTCGCCCGCGGCGAGGTCCTGGAGCAGCCGCCGGGCGAAGCGGGCGTCGCGGCCGAGCGTGGGCAGGTCGGCCTGCGCGAGCACCCCCGCGACGGTCTGGCCGATCGTCTTGAACGACACCTCGGGCGAGACCGTCAGCAGCGCGACTCCGTGCCGACGGCAGACCTCGGCCATGCCGGCGGGCAGCGTGCCGACGGCGATGAGGCCGACGACGATCGCCACGACTCCGCGATCGGCGACCTGGCCGACGAACCGCTCGACGCTCTCGCGCCCGGAGGTCCACAGCGCACTCGTGAGCACGACGTCGCCGGGGGAGAGGAAGCGGCCGGGGTCGGGGAGGTCGATCGTGTAGGTGCCCGAGATCGCGCGCGAGAGCTGCACCTCGTCGCCGGTCACCAGGGTCAGCTGGAGCTCGGGATGGGTGAGGAGCTCGCGGACGTTCACGCTGGGGCGGCCTCTTCGATCGTCGGACCCGCGACCGGGCGGGGACTCCAGACTACGGGCGCGGCGGAGGCCCGCTGCGGAACCTCGTCTGCGAAGGAGGTCTGGCCGCTGTCGGGCGGCGGACCCCCTTCTCGGCTGATGTTCTGCTCGCGCCACGGTCGGGATCGGCGCCTCCACGACGGAGGAGCCGACCCCCGGGGACGTGCAGGGCGTCTCGCGGGAGCCGGCTCCTCGCCTCAGTGCTGTCAGAGCGCGGTGCGGCGGCGTCCCAGTCCGAGCGCGACGGCGCCGGCGGCCAGCAGACCGAGGGCCGCGGCCGAGAGCCAGCCGCCCTCGATGCCGGTGCTGGCGAGTCCGCCGGTCGGCTTCGCGGGGGGTGCGCGGCGGCACGGCGGCGGCCG
>NZ_MUKN01000042.1 GCF_001995175.1 Rathayibacter rhapontici
CTTCTCGGCGGCGGGGGCCGGCTCGGGCTCGGCGGGGGCCGGGGCCTCCTCCTCGCTGTCGGAGTCGACCGACGGGGTCGCCACGTCGGTGGGCTCGGTCTCCGCGGCCTCGACCTCCGGAGCCTCCTCCGCGGCCGGGGCCTCGGGCTCGGCGGGCGCGGCCGACGCGGAACCGTCGCCGATCCGGACCAGCTCGGCGCCGACCTCGACGGTCTCGTCCTCCTGGACGAGGATCTCCTCGATGACACCGGCGACGGGCGACGGGATCTCGGTGTCGACCTTGTCGGTCGAGACCTCGAGCAGGGGCTCGTCGACCTCGACGCGATCCCCGACGTTCTTCAGCCAGCGGGTGACCGTTCCTTCCGTGACACTCTCTCCGAGTGCCGGGAGGCTGACGGATTCGCTCATGATCCTGTCTCCTTAAGACGTGTGCGTACAGTGTTCAGCTTAGTGATGCGGGAGCGGCGGGTCGCCGCCCCGCGGTGGTGCTAGAGGGCGTGCAGGGGCTTCCCGGCCAGGGCGAGGTGCGCCTCGCCGAGCGCCTCGTTCTGGGTCGGATGCGCGTGCACGAAGGGCGCGACGTCCTCCGGGTGCGCCTCCCAGTTCACGATGAGCTGGGCCTCGCCGATCAGCTCGCCGACCCGGGCGCCGACCATGTGCACGCCGACGACCGGCCCGTCGACGACGCGGACGACCTTCACCGATCCGCTGGTGCCCAGGATCGTGCTGCGCGCGTTGCCGCCGAGTCCGTAGTCGTACGCGGCGACGCGCTCGGCGCCGTACTCCGCGACGGCGGCCGCCTCGGTCAGCCCGATGGAGGCCACCTCGGGATCGCTGTAGGTCACCTTCGGCACGTTCAGGTCGCTCACGACCTGCGGGGCGAGACCGGCGATCTCCTCCGCGACGAAGATCCCCTGCTGGAAGCTGCGGTGCGCGAGCTGCAGGCCGGGGACGATGTCGCCGACCGCGTAGACGCCCGGGACCGAGGTCCGCAGGCGCTCGTCCGTGACGACGAACCCGCGATCGAGCGCGACTCCGGCCTCCTCGAGACCGATGCCGGCCGTGACCGGGCCACGGCCGACGGCGACGAGCAGGAGCTCGCCCTCGACGACGGTGCCGTTCTCGAGCGCGACGCTCACTCCAGTGCCGGACTGCGAGACGGAGGAGACGCGCGAGCCGAGCTGGAACGCGATGCCGCGCTTGCGGAACGCGCGCTCGAGCTGCCTGCTCGCGCTCTCGTCCTCGTTCGGGACGAGGTGGGGGAGCGCCTCCACGATCGTGACCTCGGCGCCGAAGGAGCGCCAGACGCTCGCGAACTCGACGCCGATCACTCCGCCGCCCAGCACGACGACGCGGGCCGGCACGTGGTCGAGCTCGAGCGCCTCGTCGCTGGTGAGGATCCGGCCGCCGATCGTGATGCCCGGGAGCGTCCGAGACGCGGAGCCCGTGGCGACGACGATCGAGGCTCCGTGGAGGACGTGCTCGCCCACCGTCACGGTGCTCGGGCCGGTCAGACGGCCGTCGCCCTCGACGACGGTGATGCCGCGCGAGGAGACGAGGCTCTGCAGTCCCTTGTACTTGCCGGCGACGACGCCGCGGCGGTACGCCGTCACCTGCTCGACGTCGATGCCGTCGAAGCTCGCACGGACGCCGTACTTCTGCGCGTCCTTGGCGCCGTCCGCCAGCTCCGCGGCGTGCAGGAGGGCCTTGGTGGGGACGCAGCCGCGGTGGAGGCAGGTGCCGCCGAGCTTGTCGCGCTCGACGAGAGCGACGTTCATCCCCAGCTGAGTGGCCCGCAGCGCTGCGGCGTATCCGCCGCTGCCCCCGCCGAGCACGACCAGGTCGTAGCTCTCTTCCGACACCCGGTGACTCCCTTGCGACGTGCGGTCCCCGGTCGCTCCGTACCGGTCGCGGCGCGGAGCGCAGCGCGGGAGGAGGAGGGGACGAGGCGGGATCTCCCGCCCCGTCGACCCTACTACGCGCTCGCGAAGCCCTCGGCCAGCGCCACGAGCGCCCGCACGGAGACCCCGGTCGGCCCGGCGCCCGTGAAGCCGTAGGCGCTGCCCGAGTTGTTCGCCGGACCGGCGATGTCGAGGTGGGCCCAGGGGATCGTGGTCGCGTCCTCGCCCTCGCCGCGGATGCCGACGAACTCCCGGAGGAAGTGGCCGGCGATGAGCATGCCCCCCGCGGTGCTGCCGATCTTGACGTTGGCGAGGTCGGCGACGTCGGAGTTGAGCAGCGGCCGCAGCTCCGGCGGGAAGGGCATCTGCCAGAACGGCTCGCCCGCGGCGGTGGCCGTGCCGATCACGCGCGCGACCAGATCGTCGTCGCCCATGACGCCGGTGTACCGGTTCCCGAGGGCGACCATCGCCGCTCCCGTGAGGGTGGCGACGTCAATGATCGCGTCGGGCTGCTCCTCGCTCGCGGCGACGATGCCGTCGGCGAGCACGAGGCGTCCCTCCGCGTCGGTGTTGAGGACCTCGACGGTCGTGCCGCCGCGGATGGTCAGCACGTCGTTCGGGCGGATCGCGCTGCCCGAGGGCAGGTTCTCGGCGATGCAGAGCCAGGCCGTCACCCGCACGGGCAGGGCCAGCTCGGCGACGGCCCGGGCGACGGCCCAGACGGTCGCCGCTCCGGTCATGTCGTACTTCATCCCGACCATCGACGCCGGGGGCTTCAGCGAGAGTCCGCCGCTGTCGAACGTGATGCCCTTGCCCACGAGCGCGAGGTGGGCGGTGGCCCCCTCGGGCGAGTAGGCGACCTTGACCAGGCGCGGGGGCCGGGTCGATCCGCTGCCGACCCCGAGGATCCCGCCGAAGCCGTCCTCGGCCAGGGCCGCCTCGTCCCAGACGGTCACCTCGAGGGGCAGGCCGGCCGCTCCCTCCTGCACCGCCTCGGCGAGGGTCTGCGGGTAGAGGTGCGACGGAGGGGTGTTGACGAGGTCCTTGACGGTGGCGACCGCGCGGCCCAGCACGAGGGCGCGCTCGAGGAGCGCCGGGTCGGGCGCGGACTCGGTCGTGACCAGCACCACGGACTCGACCGGGGTCTTCACGGTCTCCGCCGTCGTGCCGCGGAAGGCGGAGAAGGAGTAGGCGCCGAGCGCGGCTCCCTCGGCGACGGCGGAGAGGGCCTCCGGCGTGCGCGCGGGGAGGGCGAGAGCGACGGAGGCCGTGCCCGCCAGCGTGCGCACGGCGAGGCCGGCGGCGGCGCGCAGCACGGCGGGGGACGGGTCGTCCGAGCCGAGGCCGACCAGCACGAGGACGCCGGCGGGACCGGTCGACGGGATCCGGAGGACCGACTCGGCGGACCCGGTCGCACCCAGCGCCGGGAGGGCTCCGACCACGTCCTCGAAGCCGTCCGCGCCGACGATCCGGGGGCCGTCCGGGCCCGGAGCGATGCCCAGGACGAGGGCGTCGGTGTCGACGTCGGAGGCGGGCGCGGTCGTGTACTCGAGAGAGGAGAGGGGCATGGCGGCCATGCTAGGCCGTGTTCCCGAGCACTGTTCGCTCAGGGCTCAGCGCCGCTCGCCGGGGGCTGCTGGGCGCCGTCTACAGTGGAAGGCATGCTGGATCCGGAAGACCTGTTCGAGATCGAGGGCGACCTCGCCGACGTGCCGCGCGGGCTCCACCTCGTCGCCGGACTGACCGGCTTCACCGATGCCGGAGGCGCCGTCGGGCAGCTGAACGAGTACCTCCTCGACACGCTCCAGCACCGGGTGGTCGTCGCGTTCGACCAGGACCAGCTCCTCGACTACCGCGCTCGCCGCCCCATCATCACCTTCGATCAGGACCACCTGACGGACTACCGTCCGGCGACGCTGCGCCTCTCCCTCGCGCACGACGAGCTGCACCAGCCGTTCCTCCTCCTCACCGGATTCGAGCCCGACTTCCAGTGGGAGCGGTTCACCCGCGCCGTCGTCGGACTCATCGACCGCCTCGAGGTCGCCGGGACGACGTGGGTGCACGCGATCCCGATGCCCGTGCCGCACACGCGGCCGGTCGGCGTGACCGTGAGCGGCAACCGCGAGGACCTCATCGAGTCGATGTCGGTCTGGCGCCCGCACACGCAGATCCCCTCGAACGTGCTGCACCTGCTCGAGTACCGCCTCTACGAGCTCGGCCTCCCCGCCGCGGGCTTCGCGCTGCTCATCCCGCACTACCTCTCGGACACCGAGTACCCGCAGGCGGCCGTCGCCGCGCTCGAGAGCATCTCGGCGTCGACCGGCCTGATCTTCCCGACCGACCGGCTGCGCGAGAGCGGCCGCGAGTTCCTGTCGAAGGTCGACGAGCAGGTGGGCGGGAACGACGAGCTGCAGAAGCTGGTCGCAGCGCTGGAGTCCCGTCACGACACCTACATGGAGGGCACGAGCCTCCGCTCGCCGCTGACGGACGAGGACGGCGCGGTCCCGAGCGCCGACGCCCTGGCCGCCGAGCTCGAGAAGTTCCTGGCCATCCGCCGCCCGGGCGACGAGGCCGCGGGCGCCTAGCCCCGCCCCCGGTGGGGGTGCGCGGGCTTGATAGGCTCGGGCGAGTGCGATCTCGTCGAGCGTGGTTCGTCTTCGGAGCCGGTGCCTTCGCCTACCTGGTGGCGGTCCTCGACCGCACCACTCTGGGCGTCGCAGGGGTCGACGCGGCTGAGCGCTTCGACATCACCGCTGCGGTGCTGTCCTCGCTCGCCGTCGTCCAGCTGATCGTCTACGCGGCGATGCAGATCCCCGTCGGCATCCTGATCGACCGGTACGGGCCCCGGACGCTCATCCTCTCCGGCACGGCGCTGATGATGGTCGGCCAGGTGGTGCTGGCACTCGCTCCGTCGATCGGAGTCGCGATCCTCGGCCGGATCCTGGTCGGCGCGGGCGACGCCGCGATCTTCACGTCGGTGATCCGCCTGACCGTCGCCTGGTTCAGCGGACCGATCGTCCCTCAGCTGTCGCAGTGGATCGGGAACATCGGCCAGGTCGGCCAGATCCTCTCCGCCCTCCCGTTCGCCGCGGTGCTGCACACGGCGGGATGGACCCCCGCGTTCCTCTCGGCCGCGGGCCTGGGGGCGGTCGCGTTCCTCGGCGTGCTCCTGCTCGTCAGCGATCTGCCGCCGCGGACCGAGCCGATCGTGCTGACTCCGCCGACTCTGCGGGCGACGATCGCGCAGCTCGGAGTGAGCCTGCGGCGACCGGGGACGCAGCTCGGCTTCTGGTCGCACTTCGTGACGCAGTCCTCCGGCACGGTCTTCACGCTCCTCTGGGGCTACCCCTTCCTCGTCTACGCTATCGGCCTGCCGCCCGCTGCCGCGGCGCCGACGCTGACCATCGTGGTGGTCGCCGGCATCGTGGTGGGGCCGATCCTGGGCGTGCTCACGGCGCGTCATCCGATGCGCCGGAGCAATCTGGTGCTGGCGATCGTCTCGACCATGGGGCTCGCCTGGACCGTCGTGCTGCTGTGGCCGGGAGTGCCGCCGTACTGGCTCGTCGTGCTCCTGCTGATCGTGATCGGAGCCGGCGGTCCCGGCTCGATGATCGGCTTCGACTTCGCCCGCACCTTCAACCCGACGCGCAGCCTCGGGGCCGCGAACGGCGTCGTGAACGTGGGCGGGTTCCTCGCGAGCTTCACGATGATGTTCGCCATCGGGCTCATCCTGGACGCGCTCGCCGGGCCCGGAGGGGACGCCGCGTCGCTGTACTCCATGGAGAGCTTCCGTCTCGCGTGGTGCGTGCAGTACGTCGTCGTCGGGCTCGGAGTGGTCGGCCTGATCAGCGCCCGCCGGCGCACCCGGCGGCGTCTGGCCGAGGACGAGGGAATAACAGTGGCCCCTCTGTGGGTTGCATTGAACGACCGTCTGCGCCGAGGACGATCCGGTCGCTGACGAAGCGCGCCGGCCACGCCCCCGGCGGGGATCGCGGGTCGGCGGGATCGGCGCCGGTGGCTCGCGGCCGATCGATCCGGGCCTTCCACGGTTCCGCGCGCGACTGCACTACTCAGGCGTGCAATAATTGTCAATAGGACCCGTTCGGGTCGAGGAGCACCAGGCCCACGTCGGGCGTGCGACGTCCTCGACTTGACATGGGTCCTCGTAATGCCCACCGACGGACGGCGCTCTCCGGAGCCGCCCGCGACCGGGACGCAACGGATGGAGAGGTGCCGCCATGGCCACCAGAGCTACCAAGACCGCAACGCTCGACGCCGTCGACGACGACGTGACGACGACCAAGAAGCCCGCGGCGCGCAAGCCCGCCGCGGCGAAGGCCCCGCGCAAGACCGCGGCGACGAAGGCCGCAGCCCCCGCTGAGGACGAGGAGGCGACCGACGCCGTCGAGCCCGAGGAGGCCGATGACGACGACACCGAGGTGGTCGTCGTCGAGGACACCGAGACCGAGGTCAAGGACGACGCCGAGACCCCCGAGGCTCCCGTCGCGCCCGTCGCCGCTCCGGAGGCGCCGCTGCCCAGCGGCGCCTGGTGCTCTCGTTCGGCGGCGACGACGACGAGGTCCCCGTCTACTCGACGGCGATCACCGGAGCCACCGCCGACCCGGTCAAGGACTACCTGAAGCAGATCGGCAAGGTCGCGCTCCTGAACGCGGCCGAGGAGGTCGAGCTCGCCATGCGCATCGAGGCGGGTCTCTTCGCCGAGGACAAGCTGGCGAACTCGACCGATCTCAGCCCGGAGCTCGTCCGCGAGCTGCGCTGGGTCGCGAAGGACGGGCAGCGGGCGAAGAGCCACCTGCTCGGAGCGAACCTCCGCCTGGTGGTCAGCCTCGCGAAGCGCTACACCGGCCGCGGCATGCAGTTCCTGGACCTGATCCAGGAGGGCAACCTCGGTCTGATCCGCGCCGTCGAGAAGTTCGACTACACC
This sequence comes from Rathayibacter rhapontici, assembly GCF_001995175.1. GTDB lineage: Bacteria > Actinomycetota > Actinomycetes > Actinomycetales > Microbacteriaceae > Rathayibacter. The sequence goes on from NZ_MUKN01000042.1 coordinate 6,847, forward strand.
AAGGGCTTCAAGTTCTCGACCTACGCGACGTGGTGGATCCGCCAGGCGATCACCCGTGCGATGGCGGACCAGGCCCGCACCATCCGCATCCCGGTGCACATGGTCGAAGTCATCAACAAGCTGGCCCGCGTCCAGCGTCAGATGCTCCAGGACCTGGGCCGCGAGCCCACGCCCGAGGAGCTGTCGCGCGAGCTCGACATGACCCCCGAGAAGGTCATCGAGGTGCAGAAGTACGGCCGCGAGCCGATCTCGCTGCACACGCCCCTGGGTGAGGACGGCGACAGCGAGTTCGGCGACCTCATCGAGGACACCGAGGCCGTCGTCCCCGCCGACGCCGTGGGCTTCACGATGCTGCAGAAGCAGCTCGAGTCGCTCCTGGACTCCCTGTCCGAGCGCGAGGCGGGCGTGATCCGCATGCGCTTCGGCCTCGGCGACGGGATGCCCAAGACCCTCGACCAGATCGGCGACACGTTCGGCGTGACGCGCGAGCGCATCCGCCAGATCGAGTCCAAGACGATGGCGAAGCTCCGCCACCCGTCCCGGTCGCAGTCGCTCCGCGACTACCTCGAGTAGACCGGTGATCCGCTACGCGCCGGCGGTCCTCCTCGGGAGGGCCGCCCGGTTCGCGGCGCGCGTCCGGAAGCCCGGTGGAGGCTCCGCCGTGCCCGGTCTCGTCGTGAACCGCGTCGCGCCCGGCTTCCTGCCCGCGGTCCTCGACGGGTTCCCGGAGGGGCTCGTCGTGGTCAGCGGCTCCGCCGGCAAGTCCACCACGACCAAGATGCTGGTCGCCGTTCTGCGCGCCCACGGGCTGCGCGTCTTCACGAACCCCTCGACCGCGAACATCGCGCAGGGGCTCACCTCCGCTCTGCTCGAGCGGACGGACCTGCGCGGCAGGATCGACGCGGACATCGCCGTCCTCGAGATGGACGAGGGCCACGGCGCCCGGCTCGCTCCGCGCATGCGTCCCCGCGTCGTCGCCCTCACGAACGTCGTCGTCGATCAGATCGACCGCTTCTTCGACCCGTCGATGGTCGCCCGGATGCTCGGCACGATCTCGGAGCGCGCCACCGGCCACGTGATCCTCAACGCCGACGACCGGCACGTCGCGGCCGTCGCCGCGACCCTGCCGGACGAGCGCGTGCGCTGGTACGGCGTCTCCGCCGAGGTCCGCGGCGACGCGCCCGGCGGGCTGGGGTACGCCGCCGAGGCCGAGACCGGCACGGACCGCGCCACGACCGTGGTCGCGGACGCGAGCGGAGCGGCCGCCTCGATCGACAGCGACGGAGAGCGGCTCGACGTCCGGCTCCCGGCACGCGGAGTGCACTACGCCGTCGACGCCGCGGCCGCCGTCTCCGCCGCCCGCGCGGTGCTCGGAGAGCGCTTCGTCGCGGCCACCGCGGCCACCGCGCTGTCCTCGATCGACCCCGTCTTCGGACGGGGCGAGGTCGTCGTCGTGCAGGGGCAGGAGGTGGAGTTCGTCCTGGTGCAGAACCCGGCGAGCTACCGACTGAACATCGCCGAGATCCCGCAGGGGACCGAGCAGATCATGCTCGCGGTCGGCTCGGACGTGCGCGATCCGTCCTACTTCTGGCCGGTGGACACCTCCGGTCTCGGGCGCGTCAGCGTGGTCTCGGGCTCGAAGGCCCACGAGGCGGCTCTCCACCTGCAGTACGACGGCGTCGTGATCGACTCCGTCGACGACGACCTCGGGCGCGCGCTCGACCGCTTCCTCGCGCTGCCCGCCCCCTCCGCCGGCCGGAAGACGATCGTGTTCTCGGCCGACTCGATGAGGCGCACGCGAGCGCATCTCCAGCTCACCTCCAACCGCGAGGAGACCTCGTGACCGTCCTGCGGATCGGCGTGCTCGCCCCCGACGTCCTCGACAGCAACGGAGACGCCGCCAACGCGCGCGTGCTCGTCGCCCGCGCCCGCTGGGCGGGTTTCGAGGCCGAGCTCGTCGGCCTGCACCACCGCGACGACTTCCGCGAGCGGCCGGACGTCCTCGTCGCCGGCACCGGCGCGGACCAGGACCTCCCGGGAGTGCTCGACGTCCTGCGCGACGTCGACGCCAGCGTCCGCGGCTGGGCCGACTCCGGGACCGAGTTCGTCGCCGTCGGCGCGGGCTGGGAGCTCCTGGCCGAGTCGTTCAGCACCTCGGCGGGCGTCGTGCGAGGGCTCGGGGTCTTCCCCGGTCGGAGCGTCCCCGCCGCGGATCGGGTGACCGACGACGTCGTCCTCGACTCCGCCTCCGGCGTGCTCGTCGGCTTTGAGAACCACGTCCGGCGCTTCGAGGGCATCGATCCGGGCTCGGTGCTCGGACGCGTGCTGCACGGAGTGGGCGATGGGAACGGAGTCGAGGGGTACCTCGCAGGATCGCTGCTCGGCACCCACCTGCACGGCCCGCTGCTCGCGAAGAACCCGGTCCTCGCGGACGCGATCCTCCGGCGGGTGGCCGGGCGGCACGGCCTCGACTACCAGGCGACCGACGCGCGACTGCTCCAGGCAGACGAAACAGCACGAGCCGCCCGCGAGGTCATCGCGAAGCGGCTCGGTGTCGGACGGTAGGACGCGCTCAGCGCCCTGACGGCCGATCGGGGGCGGATGCCCGGACGATCAGGGGCGCTGCTCCTCGAAGAGCCGCGCGGACTCGTCGTGCCAGCTCTGAGCGATGCTGGAGAGCTTCTCCTGGTACTTCTTGCCGTGGTGCGCGCAGAACAGCAGTTCTCCGTTGTTCACGACGACGCGGATGTACGCCTGCGCGCCGCAACTGTCGCAGCGGTCGGCGGCGGAGAGCTGGTGGGCACCCGCGAGCTCGTCCACGCCATTAGGGGTTGCTGTGGTCGACATGACTTGGCCTCCTGCACTCGGTCTTCGATCTCTGCTTGATGGAACCCATCCAAGCACGCGATTGTTTCCGCGCAGAGACGATCGAGCGGCATTTCGCTCTGCGCGTAGGGGCGCCGGAGCACTGGCGCTCGGCCCCTCCCGGTGCCGCGTCGCAGCGGGCCGGGGCGACCCGGCGAAAGTAAACTGGACGAATGGCCTCCACCGACTACTCCGCCCGCCACCTCTCCGTCCTGGAGGGCCTCGAGGCGGTCCGGAAGCGGCCGGGCATGTACATCGGCTCCACCGATTCGCGCGGCCTGATGCACTGCCTCTGGGAGATCATCGACAACTCCGTCGACGAGGCGCTGGGCGGGCACGGCAGCGAGATCAGCGTCGTGCTGCACGCCGACGACAGCGTCGAGGTGCGCGACCGCGCCCGGGGCATCCCCGTCGACATCGAGCCCAAGACGGGGCTGTCCGGCGTCGAGGTCGTGTTCACCAAGCTCCACGCGGGCGGTAAGTTCGGCTCCGGCTCGTACGCCGCCTCCGGCGGGCTCCACGGTGTCGGAGCGTCCGTCGTGAACGCGCTGTCCGAGCGCCTCGACGTCGAGGTCGACCGCAACGGCCGCACCTACCGCATGTCCTTCCACCGCGGCGAGCCCGGTCGCTTCGCCGATGCGGGGGAGCCGACTCCCGACGCTCCCTTCACGCCCTTCGAGAACGGCTCGGAGCTGACCGTCGTCGGCAAGGTGGCCAAGGGGGTCACCGGCACGCGCGTGCGCTACTGGGCCGATCGGCAGATCTTCACCAAGGGCGCCGCGTTCCAGACGGAGGACCTCGTCACGCGGGCGCGGCAGACCGCGTTCCTGGTGCCGGGTCTCACGATCGACATCGTCGACGACCGCGCCGAGGAGCGGCGCGCCGAGATGTTCCGGTACGACGGCGGCATCTCGGAGTTCGTCGAGTTCCTCGCACCCGACTCCGCCGTGACCGACGTGCTCCGGCTCACCGGGACCGGCACGTTCACCGAGAGCGTCCCCGTGCTCACCCCGGGCGGCGCGATGGTCTCGACCGAGGTCGAGCGCACCTGCGAGGTCGACATCGCCCTGCGCTGGGGCACGGGGTACGAGACGGTGATGCGCAGCTTCGTCAACATCATCGCGACGCCCAAGGGCGGGACCCATCAGACCGGCTTCGAGCAGGGTCTGCTCAAGCTGCTCCGCTCGCAGGTCGAGGCGAACGCCCGCAGGCTCAAGGCGGGCTCGGACAAGGTCGAGAAGGACGACGTCCTCGCCGGGATGACCGCGGTCCTGACCGTGCGCCTGCCCGAGCCGCAGTTCGAGGGGCAGACGAAGGAGATCCTCGGCACGCCCGCGGTGCGCGCCATCGTCGCCCAGACCGTTGGATCGACGCTGGGCGCGGTGTTCTCGTCGTCCAAGCGCGAGGACAAGACGCAGATGTCCCAGCTGCTCGAGAAGGTCGTCGCCGAGATGAAGTCGCGCATCTCGGCCCGCGCGCACAAGGAGACGCAGCGGCGCAAGAACGCGCTGGAGTCCTCCTCGCTGCCCGCGAAGCTCGTCGACTGCCGCAGCAACGACGTCGAGAACAGCGAGCTGTTCATCGTCGAGGGCGACTCCGCCCTGGGCACGGCCAAGCTGGCCCGCAACAGCGAGTACCAGGCGCTGCTGCCCATCCGCGGCAAGATCCTCAACGTGCAGAAGGCCAGCGTCGCCGACATGCTCTCGAACACCGAGTGCGCGTCGATGATCCAGGTGATCGGGGCCGGCTCGGGCCGCTCGTTCGACCTCTCGGTCGCTCGCTACGGGAAGATCATCCTGATGAGCGACGCCGACGTCGACGGCGCCCACATCCGGACCCTGCTGCTGACGCTCTTCTTCCGCTACATGCGGCCGCTCGTGGAGGCGGGGCGGGTCTTCGCCGCCGTGCCCCCGCTGCACCGGGTGGTCGTCATGAACTCGGGCAAGAAGCCGAACGAGACGATCTACACCTACTCCGAGAAGGAGCTGCAGGGCGTCCTGGCCGCCCTCGCGAAGGCCGGCCGCCGCTTCCAGGACCCCATCCAGCGCTACAAGGGCCTCGGCGAGATGGATGCGGACCAGCTCGCGACCACGACCATGGACCGGGCGCGCCGGACGCTGCGTCGCGTCCGCGTCTCGGACGCCGAGAACGCGGGCCGCGTGTTCGAGCTGCTGATGGGCAACGAGGTCGCGCCGCGGAAGGACTTCATCGTCCGCGGGTCCGAGACGCTCTCGCGCGACCGCATCGACGTCTGAGCGGCGGTGCGGGCGCCGCGCTCCAGGAGGGCGGCGCCCGCGTCGGGAACGGCGCGGCTCAGAGCAGCTCGGGCGCCGCGCCGATCGTCGCGATCGGAGCGGAGACGGGGACTCCCGAGCCGTCGCGCTTCATCCCCGTCTCGGGGAGGGCGGCGACCGAGCCGTCGGCCTCGAGGGCGTGGGCGGGACCCGGGCCGACCCAGGCGACTCCGAGGGCCGTCTCGCCCTTGAGGAAGCGCTGCGCACGGACGCCTCCGGTGGCACGTCCCTTCGACGGGAACTCCGAGAACGGCGAGACCTTGGCGCTGCCGGCGTCCGTGCCGGTCAGCGCCCAGCTGTCGACGGCGACGGTCGCGACGACGGCCTCCTCGCGGTCGTCCGCCGCGACCACGGAGAAGTGCACCACCTCGTCCGTCTCGCCGAGCTTCACGCCGGCCATCCCCGCGGCGGTCCGCCCCTGCGGTCGCACCGCGGAGGCGGAGAAGCGGAGCAGCTGGGCCTCGCCGGTGACGAAGACGAGCTCGTCGTCGTCCGCCGCGGGCGCCGCCCCGACCACCGCGTCCTTCGGGCGGAGCGCGATGAGCTCGACGTCGGGCCGGTTCTGCAGCTCCGCGACCGACACTCGCTTGACGACGCCCTGGAGCGTGCCGAGGGCGATCGGCCGGGTCTCCTCCAGCGCGACGAGCGCGAGGACGCGCTCGTTCTTGGCCAGCCCGGTCAGGTAGTCGGCCATGCGGACGCCGGCTCCGAGCTGCACGGAGGACGACGGGACGGACGGGACGTCGACGGGGGAGAAGCGCAGGAGGCGACCGGCGGTCGTGACCGCGCCGATCTCGCTCCGGCTGGTCGTGTCGAGGGTGCTGAGCACGGCGTCGTGCTTGCTGCGGCGCGTGGCGCGCACGGGCTGCGCAGCCGCCTCCGGGTCGCGGTCGACGCGGACCATGCGACCGGTGGTGCTGAGGTGGACGCGGCACGGGACGTCGGCGATCTCGAGCACGGCCGCGGTCTTGCGGCCGGTCGTGGCCACGGACGGCCGCGCCTCGGTCAGGAGGGTGCGGCGCGGAGTGCCGAGCCGCTGCGCGACGTCGTCGAGCTCGTCCGAGACGAGCGCCTCGATCCGGGCGCGGCTGCCGAGGAGCTCCTCGAGCTCGGCGATCTCGGCGAGCAGAGTGTCGCGCTCGGTCTCGAGCTCGATGCGGGAGAACTTCGTCAGACGGCGCAGCTGGAGCTCGAGGATGTAGTCGGCCTGGATCGTGCTGAGGTCGAACACCTCGATCAGGCGGGCGCGCGCGGCCGCGGTGTCGTCGCTGCCGCGGATGAGCTGGATGACCTCGTCGATGTCGAGGATCGCGACGAGGAGGCCCTCCACGAGGTGCAGCCGCTCCTGCCGCTTCCTGAGGCGGTACCGCGAGCGGCGCGTCACAACCGTGACCCGGTGGCCCACGTAAACCTGCAGGAGCTCCTTGAGCCCGAGGGTGCGGGGCTGGCCGTCGACGAGCGCGACGTTGTTGATCGCGAACGCGTCCTCCAGCGGCGTGTAGCGGTAGAGCTGCTCGAGGACCGCCTCCGGGCTGAATCCGGTCTTGATCCCGATGACGAGACGGAGCCCGTTGTCGCGGTCGGTGAGGTCGGTGACGTCGGCGATGCCGCTCAGCTTCTTGTTCTGGACGCCGTCCTTGATCTTGTCGATGACCTTCTCGGCACCGACGAGGTAGGGGAGCTCCGTCACGACGAGCCCGGACTTGCGGGCCGTGATGCTCTCGACCGAGACGCGGGCGCGGGTCTTGAAGCTGCCCCGTCCGGTGGCGTAGGCGTCCCGCACGCCGGCGAGTCCGACGATGGTCCCTCCGCTCGGGAAGTCGGGACCGGGCACGAAGGACATCAGGTCCTCGAGCGAGGCGTCGGGGTGCGCGATCAGGTGCCGCGCCGCTCCGATGACCTCGACGAGGTTGTGCGGAGCCATGTTCGTGGCCATGCCCACAGCGATGCCGCTCGCACCGTTGACCAGGAGGTTCGGGAACGCGAGGGGAGGACCTCGGGCTGCTGGTGCGAGTTGTCGTAGTTGGGGACGAAGTCGACGACGTCCTCGCCGAGGTGCTCCGTCATCGCCATCGCGGCGGGGGCGAGGCGCGCCTCGGTGTAGCGGGCGGCCGCCGGGCCGTCGTCGAGGGAGCCGAAGTTGCCGTGCCCGTCGACGAGGGGGACCCGGAGGGTGAACGGCTGCGCGAGGCGCACGAGGGAGTCGTAGATCGAGGCGTCGCCGTGGGGGTGCAGCTTGCCCATGACCTCGCCGGTCACCCGGGCCGACTTCACGTGCCCGTGATCGGGACGCAGGCCCATCTCGCTCATCATGTAGAGGATCCGGCGCTGCACCGGCTTCAGGCCGTCGCGCGCGTCCGGGAGTGCCCGCGAGTAGATGACGGAGTAGGCGTACTCGAGGAACGACCCCTCCATCTCGGTGGAGACGTCGACGTCCTCGATGCGCTCGACCAGCGAGGAGTGCGCGGGCTGGGAGGGGGTTGCGGCGTTCATGACTCACTTCGACGGCGGACGCGGGGCGCGGCGCCGGAGCGGCACCTCTCGCGCTCCGAGGGCGGTGCGCCCACCTCCGCGGACGAGCGGACGGGGCGACGACCGGGACCACGGCGACGTGAGGCGATCCCCGGTGACGCCGACCCGCACGGACCTCGGCCCCGCGGGGCTCGCCGCGCGCGAGGAGCACTGTGCGAAACTGAGCGCGATGACCCACATGCTACCCGCCGCCCCCCTCGGGCGGCGGAGCCTCGCCGACGTCCTCCCCGGTGCCCTCGACGCGGTGCTCGGCGTGCCGGGCGTGTTCGGCGGTCCGAAGGTCGACCGCGTGGTCGTCGTCCTGGTGGACGGGCTGGGGGCGTCGAGCCTCAAGCAGCGTGCGGGGCACGCCCGCACCCTCGCGCCCGCGCTGACGCGCGCGACGACCATCCCCTCCGGGTTCCCGACGACCACCGCCGCGGCACTCGCCAGTCTCACGACGGGGTCGCGCCCCGGCGAGCACGGGATGGTGGGCTACCGGGTGCTCGACCGCTCGGCCGACCGCCTCGTCAACCAGCTCTCGGGATGGGACGCAGGCATGGTCCCGGAGCTGTGGCAGCCGCATCCGACGGTCTTCGAGCGGGCGACCGCGCAGGGCGTCGCCGCGAGCGTGATCGGCCCGTCGCGGTACGCCGGATCGGGACTGACCCGCGCGATCCTCCGCGGAGCCGAGTACCGGTCCGCCGGGAGCATCGCCGAGCGCTTCTCCGCCGCGCGCCAGGTGCTCGACGGCGGCGGGCGCCGCCTCGTCTACCTGTACGTCCCGGAGCTCGACATGACCGCGCACGCCCGGGGCTGGGAGTCGCCGGAGTGGACCGCCGCGCTCGAGCTCCTCGACGGCGAGGTCTCGTCGTTCGTCCGCGGTCTCGGGCCGCGCGAGGCCGCGCTGGTCACGGCCGACCACGGCGTGCTCGACGTCCCGGCCTCCTCGCACGTGCTCGTCGAGGGGCGGCTCCTCGAGGGAGTGCGGCACCTGGCGGGCGAGCCCCGCTGCCTCCAGCTGCACCTGGAGGCCGACGCGGACCTCGGAGCGGTGCTCGAGCGCTGGCGCGAGGCCGAGGGCGGCAGGGCGTGGATCGCCTCGCGAGACGAGGTCGCCGCCAGCGGCTGGTTCGGCGAGGTCGGCCCCACCGCCGCGGGGCGGATGGGGGACGTGTTCGTCGCGGCGAGGAAGGCGATCGCCTACTACGACGCCGCGGACGCCTCCGGTCGCTCGATGATCGGCCAGCACGGCTCGCTGACCCCCGAGGAGACCCAGGTCCCGCTCATCGGGTACGGAGCCCTCGCGGGAGCCTGAGCGGCCCGTCCGGACCGTCGGCGACCGGGTCAGTCGTCGCTGCGTGCTCCGAAGACGATCTCGTCCCAGCTCGGCATCGACGCTCGACCCCGGCGGAAGCCGCCGCGGGCGCTCGACGGAGCCTGCTCTTTGGCGGGAGCGGGAGCGGCGGCGGCCGGCGGGGCCGAGCGCTCGGGCTCCGGGGCCTTCTCGACGACCGGAGCCTCCTGCACGGGCTCCTCGCGCACGCGGAGCGACGAGGCGTGATCGCGCTCGCCCCGGCGGCGGCGCAGGGCGTCGAGCAGGTCGGCGGTGTCGTTGAGGTTCCGCTCGCGCTGCTCGGTGGTGGACGAGACGCGGGGGAGGGTCGAGACCACGCGGGGCGTCTCGGCGAGGGCCGGCTGCGGCTCCGTGTCCGACGGACGGACCGCCGCCGGGCGGGCGTGCGGAAGGGCGGACGGCCGCCCGGACGCCGGGTGCTCGCCGCGGGCGCTCTTCGAGTCGCTCGAGCGGGAGAAGGCGTCGGTGTCGAAGCGGGTCGCGAGCTCGTCCACCGCGGCGGGGATGACGGCGCGCAGGCGCGGGATGAGGGTCGGCCGGATCTCGCCCTGCTGGGAGAGCGTCGTGGCCTCCGCCGTCAGCGGCGAGAGCAGCGCCTTCCGCGGGTCGAAGCGCCAGCGCGCGTCGTGGTCGATCTCGTCCGAGCGGAACAGGAGCTTGACGACCCAGCCGTCCTCCTCCTTCCAGCTCGACCACTGCTCACCCTCGGCGCCGAGGGAGGCGAGGCGCTCGCGGATGACATCGCCGAACGGAGTGCCCTCCTCGAGGGGATCGGGGTCGGCGCTGGTGTACACGCGGACCGAGAGGGCGGAGGCGACGACGTGCTCGCGCTCGGCGGTCACGGGGCCCTCGAAGCGCTGGACGTGCTCCAGCGAGGCGCCCGTGAGCTCCGCGACCTCCTCGGGCGAGAGCCCGGAGCGGATGTGGGCCTGGATCTCGCGGGGCGAGACGCGCGTCTCGCGCGGCGGCAGCGAGTGTACGCGGGGGCGGAGCTGGCTCTGCAGCGTCTCGTCGATCCGCACCGAGAACCGTTCGCCTCCGTCGGAGACGAGGACGAGCGATCCGCTCTCGACGCCGATCACCTTCAGTTCCATCATCGTGCGGGACCTCCTTCTGGACGCGAACGGGGCAAGGATGACACGGGTTGCGCCCGATGCCCGGGAATACCGCGGGCGGGTCGAAAGTTGGCCCGGACGGAGGCGCTGACAGGCGGTGTCAACCACGGATCCATTTGGTTTGCGAATCGATACGTCTTGATGCACACTGTCCCCGCCGATTTGTTGAACAGCTGAATATAAGAAGTGGATGGGAATGGCTACGGACTACGACGCCCCCCGCAAGACCGATGACGACTCCGAGTCGATCGAGGCCCTGAAGGAGCGAGTCCCCGACAAGATGTCCGGAGTCGTCGACGTCGATGACGCCGACAACCCGGGCGGATTCGAACTGCCCGGCGCCGATCTCTCCGACCTCGATCTGGACGTCGTGGTCCTTCCGCCCCAGGCGGACGAATTCACGTGCGTGAGCTGCTTCCTCGTGAAGCACCGCTCTCAGATCGACCACGAGGAGAAGCTGGGACCGATCTGCCTGGAGTGCGCCGCCTAGGCCTCTCCACGCCCCGAAGGACGACCGCTCCGTCGCCGTGATCCCCGGATCGCGGCGACGATGTCGTTCGGGCGGCGACTCGACAGCAGCCAGTAGGGCGTCGGGTCCTCCGGATCCTCGATCGGCACCCGCACCACGTCGCGCACCCACCCGCGGATGACGAGGTAGGCCCGCGCGTCCAGCCGCGGCCCGCGCTCCGCGAACGCCTGCTGACCCTCATGGGTCGTGGGCTCGCCCACGAGCTCCAGCGGGATGCGCGCCCGACCGGCCCGCAGCTCCCCGTCGACGACCTCGATCACGGGCGAGAGCGCGAGCAGGGCGCCGATCGTCCCTCCGTAGAGCACGAGCGCGACGACGACGCCGACGACCGGATCGATCGGCGCGAAGACCAGGATGCTGGCGGGGATCACGAGGGCTGTGGAGACGAAGAGCCACGGCGCGGGCCAGAGCCTCTCCCGGTAGGACTGCATGTCCCTATTGCATCAGACAACTGGTCTACCCTCGTCACGTGAACGAATCCGTCGACGTCCCGATCCGCGCGGACAGCATCCCCGGCTACGCGCACCCCGGAGACGCCGGCGCCGATCTGCGAGCGAGCGAGGACGTCGTCCTCGCCCCGGGTCGTCGAGCCAGCGTCGGCACCGGAGTGGCGATCGCCCTCCCCGACGGCCACGTCGGCTTCGTCGTCCCGCGCAGCGGCCTCGCCTTCAAGCACGGCATCACCATCGTCAACGCCCCCGGCACGATCGACGCCGGCTACCGGGGCGAGATCCGCGTCGCGCTCCTCAACACCGACGCGGAGCAGACGTACCGCGTCTCGGCGGGCGACCGGATCGCGCAGCTCGTGATCGTCCCCGTCGTGCGCGCGCGCTTCACCCCGGTCGACGACCTCCCCGACTCCGTGCGCGGGCTCGGCGGCTTCGGGTCGACCGGCTACGACGCCTCCACGACCAGCACTCCGAAGGAGAACGCATGAGCGACATCCAGGCAGCGACCGGCTCGGACGCGACGGCCGAGACCGTCGAGCAGGACTTCGAGAAGTCCGCTCCCGCGGATCGCGCGGAGGCGGGGCCCCTCGACGAGCGCGAGGCCAACCCCGTCCGTCCGTACATCGACCTCGGCGGAGTGAAGGTGCTCCCGCGCGAGGGCATGCACATCCGCCTCGAGGTCGAGGAGGGGACGAAGCGGGTCATCGCCGTCGGCCTCGACTACGCCGGCTCGACCCTGCAGGTGCAGCCGTTCGCCGCACCGCGCTCGTCCGGCCTGTGGCACGAGATCCGCGGTCAGATCGCCGACCAGGTCGCCAAGCAGGGCGGCCGCACGGCCGAGCGGGAGGGCGTCTTCGGCCCTGAGCTCGTCGCCCAGCTCCCGATCGCGGGCGGGGAGTCGCGCGTCGCCCGGTTCGTCGGCGTCGACGGCCCCCGCTGGTTCCTGCGCGGAGTGATCGCCGGCGCGGGCGCGGTGAACCAGGAGGCTGCGGCCGCGGTCGAGGACCTCTTCCGCAGCATCGTCGTCGTGCGCGGATCCGGTCCCATGCCTCCACGGGACCTGATCCCGCTGAAGGTCCCCACCGGCGGCCAGACCCAGCAGAGCGCGAGCTGACCCGCATGGAGCAGAGCCCGCCCGAGCCGCGGCCGGGGGAGCCCGGAGCTCCCCGACCCGAGGTGGGCGAGGCGATCGCGCAGGCGGCGCGCCGCTCCGCACTCGGCGCCGTCGCCGACGGCGAGCCGTTCGACGGCCGCGCGCTCCTGCGGTCGATGGGCGGCGTCCGCGGGATCCTCGAGGCGGTCGTGCCGGGAGTCGCCTTCGTGCTCCTCTTCACCATCACCGGCGAGCTCGTGCTCTCGCTCGTCGCGTCGGTCGGCCTGGCGGTCGCCTTCACCGTCGCCCGGGTCCTCGGGCGCACTCCCGTCATCCAGGCCGTGGGCGGACTGCTCGGCGTCGTGGTGTCGGCGGTCCTCGCGCTGGTCACCGGGCGCGCGGTCGACAACTTCGTGCCGGGACTGATCACCAACCTCGTCTACGGCGCGGTCTTCCTCGTGTCCGTCCTGGTGCGCTGGCCGCTCATCGGAGTGGCCGCCGGCTACCTGATGGGCGACGGCACCGCATGGCGTGACGACAAGCGCAGGCGCCGCCTCTTCGGGGCGCTGACGCTCGCCTGGGCCGGGCTGTTCCTGCTCCGCCTGGCCGTGCAGTACCCGCTGTTCCTCGCCGAGGACACGACCGCCCTGGGCACCTGGAAGCTCGTGCTGGGCCTTCCGCTCTACGCGCCCCTGCTCGTGCTCACGGTCCTCGCCGTCCGCGCCGAGTACCGCGGAGCCCGCGACGGCGAGGACGAGGACGTCGCCGCGCCGCGTGCGTGACGGCCCCGTCGTGCACGTAGAATTGTCTCGACGTCGAGATAAATAGCTCCCGTCCGCCGCGCGCACGGACGCGCGGCGCAGCGGGTGCGGCGACGCACCGGTGTTAGGTCCTCCTTGGTGGAGGCCGCTCTGCGCGGTCGCCAAGATGGACTCGGATATGTGGGTCCGCCCGTCGGCGGGATCCACGTCAGCGAAGGAGAGGGCGACGTGTCCGCGGTAGACAGCTTTGGATCGAAAGACACTCTGAAGGTCGGGCAGACCGACTACGAGGTGTTCCGCATCGACCGGGTCCCCGGTCACGAGAAGCTCCCGTTCAGCCTGAAGGTGCTGCTCGAGAACCTCCTCCGCACGGAGGACGGCGCGAACATCACCGCCGACCACATCCGCGCCCTCGGCGAGTGGGTACCGGAGTCGGAGCCCGACACCGAGATCCAGTTCACGCCCGCGCGCGTGGTCATGCAGGACTTCACCGGCGTGCCCTGCATCGTCGACCTCGCCACCATGCGCGAGGCCGTCGCGGCCCTCGGCGGCGACCCGGACAAGATCAACCCGCTCGCTCCGGCAGAGATGGTCATCGACCACTCCGTCATCGCCGACCTGTTCGGCACCGAGGACGCCCTCGAGCGCAACGTCGAGCTCGAGTACGAGCGCAACGGCGAGCGGTACCAGTTCCTCCGCTGGGGCCAGACGGCCTTCGACGACTTCAAGGTCGTCCCGCCCGGAACGGGCATCGTGCACCAGGTCAACATCGAGTACCTCGCCCGGGTCACCATGACCCGCGAGATCGGCGGAGTCCTGCGCGCCTACCCCGACACCTGCGTCGGCACCGACTCGCACACCACGATGGTCAACGGCCTCGGCGTGCTGGGCTGGGGCGTCGGCGGCATCGAGGCCGAGGCTGCCATGCTCGGCCAGCCCGTCTCGATGCTCATCCCGAAGGTCGTCGGCTTCAAGCTGTCCGGCGCGATCCCCACGGGCGTCACCGCGACCGACGTCGTGCTGACCATCACCGAGATGCTGCGCAAGCACGGCGTCGTCGGCAAGTTCGTCGAGTTCTACGGAGCCGGCGTCGCCGAGGTGCCCCTCGCGAACCGCGCGACCATCGGCAACATGAGCCCCGAGTTCGGCTCGACCGCCGCCATGTTCCCGATCGACGACGTGACCCTCGACTACCTGCGCCTCACGGGCCGCAGCGACGAGCAGATCGCCCTCGTCGAGCAGTACTCGAAGCTGCAGAAGCTCTGGCACGACGCCGACGTGGAGCCCGTCTTCAGCGAGTACCTCGAGCTCGACCTCAGCACCGTCGTCCCGTCGATCGCCGGCCCGAAGCGTCCGCAGGACCGCATCGAGCTGACCTCGGCCAAGACGCAGTTCGAGTCGGACCTCAACAACTACGCCGACGTCTCGCACGACATCGTCGACCTCACCATCGCCGAGTCCTTCCCCGCGTCGGACCCGGGCGAGCTCCAGCCGCAGGACGCGCACAGCTCGCACGAGCACATCCACCGCTCGCACGCGCCGAGCACGGCCTCCAAGCCCACCACGGTGGAGCTCGGCGACCGCGGCGAGACGTTCACCATCGACCACGGCGCCGTCGCGATCGCGGCGATCACGTCGTGCACCAACACGTCGAACCCCTCCGTGATGCTGGCCGCGGGCCTGCTCGCGCGGAACGCCGCGCAGAAGGGCCTCAAGGCCAAGCCGTGGGTCAAGACGACCCTCGCGCCCGGGTCGAAGGTCGTCACCGACTACTACGAGAAGGCCGGCCTGACCGAGTCCCTCGAGGCGCTCGGCTTCTACACCGTCGGCTACGGCTGCACGACCTGCATCGGCAACTCCGGTCCGCTGCTCGAGGAGATCTCGGCCGCGGTCCAGGACAACGACCTCGCTGTGACGGCGGTGCTCTCGGGCAACCGCAACTTCGAGGGCCGCATCAACCCCGACGTCAAGATGAACTACCTGGCGAGCCCGCCGCTGGTCATCGCGTACGCCCTCGCCGGATCGATGAACTTCGACTTCGAGGTCGACGCGCTCGGCACCGACGGAGACGGCAACGACGTGTTCCTCAAGGACATCTGGCCCGACGCGGCCGAGGTGCAGGCGACGATCGACTCGTCGATCGACAAGTCGATGTTCGACACGCAGTACAGCGGCGTGTTCGACGGCGACGAGCGCTGGCGCTCGCTCCAGACCCCCGAGGGCGCGACCTTCGAGTGGGACGAGGAGTCGACGTACGTGCGCAAGCCCCCGTACTTCGACGGCATGACGATGGAGACGACCCCGGTCACCGACATCGCCTCCGCCCGCGTGCTCGCGAAGCTCGGCGACTCCGTCACGACCGACCACATCAGCCCCGCCGGCTCGATCAAGGCCGACAGCCCCGCCGGCCAGTACCTGGCCGAGCACCGCGTCGACCGGAAGGACTACAACTCCTACGGATCGCGTCGCGGCAACCACGAGGTCATGATCCGCGGCACGTTCGCGAACATCCGCCTGAAGAACCAGCTGCTGGACGGCGTGGAGGGCGGCTACACCCGCGACTTCACACAGCCCGACGCTCCCCAGTCGTTCATCTACGACGCGTCGCAGAACTACCAGGCCGAGGGCACGCCCCTCGTCATCCTGGGCGGCAAGGAGTACGGCTCCGGATCCTCGCGCGACTGGGCGGCGAAGGGCACGAGCCTCCTGGGCGTCAAGGCGGTCATCGTCGAGAGCTTCGAGCGGATCCACCGCTCGAACCTCATCGGCATGGGCGTCATCCCGCTCCAGTTCCCCGCCGGCGAGACCTGGGCCTCGCTCGGGCTGGACGGCACCGAGTCGATCAGCATCTCGGGCATCGAGGCGCTGAACGAGGGCGTCACGCCCAAGACGGTGCACGTCGTCGCCGAGCCGACCGCCCACTCGCCCGAGGGCAAGCAGCCGATCGAGTTCGACGCGGTCGTCCGCATCGACACCCCCGGCGAGGCCGACTACTACCGCAACGGCGGGATCCTGCAGTACGTCCTCCGCTCGCTCGTCTAGCGCCGACACGCCTGTGCGCCTTCCCGCAAGGGGGAGGCGCACAGGCGTTCCCGTGGGCCCGCGTGCGTAGACTCGGGAGACGTCCACTCCCTCTCATCGACCCCGGAAGGCGGCGCGAATGGCTGTTCTCGAGACCATCGGCGGACCGCGCGACCTCGATCGCCTGACCCGCACCGAGCTCGAGGCACTGGCGCAGGAGATCCGGGACTTCCTGGTGCGCGAGGTCTCGAAGACCGGCGGCCACCTCGGACCGAACCTCGGGGTCGTCGAGACGACGATCGCGATCCACCGGGTCTTCGACTCGCCGCGCGACGCGATCATCTTCGACACGGGGCACCAGTCGTACGTCCACAAGCTGCTCACCGGTCGTCAGGACTTCTCGGGCCTCCGCCAGCGCGGCGGCCTCGCGGGCTACCCGCAGCGCTCGGAGTCGCCGCACGACATCGTCGAGAGCTCGCACGCCTCGAGCTCGCTCTCGTGGGCCGACGGCATCTCGCGCGCGTTCACGATGACCGGGCAGACCGACCGCCACGTCGTCGCCGTCGTGGGCGACGGCGCCCTGACCGGCGGCATGACGTGGGAAGCGCTGAACAACATCAGCGACGACAACGCCCGCGGTCTCGTCATCGTCGTCAACGACAACGGCCGCTCCTACGCGCCGACGATCGGCGGCATGGCGCGGTTCCTCAACGGCGTGCGCACGAAGCGCAGCTACCGCACCCTGCACCGCGGCTCGCGCGCCGTGTCGGAGCGCCTGGGCAGCCCCGCCGCCGCCGTGTACCGCGGCGTGCGCGGAGGCATGCACGGCTTCCTCAGCCGCTTCATCAACAACGAGGCGCTGTACTCCAACCTCGACATCAAGTACCTCGGCCCCATCGACGGCCACGACGTGACCGCGATGGAGGAGGCGCTCCAGCAGGCCAAGGACTACGGCCAGCCGGTCATCGTCCACGCGATCACGCAGAAGGGCAAGGGCTTCGGCCCGGCGGTGAAGGACCTGGCCGACCAGTTCCACGCTGTCGGCCAGATCGACCCCGAGACCGGCGAGCCGCTGGCCGCCCCCGGCGCCCGCTCGTGGACCTCGGTCTTCGCCGAGGAGATCGTGACCCTCGCCGACGAGGACGCGACGATCGTCGGCATCACCGCCGCGATGCTCCGACCGGTCGGGCTGCACAAGATGGCCGAGAAGCACCCCGACCGCGTCTTCGACGTCGGCATCGCGGAGCAGCACGCCGTGACGTCCGCGGCCGGGCTCGCGTTCGGCGGCCTCCACCCCGTCGTGGCCCTCTACGCGACCTTCGTCAACCGCGCCTTCGACCAGGTGCTGATGGACGTGGCGCTGCACCGCGCCGGCGTCACCTTCGTGCTCGACCGCGCGGGAGTGACCGGGCCGGACGGCCCGAGCCACCACGGCATGTGGGACCTCGCGATCCTGCAGGTCGTGCCGAACATCCGGCTCTCGGCGCCGCGCGACTCGGTCCGTCTGCGCGAGGAGCTGCGGGAGGCCGTCGGCGTCACGGACGCTCCGACCGTCGTGCGCTTCTCGAAGGGCAACGTCGGCGAGGAGATCGAGGCCCTCGAGCGCCTCTCCGACGGCGTCGACGTGCTCTCGCGCGCCGAGCGCCAGGACGTGCTGATCGTCACCGTCGGCCCCATGGCGACGATGGGCCTCGACGTCGCGCGCCGCCTCGCAGCGCAGGGCATCGGCGCCACGGTCGTCGACCCGCGCTGGGTCGTCCCCGTGCCCGCCAGCATCATCGAGCTCGCCCGCGACCACCGTCTCGTCATCTCGATCGAGGACGGCGTCCGCGTGGGGGGCATCGGCACCCGGATCCGCCAGGACCTGCGGGAGGCGGGCGTCGACACCGCGGTGACCGAGCTCGGCCTGCCGGACCAGTTCCTCGACCACGCGAAGCGCGAGGAGATCCTGGAGGACGTCGGGCTCACTCCGCAGCACATCGCGCGGGACGTCGTGGCCCAGGTGCTCGGCAGCAAGATCCCCGTGGCGCGCCCGCTGCCCGAGGAGGCCGAGGCGCACGACGAGGCCCGCACCGACTGACGAGTCCGGTCTCCGGACCGTTCAGAGCCGGTAGACGAGCTCGATCGCCCCGCCCGAGAACGGTGTCGTGCCGACGAGCTCGAACGGCTCGGTGCGGCGCACCGGGAGCAGCGGCCGACCGCTCCCGAGAACGACGGGCATGATCGTGACCCGCATCTCGTCCAGCGCTCCGATCTCGGCGAAGCCGGCCGCGACGCCTCCTCCGCCGACGACCCAGACGTCGCGGCCGCCGGCCGACTCCCGGATCGCAGGGAGTAGCTCGGCGAGGTCGCCGGCGGCGAACCGCACCTCGCCGCCGTCGGGCTGAGGGCGGTCGACGGAGGTCAGCACCCAGGCGGGGAGCTCGTACGGCCAGGCGCCCTCGCGGCGGACGAACTCGTACGTCGTCGAGCCCATCACCACCGCGCCCACGGTTCCGAGGAAGCGGTCGTAGTGCTCCTGGAAGGCCTCGAAGCCGAACTGGAGGAGCCAGCCGAGGCCGTCGTCGGAGTCGGCGATGAAGGCGTCGAGGGAGGAGGCGACGGAGTAGACGATGCGGGTCATGCGCAGACAGTAGAGCGGACGTCCGACACCGGCCTCGGGCGCGGGCCCGAGGGGTGGAGAAGCACCTCCGGCGCGGGAACCGCCGGCTCCGGTGAGCCGGACCGGTTCCCGCGAGCCGGTGGTGCTGTCGTCAGTCGACGCCGCGGAGCACCGGGTGGTGGAAGGTGTCGCCGAACGCCCGCTCGCTCGCGCCCACCCGATCGAGGTAGGGCGTCAGCCCGCCCATCTGGAACGGGTAGCCGGCCCCCAGGATCAGGCAGAGGTCGATGTCCTCGGCGGCGTGGACCACGTCGTCGTCGAGCATCCGCTTCACCTCGTCCGCGAGACCCGTCTCGACCCGCGCACGCAGCTCCTCGGCGGTCATCGGATCCGTTCCCCCCGCGACGATCGCCACCGCGCGCTTGTCGACGCCCTTCACCCGGCCCTTCGAGTCGCGGTCGAAGACGTGGCCGAGCTCGGCCAGGCGGTGCAGGTTCGCGCTGTCGAAGAAGCGGTCGGGGAAGGCGGCGTGATGCGTGTCGAGCACGTGCGCCCCGACCTTCAGCCCGACGAGCTCGAGCAGCTCGAACGGGGTCATCGGCAGCCCGAACGGAGCGAGCGACTGCTCGACCACCTCGAACGGCGTGCCGGTGTCCACGGCGTGCATCGCCTCTCCGAGGACCTTCGCGAGAACGCGGTTCACGACGAAGCCCGGGGTGTCGCGCGTGATGACGGCGTTCTTCTTGAGCTTCGCGGCCGTCACCATCGCGGTGGACAGCGTCTCCTCGTCGGTGCGCGGTGTGCGGACGACCTCGATCAGCGGCATGACCGCGACGGGGTTGAAGAAGTGGAAGCCCACGAGCCGCTCGGGGTGCTCGAGCCGCTCGCCGATCCGCTCGACCGACAGCGACGAGGTGTTGGTCGCCAGGACGGCGGTGGGGGAGACGTACCGCTCGATGTCGGCGAAGACGTCCTGCTTCACCGACAGCTCCTCGAAGACGGCCTCGATCACCCAGTCGGCGTCGGCGAAATCAGTGCGATCGGTCGTGCCGGTGACGAGGCTCCTCAGCCGGTTTGCGTCGTCGGGGGAGACCCGGCCCTTCGCGAGCAGCGCGTCGATCTCGCCGACGATGCTCGCCACTCCGCGGTCGACCCGCTCCTGGTCGAGGTCGGTGATGACGACGGGCACCTGCAGCCGGCGGACGAAGAGGAGGGCGAACTGCGTGGCCATCAGTCCCGCGCCGATGACGCCGACCTTCGTGACGGGCTTGGCGAGCGCCTTGTCCGGGGCGCCGGCGGGTCGCTTCGCGCGCTTCTGCACGAGGTCGAAGGCGTACATGCTCGCGCGGAACTGGTCTCCCGAGATCAGGTCGGCGAGAGCCTCGTCCTCGGCGGCGAACCCCTCCTCGCGGGTCGCGCTCCTCGCTCCCTTGAGCAGCTCGAGCGCACGGTAGGGCGAGGCCGCGACGGTCCCGATCCGCGACTCGAGCTGCTTCCGGGCGATGCCGACGGCGACGTCCCACTTCACCATCCGCTCGAGGCGGCCGGGGACGTTCGGGCGCGTGACCGCGACCGTGCCGCCGAGCACGCCGTCGGCCCAGCGCAGCGAGTCCTCGAGGAACGACGCGGACGGGAAGAGCGCGTCCGCGATGCCCAGGTCGAGCACCTCGCGCGCCTTGAGTGTCCGGTTGTTCTTGAGCGGGTTCTCGACCACGACCTTCAGCGCATTCTCGATGCCGATCAGGTTCGGCAGGAGCCAGCTCCCGCCCCAGCCGGGGATGATGCCGAGGAAGACCTCGGGCAGCCCCAGGGCCGGAAGGGAGGCGTCGACGGTGCGGTAGTCGGCGTTGAGGGCGATCTCCGTCCCCCCGCCGAGCGCCAGTCCGTTGATGAACACGAACGACGGGACGCCGAGCTCCGACAGCATGCCGAGCGTGCGATGGCCCAGGCGCGCCAGCTGGCGGCCGATCTCGCGACTCGGGATGCTCCCGACCTTGCTCAGGTCGGCGCCCGCGGCGAGGATGAACGGCTTGCCCGTCACCGCGACGCCCTGGATCGCCCCCGCGGCCGCCCGCTCCTTCTGAGCGATCAGGACGTCGGCGAGCTCGAAGAGCGACGCCGGGCCGAAGGTGTTCGGCCGGGTGTGATCGCGGTCGTTGTCGAGAGTGATCAGCGCGAGCACGCGGCCGCTGGCGAGCGTCACGTCACGGACGTAGGAGTGGGTGACGACCTCTCCGTCGGAGAGTTCGGCGAGGTCCTCGAAACCGTCGAGCATGGTCAGCGTCCCTTCCGTCGTGCGCGCTTGCCGTCGAAGTGCGGGTTCTCCCAGATGACGGTCCCGCCCTGCCCCAGCCCCACGCACATCGCGGTGAGGCCGTAGCGCACCTCGGGGTGCGCCTCGAACTGGCGGGCGAGCTGGATCATCAGCCGCACGCCCGAGGAGGCCAGCGGATGACCGACGGCGATCGCTCCGCCGTACTCGTTCACCCGCGGATCGTCGTCGTCGATGCCGAAGTGGTCGAGGAAGGACAGCACCTGCACGGCGAAGGCCTCGTTCAGCTCGAAGAGCCCGATGTCCTCGATGCCCAGGCCCGCCTTGCGCAGCGCCTTCTCGGTGCTCGGGACCGGTCCGATCCCCATGATCTCGGGCTCGACTCCGGCGAAGGCGAAGCTGACGAGGCGCATCTTCGTCGACAGGCCGAGCTCCTTCGCGGCGTCGGCGCTCGCCAGGAGCGAGACGGTCGCGCCGTCGTTCAGCCCGGAGGAGTTGCCGGCGGTCACCCGGCCGTGCGGGCGGAACGGCGTCCGCAGCCCGGCGAGCCCCTCGAGGGTGGTCTCGGGGCGCGGGGCCTCGTCGGCGGTGGCGAGTCCCCAGCCGGCGGCGCTGCGCGTCGCGACGGGGATCAGGTCGGGCTGGATGTCGCCGGCGGCGTACGCGGCCGCGAGCTTCTGCTGGCTGCGCAGGGCGTAACGGTCGGAGCGCTCCTTGGTGAGCTGGGGGAAGCGGTCGTGGATCCTCTCGGCCGTCTTGCCCATGTTCAGCGCCTCGTCGCCCACGAGCCGCTCCGAGAGGAAGCGCGGGTTCGGATCGGCGTCGAAGCCCATGGGGTGGCGCCCCATGTGCTCGACCCCTCCGGCGAGCACGACGTCGTAGGCGCCGAAGGCGATGCCCCCGGCGGTCGTCGTCACGGAGGTCATCGCTCCGGCGCACATGCGGTCGATCGCGAAGCCGGGGACGGTGCGGGGGAGCCCCGCGAGCAGCGCGGTGGTGCGCCCGAGGGTGAGGCCCTGGTCGCCCTGCTGCGTCGTCGCCGCGATCGCGACGTCGTCGATACGGTCCTTCGGGAGCGACGGATTCCGCTCCAGCAGGCCGACCATCGCCTTCACGACCAGGTCGTCGGCGCGCGTCTGCCAGTACACGCCCTTCTCGCCCGCACGGCCGAACGGAGTACGCACTCCATCGACGAACACGACTTCGGATCTCTCGGCCACAATGCCTCCCAGGAACTCACGGTCGCCCCGATCGTAGGAAGAGCACGGTCGCAGCCGGAATCCTTTGCCGCTTCCTACGAAGCGTTTTCCGTGCTGTCCTCGGCTGCTTGGGCGGCTTCCACAAACGCGGTCACGAGCGGACCGGCGGTCGCGTCGACCTGCCAGGCCCGTGCGCCGTTGCGCCGGAGCTCGGCGGCGACGGTCTCGGGAGTCAGCGGCTCCGGCGGATTCCACGCGAGGCGGCGCAGCAGCTCGGGGGTGAGCAGGTTCTCGACGGGGAGCGAGAGCAGCTCGGCGATCTCGATGACCACCGCGCGCGCCGACTTGAGGCGCAGATCCGCGGGCGGATTGCGATCGCCCCACGCCCGGGGCGGAGGCAGCGTCTCGACGGCGGGCCGCGTCGCCGACGGGAGGTCCTCCGTCGTCAGGCCGCGCTGGATGGCCGCCCACCAGCGCTCGACCTCGCCGCGACTGGCGCGCCCGGTGAAGTCGCGGCGGCCCGAGAGCTGGCCGAGACTGCTGGGGATGTTGCGCGAGACGGCGACGATCGACGAGTCGGGGATGAGCCGGCCGGGTGCGATGTCGCGCTCGCGCGCGAACGCGTCGCGGGCCAGCCAGAGCTCGCGGGCGACGGCGAGGGCGCGCAGCCCGCGGAGGGAGTGCATGCCCGAGAGCCGGCGCCACGGGTCCGGGAGTGCCGCCTTGGGCTGCCGGGCGAGCGTCGCCTCGAACTCCTCCCGCGCGATCCGGGTCTTCCGCGCCTCGACGAGCATCTCCTCCATCCGGTCGCGCAGATCGACGAGCAGCTCGACGTCCTTCGCGGCGTAGACGAGCCAGCTCTGGGGGAGGGGCCTGGTCGACCAGTCGGCCGCGGAGTGCTCCTTCGCCAGGTGGATGCCGAGGAGGTCCTCGACCACTGCGCCGAGGCCCACCTTCGGGAGCCCGAGCAGCCGGGCGGCCAGCTCGGTGTCGAAGATGCGGGTCGGATCGAGGCCGACCTCGCGCAGGCAGGCCAGATCCTGGCTGGCGGCGTGCAGCACCCACTCCTCGTCGCCGATGACGTCCTGCAGGGCGTCCATCCGTCCGATCGCCGGGGGATCGAAGAGGAACGCCCCCGCACCGCGCCGGTAGACCTGGATCAGGTAGGCGCGCTGGGAGTAGGTGAAGCCGGAGGCGCGCTCCGCGTCGACCGCGACGGGCCCCTCGCCTGCGGCGAGGGCGTCGACGGCGGCGAGGAACTCGTCGGGAGTGGAGAGGACGCGGTAATCAGTCACGGTTGTTCCGTCGGAAGGCGAGTGAGGTCACACCGTCGCTCGATACGGGCGGGAGACCCGCGAGCATGCACAACAGCTCCCCCCAGCCTTCCACGTGTGCGGCGAGCTGTGCGTCATCGGGGCTCCAGGAGGCGCGGATCTCGATCTGCGCTCCGTCGCCCTGGGCGGCGAGCTCGCCGAAACCGGTCGAGAGCACCTTCGTCGCGGTGCCCGAGGCGGCGTGGTAGGCGGCTCCCCGGGTGTCGAGCGCGTCGATGAGCCACGACCACGCGACCTCGGCCAGGAAGGGGTCGGTGCCGATCTCGACCTCGAGCGGCGCCTGGGCGAAGCAGACGACCCGGAAGGCGCCGCCCCACTGCTCGGGCTCGTCGGGGTCGTGCAGCAGGATGAAGCGGCCCGTCCCCAGTTCGGAGTCGCGTCCGTGCGCGTGCGGGGACACGTCGCCCGAGAGCGCCAGAGCGTACGGTGCCAGCCCGGTGGGGGACGGGATCTCGGACACGGTGAGCTCGGAACGGGTCGAGACCGCGCGGATCGCCTCCGTCGCGGCCCGGAACTCCTCCGGTGGCTGAGACGGCGCTGGGAAGTCGGGCACGTTCCGAAGACTAGAGTTCCGGCATGCCCGATGCCCGCAGGCACGCCGCGGAGGGCGGTCGGCGCACCGGCGCCCTCCTGCTCGCCCTCCTCGCCCTCCCCGCTCTCGCGTCCGCCGTCGCGCTCGGCGCCTCCGCCCTCGTCACCGCCTTCGTCCGCGGGGTGGTCATCCCGCCGTCGAGGAGGAGCGAGGACGCCCGCGTGCTCGACGTGCGAGCCGACTCCCGCGAGATCGTGCTCGCGGCCGACGCCGACACGACCGTGCGCGGAGGCTTCAGCCTCTGGTTCGACGGCGGCCGCGGTCATGCGCGCGTGGGCCGCGTGCTCGCGACGGGGCAGGGGCGCGTGATCCGCGAGCTCGGTCCGGTGGACCGGGGGACCCTGCGGCCGGGTGCTCGGGGCCGCATCAACGGCTGGCTGCTCCTCTCCCCTCGGGAGACCGGGCTGGCGTTCAGCGCCGAGCAGGTGCCGACGCAGTACGGACCCGCGCCCGCCTGGCTCTTCCCGGCGGGCGACGGCGGCACCTGGGCGATCCACGTGCACGGCCGGGCCACGCACCGCGAGGAGACCCTGCGCGGCGTCGCCGTGTTCCACCGGGCCGGGCTGAGCTCGCTCGTCGTCTCCTACCGCAACGACGGCGACGCTCCGGCGAGTCCCGACGGCCGGTACGGGCTGGGCGACACGGAGTGGCGGGACGTCGACGCGGCGATCCGCTTCGCCCGGCGGCGCGGTGCCCGCTCCGTCGTGCTCGTCGGCTGGTCGATGGGCGGGGCGATCTCCCTGCAGACCGCGCTGCGCTCCTCACTGCGCCACCTGATCGCCGGAGTGGTCCTCGACTCGCCGGTGATCGACTGGCGCGAGACGCTGCGCGGCCAGGCACGGCTCCGGCGCCTCCCTCCCGTGATCGCCGCTCTGGCGCTGACGGCGATGCAGCGGCCGTGGTCGACGGCCGTCACGGGTCAGAGCGAGCTCATCCCGCTGCAGGACCTGGACCTCGTGGCGCGCGCCGAGGAGCTCGCGACGCCGGTGCTCCTGCTGCACAGCGTCGACGACGACTTCGTGCCGAGCACGCCGTCCGAGGCCCTGGCCGCGGCGCGACCGGACCTCGTCGAGCTCGTGCTGGTGCACGGCGCCCGGCACACCCGGATCTGGAACGACGACCCCGAGCGCTGGGAGCACGCCGTCGAGCAGTGGCTCGACCGGCAGGGGATCAGCGGATCCGGGTCCAGCGCGCGTAGGTGAATCCGGCGTCGTCGACCGCGAGCCGCTCGAGCGCGTAGCCCTCGTCGACCGCCGTGCCCGTCGTCGCGACGGGCAGCCCGGGGAGCACCACGCGCGGAGCGGTCGTCAGGCAGATCTCGTCGACGAGGCCCGCCGCGAGGAACTGGCCCGACAGGGAGGCTCCTCCCTCGCAGACGACGCGCTCGAGGCCGAGCGCGGCGAGGGCTGCGAGCATCGCCGCGGCGCTCATCCGTCCCTCGGCAGCGGGGACGCGCACGACCTCGACCCCGGTGGGGAGGGGCCCTGTCGCGGTGAGCGACTCCGGGACGAGCAGGAGCACTCGAGCACCGTCCTGCAGGCGGAGCCGGTGGCCGGCGAGATCACCGCTCGAGGAGACGACGGCGAGCGGCACGCGCCGGGGGACCCGGTAGCCCTCGGCCCGCACGCTCGCGGCGCCCACGAGGACCACCTGGGCCTGGGCGCGGATCACACCCAGGATCGTGCGGTCGACGCGGTTGGTCAGGGTCTCGCTGGTGCCGTCCGAGCCGATGCTCGAGCCGTTGACGCTCGCGATCATGTTGAGGCGGACGCGGACCGCGTCCGCCGGCCGGTAGGCGTCCTCGATCGCGGCCCTCGCGCCGTCGTCCTCCAGCCGGACGACGGGCCCGGCGGGGACGAGCGGCTGCAGGATCACGCGGCCGCGTGCGCGCGGATCTGGCGCTTCGTGCGGCCGAGCAGCGCGCTCATGCCGCGCAGGCGCAGAGGGGAGACCGCCTCGGAGAGGCCGATCGTCTGCGGGAAGTCGTCGGGGACGGCGAGGACCTGCTCGGGAGTCAGCCCGTCGAGGCCCTGGGCGAGGATGGAGGCGAAGCCGCGGGTCGTGGGCGCCTCGCGCGGAGCGGTCGCGTGCAGGTGGATCACGTCGCCCGCGAACTCGACGACGATGAAGACGGGGGACTGGCACTCCTCGACCCGCTCGAAGAGGTCGGGGTGGTCGCGGTAGCGCTCGGGCAGCTCGGGCAGCTCGTTCGAGAACTCGAGGAGGAGCTGCAGCCGCTCCGGCTTCTCGAGGGCGAGGAACTCGTCGCGGATCTCGCGCAGGGCGGCGGGCAGCTGGTCGTCGGTCGGCACCGTGTCGGAAGTCATCGTGTCGATTCTCTCACCGCGCGAGGCCCCGACCGCGGAACGGTCGGGGCCTCGCGGACGGTCAGCGGGCGGCCGGGGCCTCGCCGGGCTCGGAGCCCTTGACGATGGGGACGCGCACGGCGCTGCCCCACTCGGTCCACGAGCCGTCGTAGTTGCGCACGCCCTCGAAGCCGAGGAGGTGCGTGAGGACGAACCACGTGTGCGAGGAGCGCTCGCCGATGCGGCAGTAGGCGATGACGGTGTCGCCGTCGGCGAGGCCCGCTCCGTCGCGGTAGATGCCGTTCAGCTCGTCCAGCGGACGGAAGGTGCCGTCCTCGGCGGCCGCCTTGCCCCACGGCACGTTCTGCGCGCTGGGGATGTGGCCGGCGCGCAGCGTCCCCTCCTCGGGATAGGCGGGGGCCGTGGTGCGCTCGCCCGAGAACTCCTCCGCGGAGCGGACGTCGATCAGCGGGTTGCCGAAGTGCGCGAGCACGTCCTCCTTGAAGGCGCGGATGTCGCCGTCGCGGCGCTCGACGACCGGGTACTCGACCGCCTCGGGCGTCGAGGCGTCGGTGGTCAGCGGGCGGCCGTCGGCGATCCACTTGTCGCGGCCGCCGTCGAGCAGGCGGACGTCCTCGTGGCCGAAGAGCGTGAAGACCCAGAGGGCGTAGGCGGCCCACCAGTTGTTCTTGTCGCCGTAGATGACGACCGTGGTGTCGCGGGCGATGCCCTTGGCGCCGACCAGGGCGGCGAAAGCCGCTCCGTCGATGTAGTCGCGCTCGACGGGGTCGTTGAGATCGGTGTGCCAGTCGACCTTCACGGAGCCGGGGATGTGGCCGGTCTCGTAGAGGAGGACGTCCTCGTCGGACTCCACGACGACGAGGCCGGGAGTGCCGAGCCGGTGCTCCAGCCACTCACCGCTGACGAGTCGTTCGGGGTGCGCGTAGGCGGCGAACTTCGGCGACGGATCGAGTTCAACGGACAAGGAGGACCTCCAGGGTGGTGCGCGGAGCGCGGGCGTGAATCCAGGAGCGGGCTACGCTGGAGCCCGCCCTTCAGCGACAGTACGCGCCCCCGAGCGCGGGTGCACGGAAGGGGCCGTAAGAGTTCGACACAGAGCCGTCCGGGTCCGACACCCGGTCCCGGGGCCCCGTGCCGCACGGTTCGATGCAGAGTCAGACAGAGCGGCCGGCCCCGTCCGGACGCACGATGCGAGGTGCGCGTGATCCCCGACGACGTCCGTTCGACGAGCAGCCTGACGACGCGCTCGCCGCAGATCAGCGGGCACGAGATCGCATCGACGCTCGTGCCGCCGCGGCAGTTCGAGGGCGCGACCTTCGAGAGCTACCGCCCCGACCCGGAGTACCCGTCCCAGGCCGAGGCGGTCGAGGCTCTGCGCGCGTTCGCCGCGGGCGGCGGCTCCCGCGGCGGCGGGGGCGGG
>NZ_MUKN01000043.1 GCF_001995175.1 Rathayibacter rhapontici
CGGGGCGGTCGGGAGCGGGGGCGGCCGGAGCGGGGGCGGCCGGGGCCGACGGAGCCGGAGCGGCCGCGGCCGGAGCCGCGGCGGGCCCTCCGACGACGAGTCCGGAGGCCAGCAGCAGTCCGGTGAGCGCTCCGGGGAGCAGGGCGGGTCGTGGTCGCATGGTCGTCCTCTGGGTCGGTCCTCGCTGAGTGCCCCGAGCGGCAGCGGGCGGGGCACGAGCTCCCGCCGACCACCTCGCCGCTGAGGAGTCGGCCGATGTTACCGTGAACATCCGTACAGGAACGGGCCGATGTCCCTTAGAGGCGGCCCCTTTCCGGGTGGGGACCAGAAATACCGGAGGCCGGGGGCGCACCCCCGGCCTCCCATGCCGATCAGATCTCGGTGTGCCCCAGATCCGCCGCGTCCAGCAGTCGGATCTCGGCCTCGGCGAACGCCTCGAGCTCGAGCACGACGACCTCGTTCCGCCCCGCCCGCGTCACCGGCGACGGCACGATCAGCGTGCGCTGGGGCCCGCGCCGCCAGTAGCGGCCGAGCAGGAACCCGTTCACCCAGACCAGGCCCTTGCCCCAGTGCAGCGTGTCGACGAAGAGGTCGGACGGGGCGTCCAGCTCGAACGACCCCGAGGCGAGCGAGGGCCCAGCCGCGAAGCCCTCCGCGGCCCCCGCGAGCGAGGGCAGGCGCGACACGTCGAGCGCCCGGGCCGTCCAGCCGGTGAGGGGTGCCCCGTCGAGCTCGAGCCCGCCGATCAGCCCCTTGTGCTCGCCGATCCGCACGCCGTAGTTCACGCGCCCCTGGTTCTCGACGAGGATCGCGAGCGCCCCGCGGCCGCGAGGCAGCGTCAGCGCCCGCTCGTGGTTGTCGCGCGCGAGCACGCCCACGGGTGAGCCGTCGAGCAGCACCCAGGCGCGGTCGCGCACCTCCTCGCCGACGACCAGCCGGGCGGGGGCGTCGGAGGAGTCGAGCACGGTCTCGAAGAGCACGAAGCCGTCGGCGTGGCCGAGCTCGTCGAAGGACGCCATCGCCTCGAGCGCGGTCGCCTCGCCGAAGGCGTCGAGCCCGAGCAGCGCGGGGCCGGGGAGCAGGGGCGCGGTGAGCGCGGGCGACGGCGTCCGCGGCGCGGGCACCTCCTCCGGTACCGGCGCGTAGCGCGCGATGACCTCGCGGAACGCCCAGAACTTCTCGGTCGGGTGCCCGGCCTCGTCCAGCGGTGCGTCGTAGTCGTAGCTCGTGGTGATCGCGGCGTAGCGGCCCTTGTCGTTCGCTCCGCTGGTCAGGCCGAAGTTCGTGCCGCCGTGGAGCATGTAGATGTTCACGGAGCCGCCCACCGCGAGCAGCGCGTCGAGCTCGCGGGCCGAGGCGTCGGCGTCCGTCGTGTGGTGCTGGGTGCCCCAGTCGTCGAACCAGCCGCACCAGAACTCCATGCACATCAGCGGGCCGGTCGGCTGGAACTCGCGCAGCGTCGCGAGGCGCTCGGGCGTGCGCGAGCCGAACGAGCCGGTCAGGTGCAGGCCGGGGAGACTGCCGTCGGCGAGCATCTGCGGCGTCGGCTGGTCGATCGTCGTGAGCGGCACGGTGACTCCGGCGTCGCGCGTGACGCGCACGAGTTCGGCCAGGTACTCCTTGTCGGAGCCGTACGCCCCGTACTCGTTCTCGATCTGCACCAGCACGACCGGCCCGCCCCGGTCGATCTGCCGCGGCGCGACGATCGCGTAGACCTCGCGGAGGTACTCGCTCACCGCGGCCACGTAGTGCGGCTCGGACCTGCGGACGCCCACCTCGGGGTCGCGGAACAGCCAGGCCGGGAGCCCGCCGTTGTCCCACTCCGCGCAGATGTAGGGCCCGGGCCGCACGATCGCGTGCATGCCCTCGGCGGCGACGAGGTCGAGGAAGCGGCCGAGGTCGAGGCCGCCCTCGGCGCGGAAGGAGCCGCGGACCGGCTCGTGCGCGTTCCAGGCGACGTAGGTCTCGATGGTGTTCAGGCCCATCAGCCTCGCCTTGCGGATGCGGTCGGCCCAGAGGTCGGGGTGCACCCGGAAGTAGTGCAGCGCGCCGGACAGGATCCGGTGCGGCCGTCCGTCGAGCTCGAAGTCGGTGGCGCCGATGGCGAAGCGGCTCTCGGGTGCGGTGGTCATGATCATCCCTCGGATCAGGAGAAGCGGGTGGTACGCGAGGAGGCCGGCCGGAGCGATCCGGCCGGCCTCCCTTGGGGGCTCTGACTTACTCGGAGACCGTGAAGCCCTGCTCGTTGCCGTACTGCACGAGCTTGCCCTGCCAGTCGGCCAGGCCGTCGTCGAGGCTCGTGCCGTTGGCGTAGGCCTGTCCGACGGTGTCGCCGAACACGCTGTTCGCGTAGACCTGGTAGGGCAGGTAGGACCAGCCCGGGCGGACGTCCTCGGAGGCCTGGGTCAGCACCTCGTTGATCTTCTGGCCGCCGAAGTACTCGGACTCGGCCGAGACGAACTCGGGGTCGGTCAGGTCGGCGGTGGTCGACGGGAATCCGCCGCTCTCGAGGAACACGTCGACCGAGGCCGGGTCGCTGTTCAGCCAGCGCAGGAACGCGGCCGCGAGGGCCGGGTTCTCGCTCTGCGAGGTGACCGACTGGCCGCCTCCGCCGTTCTCGGCGCTGACGGGGGTGCCGTCGTAGGTCGGGATCGGCGCGACGGCCCAGTCACCGGACGCGTCCGCGACGCTGGACTCGAGCACGCCGGGCATCCAGCGCCGGTGATCAGCGAGGCGATCGATCCGTCGCCCAGGCCCTTGTACCACTCGTCTCCCCAGCCGGGGGTGTCCGAGAGCAGGCCCTTCTCGACGAGCTGGTTCCAGACGCCCGTCCACTTCTTGGTGCCCTCGTCGGCGACGTCGACGGTGATGTCGGTGCCTTCGAACTGGAAGGCTGGCCGCCGGCCTGCCAGATCATGCTGGTCGCGAAGCCCGCGTCGCCGGTGTCGGCGGTGATGTACTTCGTCGGGTCGGCGGTGTGCAGCTTCTCGGCCGCGGCGACGTACTCGTCCCACGTGGTCGGCACGGCGATGCCGTACTGGTCGAAGACGGTCTTGTTGTAGAACATGGCCATGGGGCCCGAGTCCTGGGGGAGGCCGACGAGCTTGCCGTCGACGTTCACGCTGCCCCACGTGGAGGCGCTGAACTTGTCCTCGAGGTCGCCGAGACCGTACTGCGAGAGGTCGAGCAGCGAGTCCGACAGGGCGAACTGCGGCATGGCGTAGTACTCGATCTGCACGACGTCGGGAGCGCCCGAGCCGGCCTTGATCGCGTTCTGGAGCTTGGTGTACTCCTCGGTGTTCGTGCCGGCGTTGACCAGCTCGACGTCGACCTCGGGGTAGGCCTCCTCGAACGCGGCGACCTGCGCCTCGGCGCTGGGGGTCCAGCTCCAGTACGTGATCTTGCCGCCGGCCTCGAGGGCGGCGTCGAGGTCGGCTGCAGTGCCGCCCTCAGCGCTGGTGCCACCTCCGCCGCCGGGGGAGGGGGCGGAGCAGGCGGCCAGCGAGCCGGCGGCCAGGGCGGCCGCGGCGGCCACGGTCAGGGTCCGCCGGAGGGCGGAGCTCGTGAACTTCATAGGGGGGATCCCTTCACTTCTTCGTGCTGCGGGTGGTGGCGGCCGGCGCGGGTGCTCCGGCTGCAGGGGGGAGGTCGGAGGGCGTCAGCCCTTGACGCTGCCGGCGCTCAGCCCGGACTGCCAGAAGCGCTGGAGTCCGAGGAAGGCGACGACGATGGGGATGATCGTGAGCAGCGAGCCCGTGATCACCAGGTTGTAGATCGGCTGCGCGCTGACGCCGGTGGCCTGGGCGTTCCACTGGTTCAGGCCCACGGTGAGCGGGTACCACGACGGGTCGCTCAGCATGATCAGCGGCAGGAAGTAGTTGTTCCAGGTCGCGACGACCGAGAACAGCAGCACGGTCACGATGCCCGGCGCCAGGAGGCGGATCGAGATCGTGAAGAACGTGCGGAACTCGCCCGCGCCGTCCATCCGCGCCGCCTCGAGCAGCTCGGTGGGCACCGACTCGACCGCGTAGACCCAGACCAGGTAGAGGCCGAAGGGGCTGATCAGCGAGGGGATGATGATCGCCCACGGGGTGTTCGTCAGGCCCAGCTGGCTGAACATGAGGAACGTCGGGACGGCCAGGGCCGTGCCGGGGACGGCGATCGCTCCGAGGACCACCGCGAAGACCGCCTTGCGGCCGGCGAAGCGGAACTTCGCGAGACCGTAGCCGGCGAGCGTGGCGAGCAGCGTCGCTCCTCCGGCGCCGACGACGACGTAGAGGAGGGTGTTGCCGAGCCAGCGGAGGAAGATGCCGTCGCGGTAGGTCAGCGTCTCGGCGATGTTCTGGAAGAAGACGAAGTCGCCGTCGAACCAGAGACCGAAGCTCGAGAGCAGCCCGGCCTGCGTCTTCGTCGCGTTGATGACCAGCCAGGCCAGCGGCACGAGGCTGTAGAGGATGAACGCCGACATCAGCAGGGTGAAGGCGATCGACTTCTTGGGGTGCACGGACGATCCGCGGCGGGGAGCGCGGCGCGGTCGGCTCGAGCGGGGGGCGGTGGGTGCGGTCGTGACGGCCATCAGTTCTCCTTGCGCGCGCCGCGGAGCTGGACCACGTAGGCGATGATCGCGGTGATCACGCCCATCACGATCGCGACCGTGGCCGACGCGTTGTACTGCTGACCGGCGAAGGACAGGTTGTAGGCGTACATGTTCGGCGTGAAGTAGGTGGTGATGATGTTCGGCGCCAGCGTCCGGAGGATGTTGGGCTCGTTGAACAGCTGGAAGCTGCCGATGATCGAGAAGATCGTGGCGATGACGATGGCTCCGCGCAGGGCGGGCAGCTTGATCGAGCGGATGACGCGCATCGGGCCGGCTCCGTCGATCTCGGCGGCCTCGTAGAGCTCGCCGGGGATCGTCTTGAGGGCGGAGTAGAAGATCAGCATGTTGTAGCCGACGAACTCCCACGTCACGATGTTGCCGATCGAGACCAGGATCCAGTCGCGCGAGAACGGAGCGACGACGTCGGAGCCGAGCAGGTCGTTGACGTTCGCCGCGAGGCCGAAGTTGTCGCCGTAGATGAAGCCCCACATCAGAACCGCGACGACGGCCGGGACCGCGTAGGGGAGGAAGACGACGATGCGGAAGAAGCCGGTGCCGTGCAGGCGGCCGCTGTCGATCGCGAGGGCGGCGACGAGGGCGAGCACCAGCATGACCGGCACCTGGACCGCCAGGAACAGGACGACGCGGACGAAGCCCTCCCAGAAGTTCGCGTCGCCCAGCAGCGTCAGGTAGTTGTCGAGGCCGACGAAGGCGGTGCCGCCGACGAGCTGCTCGCGGAACAGGCTGAGGTAGATCGAGTAGATCACCGGAGCGATGAAGACGAGCAGGAAGACGACCAGGAAGGGGGCCACGAAGGCCAGGCCCTTCCACTCGCTCTTCGCACGCGAGCGCGGCACCTGCTTCAGGGGCGGCGCGGGCGGGTCGACCTCGCGCAGGGGGACGGGTGGAGACGTCGTCGTCATCAGTGACTTCCGTTCGATTTCGGCCACGGTGGGGGAGGCGGCGTGTTCACGTCAACATGGCAGATCGCCACCGTATCATGTTCACGTCAACACGTTCAGTATCGATCGGATCACGGTGGTTTCCCGTACGGGCGCCCCTGGTCGGCCCGATTAGGTTCGGCGACGCGCTATAAACGAGGGACCATG
This sequence comes from Rathayibacter rhapontici, assembly GCF_001995175.1. Classification (GTDB taxonomy): domain Bacteria; phylum Actinomycetota; class Actinomycetes; order Actinomycetales; family Microbacteriaceae; genus Rathayibacter. Next base: position 5,707 of record NZ_MUKN01000043.1, read on the forward strand.
GCTGCCGACGCGACTCCGACGACGAGCACCGCCCCGCGTCGCCGCGGGCCCTCCATGGCCGACGTCGCCCGGCTCGCGAAGGTGTCCGGCCAGACCGTCTCGCGCGTCTCCAACGGGCGGTCGAACGTCGACGGCGAGACCCGAGAGCGGGTCCTCCAGGCGATGCGCCAGGTCGGCTACCGCCCCAACAGCGCAGCCCGGGCCCTGCGCACCGGCCGTTTCCACAGCATCGGCGTGATCATGTTCACGCTGTCCTCCTTCGGCAACATGCGCACCCTCGACGCGATCGCCGTCGCCGCGGCGGACGCGGGCTACTCCATCACCCTCATCCCGGTGCCGCACCCGACGCAGGGCGAGGTCTCGGTCGCGTTCCACCGGCTGAGCGAGGAGGCCGTCGACGGGGTCATCATCATCGTCGAGGCGCACCTGCTCGACGAGGCCGACATCGTGCTGCCGCCCGAGCTGCCGGTCGTCGTGGTCGACTCCGCCGGCGACGACAAGCACTCGGTGATCGACACCGACCAGATGTCGGGCGCCCGCCAGGCCGTCGAGCACCTGCTCGACCTCGGGCACCGCACCGTGCACCACATCTCGGGCCCGCCGCGCTCCTACTCGGCCGAGCGCCGCCGCGAGGCATGGGAGGCGACGCTGCGCATGCGCGGCGCGGAGGTGCCCGAGGCGCTCGTCGGCGACTGGTCCAGCGCGTCGGGCCACCGACTGGGCGTCGAGCTCGCCGCCGACCCCGCGGTGACCGCGATCTTCGCCGCGAACGACCAGATGGCGCTCGGAGTGCTGCGCGCGCTGCACGAGGCGGGTCGCGCGGTGCCGGGCGAGGTCAGCGTCGTCGGCTTCGACGACATGGAGGAGTCGGCGAGCTTCTGGCCGCCGCTCACCACGGTGCGCCAGTCGTTCGCCGACACGGGCCGCCACTCCGTCGACATGCTGCTGCGCGAGCTCGAGACGGGCGAGCGCACCGGGGCGACGCTCGTCCCGACGGGCCTCGTCGTCCGCGCCAGCACGGGGCCCGCCCCGGCCTGAGGGCGTCGCTCCCGGTCCGCCAGCGTCGAGTCGCCCGGAAGGGCTCGTGCCGGCGGCGTGTCGGGAGCCCTTCCGGGCGACTCGGCGACTCGCGGCGGCGGCGCGGGGGTCGAGGCGGCGCCGTCAAGGGGACCGGGCGCGCGGTGTGCGCGTCGGTACTGTGGACGTCGTCCCGGTCGAGCGGCCGGGCGAGACGATACGGGAGAAGAACATGTCGGTCGGTCTGCTCGCGGTGGTCGATGACATCCTCACCGCCGCCCTGAAAGCCAGCGCCAAGACCGCGGGAGTCGTCATCGACGACGCGGCCGTCACTCCGCAGTACGTGCAGGGCCTGACGCCGGCGCGCGAGCTGCCCGTCGTGTGGAAGATCTCGCTGGGCAGCCTCTTCAACAAGTTCGTCATCATCATCCCGCTGGCGCTGCTGCTGTCGGCCTTCGCGCCGGCGGTGCTGCCGTTCCTGCTGATCATCGGAGGCGCGTTCCTCTGCTTCGAGGGCGCCGAGAAGGTGTCGGAGTGGTTCGGGCTGCACCACGCGCACGAGGAGACCGAGGCGCGCGACGAGAAGAAGCTGGTCTTCGGCGCGATCCGGACCGACCTCATCCTGAGCACCGAGATCATGCTGATCGCGCTCGACGGCCTCGACCCCGACTTCGGCTTCGGGCCCACGCTCGGAGCGCTCGCGATCATCGGCCTCGGCATGACCGCGCTGGTCTACGGCGCCGTGGCGCTGCTGGTGAAGATCGACGACGTGGGCCTGGGGATGATGAAGAGCCCCTCGCGCGGAGTCCGTCGCGCCGGCGTCCGCATCGTCGCGTCGATGCCGTTCGTGTTCCGCGTGATCAGCATCATCGGCACGCTCGCGATGCTGTGGGTCGGCGGGCACCTCGTGATCGCGAACCTGGCCGAGACGTTCTGGCACGGACCCTACGACCTCGTCCACGTCGTGACCCACGCGGTCGAGGCGGCGGGCCCGGTCGTCGTGTGGCTGGCCGACACGTTCGTGTCGATGATCTTCGGCCTCGTGCTCGGAGCGATCATCGTCGCGATCGTCACCGGCGTCTCGGCGCTGCGCCGCAAGGGCGCGCCGGCGCCGTCGGCGCACTGAGCGCGGGCGGCCGCGGCGCCTTGCCCTGCAGATCGAGTAGCGCGCGGAGCGCGCGTATCGAGATCCGCGACGTCCCGGGAGTGCGTGGGTCTCGATGCGCCCCTGCCGAGCTGCTCGGCCGGCAAGGTCGGCGTGTGGAACCTCGGCCGAGAGTGCTGCTCAGCCACGATGGTGACTGACGGGTGCTCCTGGCTGACGTTCTGCGGCGGCAGTGCTCGGCCGCGCGCCGCGCTCCTCTCCGGGCGTCCGGGTGCTCCTCTGCTGATCGAGTAGCGCGCGGGGCGCGCGTAGCGAGATCCGCGAAGTCTCGGAGTGGGTGGGTCTCGATACGCCCCTGCGGGGCTACTCGACCAGCAAGGGGGACGGCGGCCGGCGTCCCCGGAACGCGGCCCGCCGCTCATCCGTCACGAACGGCCGTCCCGGGAGCTGAGGGGCGGCCCTCTTCGACGGATCAGTCGGCGCCCGCCGACGATGTGCGCTCGCGCGCCACCTCTATGCGGTGAACGGCGCTCCACGTCGGGTGCTCCTCTGCAGATCGAGTAGCGCGCGTATCGCGATCCGCGATGTCCGGGAGGGGAGTCTCGAGACGCCCCTCCGGGGCCACTCGACCTGCGGGCGCAACGACGTGACCGCCCCCGCCCGGAGGGGCGGAGGCGGTCACGGGCAGTGCGTCGGCCGGAGCGTCAGCCGCAGGAGCGCGCCGAGTAGGTCGCGGGGACGACCGTGGTCACGGTCTTCCCGTCGACCACGGCGGTCGCGGTGACGGACGCCTGGCCCTCGGTGACCGAGGCGGCCCGCGTCGAGAACGCGGCGGCCGCGCTCTTGCCGGGGGCGACTCCGGTGAACTGCTTCGAGCCCCACGACGAGGCCGTGGTCAGCGACACCGGCACGGCCGAGTCGTTGCGCGCGGTCACCGTCAGCGTCACCTTGCCCGAGATGCAGCGCGTGGACGCCGTCACCGTGAGGGCGAGCGCGGCGGGCTGCCGCAGCTCCACGGTGACCCGGGTGGTGCTGGTCCGCGAGCCGTCGGCGGACGTCACCGTGACGGCGCCGACTCCGTTGGTCGCGGTGCTGGGCTGGGTCACGCGGACCGTCGCGGCCGAGTCGGTGGCGACGGCGGCGAGCACCGGCATCCGGGTGCCCTCGACGACGACCGCGTACTCGGTGCGCGCCGGGTCGAAGCCGGCCACGCCGACCCCGTCGAGGCGCAGGGCGCCGAGCGTGCTCACCGAGGCGGGCACGGCCACCTTGTCGGCCGCGTCGAACAGCTGCACCTCGGACACGATCATGTGCGTGTTGGCGTAGGCGTTCATCACGACGCGGAAGCCGGTCGCGGTGACCGGGGCGAACGACGCGGTGTACGTCGGGGCTCCGCCGGCGGGGGACTCGACGGGCTGCGCCGTCTCCCAGCCGGGGACGGAGGTCCAGACGCCGTCGGCGCCGCGGGCCTGCAGCTGGATCGACTGCGCCCAGCTGTTGGTGCCGTCGCGGTAGAACTGCACGCTGGCCTTCTCGACCTGCTTCGCGGCCGGGAAGGTGTAGGTCAGCGTGCTCTGGGTCGCCTTGTTCGACGCGACCCAATTCGACCAGCCCTTGTCGCCGAGCACGCCGTTGCGGGTGCGCTCGGGTCCGTAGCCCGACTCGGACGACGACGCGGTCGCGACGATGCCGGCATCCGGGTTGAAGTTCCGCGGCGTCCCCGCGGTGACCAGCACCGTGAGGGTCGCGGGCAGCGTCGCTCCGTCGGCGGTCGCCGTGCCCGCGATCCGGACGGATCCGGTCTGCGCGAGCGAGGCGGTGGTCAGCGGGGTCCAGTCCCACGTGACGGGCACCGGGAAGGTGCTGGCCGAGGCTCCGACGCGGGCCGGGACCGTGGTGGGGGCGGCGGCGCGGACGGCCGTGGTCGCCGCTCCGGTCGCGACCGTCACCGACACGGGGTCGGTCGCGGTGAGTCCGCCCACGTCGACGAGCGCCGTGACGGCGATCGACTGCCCGTAGAGGTCGGTCGCGGTGCCGGGCACCTCGACGCGGCCGGCGGTGCCCCATGCGGAGGACGCCGGCTGCTGCCAGGTCACCGCGACGGGTGCGCCTGCGCCCCACTGGTACTGCGGCGTGACGGAGGCGGGCAGGGTCGGCGCGACGCCCACCGTGGTGCGCACCGGGACGGTCTGGGTCGCGAGCGGCGCGAGGTCGCGCAGCTGCCACGACTGGTTCGCTCCGCCGTTCGAGCCGTAGACGCCCACCGCGGTGTTCTCGGCGGTCGACTGGCCGTTGACGTCGAGCGAGAGCCCGAGCGCCTCGTTGACGAGGGTGTAGCGGACGCCGTCGGTCGTGTTGACGATCCAGCGGGTCGCGGGAGCGGCCTTCGCGGTGGCGACGGAGACGCTGCGCAGGTCGGTGCCGGCGCTGGTCGCTCCGAGCACGCGTCCGTCGGCGTTCTCGAGGACGACGCGACGGGTCGCCTCGCGCTCGCCGGCCGGCACCTCGTGCACGGTCCAGGTCTGCTTGGCGGCGGTGGCGGAGTCGGTCGCGACCGTGGTGATCGCGGTCGACGAGGTCGTCGCGGTCAGCGCCTTGCTGCTCTGCGTGCCGACCAGCTGGTAGTCGTGGCCGTCGCGCAGGGCGGGGGCGGTGTCGGCGACTCCGGAGACGCCGTCGATCGAGAAGGTGGTGACCGACTTGGCGGGCACCGTGACGGTCGCGGTGCGCGCCTCGCGGTCGATCACGACGGGGGCCTTCTCGACGAGCGCGTTGCCGGTGGGGGCTGCGACCGAGGCGGCCTGGGTCGTGACGTAGGGCGTGACGTCGGCGCCCTCGGCGATCGTGCCGAAGCGCGAGAGGTCGAGGGTGACGGTGCGCTCGGCGGTGGTGGTGTTGGTGTGCACGACGGTCGCGCCGGAGCCGTCCGCGCGGGTGGCGGCGGTGGTCGCGGCGTCGTCGACGGCGATCAGGTGGTCGCCCTCCTGGATGAACTTGGTGAAGTTGCGGATCGTGTTGAACTTCGAGTTCGTCTCGACGCCGCAGACGGGAGCCTTGGTCGAGTCGCCACCGGCGTCCGCGACGCGGCGCACCGACTTCCAGACCTCGGCCCCGCCCTCCTGGTAGGGCTTGCAGTCGAGGTCGATGAACACCGAGCCCCAGTTGAGGTTCTCGCCCTTGGGCGGAGCCTTCTCCATGTTGTAGTAGTCCTCGACGGGCTGCCAGAGCACCCACGCCTTCGGCTCGAGCTCGCGGAGGTCGTCGGTGATCCGGCCGGCGATGCCGAGGCCGTTCTCGATGCTGGTGGGGTTCCAGCCCTGGACCCAGTTGCCCTCGATCTCGCTCATCCACAGGTCCTTGTCGGCCTGCTTGGCGAGGTCGCGGACCGCGAGGCGGTCGCCGGTGCCGTAGGTGTGGACGTTCATCCGGTCGACGAGATCGCGGGCGGACTGCGGGTAGGCGGCCCAGTTGGTCTTGAAGATGCTGGGGTTGGTCTCGTCCATGGCGGCGATGCCGGCCTCGGAGTCGGAGGCGGCCAGGGCGGCGGCGACGTCGGGGAGCAGGCTCACCTGGGCCGCGGGGCCCATGTGCATGCCCTCCTGGCGGCCGCCGGTGGGGACGCCGTTGGTGAGCGTGGTGCCCCAGTAGTTCGTGTTCGGCTCGTTGAACGGGTCGAGGGTGTCGAACTCGATGCCGTACTCGGCCTCCATCCGCTCGGTGACCGTGGCGAGGTACTCGGCGAACTTCGCCTCGGCGGCGGGCTTGAGCTGCTCGGCCGTCGAGCTGAAGCCGCCCGAGACGTAGCCGCTCTCGGTCATGAAGTACGGGGCGGAGTTGGCGAACGACTCCCAGTGCGTGATCTGCTGCTCGGCGGCGAGCTTCTCGACCCACCAGCGCTGCGTCTCATCGGCGGTGAAGTCGTAGGAGGCGGGGTCGGAGGGGTCCCACTTCGCCAGCAGCGCGTCGCGGTCGGCGAGGTTCGTGGAGGTGCCGCCGTAGACGGACGGATCGCCGGTGGGGTTCTTCGCCCACCAGCCCTCGACGGCGCCGCCGGGGCGGAGGTAGTCCTTCACGTCGGAGGCGTTGCCGCCGCCGATGTTGTAGCGCGCGATGTTGAGGTCGAGGCCCTCCTCGCCGAACACCTTCTGATAGAGGTCCTCGCGGAGGGCCTCGGGGTAGTTCCCGGTGGCGTTCGCGAACCAGACGAGGCTGGTGCCCCATCCCTCGTAGGCCTCTCCGGAGTAGGCGGGGTTCGGGGTGATGCGGACCCCGTCCGCGGCCTCGGCGGGAGCGGCCGCCGTGGGGAGGGCGAGCACCGCCCCGGCGGCCAGTGCGGCGCTCGTGGCGAGCGCGGCGAGTCGTCTAACGGACATCGACATTGATGCTGTCTCTCTTTCGCCAGTGAAAAGCGGCGCGTGTTCGCGTGAACACGTCCGGACGGCCCACGCTACATGTTGACGTCACCATGCGGAAGGAGGACGGGTGCCGGGATCGCCGACGGGGCGCGACTCCGGTTCCGACTGCGCGAGATGCCACTGCGGTACAGGTACTCCGGCGTATCGCGAACCGGAGTGGCATCTCGCGGGAGGCGGACGGGGTCAGGGGTGCTCGGGCGGGTCGCAGGGCTCCGCGGCGGGGTCGACGTGGTGGACCAGCACGGTGTGGCCGACGTGGGCGAGGCCGAGCTCGAGGAAGTCGCGCACGTGGGCGTCGGCGAGGGCGTACGAGGCGGTGCGGCCCTCGCGGCGCACCTCGACCACGCGGTGCGAGCGGAGGAGCCGCAGCGCGTGCGAGGTCGCGGACGGGCTCAGCCCGCTGCGCTCCGAGAGCTCGCCGACGCGCAGGGGGCCGCCGAGCAGGGCGAGCAGGATCCGCATGCGGCCCGGGTCGCCGAGCAGGCCGAACACGTCGGCGAGGTCGGCGACGGCTGCGTCGGACGGGAGTCCGTGCGCGTCGGGTGCGGAAGGGGTCACGGCTGCTCCGTCCGGGTCGGGTCGCGTCGCCCCGGGCTCAGATCGCATGCGCCTGCTCCGGGAACTCCTCCGGCTCGCACTGGATCGTCGCATGGGCGACTCCGTGATCCTCCCGCAGAACGGCGAGCACCGCGCTGAGCACCTCGCGGTAGTCGGCGTCGGGCGCGACCACGATGTGGCCGCTGGCGCTCTCCATGCCGGACGTGATGGTCCAGACGTGCAGGTCGTGCAGTGCGAGCACTCCGGGCACGGCGCGGACGTCGCGCTCGATCGCGTCGACGTCGAGGTGCGCCGGCGCCGACTCCATCAGGATGCCGAGCGCCTGGCGGGTCAGAGACCAGGTCCGCGGCAGGATCAGCAGCCCGATCAGCACGCCGACCACCGGGTCCGCCCAGGCCCAGCCGGTGGTGAGCAGCACGATCGCGGCCACGATCACTCCGACCGAGCCGAGCGCGTCGCCGAGCACCTCGAGCGAGGCTCCGCGGAGGGTGATGCTCTCCTTCGCGCCGGCCGAGAGCAGGCGCAGGCTCACCAGGTTGACCAGGAGCCCGACGATCGCCGTGACGAGGAGGGGCAGTCCGGGGACCGCGGGCGGCTCGGCGAAGCGGCGCACCGCCTCGACGATCACGAAGGCCGCGACACCGAAGAGGAGGAGCCCGTTGGCGAGCGCGGCGAGGACCTCGAGGCGGTAGGAGCCGTAGGTGCGGCCGCGGGCGGCCGGGCGGGCGGCGAGCGAGATCGCGGCCAGGGACATGCCCAGGGCGATCACGTCGGTGCCCATGTGCGCGGCGTCCGAGAGCAGGGCGAGGGAGCCGGTGCTCAGGCCGACGACGAACTCGACGACCATGAACGCGGCGGTGAGGACGAAGGCCGCGAGGAGGGGGCCGCGGTGGCGCGCGGCCGCGGATCCGCTCGCTGCTGATCCGCCCGCCGCGGGGCCGTGGGAGTGCCCGGCGCCCATGGTCAGGCCGCTCCTGAATGCCTGTTCATATGAACAGTCTTGCACATGTCGCTGCGTCAGCGGAGGGGCGGACCGTCCCAGAGGGTCTCGAGCGGGTCCTCGCGGTCGACGCCGTCGAGGTGCTCCCGGTGGCGCCGCTCCGCCTCGGCGGCCGAGATCTCGCCGCGCTCCTCCGAGGCGCGGATCGCGGCGGCACGACCGCCGTCGCGGGTGAGGAAGGGGTCGGCGGGAGTCGCACGGCGCACGCCGTCGCGGCGGTCGAACGAGCGGGCGCTGATGCCGGTGACGGTACCGGAGGAGGCCAGGAGGGCGAGGGCGACCGAGTCGGCGGCCCGCCAGGCCGCTGCGCTGGAGCGGCGCTCGACGGACACGGGGCCCTCCGCCGTCTCGAGGGTCAGCTGCTCGACCTCGGGGAGCAGGTGCAGGATCCGCACCGCCGCGTCGAGGGTCTCGGGGGGCACCGACTCGACCGAGCCCGAGTACCGGGGCGACCACTCGTCGTCGGTCGGGAGGTGGCGCCGCCACTCGTCCATCGCTCGTCCTCTCCGCTCCGCGCGCCCAGGGGAGGACGGCACCGGGGTCTCGGGTGCTCTATACGGGCGAATGTATCCGAACGGTTCAACGATGTCACGATCGCGCGCGCGATCAGGTCTTCTTCCCCCCACAGCTGGGGCGACCCGACCGGGGGGTGGGCTCACCTCGGGGTGAGTGCGGGGTCGGAGGGCGGGTGGCGGCTCGCGGGACAGGAGACACGAGAGACGGGGATGTCCGCTGTCAACCGTGAGGGGTGTCTCGCCGCCGACGTTCTGCAGTGAGGCGGGTGGCGGTCAGCGGTCTCTGCGGCTGACGCTCTGCGGCCGCTGTCCTGCGGCCGACGTTCTGCGGCGAGCCGCGAGGCGGTCAGCGGCTGTCGCGACGGAACCGGGCCTCGCGGCTCGCGAGATGCACCCCGAAGCCCGCCACTCCGACGGTGAAGGCGGCGAGCACGCCGAGGAACGCGATCTCGATCCCCGCACCGACGGCGAACGCCGAGACCAGAAGGGCGATCGCGGCGACCGCGACGACGACCAGGCCGGCGATCTCACCGGCACCGGCGCCCGAGGAGGGGCTGCGCTCGTCCGTCATGCCGCCAGCCTGCGGGGCGGGAGGGCGCGGCGCAAGGACCTCGAGGGGGCACCGGGGTGAACAGCGGGCCGCTCCCTCCGGGCGACCTGTCGGGAAGTGCGGGCGCTGAGCCGCGCGGAGCGCGGGCGGGTGCCTGCGGTGCGGTGCCTGGTCGATCCACGTGCCCCGGGGTGACCCCGGAGAGGACGGTGCAGCTCGTGCATCGTCCGCCTCGCCCGGAGGGAGCGGTGCCGCCCAGCCTAGGCTGGTGCAGGGGGTTCGCATGCGAGGTCGGGACGCGCTCGTCGAGGCGCTCGTGCACGCGTTCCTCGGGGCGGAGTGGACGCACGACGCCCTGCGCGCCGCGGCGGCCGACTCCCTCGGCGCCCGACGGCGCTGGCTCGGACCGCTCGTCACGCGCGTGCTCGTCGCGTTCCCGCATCCGCCGGTCGACGCCCCGCGCGAGCTCGGGTGCTGCATCGCGGCGCTGCTGCCGGACAGGGCGCAGCCCGTCGTCGCGCACCTCGCGCCGGTCGCCGCGAGCGCGGCCTCGTCCTCGTCCCCGGTGCCCCGGATCGACGGGATCGCCGATCTCGCCGCGCTGCTCGGGCTGAGCGTCGACGCCCTGGACGGGCTCGCCGACGCGGGGTCCTGGAACCGCCGGGCTCCGGAGGGGCGGCTGCAGCACTACGACCACGTCTGGCGGGAGCGGCCGGGCAGGGTCGCGCGCCTGCTCGAGGTGCCGCGCGGTCGCCTGCGCGCGGTGCAGCGCACGGTGCTGGACGAGATCGTGGGCCTGGCGCCGGTGCATCCCGCCGCGCACGGATTCGTGCCCGGTCGCAGCGCCATCACCGGGGCGGCGGAGCACGTCGGCAGCGCGGTCGTGGTGACGCTGGATCTGCAGCGGTTCTTCGCGCAGGTGACGGCGCCGCGGGTGTTCGGGCTGCTCCGCCGGGAGGGGCTTCCGGAGGCGGTCGCCTACACGCTGACGGGGCTCTGCACGCACGCGGTGCCGGTCGCGGTGCTGCGGCGGCTGCCCGAGGGCGGGTCCCCGGAGGAGCGCGCGGGGCTGCGGCGGGCGCTGACCCTGCCGCACCTGCCGCAGGGCGCGCCGACGTCGCCGGCGCTCGCCAATCTGGCGCTGCGTCGCCTGGATGCGCGGCTCACCGGGTACGCCGAGGCGGCTGGCGCGCGCTACACCCGGTACGCCGACGACCTCACGTTCAGCGGCGACGAGCACTTCGCGCGGCGGGCCGAGGCGTTCGCGCGCGGGGTGCAGCGGGTGGTGGAGGACGCGGGGTACGCGGTGAATCCGCGGAAGACGCGGATCCGGCGGGCGTCGGTGCGGCAGAGCGTGACCGGAGTGGTGGTCAACGTGCGGCCGAACGTGCGGCGGGCCGACGTGGACCGGCTGCACGCGATCCTGCACAACTGCGCGGTGCACGGGCCGGCGGGGCAGAACCGCGCGGGGGTCGAGGACTTCCGGGCGCACCTGCTGGGGCGGATCGCGTGGGTGGCGGCGGTGAATCCGGGTCGCGGGGCGTCGCTCCGGGCGGTGTTCGACCGGATCGAGTGGAGCTGAGGGGCGCGCGCCGCGCTGATCCGTCGCAGAGGGCCGACCGCGGGGTGAGGTGCTGACCCGTCGCGAACGGCTGTTGTGCTCACTGCAGGCGGACGCGATCCGTCGCGAACGGCCGTCGCGTGGCGGTTTGGCCGGCCGTTCGTGACGGATGACCGCGCCCTGCGAGCGTGTGTGGCTGATCCGTCGCGAATGGCTGCTGCTCTCACTGCTGGGTAAACGATTCGTCGCGAACGGCCGTCGCGTGGCAGTCGGTCCGACCGTTCGTGACGGGTGACCGCACGTTCCCTGCGTGCGGGTGGCGATCCGTCGCGAATGGCCGGTGCGCTCGCTGAAGGGGAGGTGATCCGTCGCGTACGGCCGTTGCGCGGCGGTATGGCAGACCGTTGGTGACGGATGACCGCACCCGTCCGCGTGCGGGTGGCCGATTCGTCGGGGATGGCTGTTGCGCGCACTGCTGGGAAGGTGATCCGTCGCGAAGGGCCGTTGCGTGGCGGTCGGGCCGACCGTTGGCGACGGATGACCGCACCCCTTCGCGCGTGGGTGGTCGATCCGTCGCGGACGGTCGTCGGCGGTTCTTCGGGGCAGCGATCCGTCGCCGATAGCCGACTCGGAGTCCGGCGGGCGGCCGCTCGTGACGGGTGACCGGTCTTCTCGCGGCCGGGTGACCGATCCGTCACGAACGGCAGGTGGGGTGCTGAGTGGGTCGTGATCCGTCGCGGATGGACGTTTCGGAGGCGGGTGGGCGGCCGTTCGTGACGGATCGGCGAAGCGCGGGGGCTGTGGAGAACGGTGGGGGCCTGTGGACAGCGGTTCGAGAGGTGACGGGCACGGCAGTGTGTGCGCATGCCGAGCCCGTCCCCGCTTCCCCTGGTCCTCCGAGACACGTCCTTCACCGTCGCCGCGGCGCGAGCTGAGGGGGTCGGGCGGGGGCGCCTGCGCCGGAATGATCTCGTCGCTCCTTTCCACGGAGCGCGCAGCCCTGCGGCCGACCTCGATCCGAGGCGGCGGGCGGAGGCGCTGCTCGCGCTGCTCGGGCCGGGCGCCGTGCTGAGTCACCTGACCGCTGCGCGGCTGTGGCCGCTCGAGCTGCCGGACGCCGCTCCGGAGGAAGGGCTGCACGTGAGCGTCCGAGCGCCGGCACGGGCACCGCGACGTCCCCGAGTCGTCGGGCACGCGATCAGCGACCCGCTCGTCCGACGGACCGTGCGCTGGGGACTGCCCATGACGGATCCGGCCTCGCTCTGGTGTCATCTCGGCGCGCTGCTCGAGCTCGACGACCTCGTCGCGGTCGGCGACGCTCTCGTGCGCGTCCCGGTCCGCGAGGAGGACGGTGATCCTCGGCCGTGGGTGACGCTGCGCGAACTCACCGCCCGCTCGTTGCGCTTCGAGGGGAGGGGTGCGGTGCAGGTGAGACGGGCGATCGACCTGGTGCGCGACGGGGCCGACTCGCGGCAGGAGACGCGCTTCCGGCTCGCCTGCATCCGGGCGGGACTGCCGGAGCCGCAGCTGCAGGTTCCGATCCGCTTCCCGTCCGGGCTGCTCGCGGGCTACGCGGACGGCTGGTACGAGCACGAGAGGGTGGCGTGGGAGTACAAGGGCGACGGGCATCGCACGAGCGACCGGCGGTTCGCTCGGGACATCGGCCGCTACGACGACTTCGCCTCACTGGGGATCAGGACCGTGCGGATCGTGAAGTCCGAGTTCCTCCCGTACCCCGAGCGGTCGGTCGAGCGCCTGCGGCGTGCGCTCGCGGAGCGCGCGGGCGGCGGTGACCGTCGGTGATGGCCGGACCCGCGATCGAGCGCGGCCCGCCGAAGGAGCGGGGTCGCGGAGGAGGGGGAGCGAGGAGTCGCGGGAGCAGCGCCGGCGTGGAAGGGAGGGAACGAGGAGTCGCGGGAGCAACGCCGGCACAGAGATGAGGTGCGGGAGCCTCGCCCGCGCGGAGGTGAGCTGCGGAGCCGTCGAGCCCGGCCGCCCCGACCGCTGGACGGCGCGACGCGGGGTCGAGAGGATGAGCGCGTGCGGAGGCGGCGAGCGGGAGCGGGGGGTGCGGTCCTCGTCGCGACCGTGCTGCTCGCCGGGTGCGCGCCGACCGAGGGGTGCCGGGGGTGGAGCACGACGCTGACCGTGAGCGTCGAGGGACCGGGGAGCGGCTCCGTCGCGGATGTGCGGCTGTGCTCGGGCGAGGTGTGCTCGCGGCCCGAGGCGATCACTCCGGACGGAGCGCCCACCTACCCCCTCGCGCGGGACGCCGACGGCGGCTGGGTGTTCGAGGTGGGCACGGATCCGCCGGACGAGGCGACGGTCACGCTCGCGGACCGCTCGGGCGAGGTGCTGATCGAGCGGGAGCAGCCGCTCTCGTGGCGGCTGCTCGGCGAGCCGGAGGGGCCGGAGTGCGGCTGGCGTGCGCAGTCGCGGACGCTCGTGATCGCGGTGCCCGAGCCGCGCGGATCCGTGTTCGGGACCCGCTAGAGCGCTCTCACGCAGACGCGGGAACGGGTGCTAGCGTCGCCCGGACGACCGATCGCACCGAGGCGATCCCCACGAGAAGGCGACCCATGACCGTGACGCTCCCCGCTCCGCGACCGATCGACCCCGGCTCCGTGCCGGAACTGCGCTGGGGAGTGATCGGCACCGGCATCGCGGCCCGCTTCGTGCGCGCGATCCACGCGCACACGACCCAGCGCGCCGTCGCCGTGACCGCGCGCGACGCGGAGAAGACCCGCGCGTTCGCCCAGGAGCACGGGATCCCCACGGTGCACGACTCGGTCGAGGCGCTGCTCGCGGACCCGGAGGTCGACGTCGTCTACGTCGCCACTCCGCACCCGCTGCACCGCGACCAGGCGCTCGCCGCGATCGCGGCGGGCAAGCACGTGCTGATCGAGAAGCCGATCGCGATGTCGGCGCGCGAGGCCGAGCAGATCACCGACGCCGGACGGGCGGCGGGCGTGCTCGTGATGGAGGCGATGTGGACGCGCTACCTCCCGCAGGCCGACGTGATCCGCCAGGTGCTCGAGAGCGGGGTGCTGGGCGAGCTGCGCCTCGTGCGCGCCGACTTCGGGTTCCTGATGCCGTTCCTCCCGGAGCACCGGCTCTGGAACCGCGAGCTCGGCGGCGGCGCGCTGCTGGACGCCGGGGTGTACCCGATCTCGTTCGCGTCCTCGGTGCTCGGCGCCCCCTCCTCCGTCACCGCGTCCGGCTCGATCAACCAGGCGACCGGAGTCGACGCCAGCGCCGATCTGCTGCTCGAGACGGAGTCGGGCGCGCGGGCGCTGCTGTCGACGTCGCTCGAGGCGTCGCTGCCGGTCGAGGCGCTCGTCGTCGGATCGGCGGGACGGCTCCTCGTGCACAGCCCGTTCTTCGGCCCGAGCGGGCTCACCCTGACCCTCGGAGGGCTCGGGGCGGACGAGTCGGCGACCTGGACCGACGAGTCGCACCCGGAGCTGCACGACGGGCTCGCGCACCAGGCCACGGCCTTCGCGTCGTACGTGGCGCAGGGGCTCGTCGAGTCGCCCGTGCACCCGCACCACGAGATCGTCTCGGTGATGGCGACCATCGACGAGGCCCGCCGGCAGGTGGCGGAGGAGATCGCTCCCGGCGCCTCGATCCAGCACACCGTCGCGTTCTCGCTGGTGCACGCGGCGGGCTCGCCCGAGGAGGACGAGTTCCTCGCGAGCGCCCGCCGGATTCTGACAGGGATCCCGGGGGTGCAGGACTTCACCGTGAACCGCCAGGTCAGCCCGAAGAACGGCCTGGCGTGGCAGTTCTCGATGGTGTTCGCCGACCGGGCCGCCTTCGCGGCGTACGACGCGCATCCGGAGCACGCGGCCTTCGTGCAGGAGCGGTGGCTGAGCGAGGTCTCCGAGTTCCAGGAGGCCGACTTCGAGGAGGACGCGCGGATCGGCGCCGCGGGCTGACCCGCGATCCGGGCGCCGGTGCGCACCCGCGATCCGGGTGGCGGCCTGCGCCCGTGGTCCGGGCGCCGGTGCATCCGCGACTCGCTGCACCCGCGACCTGGTGCACCCGCGACCCGGTGCGCCCGCGCGCTCCGCGGACCCTCGGGTCGCGCGCTCAGCCCGCCTCGAGCCGCGTCACCGGAGCGAGCGGGCCGCCCGCGCGGGTCGGCAGCAGGGCCGCTCGGCGCACCACGAGCGAGGTGTGCAGAGCGGCCACGGTCGACTCGGCTCCGCGGTTCTCGTTGCGGCCGGTCGGCTCGAGTCCGTCGAAGCCGGCTCCCGTCACCGGGTCGAGCATGACTGTCCCGGAGTCGTTGTCGCCGAGGAACCAGGCCCAGCAGGAGGCGAGGCCGGCGCGCCAGAGCGGGTCCTCCTCGAGGGTCAGCGCGCGGGCGCAGGCGGCGGCCAGCGCGGCGACCTCGATCGGCTGCTGGTCGAACAGGGCGCCGCGATCCGCGGGCCCGCGGCCCTCGGTGCCGGCGACCGAGAGGTGCCCGTCGCGCGACTCCGTCTCGAGGAGGAACGCGAGCGACGCGAAGCCCCGCTCGAGCAGCGCCGGGTCGCCGAGGGCCGCGCCGGCCGCGAGGAGCGCCTCGGGGATGCAGCCGTTGGCGTAGCGCAGCCGCGGCTCGGGCCACGGCCAGCCGGGATCGGACCCCCGGAGCAGCATCGGAGCGGCGTCGACGAGGAGCAGGGCCGCGGCGGCCGAGTGCGGGCGCACCGCGACGACCTCCGCGGCACCGAGCACCGCGAACGTCATCGCGCGCAGGTCGGGCGAGCGCTGCTCGGCGAGCCGGAGGAAGAGCCGCATCGCCCGGCGCCGGGTCAGGGGCAGCTCGGCGTGCGCCGCCGCGATGCCGGCCGCCCAGACGCTCCGCCCCCACCAGTCGCCGACCGAGGCGTCGTCGACGAGCACGCCGCCCGCGTTCATGCGGTTGTGCACCGCTCCGTCCTCGTCGGCCGCGTGCTCGAGGAAGCGCAGGTACTGCTCCGTCAGCCGCCGGGTGAGGAAGGACTGCTCGGGCTCCTGTACCACGACGATCAGCGCGCGGGACACGTCGTCGACGCAGTAGCCGTGCTCCCTCCGGGGGGCGTCGAGGAGCGCGTGCTCGAAGAGGCCCCGCTCGTCGGTCAGCGCGTCGAGGTGCGCGTAGGGCAGCGGGGCGGCGCGCGGACCGGTCACGCTGCGCGCTCCACGCGCAGGCGCTCGATCAGGTCGAGGTAGCGACCTGCGGCGTCCGGCCACGACAGGGCCGCGGGGACGATCCCCGTGGCGCTGCCCGTCGCGGCGAGCACCTCGTCGAGCGCCCGTGCCATCGCCGACGGATCCTGGTGTGCGACGGCCCGGCCCTGGGGGCCACCGAGGAGCTCGAGGGCGTGCGGGAACGCGGTCGCGACCACGGGCTTGCCGGCCGAGAGCGCCTCGACCAGCACGCCGGACGTGACCTGGTTGCGCGAGTCGTAGGGGAGCAGGACCGCGTCGGCCTCGGCGACCGCGGCGGCGAGCTCACCCGGATCGAGGTAGCGGCCGTCGAGCAGGACGTCGTCCTCGAGCCCGAGCTCGGTGACGAGCGCTGCGAGGGACTCGCGGTAGGCCTCCCCGTGCGAGGCCAGCACCTTCGGGTGGGTCTGCCCGTGGACGGTGTAGCTCGCGGGGACTCCTGCGGCGCGCAGCTCGGCGATCGCGCGGATGCCCCACTCGATGCCCTTGCCCGGGCCGATCAGACCCCACGTGATGATCCGCGGTCGCTCCGGGCGGCGGCTCGCGGCCGTCGCGCCGCTCCACACCGGCACCCCGTGGGCGATGACGCCGACGCGGTCCGGATCGACGTCGTAGCAGCGCTCGAGGATCTCGGCGGCGACCGCGGTCATCACGACGACGGCGTCGGCGAGCGCGGCGACCCTCTCGAGCACGAGCCGCTGCGTCGGGCTCGGCGTCTCGAGGACCGTGTGCAGCACCACGATCGCGGGAACGGTCAGCTGCTCCAGGACCTCGATCACCTCGGACCCGTCGGGCCCGCCGTAGATGCCGTACTCGTGCTGGATCACCGCGACCTCGCTGCGGCTGAGCGCACGGGCCGCGGCGGCGATGCTGCGGGGGTCGCCGGCGACGAGCTCGGCGACCACCTCCTGCCCGCGGCCGGGAGCAGCGGAGCCGGGCACCGCCAGCTCGTCCATCACCCGGACGGTCCGGATCGACGCGCCGTGCGACTCGACGAGCGCAGCCGCCAGGGACTGCGAGAAGGTCGCGAGCCCGCAGCGCGTGGGCGGGAAGGTCGAGAGCAGGCCGATCGTCGCGCTGCTGAGGGGGTGGTCCATCGGGGGCTCCAGCCGCAGAGGGCGGCCCCGGGGAAGCAGGACCGCGAACGGGCGGGACGGCTGCCGGTCGGCACCTCCCGCGGGATCGCCGAGGGGCGGATCCGGTCCACGACCGGCGGACCGGGGTGAGTGCGCAAGATCCTGAAGGTGCGGGATGAACATCCGGGGTCGCGGGCGCCGGGGCTTGACGCGGCGCACGCGCAGGGGTGGCGCGGATCGACGGGTGTGACGGCACCGGTCCGGTCTGTCCACGGGGTTGCGCGCCGGGGGACCCTGAGTAGCGTCGAAGATGCGAGAGCGTTCACGACACCGCTCGAGCAGCGGTCCGGCGGGGATCGCGAGGGCGACAGGGGTTCACCATGGGCAGGATGATCTACGACTCGACGACGGAGGCCGATTTCGACGACCGCCTGCTCGCGCATCTGCAGATCGTGATCGGCACGAAGCTCGGCAAGGGCGAGTCGTTCTACTTCTCGTGGCGGGACGCCGGAGCGGCCGGGGACGGACGCACGTCGCTGTGGCTGCACCCGGCGATCCCGCTGCGCTTCAAGTACTTCGGCGGGCGCGCCCCCTCGATCAACCCGGAGTGGGTGCGTCGGCTGCTGATGGACTCGTACAGCGCCCAGGGGCTGCGGGTCTCGCCGGAGCCGGAGCACGCGGTGCACACGGCGGCGATCCCGACGGTGTGAGGGTCGGGCGAGGCCGACAGAGACCGACGATCACCGGTCGTTCGGCGATCAGGGACGATCGCGCGCGTCAGTGCACCCGGTCGGCCAGCCGGCCGATGATCCACTCACCCGTGGCACTGCGCGCCCGGACGAGGAGTCGCGTCACCGACGCGATGTCGGGCTCGTCCGGCTCGGCCGAGTCGTACTCGATCACCATCGGCGTCGATTCCGACAGCGCGACCGTGGCGACCGAGAGCGAGGTTCCCTCGGCGACCCAGACGAACAGGCCCGACCCTCCGTCGCGGCGCAGGATCGCCGTCGCGTACTCGAGGCGGGTGAGAGTCGCGTCGTCGACCTGCAGGGACGGGAGGGAGGCGAGCTTCAGGACACCCATGGCGCCGCCCCGCGCCGTGCTCGTGGTTCGTCCGTGCGTGCTGTGTCCATGCGTCTCCCCAACCCTCTGAGGCCTGTCGGCCGAGCATCGGGGTCCGGGATGCAGGGACAGGCTACGCCTCGTCGCCGAGGAGGGCTCCGGGGTTGCGCATCGCGGGAAGGAGGAGACGGCGCTCAGCGGCGCACGCGGACCGTCTGCAAGGACGTGTCGGTGACGTCGGGCACGGTCATCCCGATCTCGAGACCGGATCGCAGGTAGGAGAGGACGGCGCCCGTGAGGCGCTCACCCGGGACGAACGCGGGGATGCCCGGCGGGTAGGGCGTGGCGAGCTCGGCGGCGATCCGGCCCTCGGCCTCCCCGATGGGCACGGACTCGGTGCCGCCGAAGAACGCCTCGCGCGGGGTGCAGACCGAGTCGAGTTCGAGCTCGCCGGGATCGGGCAGGTCGATGCGCGCAGGCGCGGGCAGGTCCCCGGCGTGCGCCGAGAGGTCGCGGAGCGCCGCCAGCAGCCATCCGGTCGTCGTCTCGTCGTCGGCGATCGAGATCTCGACGCCGATGCGCCGGTGATCGCTGAGGCTGACATCGAGCGCGTGCTCGGCGCGGATCCAGTCGGCCGCCTGATAGCCGGAGACGCCGAGCCCGTCGAGGTCGATCACCGCGTGCAGGCGGTCGAGGTCGTGCGAGGCCTCGGCGCCGAGGAACTCCTCCTCGAGGACGTGCAGTCCGTCGATCCGCTCGATCGAGGCGCGCACCCGCGTCGAGAGGTCGAGGGCGCCGCCCAGCAGACGGTCGCCCTCGCGCACCATGTGCCTCCGCCAGCCGTCCATCGCCGCGTAGACGAGCACGTTCGGGCTCGTGGTCATCAGCAGATCGGCGCACTGCGAGAGGTGCGACGGATCGACGAGGTCGCCCTGCACGTGGAAGACCGAGCCCTGCTCGAGGCCGAGCCCCATCTTGTGCACGCTGACCACGCAGACGTCCGCACCCGCGCTCATCGCCCAGGTCGGCAGCGGCTCGTGGAAGGGCAGGTGCGCCCCCCACGCCTCGTCCACGATCAGCGGCTTGCCGTAGCGGTGGCAGACCTCGGCGATGCCGGCGATGTCGGCGCAGGTGCCGTACGGGGACGGACTGACGATCAGGCGCCGGCGGCGTCGGGGTGCCGCTTCCAGGCCTCCTCGACGTCGGCGGGCGAGGGCGCGTGCGAGAGGTGCTGCTCGCCGTCCCAGCGGGGCGCGACCCAGTAGGGCTGCAGACCCGAGAAGACCAGACCGGCGACCACCGACTTGTGCACGTCGCGCGCGACGATGATGCCGCCGGAGCAGCCCGCGACGGCGAGCATCGCGGCCTTGACCGACAGCGAGCTGCCGCACGTCGAGAACATCGTGTGCTCGGCGCCCACCGCCTCGGCCATCAGCTCCTCGGCCCTCTGGAGGTAGCCGTGCGAGGAGGAGCGGTCGTCGAGTCCGCTGGTGCTCAGCAGATCGCCGCGGAACACGTCCCGACCGAGCACGGCCAGCGTGTGCTCGTCCACGCCGCGGCCCTGCCGGTGCGCGGGAGGGGTGAAGCCGTAGCGGGCCCGCGCGTGGTAGTCGGCCACTCCGTCGAGCAGGGGTGCGTCGTCCTGGTGCATCGTCGTCTCTCGTCTCGTCGATCGGGTCGGAGGGGGGTCACGAGTGCCGCGCGACCGGCACCCGGGGCGGATCGACCGGCCGCGGCGGGGCGACGCCCTCGGGCAGCCCGACCGACACGGCGTCGCGCAGGTCCCCGCGAGCCGCCGCGGCGCGCTGCCGCTCCGCTCCGGTGCCGCGGTAGAGGATGCGGTTCACACCCGAGCAGACCCGCGCCAGATCGCCGCTGCGCTCGAGGGCGGGACGGACCCGGGCCAGGAGGGCGTCGAGCACCACCGACGCGGCACGGGGGCGCCCGGAGCGCGGATCGACGAGCGGCCCGAGTGTGCCCGTCAGGGCCGCCTGCCAGGACGCGAGACGCAGCACCGCGGTCGGGATCTCGTCCGGCGGCGATCCGCGGCGCCACTCCTCGGCGGCCGTCTCGACCATCGCGCGGGTGAGCAGCGCCAGGGTCGTCGCGCTGTCGACGTCGGCGCAGACGTCGGCCACGCGGATCTCGACCGTGGGGTGCACGGCGGACAGGCGGGCGCGAGGTAGAGCATCCCGTTGTCCAGCAGAGTGCCCGTGGCCAGCATCCGCTCCTCGAAGGAGGTGTAGTCGACGACGGAGGAGAACACGTCGGTCGGTCCGGCCGAGGGCCAGCGGTGCCAGTCGAGGAAGCGGTAGCTGGCGTAGCCGCTGTCGGCTCCGTCGTGGAACGGCGAGTTCGCGCTCAGGGCGCGGAGCGCGGGCAGCCAGCCGCGGATCCGGTTCAGGACGGCGACGCCCTCCTCCGGCGACTCGATCCCGACGTGCACGTGCAGCGCGCAGGCCAGGCTCTCGCGCCCGGTGCAGCCGTAGCGGCGGGCCAGCTCCCGGTAGCGCGGAGTGTCGAAGGAGTGCGGCGAGCAGGGCAGCGGTGACGAGGCGACGGCGCTGGCTCGCGCGCCCAGCCGGCGCGCCAGGCCGTCGGCCAGCGCCCGTCCCGCGGTGAGCGCCCGGGTCAGCTCGGCGCCGCTCGTGAACGGTGCCGACACCACCTCGATCATCTCGTCCTGCATCTCGGCGACGAGGACCGTGCCGTCGGGAGCCGCGGCCTCGCGGGCGTGCGCGGCGAGGATCTGCGCCGCGACCGGGACCGGCGCTCCTGTCTCTGCGGACACCAGCAGCAGCTCCTCCTCGACGCCGACGGTCCTCGGTGCGGCGGTGCTCGTGGAGACGGTGCTCCTGCTCCGGGCAGTGGTTCTCATGGCGTCAGTATCGGAACGCCCGATCCGCCGCACGCAGAGGCTTGCCACGGACGCCCCGGGCGGCGATCATGCCGCGCCGCCCGCTCGCGCGAACCACACGGCACCGCCTCCGGGCAAGGGGGTGCATCGAGGACACCGGGCGCGGATAGGACTTCGAGGACGGCAGCGCTCCAGGACCGACGCGCTGCAGCAGGAGGAGCACCATGTGCGGCATCGCCGGCGAGATCAGGACCGACGGGGCGGAGGCGGATCGCGACGTCGTGGGGAGGATGACCGCGGCGCTCGCCGCCAGGGGACCCGACGGCGAGGGGCTCTGGAGCGACGGACCGGTGGCGCTCGGGCACCGGCGGCTGAGCATCATCGACCTCTCCGACGCCTCCGCGCAGCCGATGACCGACGACGCGGCCGGTCTCGCGATCGTCTTCAACGGCTGCATCTACAACCACCGGGAGCTCCGGGCGGAGCTGGGCCCGCAGTGCTTCCGCACGTCGGGAGACACGGAGGTGATCCTGCGCGCCTACGAGCGCTGGGGGCTCGACTTCGTGCAGCACCTCGTCGGCATGTTCGCGATCGTCCTCGTCGACCGGGCGGCGGGGCGGGTGGTGCTCGTCCGCGACCGCCTCGGCATCAAGCCGCTGTACGTCACCCGCGTCGGGGCGGCCGTGCGCGTCGCCTCGACGCTCCCTGCGCTGCTCGCGGGCGGCGGGGTCGACACCCGGATCGACGACGTGGCGCTCCACCACTACCTCAGCTGGCACTCCATCGTGCCTGCGCCCCGGACGATCCTGCGGGGCGTCCGCAAGCTGCCGCCCGCGACGCTGCGGGTGATCGACCGCGACGGCTCCGAACGGGACCTGCGCTACTGGGAGCCGCGCTACGAGCGGGATCCCGAGCGCGCCTCCTGGAGCGACGCCGACTGGCGCGAGGCGGTGCACGACGCGCTGCGCACCGCTGTGCGGCGCCGGACCGTGGCCGACGTGCCCGTCGGCGTCCTCCTCTCGGGCGGAGTGGACTCGAGCCTGATCGTCGAGCTCCTCGCCGAGGAGGGGCTCGCGGACGGGATCGAGACGTTCTCGATCGGCTTCGAGGACCGAGGGGGCCGCGCCGGCGACGAGTTCCGCTGGTCGGACGCGGTCGCGCAGCGCTTCGGGACGGCGCACCACCGCCTCCGGGTCGGCGTGGACGACCTGCCCTCGGCCGTCTGCGCCGCGGTCGGCGCGATGTCGGAGCCGATGGGCACCCACGACGCGACCGCCTTCTTCCTCCTCGCGCGGGCCGTCTCGGAGCACGTCACGGTCGTGCAGTCGGGGCAGGGCGCCGACGAGGTGTTCGGCGGCTACGGCTACCACCGGATCGACCCGGGCGCGCGGCGGAAGGACGCCTACCGCGCGTTCACCCGCGCGTTCCGCGACCGCCCGCACCGGAGCGTCCTGCGCGCGGTCGAGGACGAGCACGCGCTCCTCGAGGACCCCAGCGGCGCGCTCGTGAAGTCCGCGTTCCGGTCGGGCGGTGCCGACACTCCGCTGGACGTCGTGCTGCGGCTCGACACCCACGTGCTCATGCCCGACGACCCGGTGAAGCGCGTCGACACGATGACGATGGCCTGGGGAGTGGAGGCGCGCGTGCCGTTCCTGGATCACGAGCTCGTCGAGCTGGTCGCGGCGGCGCCTCCGCACCTCAAGTCCGGTCGCGGGGGCAAGACGCTGCTGAAGGACATCGCGCGCCCGCTGCTCCCGGAGGGCGTGGTGGACCGGCCCAAGGGGTACTTCCCGGTGCCGGACCTGCTCGAGCCGACCGGGCCGCTGCTCGACCTCGTCGAGGACGCCCTCGACTCCGAGACGGCGCGGGGCCGCGGGCTGCTGCGGCGCGGCTTCGTCGACGAGATGCTCGTCGATCCGGGGGCGCTGCTGCCCACCGGGGGCAACCGGCTCTGGCAGCTCGCGGTGCTCGAGCTGTGGCTGCAGGAGCACGGGATCCGGTGAGGAGCATGCAGCGCGTGCGCCGCCCGGAGCCCCGCGAGGAGGGCGTCCTGGTGCTCGGGTCGACGGAGGAGGAGCTCGCGCTGCTCCTGCGCGAACTGGCGTCGATCGCGCAGTCGCCGTGCCTCGACGCGCGCACGGCGGCGATCGAGCGCCGCCGTGCGCTGCAGGAGGAGGCGGCGGGCTGGTCCGCGCTCCCGGCGCGCGACGTCCGGCGGGTCAGAGTGCGGCTGCGACTCGAGCGCGAGAACCTGCGACGCGGACGGATCGGCTGCCGCCACGTCCTCGATCCGCCCGGACGGTAGCAGCCGCCGCCGGAGGGGTAAACCCTCTCCGCGTCCGGGCCGGGGGCGACGTACCGTCGCCGGATCGATCGAGGAGAGGCGGAGACGATGTCCGACGAGATCCCCCAGTGGGTGCGCTTCGCGCGCAAGGAGCCGCAGACCGCCACCGTCGGTTCGCGGCGGATCGAGATCGGCGCCCCCGATCCTGTCGCGGGCGAGGTGCTGCTGACGGTGTCCGAGGACGGCGTGCCGATCGGGTACGTGCTGCCGACGGATCCGCCGACCTCTCTCCGGCGGACCGGGGAGCGGACGCCTCGGCCGGTCGGCACGATGCAGGACCTCGTCGACATCCTGGCGCCCGTGCGCGCCGTCCCTCCCGCGCGGAGCAGCGGATGAGCGGGGCGCGGCTCCACATCGGCATCCGGTTCCACGCCGCCGACGATCCGGCGAGCGAGGAGTGGACGGTGCGCTCGGTCGACGAGCGCGGCGGAGTGGTCTGCGAGAGCGCCACGGGCCGGCGCACCTTCTCGAGGGGCGCCGTCGAGGACGGCATCTCCCGCACCGCGGAGGCGACCAGCGCCTTCGACGACACGCGGGCGTGACGGAGGAGGTCCTCGGATGAGCGGCGTGCTCGTGCTGGGTCAGATCGCGCGCGATCTCGTGCTGGCCGTGCCTCGGGTGCCCGAGGGCGGTGGCAGCGCGACGGTGCGCGCGAGACGCGAGGTGCTCGGCGGCAAGGGCGCCAACCAGGCGGTCGCGCTCGCGCAGCTCGGCGCCGAGGTCGACCTGATCGGAGTGGCGGGTCGGGACGCGGTGGGCGAAGCGCTGGTGGCGCGGCTGCGCACCGACGGCATCGGGGTGCGCTACGTGGCGCGACGCGGCGCCTCCGCTCTGCTGGTCGACGTGGTCGACGCCGACGGGGTCTCGCGGCTGCTCGAGGACGTTCCGGAGGAGTCCCTCGTGCGAGGCGCGGACGTGGCGGCCGTGCGCGAGCTGGACCGGTGGGACACGGTGAGCCTCCAGCTGCAGCAGCCCGCGGCGGCGGTGCTGCGGCTCGCGCGGCGCGCGTCGGCGGCGGGGCTCCGGGTCGTGCTCGACGGGGCCGTGCAGGGCGGGGAGGCCGACGAGCTGCTCCGGCTCGCCGAGGTGCTGCGCGCCGACGCCGACGAGGCCTCGGAGCTGGTCGGCGGGACGGTGCGCACGGCGTCGGAGGCGGCGGACGCCGCCGACCTCCTCCGCTCGCGCGGGCCCGCGATCGTCGCCGTGGCGAGCGAGGACGGCAACACGATCGCCTGGGGGCGGCACCGGGTGCACGTGCCGTTCGGCGAGCTCGTGCCGGTCGACCGCACGGGCGGTGGCGACTCCTTCGTCGCGGGGCTCGTCCAGGGACTGCGGCGGGGACTCGGACCGGAGGCCGCGGGACGCTGGGCCACCGCGTGCTCGGGATCCACCGTCGCCCGGCTGGGCGGGCGGCCGTATCTCGTCGAGACGGTCGCGCACGCCGGCACGTGACGGTGCTGCTCCGGGGACGTGGCGGTGCTACTCCGGAGCGCTGATCGCGAGGGGGACCCCCGGCGTGATCAGGAGATGCGCGCTGCGGGCGTCGGCCTCGCCCTCGGCGACCTCGAGCCAGTGCGGCTCGGAAGCGAGCGCCTCGGCCACGCGGGCCTGCACCTCGTCGATCGTGACGTCGGCTAGGGAGTACCGGCGTCCGCCGTACTGGAGCTCGACCCGCTTCATGCGCTGACCGCCACTCGGTCCGGCACGGCCGACTCCGGCTCGGGCGTGATGCGCAGGCCCTGGCCCGCGTACGAGTCCTGGAGCAGGCGGCGGATCCACTCCGGATTGATCGACGGAGCCCGGCCGCCGAAGTACTTGAACCGCAGGGGGATCGCCGGGTGCAGCCAGAGCGCGGTGCGGCCGTTGCCGACTCCGCCGGTGTCCTTCCACGAGAGGTAGAAGCTCTCTCCCTTGCCCAGCTTGGTGCCGATGACGACCTGGAGGTGGGCGAGGATCCTGTCCTCGAAGTCCGCCTCGGTGCTCGAGTCGTAGAACAGCCTGCCCATGGTGTCTCCCGCCGTTGCCGGCGCCCGGGGCGGACGCCGTGCTCCGCGCGCTCCGGTTCCGCGCAGATCCTCTACGCTACGGGGGCGCTGGGGATTTCCACGCGGGGGTTGACGGAGTGGATCAGGTGCCGGGCGAGGCCGAGTCGGTGCTCTGGCCGAGGACGTCGGTGAAGTCGAGGAAGTCGACGTCGGGGTTGTCGGTCATCTCGTCGCTCCACGACGGCCGGGCGGGCTGCATCCGCCGCGCCTCGAGCTCGATGCGGGCGACGACCCCCTCGTCCAGCGGATCCTCGCCCTGGCTGTTCTCGACGGGGGTCGAGGAGAGCTGGCTGGCGGGACCGAGGAGCAGGTGGGCGTGGGCGCGGCTCCCGCCCTCGGTCACGACCGGGATCTGCACCACGTCGGACTCGCCGACGTCGGCGAGCGCCCTCGCGTAGCGGAGGACGGCCTTGCAGGTCGCGTCCCCGACGAGCATGACGCCGCCGGCGTAGTGCAGTCTTCGCATGCCGACACGATCACCGACTGCTGCCCACCGGGTGAAGAGGGTTGCCAACCGGGGGCGGGGGTGGGCGGAACGCGGAGGTGCCTGGGTCGCGGAGGTGCCTGGATCGCGGTCGGCGTTCGATCACAGGGTGCCGGTGGTGGCGACCACTCCGTTCGCCACGTCGCGCAGCCGCGCGCCGGTGCGGCGGGCATGACTCCTGAGCAGCGTGAACGCGTGGTCGATGCTGATGCTCTGCCGCTCGGCGAGGACGCCCTTGGCCTGCTCGATCACGATGCGGGAGTCGAGCGCGTGCTGCAGCTGCGCCGTGATGTCGTTCTGCTCGCGCACGGTCTCGCTGAACACGATGCCGAGGGTGGCGACGTCGGCGAGGGCCTGCAGGACGGCCACGTCGTTGTCGCTGAAGGAGCCGGGCTCGCTCGCGAAGACGTTGATCGCGCCGAGCGTGCGGTCGCGGTGGCGCAGCGGAGTCGCGTGCACGGCACGGAAGCCGCGGTCGAGCGCGGTGCGGGTGAAGTCGGGCCAGCGGTCGGACCGCTCGAGGTCGGCGAGCTCGACGACGGCGCCGCCGTGGAACGCCTCGAGGCACGGGCCCTCGCGAGTACCGAGCTGCTCCTCCTCGATCTCGGCGGCTCGCTCGCTCGTGGACGCCATCACGTGCAGGGTGCCCTCGCCGTCGGCCAGGACGATGCCGGCGTCCACCGCCGCGGTGAAGCGGGTCGCGGCGTCGACCAGCGTGTCCATCGTGTCGATGACGTCGTGCTCGGGGCGCAGGGCGTCGGCGAGCGCGACGAACACGTCGGCGAGGCGGGCTTCGCGATCGGAGGAGGTCATGCCTCGAATCTACGGACGCATCGGCGCTCGGGGGAAGCCGGGAGCGCGAGGGCTTCGCTCCGGGTCCGTCGGCCGCGGGCACTGCCAGAGACGGGCGGCGGAGTCAACGCCCTCCACACATCCGACGAGCCCGACTTAGTGTCCAGAGCATCCCGGAGGAACCGCGTGACCGACTCGGAGCGCGGGGGACTTCGGGTGGGACGAGGGGAGTGGACGATGTCGAGGGACGATGTGGCGCCGGGGCGGTTCGCGCGCTTCGTGAAGTGGGTTCCGCGGGCGGACGGCTGGGAGCCGCAGTACCTGCGCGGGCGCGTGATCGCGAAGCGGGACGGCGAGTGGATCGTCTCGGTGAACGGCGAGGAGAAGCGCGTGATCAAGAAGGAGTGGAGCGTCTACCGCTGACGCTGCTCTCGGAGGACGGGAGGAGGGCGGCGTGAGACTGCCCGATCGACGCAGCCCCGAGGTCCGCGAGGCGCGACCCGGGCTGTTCGTGCTGGAGCTGCGGCGCACGCGCACGCGGCCGGCGCAGGAGCTGGGCGTGCTGGTGCGGACGGGGCCGACCTGGACGGTGCTGAGCCTGGAGGGCGTGGCCGCGGGGGTGGGCACGTTCCACGAGGCGGTGTCGACTCTGACGCCGGCGCAGGGGTGACGGGGGCTGCGGGAGGCTGCCTGTGGTGGCTGGTGCT
This sequence comes from Rathayibacter rhapontici, assembly GCF_001995175.1. Lineage (GTDB taxonomy): Bacteria > Actinomycetota > Actinomycetes > Actinomycetales > Microbacteriaceae > Rathayibacter. The sequence continues at coordinate 32,994 of NZ_MUKN01000043.1, forward strand.
GCTTCTCCAGTAGTTGCGGGAGACGCGCGTGGTTACCGCAACTTCTGCGGAAGGGCGGAGGCTGAGGCGGGCGGTGGTGTGTGCCGGCGGTCTCGACTCGTGCTGGTTCTCCAGTAGTTGCGGGAGACGCGTGCGGTTAC
>NZ_MUKN01000044.1 GCF_001995175.1 Rathayibacter rhapontici
CGTCGCGACCGCCGCCGCACGGGGCTCCGCGTCGCCGGCCAGTGCGGCGCCGACGCTGAACGCGCCGATCCCGAGCAGGACCGCGGCGAGCACCGCGGACACCGCGAGCAGCCACGGCCGGCGGCGGAGTGGGATCGTCCGGGGCTGAGTGGTCCGGGTCGGGGTCATCCAGGACATGGTAGTCGCGGCGGACCGGGAGGACCCGGTGGAGGGAGGGGAACGGAGCCGCCTGTGGGAATCGAACCCACGACCTTCTCATTACGAGTGAGACGCTCTGCCGACTGAGCTAAGGCGGCGTGAACGAGGGCCTGGGCCCCGGACACGAGTACACAGCATATACGGTCGCGGGGCCCGCCGTGAACACGACCGCCGATGCTCCCGGCCCTCGGCGGCTCCTCAGGAGAGGACCGAGCGCAGCTCCTCGAACGAGGCGGCGACGCGGCCCGGCAGCGCCTCCCGACCGTCCTGGTCGGCCCAGCAGACCCACGCGTGGCGCATCGCCGCGAGCCCGACGAGCGTGAGCATCCGCGCTCGGCTGAGCACGACGTCGACGTCCTGCTCGCTGCGGGCGAGGCGATCGGCGACCAGCTGCTCCACCGCGACCTCGAAGTCGCGCATGCCCGCGATCTTGAGTCCGACCAGCTGCGGGTGCTCGCGGAACAGCTCGCGCCGGAGCAGGTGCAGCTCGCGGTCGTCCTCCATCGGCTCCTCCATCGCCGCGACGAAGACGATCTGCAGCGCGTCGAGCACCGGTCCCTCCCCCTCGACGAAGGCGGCGGCGGTCTCGTCGGTGATCACCGGGAGCCCGCCGACGAGGGCGTCCTCCTTCGACGCGAAGTAGTTGAAGAACGTGCGCGTCGAGACGTCGGCCTGCCGTGACACGTCCTCGATGGTCACGCGGTCGGGTCCGCGCTCGGCGGCCAGACGGAGCACCGCCATCTCGATGGCCCGCCGGGTGGCGAGCCGCTTGCGCTCCCGCAGACCGGGACGGGGCGCGGGCTCGGTGTCTCTCAGCACTGCGGATCCTCCGGTGGCACGACGCCCTCGAGCAGGTAGGCGTCGACCGTGTCGTTCACGCACGGGGTGGACTTGTTGTAGGCGGTGTGCCCCTCGCCCGTGTAGGTCAGGAGGTGCCCCTCGGCGAGCTGTCCGGCGAGGGCCTGCGCCCACACGTACGGCGTGGCCGGGTCGTTGGTGGTGCCGACCACGAGGATCGGCGCGGATCCCTCCGCCGCGATGGGCTCGCGCGAGCCCTCGAACCGGGCCGGCCACTCGCTGCAGAGGATGTCGCCGTACGCCATGTAGCGCCCGATCGTCGGTGCGGCCTCCTCGAGCGCCGCCGCGTCGGCGCGCATCGCGGCGGCATCGCCCGTGTAGGAGTAGTCGACGCAGTTGATCGCGAGGAAGGCCTCGGTGGCGTTGTCGCGGTACGCGCCGTCGGCGTCGCGGCCGTTGTAGGCGTCGGCGTACTGGAACGCGGTGGACGCCGCGCCCGCCTGCACCTCGGCGAGCATCTCGCTGAGCGCACCCCATGCTCCCGCGTCGTAGAGCGGGTAGACGATCGCGGTGAAGAGCGTGTTCGCGCCGAGGACGCGGCCGTCGCCGGCGCGGATCCCGGACGCGTCGACCCGCTCGAGCATCGCCCCCACCTGGTCCATCCCGTCCTCGACGGAGCCCGTGAACGGGCAGTCGGCCGAGCCGAGGCAGTCGGCGAGATAGGCGCGCAGGGCGCTCTCGAACCCCTTCGCCTGCTCCCGCACCACGTCGAGCGAGGTGGCGGCCGGATCGATCGCGCCGTCGAGCACGAGGCGGCCGACCCGCTCGGGGAAGAGTCCCGCGTACGTCGCGCCGAGGAACGTGCCGTACGAGTAGCCGAGGTAGTTCAGCGTCTTGTCGCCGAGGGCCGCGCGCAGCACGTCGAGGTCGCGCGCCGCGTTCGGCGTCCCGACCTCGCCGAGCAGGGATCCGCTGCGCTCGGCGCAGGCGTCGGCGAAGGCGGACGACGCGGTGCGCTGGGCGGCGATCCACTCGTCGCTCCCCCGCTCGCCCGGGGTGATGTCGTAGAGGTAGGAGTCGAGACCCGCGTCGTCGAGGCAGGTGACGGCGGTCGAGGCGCCGACGCCGCGAGGATCGAAGCCGACGACGTCGTAGCGGGCCGAGAGCTCCTCGTCGACGGCGTAGTCCACGCTGTCGCGGATGAAGTCGACTCCCGAGGCTCCGGGACCGCCCGGGTTCACGAGCAGGGAGCCGAGCGCCGGCTGCTGAGCGGCCGGGTGGCGCACGAGGGCGATCGTCGCCGTCTCCCCCGCGGGCTCGTCCCAGTCCAGCGGGACCGTCGCCTCCGTGCACTGCGCGCCGTCGCCGCAGTCGTCCCAGACGAGGACCTGGCCGTAGTACGGCTCGAGCGGCGCCTCGACCGGCTGCGCGGCGGGCGTGGAGGTCGCCGACGGGGTCGGCGCGAAGCATCCGGCGAGCAGAGCGGAGGCGGCGATCACGGCGGCCGCGGCGAGAGAGCGCCCGGCGCGCCTCACGCCGCCACCGGACGACGGGCGGCGACCACGAGCATCGCCTCGAGCGCGAGGACCGGCGACACGTTGGCGTCGATCCGCTGCCGCGCGGTCGAGACGGCGTCGAGCACCGCGAGGGTGCGCTCGGGCCGGGTGGCGTCGGCGAGCGCGGTCATCTCGGCGCGGACCTCCTCGTTGATGACCCCGCCCGGCGCGCCGAGCTGGAGGCGGACGACGTCTCGGTAGAGCGAGAGCAGGTCGACGAGGATCCGGTCGAGACCGTCGCGGAGGCTCCGCGTCGCCCGGCGCTTCTGGTCCTCCTCGAGGGCCCGCAGCTGCGAGCGGAGCTGCGGCGGGATCGTGCCGCCGGGCTCGACACCGAGCGAGCGGAGGGCCTGGGCGCGCTCGACCTCGTCGCGCTCCAGGGTGATCGCCTTCGCGTCGTCGGTCGCGACCTCGATCAGCCGGGCGGCCCCGAGGACGGCGTCCGAAACTCCGCGCAGGCGCAGGGCGATCCGGAGCGTCTCCTCGCGTCGGGCGCGCGCGTTCGCGTCGGTGGCGAGCCGGTGCGCCATGCCGATGTGGCTCTGCGCCTGGCGGGCCGCGCGCTCCGCGGTCTCGGAGTCGACCCCGTCGCGGCGCTCGAGCAGCCCGGCGACGTCCTCGACGCTGGGCACCCGCAGGCGCACCGAGCGCACCCGGGAGCGGATCGTGGGCAGCAGGTCGGCCTCGCTGGGAGCGCAGAGGATCCAGACGGTGCGCTCGGGCGGCTCCTCGAGCGCCTTCAGCAGCACGTTCGACGTGCGCTCGCTCATCCGGTCGGCGTCCTCGATCACCATCACGCGGTAGCGCGAGACGGACGGCGAGTACTGCGAGCTCGAGACGAGCTTGCGCACCTCCTCGATCGAGATGATCACGCGCTCGGTCGCGAGGACGGAGAGGTCGGGGTGCGAGCGGGCCGCGACCTGCCGGCAGTCCGGGCACTCGCCGCAGCCTCCGCGTCGGCACAGCAGCGCCGAGGCGAACGCGTACGCGAGGTTCGAGCGGCCCGAGCCGGGCGGGCCGGTGATGAGCCACGAGTGCGTCATCGACGCCGACTCGTCGCCCGACGCGGAGCGGGGCGTGGACGCGTCGCGCAGGGCGCCGATGGCGTGCTCCTGGCCGACGAGCTGGCTCCAGACGTTCACGCGTCCACGCTACCCGCGAGCACCGACAGAGCTGTCGCCGACGGTGCCCTGCCGCTCGAGGAGCTCCTCCACGCGGGAGCGCACCGCGGCGGCGAGCTCCTCGACGGGGAGGGCGGCGTCGAGCACGAGGAAGCGCTCGGGGTCGGAGTCGGCGATCGCGAGGAACGCGTGGCGGACCCTCTCGTGGAACTCCGCCTTCTCGGCCTCGAGCCGGTCGAACCGGGTGCGGGCCGCGTCCAGGCGCGAGCGGGCCGCCGCCGGGTCGAGATCGAGCAGCACCGTGAGATCGGGGCGGAAGTCGTGCGTCGCCCACTCCGAGAGCCGTCTCACCTCGCCCGCGTCGAGCACGCGTCCCGCCCCCTGATAGGCGACCGAGGAGTCGATGTAGCGGTCCTGGACCACTACCTCGCCGCGCTCGATCGCCGGTCGCACCAGCGTGCCGATGTGCTGAGCGCGGTCCGCCGCGTAGAGCAGGGCCTCGGCGCGCGGGTCGATCTCGCCCCGGTGGTGGAGGACGATCTCGCGGATCTGCACCCCCACCTCCGTACCGCCCGGCTCCCGGGTGCGCACGACGGTCTCGCCCCGCGAGCCCAGCCACTCCTCGAGCAGCCGGGCCTGCGTCGTCTTGCCCGCGCCGTCCCCGCCCTCGAGGGTGACGAACAGCCCGGTCACTCCGCGGTGCCCGTCGCCTCCGACGCGGCCGCGGGCTTCTTCGCGGCCGGCTTGCGGGTGGTGGTGGTCTTGGCGGCGGTGGTCTTGGCGGCCGTCGTCTTGGCAGCGGTCGTCTTGGCCGCGGTCGTCTTGGCCGCCGTCGTCTTGGCCGCCGTCGTCTTGGCCGCGGTCGTCTTCGCAGCCGTCGTCTTCGAAGCGGTCGTCTTCGCCGCCGGCTTCTTCGCGGGAGCGCGCTTCGCGGGAGCCTTCTTGACCGGCCCCTTGGCGCGCTTGTCCGCGAGCATCTGCACGGCCTGCTCGAAGTCGATCTCCTCGATCGTCTGGCCCTTGGGGATCGTGACGTTCGTCTCGCCGTCGGTGACGTAGGCGCCGAAGCGGCCGTCGCGGATGCGGATCGGCTTGCCGCTCACGGGGTCCGCCTCGAACTCCTTCAGAGCGCTCGACGCCCGCTTCGCTCCGTACTTGGGCTGAGCGAACACCTCGAGCGCGGCCGGCAGGTCGACCTCGAAGATCTGGTCCTCACTGGTGAGCGACCGGCTGTCCGTGCCCTTCTTGAGGTACGGGCCGTAGCGGCCGTTCTGGGCCGTGATCGGCTCGCCCGTCTCGGGGTCCTCGCCGACCGTGCGGGGCAGGTCCAGCAGGCGGAGCGCCGTGGCCAGGTCGATCGACGCGACGTCCATCGACTTGAAGAGGGAGGAGGTGCGCGGCTTGACGACCGCGGGCTTCTTCGCCCCGCGCTTCGCAGGGGCGGGCTCGACGACCTCGCCCGTCGCCGGGTCGGCGGTCGTCTCGGGCTCGGGGTCGACCTCGGTGACGTACGGGCCGAAGCGCCCGTCCTTCACGACGACGGTCTTCCCGCTGTCGGGGTTGCTGCCGAGCACGCGGTCGGTCTGCACCGGCGCGTCGATGAGCTCCTGCGCCTTGGCGGGCGTCAGCTCGTCGGGGGCGAGCTCGAGCGGCAGGTTCACGCGGCGCGGCGTCTCCTGCCCTTCCTCCTCGGCGACCTCGAGGTACGGGCCGTACTTGCCGATCCGCAGCGTGATGTCGTCGGTGATGCGGATGGAGTTGATGCTCTTCGCGTCGATCTCGCCGAGGTTGTCGACGACGTTCCGGAGTCCGGGATGCGCGCCGCCGCCAAAGTAGAAGCGGTTGAGCCAGTCGACCCGGTCCTCCTCGCCGCCGGCGATGCGGTCGAGGTCGCCCTCCATCTCGGCCGTGAAGTCGTACTCCACGAGGTCCGAGAAGAAGTCCTCGAGCAGGCGCACGACCGAGAAGGCGATCCAGTTCGGAACGAGCGCCGTGCCGCGCGGGGTGACGTACCCGCGGTCGACGATGGTCGAGATGATCGACGCGTACGTCGAGGGGCGCCCGATCCCCAGCTCTTCGAGCGACTTCACGAGGCTCGCCTCGGTGTAGCGCGGGGGCGGCGAGGTCTCGTGGCCCTTCGCCTCGACCTCGGCGACCACGAGAGACTGGCCGACCTCGAGCACGGGGAGCTTGGCGTCCTTCTCGTCGCGGGCGCCGTGGCGCTCCTCGTCGCGGCCCTCCTCGTAGGCGAGCAGGAAGCCGCGGAAGGTGATGACCGTGCCGGAGGCGGTGAACTCCGCGCTGCGGGTCGTGTCGCCGGCCGGGTTCGCCTCGAGGGTGACCGTGGCGGTCGAGCCCTTGGCGTCGGCCATCTGCGAGGCGACGGTGCGCTTCCAGATCAGGTCGTAGAGGCGGTGGTCGTTGCCGCGGAGGGTGCCCGCGAGCTGGTCGGGGGTGCGGAAGGTCTCGCCGGCGGGGCGGATCGCCTCGTGCGCCTCCTGCGCGTTCTTGTTCTTGCCGGAGTAGAGGCGCGGCTTGTCGGGCACGGTCTCGGCACCGTAGAGCGCGGTCGCCTGCGAGCGCGCCGCGGTGATCGCCTGCTGCGAGAGGTTCGGCGAGTCGGTCCTCATGTAGGTGATGAAGCCGTTCTCGTACAGCGACTGCGCCACGCTCATGGTCTGGCGGGCCGAGAAGCGGAGCTTGCGCGCGGCCTCCTGCTGGAGCGTCGACGTGGTGAACGGAGCGGCGGGGCGCCGCGAGTAGGGCTTGGACTCGAGGTTCGTGACGCGCACGAGGGTCGCCGGGTCGCGCAGCGCGGAGGCCAGGGCGGTCGCGCTGGTCTCGTCGAGCACGGTGACGTCGCTCTTGAGCTCGCCGCGGTCGTCGAAGTCGCGGCCGCTGCCGATGCGCTTGCCGTCGAGTCGCGCCAGCCGGGCGCGAAGCCCGCCGAGGCGTCGGCCTCGGGGGCGAGGACCGTCGCGAGGTCCCAGTAGCTCGCCGAGACGAAGGCGAGGCGCTCGCGCTCGCGGTCGACGACGAGGCGGGTGGCGGCCGACTGCACGCGGCCGGCCGAGAGTCCGGGCCCGACCTTGCGCCAGAGCACCGGCGAGATCTCGTAGCCGTAGAGGCGGTCGAGGATGCGGCGGGTCTCCTGCGCGTCGACGAGGGACGTGTCGATGTCGCGGGTGTTCTGGCTGGCCTTCTGGATCGCGTCCTTGGTGATCTCGTGGAAGACCATGCGGTGCACGGGGACCTTGGGCTTGAGCTCCTCGAGGAGGTGCCACGCGATGGCCTCGCCCTCGCGGTCCTCATCCGTCGCGAGGAAGAGCTCGTCGGCGTTCTTCAGCGCCCGCTTGAGATCGGCGACCGTCTTCTTCTTCTGGTCCGACACGACGTAGTACGGCTCGAACCCGTTGTCGACGTCGACCGAGAACTTGCCCAGCGGGCCCTTCTTGAGCTCGGGCGGGAGGTTCTTGGGCTCGATGAGGTCGCGGATGTGGCCGACGGAGGCGAGCACCTCGTACCCGTCGCCCAGGTACTGGGCGATGGTCTTGGCTTTCGCCGGCGACTCGACGATCACCAGCTTCTTCGTGCCGGACACAGTTCTCCTCGGTTGATGCTGTCGGGTCGGACGGGCGGGCCGTCCGACGGGTCCCCGTCTGCGGGGAGGCGGTGCGCGGCGGCCGCACGGGGAACGGTGTCCCGTTCGCGTGGGCCTCGGGCGCCCGACAGGCACACCATACACACCGAGTCCGGGGACCGAGGCCCCCGGGAGGGCCGGATGAGGCTGAGAGCGGGCCCTGAGCACGCCGAACGCGAGACGGTCCGTCGACCCGCTCCTGGTGACGCGGCGGCCCGATCGGCGCATGATGAGGTGCATGGCAACGACGCACACTCCTCCTTCCTCGCTCCGCCCGTCCGACACGCTCGCCGCGTACACGGCGAAGCTCGCGGACGGCCCTCTCGAGGGCAAGACGCTCCGCCGCCCGTACGGCGACGACGGCGCTCCCGCCGCCCGGATCGAGATCCCGACCGGCCGCGGCTCCTCGCGCTGGGTCTACCTCCTCGCCGGCTCCCTCGAGCACGACGAGGGCTCCGGATCGCGGCCGACGGCCGCCGCGTACCGGTACCAGCGCCTCAGCTCGGACTGATCCGGAGACCGGCGGGCGGGGGACGCGGCCGACCGACCGTCACGACGGCGGGCCGGCCCTCGACCGGGCGGGCAGCGCGAGCGGACCGACGGAGACCGTGACCGCGACGGTCGCGACTCCTTCTTCCACCGCGCAGTCCGAGAGCGACGCCGCACCCGCCTCCGCCACTCGCCGAGCCGCATCGCACGGCGCCCCTGCCAGCAGCCCGGAGGAGACGTCGGCCGCGGCGAGCGCCGCCGCGTCCGCCGCTGCCACTGCGCGCTGATGGCCGATCACGCCGCCGCATCCCGCGAGCACCGCGGCGGTGACGAGGATCGTTCCCGCGACGACACCCACGACCGTCGTCGCCGCCGAGCCCTCCTCGCCGCGGAGCGATCCACTGCGGGGCGGCCTGCTGCAGGGCGGCCTGCCGCGACGCCGCGGCGGATCCGTCCGCCCCACCGCACGCCGCGTCACCTCCCACCGCCCAGAGCGCACGAGCGCACCTCCACCGGCACCTCGAGCACCGGGAGCGGCCGCAGTCGGGCCGCCACGCTCACGCAGACGAGGTCGCCCTCCTCCGCCACCGCGAGAGCAGCCTCGGGATCGACCCGCGCCACCGGCCCCGCCGGATCGTCTCCCCGAGCGGAGGACCGGGCGCTGTCGGCCGTCGCATCCACCAGACGCACGTACTGCGCCGACGCCGCGACCGAGCCCAGGCAGAGCGCCAGCACCACGACCACGGCGGGGAGGACGACCGCGAGCTCCGCGCTCGCCGATCCGTCCTCCTCCGCCGCTCGCCGCACGGCCCTCCCGCCGCGGCCCCTCATCCGCCGGACGCAGCGCGCGGGTGACGAGATCGGTCAGGATCCCGCGCACCTCGTCCCCCTTGAGGATCACCACCAGCAGACCGGCGAAGCCGACGGCCGCCATCGTCGCGATCGCGTACTCGGCGGTCGCCGATCCCTCCTCCTCCGTCACGAGCCGGCCCAGCCCCGGCCGTCCTCCCGCTCCGGCCGTCGTCACGTCCCTCTCGTCGAACCCGTTCATCACTCCTGCTCCGTTCCCGCCCCGTGCCGTGCCCCTCGTCACGAGCATCGCCGGGTCCTCCGACCCGCGCGGAGCCGGGCGGCGATCGGTGCAGAGCACGGGCGGCCGACGCCTGGGGAGGAGCCTGCTCACCGCGTCACCTCGAAGGTCGAGAGCAGCACGGACACGATCATCGGAGCGACGCCCAGGAGCAGGAAGGCCGGCAGGACGCAGACGCCCAGCGGCAGCATCAGTGTCACTCCGAGGCGCGCCGCCCGCTCCCGGGCGTGCCCCGCGGCGCGCACCCGCACCAGTGCCGCCTCGCTGCGCAGCAGCGCCCCGCGGGCACTCCGGCGCTGGTCGACAGCGCGAGGACCGCCTCCGCGGCCTCCAGCGCGCGGGCGTCCGCCGGCAGTCCGCTCTCGGCCAGCGCGGCGAGCACCCGGGCGCGGGCCGAGTCGACGGAGCCCCCGCCGGCGAGCGCGACCGCGAGCAGATCGAGCGCGAGACCCGGAGCCGCCTCGCCCGGGTCCGCTCCGCGCACCAGACTGCGGGTCCAGGCCTGCGCGAGCACCATCAGCGCCGTTCCGCCGCCGAGGCAGACCAGCCCCGGAACCGTGCCCACGAGCACCCCGACCACGTCGAACCCCAGGAGGACCCCGAAGCCCAGCGCCACGAGCGGCAGCACGCCGACCACCCGTCCCGTCGCCGCGGGACCTGCGAGCGCCACGTCGATGTCGCGGCGCGCCCGCCCCGTCTCGCGCATCGACTCCGCCAGCTCGGTCAGCGCCGCCGCGACCGGTGCGCCGGAGTCGGCGGCCACTCTCCAGCAGGCGGCGAGGGACGCCCAGGCCGTCGCCTCACCGCCGTCGCTCGTCGACCGGCGCACCCTCCTGCGCACTCCGGACCGACGCGACGCCGGGACCCCGCGCAGGAGGGCCTCGGTCGCATCGCCGCCGCGGGCCGCCTCGAGCGCGACCGAGCGGAGGAGCCGCCTGCGTCGCGCCGCCCCCGACGACCCCTGCGCCTCCCCCGCACCTGCGTCGGCGAGATGGCCGAGCGCCGAGGCCGGAGCGACCCCGCGGCGAGCAGGACCGACAGCCGGTGCACGACGGCCGCGACCTCGTCCAGGCCGTCCGCGCCCCTCACGGCACCGCCCGCGCCCGAGCCGGCAGCGTCCCCTCGGCGATCCGCAGACGCCCGGAGTCGTCGAGAGCGAAGCACCCCCACGAGGCGAGCCTGCGGCGCCCGCCCCGGCGCTCGAGGTGCAGCACGAGATCGAGTGCGCTGACCGCTTGGCGTGCGACGGCGTCCGGCCCCATCCCCGCCAGTGCGCCGAGCGCCTCGAGCCGCGACGGCACGTCGGCCAGCGAGTTGGCGTGAACGGTCCCGGCTCCACCGTCGTGCCCCGTGTTCAGAGCCGAGAGCAGCTCCCGCAGCTCCGCCCCGCGGCACTCGCCCAGCACGAGGCGGTCCGGGCGCATCCGCAGCGCCTCGCGCACGAGCCGGTCGAGCCCGACGCCGCCCGCGCCCTCGAGGTTGGGCTGCCGCGCCTCGAGCGAGACGACGTGCGGATGCGCCGGCCGCAGCTCCCCCACGTCCTCGATCGCGATGATGCGCTCGTGCGGCGGCGCGCTCCCCAGCAGCGCTCCGAGCAGAGTCGTCTTGCCGGACCCGCCCGCCCCCGAGACGAGCAGGTTCCACCGCGAGGCGACCGCTCGGCGCAGGAGCGCCCGACCTGCGTCGTCCACCATCCCCGCCGCGTGGAGCTGGTCGAGGCTCCACGCCTCGGCCCGCGGGACGCGCACCGAGATCAGCGCCCCCGCGGTGGCCACCGGAGGGAGCACCACGTGCACGCGGACGCCGTGACGCAGCCGCACGTCGACGCAGGGACTCGCCTCGTCGACGTGCCGTCCTCCCGCGGCGACCAGGGACACGGCCAGACGCCGAGCACCCGTCGCATCGAGCGACCAGGTCGGATCCCGCACCGCCCCCTGGCCGCGGTCGACCCAGAGGCCGGCTCCGCCGTTGACGAAGAGGTCGGTGACAGCCGGATCGTCGGCGAAGGGCGCCAGGAGGCCGAGGGCGACCGCTCCCGGTCGGACCCGGGGCGGGGGCGGCGCAGCGGGAGCAGGAGGATCCCGGCGGAACTCGGCGGGGACGAGGGGCACGAAGTCGGCGATCATCCGGGCACGCTAGGCGCGACCGCCCGTGCCCCGCCGGAGCAGCAGCCCGAGAGGTGGAGGCTCCCGCGAACTGGAGCCTGGGGAGGAATGACCGGAAGCCGTCGGCACTCGTCCGCGAGCCCGGGGCTCCAGCGGCGACCACGACCCGGAGGACTGCACGGGCCGTTAAAAGAAGGGGGCGGCACCCATTGGGGGGAACAGGTGCCGCCTCGGCGGCGCGGGATTGGGGGGAATCACATGCGCCGCTGAGCCGAAGTTCATTCGGCCGTATGTAAGAGTACGTGACCGCGCCCGAAACTCCAACCCCCGATTTCCGACCCGTTCTCCGGCGCGTCGACGAGCCCCTCGTCACGCGCCGCTCCCCCTCGTCGGCCCCGCCTCCCTCGCGCGCTACGGTGGAGCGAGATCGGCCGGCAGCGGCCGTGCAGGCGCACTCGCGAAGGAGCGAATCGCAGATGACCACTCCCCCCGACGACGTCGTGATCCCGGGTTCCGAGACCATCGACAACCTCCTCCACGAGACGCGCCGGTTCCCTCCTCCCGCCGACTTCGCGCACGGAGCCGTCGCCACGGCCGACCTCTACGACGAGGCGGCCGCCGACCGTCTCGCGTTCTGGGCCGCGCGCAGCCGCGAGCTGCTGCACTGGCACCGCCCGTTCACGCGCACCCTGGACTGGAGCGAGCCGCCCTTCGCGAAGTGGTTCGACGACGGCGAGCTGAACATCGCCTACAACTGCCTCGACCGCCATGTGCTCGCCGGTCACGGCGACCGCGTCGCGATCCACTGGGAGGGCGAGCCCGGCGACACGCGCACCCTCACCTACGCGCAGCTCACCGCCGAGGTGAAGCGCGCCGCCAACCTGTTGACCAGCCTCGGCGTGCACGCGGGCGACCGGGTCGCGATCTACCTCCCGATGATCCCGGAGGCGGTCGTCTCGATGCTCGCCGTCGCGCGCATCGGAGCGGTCCACTCCGTCGTCTTCGGCGGCTTCAGCGCCGAGAGCCTGAGGGCGCGCATCGACGACGCCGAGGCGAAGCTCGTCATCACCGCCGACGGCGGCTGGCGCAAGGGCGCGGTCTTCCCGCTCAAGCCCGCGGTCGACGCCGCCCTGGCGATCGGCGGCGACGACTCCCCCTCGACCGTCGAGCACGTGCTCGTCGTGCAGCGCGGCGGCAACGCGGTCGACTGGAGCGAGGGGCGCGACCTCTGGTGGCACGAGGAGGTCGTCGCGGTCGACGCCGACCACACGGCCCGCGCGTTCCCCGCCGAGCAGCCCCTCTTCATCCTGTACACGAGCGGCACGACCGGGAAGCCGAAGGGCATCCTGCACACCAGCGGCGGCTACCTCACGCAGGTGGCCTACACGCACCGCGCGGTGTTCGACCTGCACCCCGAGACCGACGTGTACTGGTCGACCGCGGATGTCGGCTGGATCACCGGGCACAGCTACGTCGTCTACGGGCCGCTCGCCAACGGAGCGACGCAGGTGATGTACGAGGGCACCCCCGACACCCCGCACACCGGCCGCTGGTGGGAGATCGTCGAGAAGTACGGCGTGACGATCCTCTACGCCGCGCCCACGGCGATCCGCTCGTTCATGAAGCTGGGCCGGCAGATCCCGCAGCGCTTCGACCTCTCGAGCCTCCGGCTGCTCGGGTCGGTCGGCGAGCCGATCAACCCGGAGGCGTGGGTCTGGTACCGCGACGTCATCGGCGGCGGCCGCACGCCCATCGTCGACACGTGGTGGCAGACCGAGACCGGCGCGATCATGGTGTCGCCGCTCCCGGGCGTCACGACGCTCAAGCCCGGTTCGGCCCAGGTGCCGCTGCCCGGCGTCTCGATCGACGTCGTCGACGAGTCCGGCCGCTCGGTCGGCCAGGACTCGGGCGGCCTGCTCGTGATCACCGAGCCGTGGCCCGCGATGCTGCGCGGCATCTGGGGCGATCCCGAGCGCTACGTCGAGACCTACTGGTCGAAGTTCGGCGACCGGTACTTCGCCGGCGACGGCGCCCGCCGGGACCGCGACGGCGACCTCTGGCTGCTCGGCCGCGTCGACGACGTGATGAACGTGTCGGGGCACCGGCTCTCGACCGCCGAGATCGAATCCGCGCTCGTCTCGCACCCGGTCGTCGCCGAGGCCGCGGTCGTCGGCGCGGCGGACGAGGCGACCGGCCAGGCCGTCGTCGCGTTCGTCATCGCCAAGGCGAGCCAGGCGGAGTCGCTGGCGGGCGCCACGACGAGCTCGTGGCGACCCTGAAGGCGCACGTCGCCGAGCACATCGGAGCGATCGCCCGCCCGAAGCGGATCCTGATCGTGCAGGAGCTGCCCAAGACCCGCTCGGGGAAGATCATGCGGCGCCTGCTGCGCGACGTGGCGGAGGGGCGGGCCGTCGGCGACACGACGACGCTCGCCGACACGCAGGTCATGGCCGTCATCTCGTCCGCGATCGCGGCGGAGTGAGCGCGGTGCCCGGGGCCTCCCCCGGGCACCGGCACTAGGCGAAGGCGACGACCAGCTCGACCTCGACCGGAGCGCCGAGGGGCAGCTCCGCGACTCCGACCGCCGACCGCGCGTGGCGGCCCGCCTCGCCGAAGACGTCGCCCAGCAGCTCGGACGCCCCGTTGACCACTCCCGGCTGCCCGGTGAAGCCGGGGGCGGAGGCGACGAAGCCGGTCAGCTTGACGACGCGGGTCACGCGGTCGAGCGATCCGATCGCGTCGGCGATCGCCGCGAGGGCGTTCAGCGCGCAGATCCGCGCGAGAGCCTTCGCCTCATCGGGGTCGACGAGCCCGTCGCCGGAGCCGACCTTGCCCGTCGCCGGCAGCACGCCGTCGACGAACGGGATCTGCCCCGCGGTGAAGACGAGGTGCTCGTGCACGACGGCCGGGACGTAGGCGCCCGCAGGAGCGGCGACGGCGGGGAGCTCGATGCCCAGCTCCGCGAGGCGCTGGGCGATGCCCGCTCCGCTCACGCGCCGGCCTCGGCGACGGGGCGCTTGAGGTAGGCGACGAGGCCGCCCTCGGGGCCGGTCACGATCTGGACCAGCTCCCAGCCCTCGGATCCCCAGGTGTTCAGGATCGCCGTGGTGTTGTGGATCATCAGCGGGGTCGTGACGTACTCCCAGCGCGGGACGGACATGGCTCTCCTCGAGTCCGGGGCGCGCCGCCGCGAGGCGGTGCGGACGGGGGTCCGCCGCGTCCGGAGCGGTCGCGGCGACTACGCTGATTCTATGTCGGGGGCAGGCGGGACCAGGGTCGTCAAGTCGATTGGAGGCGCCGTCGGCGGGCTCATCGGGGTGGTCGCGATGAGCGTCATCGCGGGGATCCTCGTGGCCGCGTCGATCACTCCGGCGATCGCACTCGGCGGCATGGCCGCGAACAACGGCGTGCAGATGTTCGACAACCTCCCCGAGTACCTCGAGATCGGCACTCTCGCCGAGAAGAGCAACATCTACGCGAAGGACGCGAGCGGCGCCGACGTCCTGCTCGCCTCCTTCTACGCACAGAACCGCGTCGAGGTCGGCTGGGACGACATCTCCCCCTTCGTCAAGGACGCCGTCGTCGCCTCCGAGGATCCGCGCTTCTACGAGCACGGCGGCATCGACCTCCTCGGCACCGTGCGCGCCGCGGCGACGACCGCGATGGGCGGCCGCGTGCAGGGCGGCTCCTCGATCACCCAGCAGTACGTGAAGAACGTCCTGGTGCAGAAGGCCGAGGCCCTCTCCGACCCGATCGAGCGCGACGCCGCCTACCGGGAGGCGACCGAGACGACTCCGGAGCGCAAGGTCGCCGAGATGCGCCTCGCGATCGGCCTCGAGAAGGAGTACCCGAAGAACGACATCCTGCTCGGCTACCTCAACATCGCGCTGTTCGGAGGAACGGTCTACGGAATCGAGGCCGCCGCGAACTACTACTTCGGCACGAGCGCCCGCGACCTCACGCTGGCGCAGTCGGCCGCGCTGATCGCCATCGTCAACAACCCCGAGAAGTTCCGCTTCGACCGTCCCGACGACCCGGCCAACCTCGCCGTCGAGGGCTACCCCGAGACCCTGAACCGGCGCAACTACATCCTCACGCAGATGAACGCGGAGTCGAAGGTCACGCCGGAGCAGATCGCCGAGGCCGCGGGCACGCCCATCGCACCGGTCGTCACCGAGCCCAGCACCGGCTGCCAGACCGCCGGCATCGCCGCGTTCTTCTGCGACTACGTCACCTGGGTCATCAAGAACGACGACGCGTTCGGAGCGAGCCGGGACGAGCGCGACGCGACCTTCAAGCGCGGCGGGTACCAGATCTACACGACCCTCGACAGCGAGCTCCAGCAGGCCGCCGTCTCGGCGACCGACGCCTGGGTGCCGAAGTCGATGGGGTCGATCAACATCGGCAGCTCGAGCGTCTCGGTGGAGGTGGGCACGGGTCGCATCCTCGCCATGACGCAGAACAAGGACTACTCGAACGACCCCGACGTCGCCGGGCCGAACTACACGAGCGTCAACTACAGCACCGACTTCGGCTACGGCGGCTCGTCCGGATTCCAGGTGGGATCGACCTACAAGGTCTTCACCCTCGCGGAGTGGCTGCAGGAGGGGCGCTCGCTCGGCGAGAGCGTCGACGGGGTGCGCCGCGCGTACACGACCTTCCGCGACAGCTGCGAGCCCGACGGCGTCTACTACGGCCCCTCCTGGGACCCCAAGAACGACGAGGGCGGCAACGGCGGCGTCTACTCCGTCCTCGACGCGACGAAGGGCTCGATCAACACGGGCTTCGCCGCGATGGCTCAGCAGCTCGACCTCTGCGGGATCCGCAACACCGCCCTGGCGATGGGGGTGCACCGCGCGGACGGCACGGAGCTGCAGAAGTACGCGCCCACGATCCTCGGCACCAACGAGATCGCGCCGCTGACCATGGCGACCGCCTTCGCGGGCTTCGCCAACAAGGGCACCGTCTGCACCCCGATCGCGATCGACCGCATCGTCGACCGCTCGGGAGCGGACGTCGCTCCGCCCGCCTCGGAGTGCACGCAGGGCATGTCGGAGGCGGTCGCGGCCACGGCCGACTACGCCCTGCAGCAGGTCATGACCGGAGGAACGGGGCGCGCGTCCGCGACCGGCACCGGCGTGCCGCACATCGGCAAGACGGGCACCACGGACAACGCCGTGCACACCTGGATGGTCGGCGCGAGCACCGAGGTCGCCACGGCGACCTGGGTCGGCAACGTCGTCGGCAAGACCTCCATGCGCGGGCTGCGCCTGAACGGCGTGAACGCGGGCCAGGTCCGTCACCGCATCTGGCCGCGGATCATGAGCGTCGCCGATGCGAAGTACGGCGGCTCGGCGTTCCCCTCGCCGCAGCGCTCCCTCGTGGACGCGCCCCAGGAGGCCGTGCCCGAGGTGACCGGGCAGAGCTCCGCGGCCGCCTCCGAGCGCCTGCGCCAACTCGGCTTCCGCGTGAGCGTCGACCCGGTCCGCGTGCCCTCCGACCGCCCCGAGGGCACCGTCGCCCGGACGAACCCGCCGGCCGGCTCGCGCATCGCCCGCGGGAGCGCCGTGGTGCTCCAGGTGAGCGCCGGGCCGGTGACGCCGCCGCCCTCGCCCGCGGCTCCGCCGTCCCACGCCGCCGCACCGCCCGCCGCGGGCTGAACCGCACTCACCGGGCGCCCGGCGCCGTCGTGCAGAATGAACGCGGTCGTGCCTCGCGACCTCACCCTCGGGAGAAGGACACATGACCGGACGCAGCCGACGCCCCCTGACCACCGCTCTCGCGACGGCCGCCCTCGCCGGCACCGCCGCCGGTGTGTGGGGCATCGGCATCGAGCGGACCCTGTTCACGGTCCGCCGGATCAGCGTCCCCGTCCTGCCGCAGGGATCGGCGCCGCTGCGGATCCTGCACCTCTCGGACCTGCACATGGCCCCGTGGCAGTCGAAGAAGCAGGAGTGGCTGCGCTCGCTCGCCTCCCTCTCCCCCGACCTGATCGTCGACACCGGCGACAACCTGGGCCACCGCGACGGAGTGCTCGGCATCCGCCGCGCGCTCGAGCCGTTCGCGGGCGTCCCCGGCGTGTTCGTCCACGGCTCGAACGACTACTTCGGCCCCCGGGTCAAGAACCCGCTGCGCTACTTCCGCGGACCGTCGGAGAACCCGCGTCCCGACCAGGGCGGTCTCGACACGGAAGCGCTCACGGGCTACTTCACCGACGACCTCGGCTGGACCGACCTCAACAACACCGCGACCTCGATCGAGGTGGGCGGAACCCGGATCGAGTTCTTCGGGGTCGACGACCCCCACATCTCCCGCGATCGGATCGACCTGGTGGCGGGCGCCGTCGACGAGCTCCGCGCGGCGGCCGACGGTCCGGCCGATGTGAGCATCGGAGTGGCGCACGCGCCCTACCAGCGCGTGCTCGACGACTTCGTCGCGCGCGGCGCCGAGCTGATCCTCGCCGGGCACACCCACGGCGGGCAGGTCTGCGTGCCGGGCTTCGGCGCCCTCGTCACCAACTGCGACATCCCCCGCGACAAGGTGGCCGGATTCACGACCTGGGACAACGGGCTGCGCAGCTCGTACCTCAACGTCTCCGCGGGCGTCGGCACCTCGATCTACGCGCCGGTGCGCTTCGCCTGCCGCCCCGAGGTGACGCTCGTGACCCTCGAGCCGGCGAGCTGAGCCGGAGCTCGTCGGGGCCGTTCTTCCGGCTCGTGAATATCGGCTATCATTGACGAGGTTCGCCCGCGAGAGCGGTGCGAGCACTCCACCGGGGTGTGGCGCAGCTTGGTAGCGCGCCTCGTTCGGGACGAGGAGGTCGTGGGTTCGAATCCCGCTACCCCGACCGGTGAGGAGCCCGGCCAGGATCGATGATCCGGGCCGGGCTTCGTCGTTCCCGGGGTCGTCCCGCGGTCCTCGTCCGGCCGCCGCGTGCGCGCCGCACAGGCGCCGTTCCGCGCTCGGGCACCGCTCTCCGAGGAACGCCGAGCAGACTGGGACCTCCCCGTCCACCGCCGCAGGCACCGTCCCCGCAGGAGGAGCACCATGAGCCGGTCGCTCACCCGCCTCACCCTCGCCGTCGGCGCCCCCTACCTGGCGGCGCTGGCTCTCGTGGCGTTCTGGCCCGTCCCGGTCGACTCGGGCGTGCGACGCCTCCTCGACCGGCTGCTGGCCGCCCTCGCTCGTCACGGCCTCGGAGTGATCGACTACGACCTGATCGAGCGCGCGGCGAACGTCGCGCTGTTCGTCCCCCTGGGCGTCCTCCTCGCCCTGCACCTCCGGGCCCGTTGGGCCTGGCTCGCCGTCGTGGTCGGAGCGACGACGAGCGCCGTCATCGAGACGGGGCAGCTGCTGTTCCTCTCGGACCGCTTCGCCACCACCGACGACGTCGTGATGAACACTCTCGGAGCGGCGATCGGCACCGTGCTCGGCGCCGTCGTGCGCGCGGTGCTGCAGCACCGTGAGCGCCTCGCGCGGCGGGAGGACGATCTGCTCGTCCGCGCTCCGGTCGCCGGCCGCGCCTGAGGGGGCCCGCGTTCGGGGCACGGACGACGACGCCGGAGGGCGGAGGCCGGTCCGACGCCGTGGCGTCGTCCGTCCTCCGCGCCTCCGGCGCCGGTCGAGGGTGGTCGCGGGTCAGCGGCCCAGGCCGCGGTACTCCCAGCCCGCTGCACGCCAGTCGGCGGGGACGAGGCAGTTGCGCCCGTCGACGACGAAGCGGTTCGAGACCAGCTCGCCCGCGACGGCGGGGTCGATCGCGCGGAACTGCTTCCACTCGGTGACGACGACCACGGCGTCGGCTCCGCGCAGGGCCTCGTCGACGTCGGTCGTGTAGGTGATGTCCGGGTACTTGCGACGGGCGTTCTCGATCGCCTCGGGGTCGGTCGCGACGACCTCCGCACCGAGCTCGTGGAACCGGCCCGCGACGTCGAGCGACGGCGAGTCGCGCGTGTCGTCGGACTCCGGCTTGAAGGCGAGGCCGAGGACGGCGATCTTCTTCCCCTCGACCGAGCCGCCGAGTCCCTCGACGACCAGGTCGACGACGCGCTGACGGCGGCGGAGGTTGATCGCGTCCACCTCGCGGAGGAACGCCACCGACTCGCCGACGCCGAGCTCGTCCGCCCGGGCGGAGAAGGCGCGGATGTCCTTGGGCAGGCAGCCGCCGCCGAAGCCGATGCCGGCGTTGAGGAAGCGACGGCCGATGCGGACGTCGTAGCCGATGGCGTCGGCGAGCTGCGTCACGTCCGCTCCGGTCACCTCGGCGATCTCGGCGATCGCGTTGATGAACGAGATCTTGGTCGCGAGGAACGCGTTGGCCGAGACCTTGACGAGCTCCGCGGTCGCGTAGTCGGTGACGACGAGCGGGGTGCCGGCCGAGAGGGCGGTCGCGTACACCTCGTCGAGCGTGCTCTTCGCGGCCTCGCCGGCCTCGCCCGAGGGCACGCCGTAGACGAGGCGGTCGGGGCGGATGGTGTCCTCGACGGCGAAGCCCTCGCGGAGGAACTCGGGGTTCCACACCAGCGAAGCACCGGTCGGGGCGATCATCTCGGCGAGGCGGGCCGCGGTGCCGACGGGGACCGTCGACTTGCCGACGACGAGCGAGTCTGCGGTGAGGTAGGGCAGGAGGCCCTCGATCGCCGAGTCGACGAAGCGCATGTCGGCGGCGTTGGAGCCGGCCTTCTGCGGGGTGCCGACGGCGACGAAGTGCACGGCCGCACCGGCGGCGTCGGCCGTGTCCGTCGAGAAGCGGAGACGACCCGACGCCACTCCCGAGGACAGGAGCTCGGGCAGGCCGGGCTCGAAGAAGGGGGCGGAGCCGGCAGCCAGGGCGTCGATCTTCGCCTGGTCCACGTCGATGCCGATCACGTCGTGGCCGAGCTCGGCCATCGCGGCGGCGTGGACGGCACCGAGGTAGCCGCAACCAATGACAGAAAGCTTCACAGGGGTCTCCGAATCGTGGACGGGTGGGTGTCGCGTCGGCGACGGCGGGTGGAGGGGTTCCGGCGATCAACGACTCAGGAAGCGTTCTCTCGCCGCGCCAATGCTCTCAGATCGCGGGAGATGTCGGAGACGGCAGCGGAGATCTGTCGGCGACGCGGGTGTGCGTCGCCTCGCTGCGGCCGATCGGGTCGTCGATGTCGTCCCCCGCCGCTCCCCGGGGAGCACGCCCGCGGTTCGCTGCGGCGAGGCGCACGACGCCGCGGAGCCGGGCAGCCGGGTCCTCCACCGCGGGGAGCGGGACCTCGGCGATGACGAAGGGCAGCACCCGCGCGAATTCGAGCAGTGTGAAGCCGCGGAGCAGGATCGAGGGGAAGCTCCGCGCCGCGTCCACGAGGTGGTCGCGCGTCATCGTGAGCATCACGTCGGCCTCGGCCACCAGACGCTCGGAGAGCCGGGCACTGGAGTGACCGCTCGGGTCACCGCCGTGGACCGCGCTCAGCCGGGCGGAGGTCGGGTCCATCCGGTACCCGTCGCGGGTCTGCACGCCGGCGCTGCGGAGGGAGAAGAGCGGGCCGCCCGCTGGGGACGTCACCCCGCCCAGCTCGTGCCGCAGCAGCTGCTCGGCCATCGGCGACCGGCAGATGTTGCCGGTGCAGACCGACAGGACCGTGAACACCGGAGAGCCCGACGCGGACACCGCGTCGGACGGGAGCCTGCCTCGGCGGCTCCGACGGGATCCGTCGTCTCCGGGGAACGTCATGCCGCCCCGATCAGACGGCGCTCGGGGCGGGCTCGCTCGAGGGCTCGGTGCGGGCCCCCGTCTTCTCGGAGCCGTAGTAGCTCGTGTAGTAGTAGCCGTAGCCCCGGCCGACCTGGCCCCGCGGAGGAACGCGGTTGAGGATGACGCCGAGCGTGTGGCCGCTGACCCGCTCGAGGTTCTGGATCGCCTTGCCCAGCTCGTCGGTGGTGGTCTTGCCGGCCGAGATCACGACGAGCGCTCCGTCGGTCCGGGCGGTGAGGATCGCGCCGTCCGTGACGGGCAGCAGGGGCGGCGCGTCCACGATCACGATGGCCTCGCGGGCGATCTCGTGCAAGAGGATGTCCATCCCGTTGGAGCCGAGGAGCTCGCTCGGGTTCGGCGGGATGGATCCGGCGCCGAGGATCCAGAGGTTGCCCGAGGGGCCCCACGGCTGGAGGACGTCCTGCAGCTCCGCCTTGCCGATGAGCAGATCGGTGAGGCCGACGCCCGGTACGAGACCGAAGGACTTGGCGACCGTGGGCTTCCGGAGGTCGCCGTCGACGACGACGGTGCGCTGCCCGGAGGCGGCGAGGGTGACGGCGAGGTTCGCCGTCACGGTGGATTTTCCGTCGGAGGGCAGCGGGCTGGTGACGACGATGATCCGCGGGGGGCTGTCGACGTTCATGAACTGCAGGTTCGTCCGCAGCTCGCGCAGCGACTCGGCGAGCGCGTGCTTGCCGTCGGCCTTCACGTAGTCGGTCGTGTCGGCCTCGGGGATGATGCGGTTCGTCTCGCTGAGGCGCTTGTCGACGGGCAGCGTGCCGACCACGGGCAGGTCGAAGAGGCGCTCGACCATCTCGGCGGTGCGGATGCGGCGGTCGAGGGTGTTGCGGACGAACGCGTAGACGAGGCCGAGCACGAGTCCGGCGAGCGCACCGACCGCCAGGACGAGCCGGAGGTTCGGGAACGCGGGCGCACTCGGCAGCGCGGCGTCCTGGATCACCGAGAGGTTCACGGTGTCGCCCGTGCCCGTCTCGGCGTTGATCTGCTGGATCCGGGTGGCGACCGCCGAGACCCAGGCGTCGGCGAGCTTCTGCGCGCCGTCGGCGGTGGAGGCCTCGGCGGTGACGCTGAGGACGGGGGCGGCGACCTCGGGCGTGACCGTGATCGCGCTGATCAGCGCGGAGGGGCTGATGTCGAGGCCGAGGTTCTCGATGGCGATCTCGGCGACGTCGCGCGAGGAGGCGATCGGGACGTAGGTGGTGAGGCGCGACTTGGCCAGCGCCTCGGCGATCTGCTCGCCGTACAGGTCCTGGCTGCCGTCCCCGCTGTCGGGCACCGTCACGGTGACGAGGCCCTTGGAGTCGGCCTCGTAGCGCGGCTTCTGCGTCAGGGACCACCCGAAGGCGACCAGGGTTCCGAGGAGGATCGCTGCGACGATCGGCAACCAGTGATCACGGAGAAGTCGGAGGACGTCCCTAAGTTCCAAGGTGGCAGGTTCCTTCACTGATTCGGAGCGGCGCACGACCGTCGGAGACGGTGAGCCCTGAGATTGTTGCACAGGCGTGTTGTCGGCCTGTTTCGCGGCGCATCATGGGTGCACCCCGTCCGGGGTGGGCTGCTGTGCACGCCTCCTCGTGATCACTCCGAGCCCGACGAGCTCGTCGACGGCGGCGTCCACGGCCGACCGCGGATCCACTCCGTCGGGCGCCCCGCCGACGTCGGCCAGGACCGCGGCGCTCAGGCGGTCGGAGGGGACGCCCTCGCCGACCCGGCGCCAGAGGGCCGGGCCGATGCCCGAGAGGCGGACGAGGACGCCTCCGGTGAAGACGAGGACCTCGCCGGCGGGAGTGCGCAGCGCGTCGTCCACGTGCGCCAGCTCGAGGTCGTCCGAGGCCGCGCCCGACAGCGGGAGGGGGACGATCTCGTCCCAGACCGCCGGAGCAGGGTCGCCGAGTGTCGCGAACAGCCGCTCGACGAGCCCGAGGGCCTCGGCGGACTCGGAGTACACGAGGCGCCGGACGCCGCCGAGCGAGCGCAGGGTCTCGACGAGGTGCACGATCGGGCGCGGCCGCGCCGAGAGGTAGGAGGTCTGCGGCACGAGGTCGTCGATCGCCTCGATCGGATCGACCGCCTCGAGGAACGGCTCCGCCACTCCGGGGCGCCGATCGAGCAGGACCACGCCGGCGAGCACGAGCGGCCCGGGCGGCGCGGGCCGGAGCCCGAGTGCGGCCGGCGCGAGCTGCGCCTTCGGGGCGGACCCCGTCAACGGCTTCACCGAGAGCGGCTTGGGGTACGGCAGGACGCGCCCGTCCACGGCCACGCCGACCGTCTCGTCGCTCACGTAGCCGAACCGCGTGCCGAGCAGCCGCGCCATCGTCGTCTTGCCTGTGCCGGAGGCTGCCACGAAGGCGAGGACCCGGCCCGACTCGTCGGCGACTCCGCACGCGTGGAGCATCAGGAGGTCGCCGCGGCGGACGCCGATGGCCTCCACGGTGAGCCTCGAGGTCAGCGACTCCTCGAGCTGGGCGACCGTCCCGGCGAGGACGCGCACGCCCTCCCCCTCGACGATCGACGGCAGCACGTCCGCGAGGACGATCCGCTCCTCCCCCGTCGGCGAGCGGTGGCAGGCCGCCCAGCTGGAGGTGATCCGGTCGACGTCCTCCGACGACAGGCCGTCGCCGAAGACGATCCGGAAGCGCACGTCGAGGACGGAGACGACCGTGCTGCGGAGGGCGACCCCCGCCTCGGAGGCGATCAATACGCGCCGTCGCGGGCGAGGACGGCGCGGGCCGTCTTGAACAGGATGATCAGGTCGCCGGTCATGGACCAGTTCTCGACGTAGTAGAGGTCGAGGCGGACGGTGTCCTCCCACGACAGGTTCGAGCGTCCGCTCACCTGCCACAGACCGGTGATGCCGGGCTTCATCAGGAAGCGGCGGTGCACGTGCGCCTCGTACTGCTCGACCTCGCGGGCCAGGGGCGGACGGGGGCCGATCAGCGACATGTCGCCGCGGAAGACGTTGAGGAACTGGGGCAGCTCGTCGAGGCTGAACCGGCGGAGCACCGTTCCGACCTTCGTCACGCGCGGGTCCTTCGCCATCTTGAAGAGGACGCTGTTGCCCTCCGCGCGCTGCTGGGCGGCGAGAGCGGCGAGGCGCGCCTCGGCGTCGACGACCATCGAGCGGAACTTCAGCATCTCGAACGTCGCGCCGTTGAGTCCGATGCGCTCCTGGCGGAACAGGACCGGGCCCGGGCTGGTGGCGCGCACGAGGATCGCGACGACGATCAGGACCGGAGCGCTGAGCAGGATCAGCGCGGTCGACGCGACGATGTCGAACAGCCGCTTGGCGAAGCGCTGGCGCCCGTCGAAGCGCGGGGTCTCCACGTGGATGAGGGGCAGTCCGGCGACGGGCCGGGTGTGGATGCGCGGGCCGCCGATGTCGGTGAGGCTCGGCGCGACGACGAGGTGCTCGCGGCCGGGCTCGAGCGTCCAGCTCAGCTCGCGGATCCGCTGCGGGGCGAGCTCGTCGGAGCTGGTCACCACGACCGTGTCCGCGCCGGTCGCGTCCATGACCGCGCGCACTCCGTCGATCCCGGTGAACGAGTGCACGGCGAGGCCGTCGAGCTCGGTCTCGCCGCGGAGCGCGTCCGCTCCCCCGGGAGAGGTGGAGACGGCGCCGACCAGCTTGTAGCCGGCCTCGGTGCCCCGGCGCAGCTCGCGCGCGGTGTGCAGGACGCTCGTGCGGGAGCCGAGCAGAACCACCTGGTTCGCCGACCGTCCCTGCTTGCGCTCACGGGTGAGCCAGGAGCGCCAGAGCAGTCGGCCGACGCAGATGAGGACGACCCCCGCGGGGAAGGCGGTGATGATGTAGCCGCGTCCGAGCTGGATCTGGAGGAGGTAGGCGACGATCGCGACGATGCCGAACAGCCAGATCGAGGAGTCGACGATGCGGCGGTACTCGACGTAGCCCGTTCCGATGATCCGCCGGTCGCGGGTGTCGAAGACCTGCAGGGCGAGGAGCCAGGCGAGCGAGAGCAGCACCGAGACGACCGTGTAGTTGATCGCGAACGCGTCCGTCGTGCGGAAACCCACGACGTCGGAGCCGAGATCGAGGTCGAACCAGAACACCTGGGTGCCGAACACGGAGACGAGGATGGCGAGGACGTCGGTCGCGAGGAGCCGGCCGCGGTACTCCTGCTCCCAGGACGACCCGCGCTTCGGCGTGATGCCCTGCGCCGTCATCGATCCCCCCGACCTCTCCTCGTTCTTCGAACGGCGTTCTTCCGTCTCCGGTGATGTCACGCCGCAAGGCTACCCACTAGTTCGTTTCGCGTGGGTGTCGCACGCCTGAGGCGTTCTCGGATACTACCCGCGCAGGCGCCCGCGGCTCTCCTGCAGATAGCAGGCTCCGCAGAGGGACTCGTACGTCACCAGGGCTCCGTCGATCGCCACCTGGTCGCCGTCGAAGACGAAGCGGCCGTCCACGACGCGCCCGTTGAAGATTGCTTTGCGCCCGCAGCGGCAGATCGTCTTGAGCTCCTCGAGGCTGTGCGCGATCTCGAGGAGCCGCCTGCTCCCGGGGAACGCCGCGGTGCGGAAGTCGGTTCTGATGCCGTACGCCAGCACGGGGACGTTCTCGAGGATGGCGATGCGCAGCAGGTCGTCGACGTGCGATTCGGGCAGGAACTGCGCCTCGTCCACCAGCAGAGCGCTCACGTCCCGAGCGGTTGCGGCCAGCACGCGTGCTCGGGCGGCGGTGAACACCGCGACCGGATCCTCGTCCGGGCGGAACAGGATGTCCACCGGACGGGTGACGCCGAGCCGCGACACGATGAGCGCCTCGCCCTTGGTGTCGACCGCGGGCTTGGCCAGCAGGACCTGGTGGCCGCGCTCCTCGTAGTTGTACGCGGCCTGCAGGAGCGAGGTGCTCTTGCCGCTGTTCATCGCTCCGTAGCGGAAGTACAGCTTCGCCATCAGGTCTCCTCGGGGCTCGTCGGCGGTCGGGCGCTCGAGAGGGCGCTCACTCCAGGAAGCCGTCCTCGGCGGCGCGGCGGATGAGCTCCGCCCGGCGGCTCGCGGGACGGCCGATCCTGGCGTACTTCTGGCGCACCCGGCGCAGATAGGTCTTCGCCGTCTCGAACTGCACGTTCATCTTGGCAGCGACCTCGGGCGTGCTCGATCCCGAGACGTACAGCCGGAGGGCCTCCAGCTCGCCCGCGCTCAGCCGCGGACGCTGCTGGGCGGCGACTCCGATGGGCAGCGGTCGCCACTGCGCCGCGGATCCCGCGGTGGAGCGCATGGCCATCGCCGACCGGGTGCTCTCCATCACCTCGCGCATCGGCTGCGCCTTGGTCAGGTGGCGCGCGGCTCCGGCGCGGAGGCTGCGCTCGCGGATCTCCTCGTCCTCCCGCTCGGAGAGGACCACGACGACCGCTCCCGCGGCGCGGCAGGTCCGGATGCGCGCCTCGATCGAGATCGGCTCGCGCAGCTCGAAGTCCATGATCACGACCTCCGTGGGGAACACGGTGCTCGTCACGAGCTCCATCCAGGTCCCGGCGCCGACGACGACCTCGAAGTCCGGCGCGTGGGCCGCGATCCAGCTGCTCATGCTGTCGAGGACGAGCTCGTGATCATCGAGGATGCCCAGGCGCACGGGGCGGGACGACTCGTCGTCGCCGCTGCGAGCGGAGGAGCCGGACGAGGGCTCACCGGAGCGGCTGACCATGCGCCGATCCTAGCCGAGCGGCGGCCGCGCGCTCCTGCCCCGGTTCCGCCTCAGAAGAGGGTCGGCTGGCCGACGCCCGGGAGCATCGCGGCGCGATCGGGACCGAGCTCCTCGGCGAGGAGACCGCCGTGCTGCAGCGGCCGGCGATCCCCGCCGAGCACCCGGAGCGTGCCGAGTCCGGAGGAGAGCACCGACCCGGTGGCGGGATCCTCCCGCCCCTGCTCCAGGCGGTGGGCGCGCATCAGCGGGCGGATCCGCTCCGTCAGCCAGCGGCGGTACTCCGCCGGCGCGTACGCGGAGCGGCCCGGGTAGAGCGAGCGGTAGCGGTCGAGCAGCTCCGGGTGCTCCTGCGCGAGCCACTGCAGGAACCACTCCTTCACTCCGGGCTTGAGGTAGAGCGTCGAGTACAGGATCGACGTCGCGCCCGCCTCGGCGCAGGCGCGGAGCGAGGCGTCGAGGTGCGCCTTCGTGTCGGTGAGGAACGGCAGGATCGGCATGAGGAAGACGGAGCAGTCGAACCCGGCCTCGCGGGCGGCGGTGACGGTGGCCAGCCGCGCCGCGGCGGTGGGCGCACCGGGCTCGACCGAGCGCTGCAGCTCCTCGTCGTACACGGCGATCGAGACGCCCAGGTCGACCGGCACGTGCTCCGCCGCCTCCTTGAGCAGCGGAAGGTCGCGGCGGAGGAGGGTGCCCTTGGTGAGGATCGAGAGCGGGGTGCCCGAGGCGGCGAGGGCGGCGATGATGCCCGGCATCAGGCGGTAGCGCCCCTCCGCCCGCTGGTAGGGATCGGTGTTCGTGCCGAGGGCCACCGGGTGCCGCTCCCAGCTCGGCCGGGCGAGCTCGCGCGTGAGCACCTCGGCGACGTTGACCTTCACCACGATCTGCGAATCGAAGTCGCGGCCGCCGTCGAACTCGAGGTACTCGTGCGTCGGACGCGCGAAGCAGTAGGTGCAGGCGTGGGTGCAGCCGCGCATCGGATTGATGGTCCAGCCGAAGGGCATCTTCGACGAGGTGTGCACGCGGTTGAGCGCGGACTTCGCGAGGACCTCGTAGAAGGTGATGCCGTCGAACTCGGGCGTGCGCGTCGTGCGCACCAGATCGGTCAGCCGCACGAGGCCCGGGAGCGCGCGGTCGTCGGCTGCACCGATCGACTGCCCGCTCCACCTCATGGAGCCATTAGAACATATGTTCGAACTCCGCGCGCCGGGCGGCGCCCGATCGGGTCAGACCGAGGCGGAGAGCGCCAGGGTCTCGGCCGTCGCCGCGACCGTGCGCTCGGCGGCCTCCGGAGCGTCGTTCAGAGTCGAGCCGTAGCTCGGGATGAGCGAGCGGATGCGCGGCTCCCAGCCCTTCAGCTCGTCGGGGAAGCAGCGCTTGAGGACGTCCAGCATGATCGGCACGGCCGTCGATGCGCCGGGCGAGGCGCCGAGGAGCCCGGCGATCGTGCCCTCGGCACCGGTGATGACCTCGGTGCCGAACTGCAGCACTCCGCCCTTCTTCTCGTCCTTCTTCATGACCTGCACGCGCTGACCGGCGGTGATCAGGTACCAGTCCTCGGAGCGGGCGGTGGGCAGGAACTCGCGGAGCGCCTTCATCTTCTTGCCGCGCCCGGCGACCACCTCGCCGAGGAGGTACTTCATCAGATCGAAGTTGTCGCGGGCGACCGCGAGCATCGGCCCGAGGTTGTGCGGGCGGATCGAGAGCGGCAGGTCGAGCCACGACCCCTGCTTGAGGAACTTGGGCGTGAATCCGGCGTAGGGGCCGAAGAGGAGCGACGCCTCGCCGTCGACGACGCGCGTGTCGAGGTGCGGCACCGACATCGGCGGCGCGCCCACCGCGGCCTTGCCGTAGACCTTCGCCTGGTGCCGCGCGACGATCTCGGGGTTGTCGGTGCGGAGGAACTGCCCCGAGATGGGGAAGCCGCCGAAGCCCTTGATCTCGGGGATGCCCGACTTCTGCAGCAGGTGCAGGGCGCCGCCTCCCGCGCCGACGAAGACGAAGCGGGCGAGCACGCGCTTGGGCGTGCTGCCGACGAGCTGCTTGAGGTCGAGCTGCCAGAGTCCGTCCTTGCGGCGGGTGATGTTCGTGACCTCGTGGCCCGTGTCGAGGGTCCCGCCGTTGCCCACGACGTGGTCGAAGAGCTGGTGGGTCAGAGCGCCGAAGTCGACGTCCGTTCCGGCGGGGATGCGCGTCGCCGCGTACGGGCCGCCGCCCGCGGGGCGCTGCTCCATCAGGAGGGGCGCCCACTCGTGGATCGTCTTGACGCTCTCGGTGAACTCCATGCCGGCGAAGAGCGGCTGGTCCTTCAGGGCCTCGTAGCGCTTGCGGAGGTACTCGACGTTCGCCTCGCCGTGCACGAAGGTCATGTGCGGAGCGGCGTTGATGAAGCTCGAGGGCTCGCGGATCGCCCCGGCCTCGACGAGGCTCGCCCAGAACTGGCGCGAGATCTGGAACTGCTCGTTGATCTGGATCGCCTTGGCGGGGTCGACGGAGCCGTCGGCCGCCTCGGGCATGTAGTTGAGCTCGCAGAGGGCGGCGTGGCCCGTGCCCGCGTTGTTCCAGGGGTTCGAGGACTCCTGCGCGACGTCGCCGAGCCGCTCGTAGGCCGCGATCGTCCAGTCGGGCTGGAGCGTGGTCAGGAGGGCTCCGAGCGTGGCGCTCATGATGCCCCCTCCGATGAGGGCGACGTCGACCGGTTCCGAGGAGTTCACGAGAACAGAGTTTACCGTCGCGGGAGGGTCTGCAGCCCGGACGGGGGGCCGCACCGTCATCAAATTCGCGGCTTTTCGACGACGATCACCTTGCGGCGCCGCGCGGAGTCGAGCGGTCGGCTCAGTCCGGGCGGCGCCGCCAGTGCCTCAGGAGGCGGCGGGACGCGCGGCGATCAGCTCCGCGATCTGCACGGCGTTGAGCGCGGCGCCCTTGCGCAGGTTGTCGTTGCTGATGAAGAACGCGAGGCCGCGGCCCTCGGGCGCGCCCTCGTCGGCGCGGATCCGGCCGACGTAGCTCGGGTCGGTGCCCGCGGCCACGAGGGGGGTCGGGATCTCGCGGAGCACGACTCCGGGCGCATCGGCGAGCAGCTCGCGGGCGCGCTCCGGCGTGAGCCCGCTCGAGAACTCGGCGTTGACGGAGAGCGAGTGCCCGGTGAAGACGGGGACGCGGACGCAGGTGCCCGAGACCAGCAGGCCGGGCAGCTCGAGGATCTTCCGGCTCTCGTTGCGGAGCTTCTTCTCCTCGTCGGTCTCGTTCAGGCCGTCCTCGACGAGGTTCCCGGCGAACGGGATGACGTCGAAGGCGATCGGAGCGACGTAGACCGCGGGGTCCGGGAAGGCGACGGCCGAGCCGTCGTGGACGAGGTCGAGGAGGCGCTCGTCGGCGACGGCCGCCTTCGCCTGGCCGGCGAGCTCGTTCGCCCCGGCCAGACCGCTGCCCGAGACGGCCTGGTAGGTGCTGACGATGAGGCGGGTGAGCCCGGCCTCGGCGTCGAGCACCTTCAGGATCGGCATCGCGGCCATCGTGGTGCAGTTGGGGTTCGCGATGATGCCCTTGACGGCCTGGTCGATCGCGTGCGGATTGACCTCGCTCACGACGAGCGGGACCTCGGGGTCCATGCGCCAGGCGCTGGAGTTGTCGATCACGAGGGCACCGGCGGCGGCGAACCGCGGGGCCTGCGCGCGCGAGCCGGTCGCTCCGGCCGAGAAGAGGGCGATGTCCAGACCCGTCGGGTCGGCGGTCTCGACGTCCTCGACCACGACGTCCTCGCCGCGGAACGGCAGCGTCGTGCCGGCCGAGCGGGAGGTGGCGAAGAAGCGGATCGAGGCGATCGGGAAGTCGCGCTCCTCGAGGAGGCGGCGCATCACCTTCCCGACCTGACCGGTCGCGCCGACGACGCCCACGTGGAGGGGGGTGCTGCTCATGCTCTGCTCTTTCGTCCGTGCGGCGCGGCCGCCGCTCCCACTCGCGTGGGGATCAGGAGGGGTCCCGCGGGAGCGGGTACCGGTGAGAAGGTACCGGGCGGGGAGTCGCCTCCGCGCCCGGCACCGCGCGATCGGCGGGATGGCGGGGGTCGATGACCGTCAGCGGCCGGTGCCGGCGTAGACGACCGCGTCGTCCTCGGCGTCCAGGCCGAAGGCGGTGTGGACGACGCGCAGCGCCTCGTTCACGGTGTCGGCGCGCGTGACGACCGAGATGCGGATCTCGCTGGTGGAGATCATCTCGATGTTGATGCCGGCCTCGAACAGCGAGCGGAACAGCTTCGCCGAGACGCCCGCGTTGGTGCGCATGCCGGCGCCGACGAGGGCCAGCTTGGCGATCTGGTCGTCGTACTGCAGCGCCTGGAAGCCGACGTCCTCCTTCTCGGCGTTGAGCGCCATGAGGACCGTCTGGCCGTCGGCCTTGGGCAGCGTGAACGAGATGTCGGTGAGACCGGTCGACGCGGCGGACACGTTCTGCACGATCATGTCGATGTTCGACCCGGTCTTCGCGACGATCGTGAAGATCTGGGCGGCCTTCCCCGGGATGTCGGGCACGCCGACCACGGTGATCTTGGCCTCGTTCAGGTCGGCGGCGACGCCGGCGATGATGGGCTCTTCCACGGTCTGTCCCTTCTCGGTGCCGGCTGCTCCGGCGTTGTAGACGATGGTGCCCTCGTTCGGGCTGAAGGAGGAGCGCACGTGCAGCGTCACTCCGTGGCGGCGGGCGAACTCGACGGCGCGGATGTGCAGGACCTTGGCCCCGGCCGCGGCGAGCTCGAGCATCTCCTCGCTGGAGATGCGGTCGAGCTTGCGGGCGCGCTTGACGACGCGGGGGTCGGCGGTGAAGACGCCGTCGACGTCGGTGTAGATCTCGCAGGTGTCGGCGCCGAGGCCCGCGGCGAGCGCGACGGCGGTGGTGTCGGAGCCGCCGCGGCCGAGGGTGGTGATGTCCTTGGTGTCGCGGTTGAAGCCCTGGAAACCGGCGACGATGACGACGGCGTTCTCGTCGAGGGCCTCGCGCAGGCGCACCGGGGTGATGTCGACGATGCGCGCGGCGCCGTGCTGCGCGTCGGTGATCATGCCGGCCTGGCTGCCGGTGAAGGAGCGGGCCTCGTAGCCCATGCTCTTGATGGCCATGGCGAGCAGCGCCATCGAGATGCGCTCCCCGGAGGAGAGCAGCATGTCGAGCTCGCGGGGAGCCGGGATCGGCGTCACCTGGTGGGCGAGCTCGAGCAGGTCGTCGGTGGTGTCGCCCATGGCCGAGACCGCCACGACGACGTCGTTGCCCGCCTGCTTCGTGGCGACGATCCGCTTCGCGACGCGCTTGATGCTCTCCGCGTCGGCGACGGAGGACCCGCCGAACTTCTGGACGATCAGGCTCACGTGCTGCTCCCGGGTCGGTGGCTGGGGGCCGTCGCGACCCGACGAGGGAGTCTACCGGCGGGCGCATGCGCGAGGGGCCATGTTTCGGCCCGGCCGGTCGTCCCCTCCTGCGTCAGTTCTCGACGAGGCGGCGGCCCTCGAAGGCGCGGCCGAGGGTGATCTCGTCGGCGTACTCGAGGTCGCCGCCCACGGGCAGGCCGGACGCGAGCCGGGTGATCCGGATGCCGAGCGTGCTGAGCATTCGCGAGAGGTAGGTCGCGGTCGCCTCGCCCTCGAGGTTGGGGTCGGTCGCGATGATCACCTCCTGCACCTCGCCGTCGGCGAGACGCTGCAGGAGCTGGCGGATGCGGAGCTGATCCGGCCCGATGCCGTCGATCGGGCTGATCGCCCCGCCGAGCACGTGGTAGAGGCCGCGGAACTCGCGGGTGCGCTCGATGGCGGGGACGTCCTTCGCCTCCTCGACGACGCAGATGACGGTGCGGCTGCGACGCGGGTCGCGGCAGATCCCGCAGGTCGCCTCCTCGGCCACGTTGCCGCAGATGTCGCAGAAGTGCACGCGGCCGCGCAGCTCGAGCAGGATCTCGGCGAGACGGGTCACGTCGAACGTCTCGGTCTGCAGGATGTGGAACGCGATGCGCTGCGCGGACTTCGGGCCGATGCCGGGGAGTCGGCCGAGCTCGTCGATCAGCTCCTGGACGATGCCTTCGTACATGCGGTCGCCTCCTCTCGGTCGGGGCGGGTGGAGCGGGCGGGTCGGGACGGCGCGAGGATCATGCGCCGCTCACGCGGGGACCGCGCGGCACGTGGGGCTGCTCCTCGATGAACTGGGCGCCGAGGATCTCGCGCACCACGGCCTCGCCGTAGCGCTGACGGCCGTCGGCGGTGGCCGAGCGGGTGGTCCGGGTCACCGGGCGCGCGGGCGGCTCGCGGCGCTCGGGCGCGCGGCGGGAGCGCGGACGGGCTCGGGGGC
>NZ_MUKN01000045.1 GCF_001995175.1 Rathayibacter rhapontici
CCCGGCCGCACCCGGGCGGCGCCCAGGCGCACCGGGGGCGCGGACGGCGGCGTAACGTGAGGGCATGACCTCCGTGGATTTCTGGTTCGACCCCTCCTGCCCCTGGGCCTGGATGACCTCCCGCTTCGTCGACGAGGTGACGCCCGCCCGCGACCTCGACGTCACCTGGCGCATCATGAGCCTCGCCGTCCTCAACGAGGACAAGGACCTCGACGAGTCGTACCGCAGCTTCCTCCCGCGGGCGCTGCGCTACACGCGTCTGGTCGCGGCCGTCGGCGAGCGCGAGGGCCGCGAGAAGGTCAAGCCGCTCTACGACGCTCTCGGCACCCGGATCCACGTCGGCGGACGCACGGACGTCGACGCGGTCATCGCCGAGTCGCTCGCCGAGATCGGAGTCCCGGCCGAGCTGGCCGCCTACGCCGACTCGGACGAGTACGACGCCCCGATGCGCGCCTCGCACTTCGAGGGCATCGACCGCGTCGGCCAGGACGTCGGCACCCCCGTCATCGCCATCGGCGACGTCGCCTTCTTCGGCCCCGTCCTCTCGCCCACTCCGCGCGGCGAGCAGGCGCTGACCCTGTGGGACGGCATCGTCGCCGCCGCCTCGTACGACGGATTCTTCGAGCTCAAGCGCTCGCGGACCCGCGACCCGCAGTTCGACTGAGGACGACCGCTCTCCGCGGGCGGTACTCTGACTCCCGGCCCGCTCGAGCGGGCATCGATTCGGCACTCTCAAAGGACGAGCGCGTGCGCATCCACATCGCAACGGACCACGCCGGGCTGGACTTCAGCCGGCACCTGATCGAGCACCTCGGTGCGGCGGGCCACGAGGTCGTCGACCACGGTCCGACCTCGTACGATCCGCTCGACGACTACCCGTCGTTCTGCATCAACGCGGCGGCCGCGGTCGTCCGCGACCAGGAGGCCGGCGTGCAGGCGCTCGGAGTCGTCTTCGGCGGCTCCGGCAACGGCGAGCAGATCGCGGCGAACAAGGTCGCGGGCGTCCGCGCCGCCCTGGTCTGGAACCTCAGCACCGCGGTTCTCGCGCGCCAGCACAACGACGCCAACGTGATCTCGATCGGCGCCCGTCAGCACACGGTCGACGAGGCGACGGGCTTCATCGACGCGTTCGTCGCCGAGCCCTTCACCTTCGAGGAGCGCCACGTGCGCCGCATCGCGCAGCTCGCCGAGTACGAGGCCACCGGCGACATCGCCGGCCGCGCCGTCGACTCGACCGCGAAGAGCCGCTAGGTGCCGGAGGGGCACTCCGTCCATCGCATCGCGCTGCAGTTCGAGCGCGACGTGGTCGGGCACGCGGTGGCCGTCAGCAGTCCGCAGGGGCGGTTCGTCGAGGGCGCCGCCGTGCTCGACGGGCGCACCGTCTTCGAGTCGACCGCGGTCGGCAAGCATCTGCTGCTGCGCTTCGAGGGCGACCTGTTCCTGCACGTCCACCTCGGCCTGTACGGCGCGTGGGACTTCCTCGGGCACGTCTCGCCGCTCTTCCCCGACGGGAGAGCGGGCAGCAGCATCGGCGCCCCGCGGCGGCGGCGCGCCGTCCGGCTCTCCGAGACCGAGCACGAGACCGACAGCGACCTCGACGAGTTCCCGCCCCCGCCCGTCGGCGCCGTCCGCGTGCGGCTGCAGACGGAGGAGACGGTCGCCGATCTCCGCGGCCCGACAGCCTGCGAGGTGATGGATCCGTCGCAGGTCGAGACGCTGCTCGCACGCCTGGGCCCCGACCCCGCGGCGGACGACTCCGACGCCGCCCGCGATCGCTTCGTGACGAGGCTGCGCAAGACCGCGACTCCGGTCGGCCTCGTGCTGATGGACCAGTCGGTCGTCAGCGGCATCGGCAACATCTACCGGGCCGAGCTGCTCTACCGCGCGGCCCTCGATCCCCACACTCCCGGCAAGCAGGTGCCGTTCGAGCTCGCGAACAAGCTCTGGGCCGACTGGGCGCTGCTGCTGGAGGACGGGATCCGCACCGGGATGATGATCACCCGGCGCGGGCTGACCGCCTCGGAGCGGTCGAAGGCCGTCCGCAGCCGCGCCGAGCGCAACTACGTCTACAAGCGCGAGGGCCTGCCCTGCCGCGTCTGCGGCACGAACGTCCTCCTCGAGGAGATCGGCGCGCGCAAGCTCTACTGGTGCCCGGTGTGCCAGTCGTGATCGGGGCCGGACGACGATGAGCGGATCGCTGCTGCTGCGCGGCGCGAGGCTGCTGGGCGCCGATGCCCTGGTCGACGTCGTCGTGCGCGACGGCGTGATCGACATGCTCGGCACCGCGGTCGGTGCCGTCGACGACGTGCGCGACCTCGACGGCCGATGGCTGCTCCCCGGCCTGTGGGACGAGCACGTGCACTTCTCGCAGTGGGCCATGACGGCTCCGCGCCTGGACGTCTCCGCAGCCCTGTCGGCGGCCGAGGTGGCGGCGGCCGTCCGCGACCGCCTCGCGGTCTCCCCGGCGGGAGCGACGAGCACACTCGTCGGCTTCGGCTACCGCGACGGCCTCTGGCCCGAGCCGCCGACCACCGGGCAGCTCGACGCCGTCGCGCCCGAGCGGCCCGTGGTGCTCGTCGGCGGCGATCTGCACTCCGTCTGGCTGAACTCCGCGGCGCTCCGTCACTACTCCGTGCCCTGGACGGACGACCTCCTGCGCGAGGATCCGTGCTTCGAGCTCGTCACGGCGCTCGGCGCGATGACCGACGACGAGCTCGACCTCCTGGTCGACAGCGCGGCGCGGCAGGCGGCCTCGCGCGGGGTCGTCGGGGTCGTCGATCTCGAGATGCGCTGGAACGTGGGCGACTGGACCCGCCGGGTCGCTCGGGGGACGCGGTCGCTCCGGGTCGAGACCGGCGTGTACCGCGACGACCTGGATCGCGCCATCCGCGAGGGGCTGCGCACCGGGGACGAGCTCGCCGGGGGAGAGGGCCTGCTCCGGATGGGTCCGCTCAAGGTCCTGATCGACGGCTCCCTCAACACGCGGACCGCCTTCTGCGAGCACCCCTACGAGGGCGCCGACGCCGGACGCGGTGTCCTCACCGTCGATCCGGTCGAGCTCGACGAGCTGCTGGCCCGCGCGGCGGCGGCCGGGATCCGGTCGACCGTGCACGCCATCGGCGACGCCGCCGCCACGGTCGCGCTCGACGCCCTCGCTCGGGTGGGCGGCGGCCGGATCGAGCACGCGCAGCTGCTCTCGGACGCCGACATCCCGCGCTTCGCCCGCCTCGGCGTGGTCGCCGGCGTGCAGCCAGAGCACGCCCTCGACGACCGCGACGTCGCCGACCGCTACTGGGCGGGACGCACCGGCCGCGCCTTCGCGCTGCGCTCGCTGATCGACTCCGGGGCGACCGTCGTGCTGGGGTCGGACGCCCCCGTCGCGCCGCTGGACCCGTGGGTCGCGATGGCGGCGGCCGTCGCCCGGGCGCGCCCCGGCGACCGCCCCTGGCACCCCGAGCAGCGCGTCGGGACGGAGGAGGCGATCACCGCCTCGACGAGGACGCGACGACTCCGGCCGCAGGCGGGCGACCCCGCCGACCTCGTCGTCGTCGAGCGGGACCCGCTCACCGCCGCTCCGGAGCGGCTGCGCACCATGCCCGTGTCGATGACGCTGCTCGCGGGCCGCGTCACCCACGAGGTCTGACGCCGGACCCGACTGCCCACTGCAGACGGAAGGCCCGCCGGATCCGAGGATCGGGCGGGCCTTCCGTCTGCGTTCGGGAGCGGGTGCTCAGCTCTCGCTGACGTGCGCGAAGAGGAACCAGCGGTCCTTCTCGAGGCCGCGGCCGATCTCGATGGCGACGTCCTGGCTGCTCGCGTCGATCTCGGCGAGCTCGGCGATCGCCGTGTTCACCGTGGCGATGGCGACGTCCATCTGGGTGATGATCTCGACGATGGCGTTCTCGGAGCGCTGGAACCCGGGCGTGAGCGGCTGGGTCCTCGTCGCCGAGGCGACAGTCTGGATGCGGGCGTCGACGGGGAGGCCGAGGGCGACGACGCGCTCGGCGGCGAGGTCGGCCCACTCGATCGAGTGGGCGACGATCGTGTCGAGGAGCTCGTGGACTCCGATGAAGTTGGCGCCGCGCACGTGCCAGTGCGCCTGCTTGCCGTTGACGGCCAGCGCGGTCATCTCGACGACGACGGGGCTGAGGAACTGAGCGACTCCGGATGCGACATCCGGGTTCGACGAGGTGAGCGACGTGACGGATGCAGTGGACATCGATCGGGTCCTTTCGAGAGGGGGTGACTGATCGTCAACTGTACGCCGCAGCCCCGTCGCCGCAAGGAAGCGGAGGCTCCGCTAAGCGCCGCTGAGGTGAGGCTGTCCTCCTCTGCGA
The DNA here is from genome assembly GCF_001995175.1 of Rathayibacter rhapontici. GTDB lineage: Bacteria > Actinomycetota > Actinomycetes > Actinomycetales > Microbacteriaceae > Rathayibacter. The sequence goes on from NZ_MUKN01000045.1 coordinate 4,338, forward strand.
GGGCCGCAGGGGCGGCGGAGACGGGGGCCGGCCCCCGGGTGCCGAGAGGGCGCCGCCGATACGCTCGAATCGGCGTCCACTCCCGGGGAAGCCGCGGAGGAGGGCCGAGATGAGCGCTGCGTCGTCACCGCTGGGCGAGGCGTCCCGCGCCTACCTCCGCCTGTGGCGCGGGGTGCCCCGCGAGGCGCTCGCGCTGATCGTCGCGGTGCCGTTCGCCCTCGTCGGAGCGATGACGGTCGGTCTCGCGCTCGTCGCGGCGCTCGGGCTGATCGGCGTCCTGATCGGAGTCGTCCTCCTCCCGGTCGCTCTGATCACCGCCCGCTTCTTCGCGCGCGGCACGCGGTGGCTCGACCTGCTCGCCGGTCGCCCCGACATCCCCGAGCCCCGGGTGCGTCGCGCTCCCGCGGGTGTGGCCCCCGCCACGTTCGCTCTCTACGGCCCGGTGATCGACGGCCACTACTGGCTGGCGCTGCTGCACACTCTGGTCGTGGCTCCGCTGCTCGCGACGGTGCTGGGAGCAGTGCTGGCGCTGTGGCTCTGGGCGGGGGTCGGGTCCCTCGTGACGGCGCTCGACGGCACGGGAGGCGGCTCAGCGACCGCCGCGCGCTGGACGGCCGACCGCGTGAGCTCGCTGCTCGGCGTGCCCGAGCCGCCGGAGATCCTCGTGGTGCTCGCCGCCATCGCCGTCGTGGTGCTCTTCGTCTCGACGCTGCCGTTCGCGACGCGCGGCCTCACCCTCGCCCGCTATCTCGTCGACAGGCTGCTGCTGGGCCCGTGGAGCTCGGAGGCGCTGCAGCGGGAGGTGGAGGAGCTGAGCGCCTCCCGGGGAGCCGCCGTCGCCGCCGAGGACCGGGAGCTGCGCCGGCTGGAACGGGACATCCACGACGGGCCGCAGCAGCGGCTCCTCCGGGTGCAGATGGACCTCGCCTCGGCCGAGCGCCGCGTCGGCGCGGATCCGGAGGGAGCGACGGCGCTGATCGCGCAGGCCCGCGAGCACGTCGGGACGGCGCTGGACGAGCTCCGCGCCCTGTCGCGCGGCGTCGCGCCGCCGATCCTGCAGGACCGCGGGTTCGAAGCGGCGGTCCACTCGCTGGCCGCGCTCAGCCCCGTGCCGGTGGACGTCGTCGTCGACCGTCCGATCGAGGGAGTGCCGCCGGAGGTCGAGCGGAGCGTCTACTTCGTCGTGGCGGAGCTGCTCGCGAACGCGTCGAAGCACGCCGGAGCCGGGCGGGTCCGAGTCCACCTCGACGTGCGCGATCCGGGGCCGTCGGGGGAGCGCTGGCTCGACGTCTGGGTGATCGACGACGGAGTCGGCGGGGCGGCCGCGGTGGCCGGGCACGGTCTCGAGGGCATCGAGGGGAGGCTCCGCGGACTGCGCGGCGTCCTCCGCCTGGACTCGCCCGCAGGAGGACCGACGACCGTCGGCGTCCACGTCCCGTTCCGGCCGATCGCCCCCGGACCGCCGGCGCCTCCGCTCTAGGCTGACAGGGTGACCTCCGCACCTGTGATCCGCGTCGCCGTCGCCGAGGACTCGGTGCTCCTCCGAGAGGGCCTCGTCCGGCTCTTCGAGGATGCGGGGTTCGCCGTCGCCGGGGCCTTCGGCGAGGCGGAGGGACTCGTGGCCCTCCTCGAGCGCGATCCCGCGGCGGTCGACGTCGCCGTGCTCGACGTCCGCATGCCGCCGACCTTCCGCGACGAGGGAGTGCGCGCGGCCCTCCGGATCCGCGCGGCGCACCCGTCCGTCGCGGTCCTCCTGCTGAGCCAGTACGTCGAGGTGACGTACGCGCACGAGCTGCTCGGCTCCGGCGAGGGCGGGATGGGCTACCTCCTGAAGGACCGGGTCGCCTCCGTCGACGAGCTCCGCGACGCGGTCGAGCGGGTGGCGGCCGGCGGGACCGTGCTCGATCCGCAGGTCGTCGCGTCGCTCCTGCAGCGCCAGCGCGATCCGCTCGCCTCCTTGACCCCACGGGAGCGGGAGGTGCTCGAGGCGATGGCCGAGGGGCGGACGAACGCGGGGATCGCGGCATCGCTCTTCATCGGGGTCGGCGCGGTCGAGAAGAACGTGACCGCGATCTTCCAGAAGCTCGGACTCGAGGACTCGGGGTCGGACCACCGCCGCGTGCTCGCCGTGCTCGCCTGGCTGCGCTCGGCCCGCTGAGCTCCCGTTCGCCGGACTCGGGTGCGAGGATGCGGGACGAGCATCCGGAACGACGAGAGGAAGACGACGATGTCGGACGATCAGCAGGGGCCGCGCCTCCTCGGGCTCGGCGAGGGGCGATCGCCCCGTCTCGCCCGCACCGCCTGGGCTGCACCGGGCGCCGTCCTCGTCGGCGACATCGCCGTGGGGGAGCGCGCGAGCGTCTGGTACGGCGCGGTGCTGCGGGCCGAGAGCGCCTCGATCCGGCTGGGCGACGGCAGCAACCTGCAGGACGGCGTGATCGTGCACGTCGACGCAGGATTCGACGCGACGATCGGCGCCGGGGTCTCGGTGGGGCACAACGCCGTGCTGCACGGCTGCACCCTCGAGGACGACGTCCTGGTCGGGATGAACGCGACCGTGCTGAACGGGGCCGTCATCGGGACGGGTTCGCTCGTGGCCGCGGGCGCCGTCGTGCTGGAGGGCACGGTCGTCCCTGCCGGGTCGCTGGTGGCCGGAGTGCCGGCGAAGGTGCGCCGCGAGCTGACGGAGGAGGAGCGCGCCGGGATCCGCAGGAACGCCGAGTCGTACCGGGCGCTGACCGAGGTGCACCGCGGAGCGACGGACGCGACGGACGCGACGGCCTGAGGCGGCCGACGCGGTTCAGAGGACCGGGCCGTTCAGAAGAGAGGAAGGAGAGGGGCTGACGAGAATCGAACTCGCATCATCTGTTTGGAAGACAGAGGCTTTACCACTAAGCTACAGCCCCGGATCCGCGGCTCGAGGCTGCGGAACGGGTGTGCGCCCATCTTTCGATCGGGCACCATGACACTGTAGTACATCCCGTGGCCGAGGCGGACACGTCCTTGAAGCACTGCTCGCGGCGCGCGGTCGGAACCGCGTTCCTGCCGGGCGAGTCGCGGTGGAGTACACTTGCGAAGGCCATTTCGGCGTGTCGCGACAGCGGACGTGCGGAGAGGGCTCGACGAGAGTCTCACAGCACGGTGCCCCGGCCCGCGCATCCGGGGCGTAGCTCAGCTTGGCTAGAGCGCCCGCTTTGGGAGCGGGAGGTCGCAGGTTCGAATCCTGTCGCCCCGACCACGATTCTCATCGTGACGACCTCGACCCGTGACGACCGTTTGCACGGCGCCGACACCAACCAGCACAGGAGATCCCCTCACGTGAAGACCACGGTAGAAAAGCTGAGCCCGACCCGCGTCAAGCTCGCGATTTCGGTCACCCCCGACGAGCTCGGCCCCAGCATCACGCACGCGTACGGCCACATCGCCGAGCAGATCAACGTCCCCGGCTTCCGCAAGGGCAAGGTCCCGCCCGCGATCGTCGACCAGCGCGTCGGCAAGGCGGCCGTGCTCGAGCACGCCGTCAACGAGGGCCTCGACGGCTTCTACCGCGAGGCCGTGCGCGAGTCCGAGGTGCGCCCCCTGGGCCGCCCGCAGGCCGACATCGTCGCCTGGCCGAGCGACAAGGACTTCACCGGTGACCTCGAGCTCGCGATCGAGGTCGACGTCCGCCCCGAGGTCGACGTGCCCGACTACGAGGGCATCGAGCTCACGGTCGACGCGGCCGAGGTCACCGACGCCGATGTCGACGCCGAGCTCGACCGCCTGCGCAGCCGCTTCGGCACGCTCGTGACGGTCGACCGTCCCGCGAAGACGGGCGACTTCGCCCAGATCGACCTGATCGCGACCATCGACGGCGTCGAGGTCGACACCGCCAACGCGATCTCCTACGAGCTCGGCTCGGGCGAGCTGATCGAGGGCATCGACGAGGCGCTCGACTCGCTGACCGCCGGTGAGAGCACCACCTTCACCGCCCCGCTGCTCGGCGGCGACCACGCCGGCGAGCAGGCCGAGATCGCCGTCACCCTGACCGCCGTCAAGGAGCGCGAGCTCCCCGACGCCGACGACGACTTCGCGCAGATCGCCAGCGAGTTCGACACGATCGCCGAGCTCCGCGAGTCGCTCAAGGAGCAGGCCGCTCAGCAGAAGACCTTCGGCCAGGGCGGCCAGGCGCGCGAGAAGCTCGTCGACGCCCTCCTCGCCCTCGTCGAGGTGCCGGTCCCCGCGTCGCTCGTCGAGGACGAGGTGCACCGCCACCTCGAGGGCGAGAACCGCCTCGAGGACGACGAGCACCGCGCCGAGGTCACCGAGGCGAGCGAGAAGACCTTCAAGACCCAGATCCTCCTCGACCACGTCGTCGAGCAGGAGAAGGTCCAGGTCAGCCAGGACGAGCTCACGCAGTACCTCATCCAGGGTGCTGCGCAGTACGGCATGGAGCCGAACGAGTTCATCAAGATCCTGTCCGAGAACAACCAGATCGGCCAGATGGTCGGCGAGGTCGCCCGCAACAAGGCGCTCGCGATCGTCCTCGGCAAGGCGAAGGTCGTCGACACCGACGGCAAGGCCGTCGACCTGACCGCCTTCACCGCCGTTCCCGGCGAGGACGACGAGTCGGCGACCGACGAGACCGCTCCCGCGGTCGAGGACGCCGCTGCCGAGACCCCGGTCGAGGCGCCCGCGGAGGCCGCCGCCGCCGAGACGGCGGACACTCCGGCCGAGACGACCGAGGCTCCGGCCGAGGCCGCAGCGGAGGAGCCCGCCCCGGCTCCGAAGAAGAAGCGCGCCCCCGCCAAGAAGAAGGTCGCCGCTCCCGCCGAGGAGACCCCGGCCGCCGAGTAGCACTCGCGCAGACGACCACAGGAGCCGCCCCCGATCCGTCGGGGGCGGCTCCTGCCGTTCCGGCGCAGGCGCGCCGTCCGGTCCGCCCCCGGCGAACACCGGACGCTCCCGCTCCGCCCCGGGCGAACACGGCCGGATCGGCGGGGGAGCGTCCGATAGATTCGCCTCCGAAGCGACAACTGAAACGGAGCAATACATGGCCGACATGGTTATGCCCAACAGTGTTTTCGACCGCCTGCTCAAGGACCGGATCATCTGGCTCGGTTCCGAGGTGCGCGACGAGAACGCGAACGAGATCGCCGCGAAGCTCCTCCTCCTCGCGGCCGAGGACGCAGAGAAGGACATCTTCCTGTACATCAACTCGCCCGGTGGCTCCATCACCGCCGGCATGGCGATCTACGACACGATGCAGTTCGTGCCGAACGACATCGTGACCGTGGGCATCGGGATGGCGGCCTCGATGGGCCAGCTCCTCCTCACCGCCGGCACGCAGGGCAAGCGGTACATCACGCCGAACGCCCGCGTCCTGCTGCACCAGCCGCACGGCGGGTTCGGCGGCACCGCGTCCGACATCCAGACCCAGGCGCAGCTCATCCTCGACATGAAGAAGCGCCTCGCCGAGATCACCGCGAAGGCGACCGGCAAGACCGTCGAGCAGGTCAACGAGGACGGCGACCGCGACCGCTGGTTCAGCGCCGAGGAGGCCCTGGCCTACGGATTCGTCGACCACATCCGCTCCTCCGCGACCGACGTCGCCGGCGGCGGCGGAACCGCCACCGAGTGAGCCTTCCAGACGCGCCGAGAGATCAGGAACAGACAATGAACGCACCCACCTTCGGCGGAACGGCCTTCGGCTCCGGAGCCGCGCCGTCCTCGCGCTACATCCTCCCCACCTTCGAGGAGCGCACGGCCTACGGCTACAAGCGCCAGGACCCGTACGCGAAGCTCTTCGAGGACCGCATCATCTTCCTGGGCGTGCAGGTCGACGACGCCTCGGCGGACGACATCATGGCCCAGCTCCTCGTACTCGAGAGCCAGGACCCGGACCGCGACATCGTCATGTACATCAACTCGCCCGGTGGATCCTTCACCGCGATGACGGCGATCTACGACACGATGCAGTACATCCGCCCGCACATCCAGACGGTCGTCCTCGGACAGGCGGCCTCCGCCGCCGCCGTGCTGACCGCCGCGGGCACGCCGGGCAAGCGCCTCGCGCTCCCCAACGCGCGCATCCTCATCCACCAGCCGGCCGTGCAGCAGGGCGGTGGCCAGGCCTCGGACATCGAGATCCAGGCGGCCGAGATCATGCGCATGCGCGAGTGGCTCGAGGAGACGCTGTCGAAGCACTCCAACCGCTCGATCGAGCAGGTCAAGAAGGACATCGACCGCGACAAGATCCTCGGTGCGGACGACGCGCTCGAGTACGGGCTGATCGACCAGATCCTGACCAGCCGCAAGAGCCTCCCGGCTCTCACGGCCTGATCGACCCTCGGAGGGGCCGGCGCGGAGCGATCCGCGACCGGCCCTTCCGCGCACCCGGGGTCTCGCCGGACGTCCGTAGCAAACCGTCACGACGGGCGCAACGGCCTCGAATCCCGGCCCGCCTGCCGAGCCCTCGCGATGCAGAGGCTAGGCTCGGAACCAGTTCCTCGGTCCCCGCACGACCGATGCACGACACGACCGACGCACGACAAGGAAGTGGGGCATCCCCGTGGCACGTATTGGCGAAAGCGCCGACCTGCTGAAGTGCTCGTTCTGCGGCAAGAGCCAGAAGCAGGTCCAGCAGCTCATCGCCGGTCCCGGCGTCTACATCTGCGACGAGTGCGTCGAGCTGTGCAACGAGATCATCGAGGAGCGGCTCTCGGAGTCGAGCGAGGAGACGAGCCACGAGTTCGACCTCCCGAAGCCGAAGGAGATCTTCGGGTTCCTCGAGGAGTACGTGATCGGCCAGGAGCAGGCCAAGCGCGCCCTCGCGGTCGCGGTCTACAACCACTACAAGCGGGTACGCGTGCGCAACACGATCACCGCGGCGGATGCGATCCACGACGAGATCGAGATCGCCAAGAGCAACATCCTGCTGATCGGCCCCACCGGCTGCGGCAAGACCTACCTCGCGCAGACGCTCGCGAAGCGGCTCAACGTGCCGTTCGCGGTCGCCGACGCGACGGCCCTCACCGAGGCGGGCTACGTCGGCGAGGACGTCGAGAACATCCTGCTGAAGCTCATCCAGGCGGCCGACTACGACGTCAAGCGCGCCGAGACCGGCATCATCTACATCGACGAGGTCGACAAGATCGCGCGCAAGGCCGAGAACCCCTCGATCACGCGCGACGTCTCGGGCGAGGGCGTCCAGCAGGCCCTGCTGAAGATCCTCGAGGGCACGGTCGCCTCCGTGCCGCCGCAGGGCGGGCGCAAGCACCCGCACCAGGAGTTCATCCAGATCGACACGACGAACGTGCTCTTCATCGTCGCGGGAGCGTTCGCCGGGCTCGAGGACATCATCTCGTCGCGCGCCGGCAAGCGCGGCATCGGCTTCGGCGCCCCGCTGCACAGCAAGGGCGACGAGATCAACATCTTCAGCGAGGTCCTCCCGGAGGATCTGCACAAGTTCGGGCTCATCCCCGAGTTCATCGGCCGCCTCCCGGTCGTCACCACGGTGACGCAGCTCGACCAGGACGCGCTGATGCAGATCCTGACCGAGCCGCGCAACGCGCTCGTCAAGCAGTACCAGCGCATGTTCGAGCTCGACGGCGTCGAGCTGGAGTTCGACCGCGGCGCCCTCGAGGCGATCGCCGACCTCGCCGTGCTGCGGCAGACGGGGGCGCGCGGGCTCCGCGCCATCCTCGAGGAGGTCCTCGGGCCGATCATGTTCGAGGTGCCGTCGTCGGACGAGGTCGCCCGCGTCGTCGTGACCCGCGCCGCCGTGCTCGACAACGCCGCGCCGACGATCGTGCCGCACGCGCCGCGCCGCCAGGAGAAGAGCGCCTGACACCCTCCGCCCCCGTCGCGCCAGTTCACCAGGATTGGCCCGGCGGGGGCGTCGTCGTGCCCGCGCCGGTTCCCTAGCCTGGCGGAGCGGGTCGTGGACGCGCCGCCCGGTGAGCCCGGGCGCCGCGGACCGAGGAGCCGTCATCGTCCAACCCCTGCTCGCCGGGATCGTCGCCGCCCTCACCGGCTTCTCGAGCTCGTTCGCGATCGTCCTCGCCGGAGTCGTCGCCGTCGGCGCGACCGACCGCCAGGCCGCGTCCGGCCTCCTCGCCGTCTGCGTGCTGCAGGGGCTGCTGTGCATCCTGCTGAGCATCCGCTACCGAGTGCCCCTGACGTTCGCGTGGAGCACGCCCGGAGCCGCGCTGCTCGCGGCCACCGCCGCGCTGCCGGGCGGCTTCGACCGCGCGGTCGGCGCGTTCCTGGTGGTGTCGCTCCTCCTGGTGGTCACGGGGCTCTGGCCGGCCCTGGGCCGACTGGTGTCGCGCATCCCGCGACCGCTCGCGAACGGGATGCTCGCGGGCATCCTGTTCCCGCTCGTGCTCGCCCCCGTCCGGGCGGCGGTCGAGATCCCCGCGCTGGCTCTGCCGGTGATCCTCGTCTGGCTCGTGCTCGTGCGGCTGCTGCCGCGCTGGGCCGTGCCCGCCGCGATCGGCCTGGCGATCGTGCTGCTGGTGGTCACCGACGGCGCGGCTCTCGCCGGGGCGCCGCTGCTGCCGGCGCCCGAGTTCGTCGCTCCCGTCTTCGAGATCGGCGCGATCGTCGGCATCGGACTCCCGCTCTACGTGGTGACGATGGCGGGGCAGAACATCCCGGGTGTCGCCGTGCTGTCGAGCTTCGGCTTCGCGCCGCACTCCCGACCGGCGATCGTCTCCTCCGGAGCGCTCTCGGGCGTCGCCGCGGTCTTCGGCGGGGTGCCGATCAACCTGGCGGCGCTGAGCGCGGCGCTGACCGCGGGACCGGAGGCGTCCCCGCTCCCGGAGCGCCGATGGATCGCGTCGGTCTCGGCGGGTGCGTCCTACCTCGTCCTCGGACTGGTGGCCGGTGCCGCGACGGCGCTGGTCTCCTCCGCGAGCCCGCTGCTCATCGAGGCCGTCGCCGGGCTGGCGCTGCTCGGAGTGTTCGTCGCGGCGGTCCAGGCGGCCGTCGACGAGCCGCGGCTGCGTCTGCCCGCCGCGGCGACCCTCCTCGTCACCGCGTCAGGCACCACCGTCGCCGGGATCGGATCCGCCTTCTGGGGGCTGGTCGTCGGGCTCGTCGTGCTGGCGTGGCTCGTGCCGCGCCGGTCCGCCGCCTGAGCACACGACCCCCGGGGAGCACTCAGCCCCGGGGGAGCAGTCCGCGTCGTCGCAGCAGCGGCTCGGTGAGGGCGTCGCGACCGCGGAACGCGCGGTAGGCGTCGAGCGGATCGCGCGACCCGCCGATCCCGAGGATCATCCGGCGGAAGCGCTCGCCCGCCGCCCGATCCAGACCGCCGTTCTCCTCGAACCACTCGACGGTGTCGGCGTCCAGGATCTCGCTCCAGATGTAGGAGTAGTAGCCCGCGGAGTAGCCGCCCGAGAACACGTGCGCGAAGTAGGTGCTGCCGTACCGCGGCGGGATCGCGTCGAGCAGCAGGCCGGCACCGCGCAGCGCGGCGTCCTCGAAGTCCTGCACGTCGACGCGCTCGACCGGATGCGCGCGCTCGTGCAAGGCGAGGTCCAGGAGCGCCGAGGCGAGGTACTCGGCCGTGGCGAACCCCTCGCCCCAGAGCGCGGACTCCTCGAGTCGCTGCACCAGCTCGGTGCTCAGCGGCTCCCCGGTCCCGACGTGGCGCGCGTAGGACGACAGGAGCTCCGGCCGGCGCACCCACATCTCGTTCACCTGGCTGGGGAACTCGACGAAGTCGCGGTGGACGCTCGTGCCGCCGAACCGCGGATACCGCACCGAGGCGAGGAGGCCGTGGAGGGCGTGCCCGAACTCGTGGAACAGCGTGTCGACCTCGTCCAGGGCGAGGAGAGCCGGCTCGCCGTCGCCGGGCGCCGAGATGTTCAGGGTGTTGACGACGACGGCGGAGTCGCCGAGGAGGCTCGTGCGGGTCGAGAGCGAGTTCATCCAGGCGCCGCCGCGCTTCGAGTCGCGGGTGAAGGGGTCGAAGAGGAAGAGCCCGAGCGCGGAGCCGTCCTCCTCGTGCACCTCGAAGACGCGGACGTGCGCGCTGTGGCCGACGAGGTCCCTCCGCTCCTCGAAGCGCAGACCGTAGAGTCCCGCGGCCGCGGCGAAGACGCCCTCGTGCAGCACCCGCTCCAGCTCGAAGTAGGGCCGCAGCGCGCTCGAGTCCACGTCGTAGGACGCGGTGCGCACCCGCTCCTCGTAGTAGGCGCGATCCCACGCCTCGAGGACGAACCGCGGTGCACCGGCCTCGTCCTGCTCCGCGTCGGCGAACGCCTGCATCCGGGCGAGCTCCTCGGAGGCGTTGCGAGCCGCGGGCTCCGCGAGCTCCTCCAGCAGATCCCGCACCCGCTCCGGGGAGCCGGCCGTCTGCCCCGAGATCACGAAGTCGGCGTGCGAGTCCGCGCCGAGCAGAGCGGCGCGCTCGGCCCTCAGGGCGACGATGTCCTGCAGCACCTCGCGGTTGTCGTGCTCGCCCCCCTCGCTCGCCCTGCCCACGGAGGCTCGCAGGATGCGCTCGCGCACCGAGCGGTCGCGCAGACGGGCGAGCCACGGGTGGCCGGAGAAGAGCGGCAGGGTGACGAGGACGCCGGCGAGACCCCGGTCGCGCGCCGCACGCCGGGCGGCCGACACCTCGGAGTCGTCGAGCCCGTCGAGTGCCGACGCATCGTCGAAGGCGACGGCCCGCGCGTTCGTCTCGGCGAGCAGGTTCTTCTGGAAGAGCGTCGTGAGGGTCGAGAGCCGCTCGTTCAGCTCGCCGAGACGCGCCTTCCCCGTGTCGTCGAGGAGCGCTCCTGCGCGGGCGAAACGCGTCAGGACCCGCTCGAGCAGGTAGGCCGTCTCGTCGTCGAGATCGAGGCTGTCCGTCTGCTCGCCGAGGACGCGCAGCCGCTCGTAGAGCCGCGGGTCGAGCGTGATCGCGTCGTCGTGCGCCGAGAGCAGGGGAGCGAGCTCCTGCTCCAGCGCATCGGTCTGCGCCGTGCGGTCGGACGCGCAGACGGTGGAGAAGACCGCGCTCACCCGGCGCAGAGCGCGACCGGAGCGCTCGAGCGCCACGAGCGTGTTCTCGATGCTCGGCGCCTCGTCCGTGGAGACGATGGCGTCGATCTCGGCGCGGTGCCGGCGCAGCGCCTCGTCGAAGGCGGGCCGGTAGGCGTCCGGATCGACCGCGGCGAAGTCGGGCAGACCGTGGGGGAGGGTGCTGGGCTCGAGGAGGACGTCGACGGAGGCGTTCATCCTGCGAGCCTAGGCCGCGCCCGCGCGGCTCAGCCCCAGTCGTCGTCCTCGCCCTCGACGCGGCCCTGCGGCTGCGTGATGTACGCCGCGTCCTCGTCGGGTCGGTAGGTGACGGTCGTCCCGTCGTCGAGCTCGACGACGGGCCTGCCCTCGAGCCAGGTGAGCTGCCAGCGCCAGTCCGCCGTCTCCGTGCCCGCCTCGGCGAGCTCGTGCTCGACGTCGCGGAGCGCGGTGACCACGATCTCCGGCAGGGTGGTCGGCGGCTCGCCGCCGAGGGGCCAGCGTGTTCCGAGCTGCATCGTGCGTCCTCTCGTCGGTGCTCGGGAGGCGGGCGGTCCGGCCCGCCTCCCGGCGCGTCCTAGACCTCGGTCTCGAGCTCGATCTTCACCGACAGTGTCGCACCCTCGGTGAAGTCGAGGGCGGCGATCCGGCCCACCGCGGCGATGTCGCCGGCGGCGAGGCGGAGGGAGGCGACGAGGTCGGCGGGAGCGGTCACGACGGCGGAGCGGGCCGGCGTCTTCTGCGAGGCCTTCGCATCCGTCTTCGCGCGCCGGATCGCCGTGAGCACGGTGCTGGCGGCGGAGAGGACCGAGGGGTCGCCGCCGAGGCCGGTCTGCTCGGGCCACTGCTGCGCGTGGATCGAGCCGTCGTGCGACCACGACCACGTCTCCTCCGTGGCGAAGGGGATGAACGGCGCGAAGAGGCGCTGCAGGGCGTCGAGCGCGAGGTGGAGCGCAGCGGCCGCCGAGGCGCCGTCCTCGCCGTACGCGCGCTCCTTGACGAGCTCGAGGTAGTCGTCGCAGAAGGTCCAGAAGAACGCCTCGGTGCTCTCGAGCGCCCGCGCGTGGTCGTAGTTCTCGAGGGCGGTCGTCGCGTCGGCCACCACGGCGTCGAGCGTCGCGAGCATGCTCAGATCGAGCGGGTCGGTCACCTCGGCATCAGGGGTCTGGGCGAAGCCGTGGATGAACTTCGCCGCGTTCAGGACCTTGATCGCGAGGCGCCGGCCGATCTTGATCTGCGTCGGGTTCTGCGGATCGAAGGCGGCGTCGGTCCCGAGCCGCGACGAGGCGGCCCAGTAGCGCACCGCGTCGGAGCCGTGCTGCTCGAGCATGCCCGCCGGCGTGACGACGTTGCCCTTCGACTTCGACATCTTCTTGCGGTCCGGGTCGACGATGAAGCCCGAGATCGTCGCGTTGCCCCAGGGAGCGCGCGAGTCCTCGAGCTGCGAGCGCAGGAGCGTCGAGAAGAGCCAGGTGCGGATGATGTCCTGGCCCTGGGGGCGCAGGTCGTACGGAGCCACGAGCTGCCAGAGCTCGTCGTCGCGCTCCCAGCCGCCCGCGAGCTGCGGGGTGAGCGACGAGGTGGCCCAGGTGTCCATGACGTCGAGCTCGCCCTGGAAGCCGCCGGGCACGCCGCGCTGGTCCTCGGAGTAGCCGGGGGCGGGGTCCGACGAAGGATCCACGGGCAGCGCCGACTCCTCGGGCACGAGGGGGCGGTCGAAGACGGGGTTGCCGTCGCCGTCCAGCGGGTACCAGACGGGGATCGGCACGCCGAAGAAGCGCTGGCGCGAGACGAGCCAGTCGCCCGAGAGGCCGTTGACCCAGTTCTCGTAGCGCACACGCATGAACTCGGGCACGAAGCGGACGTCGCGGCCGAGCTCCAGCAGGCGCTCCTTGAGCGCGGCGTCGCGTGCGCCGTTCACGAGGTACCACTGCCGGGTCGACACGATCTCGAGCGGCTTGTCGCCCTTCTCGAAGAACTTGACCGGGTGCGTGATGGGGCGGGGCTCGCCCGTCATCTCCCCCGACTCCGTGAGGAGCGCGACGACGGCCTGCTTGGCCGAGAACACCGTCTTGCCCGCGAGCTGCGCGTACGCCTCGCGGCCCGCGTCGCTCGTGATCGCCTCGGGCGCCTCCGACACGATGCGGCCGTCGAAGCCGATGATCGCGCGGTTGGGCAGGTCGAGCTCGCGCCACCAGACCACGTCGGTGACGTCGCCGAAGGTGCAGATCATGGCGATGCCCGAGCCCTTGTCCTTCTGCGCGAGGTGGTGCGCGAGCACGGGCACCTCGACGTCGAAGAGGGGGGTGCGGACGGTCGTGCCGAAGAGCGGCTGGTACCGCTCGTCGTCGGGGTGCGCGACGAGCGCGACGCACGCGGGCAGCAGCTCCGGCCGGGTCGTCTCGATGAAGACGTCCTCGGCGCCGTCGCGGTGGAACCCGATCCGGTGGTAGGCCCCCGGCTGCTCCTTGTCCTCCAGCTCGGCCTGGGCGACCGCGGTCCGGAACGTGATGTCCCAGAGGGTCGGCGCCTGCGCCTGGTACGCCTCGCCGCGCGCGAGGTTGCGGAGGAACGCGCGCTGCGAGGCGGCCTGCGACTCCTCGCCGATGGTGCGGTACGTCTGCGACCAGTCGACCGAGAGGCCGAGGGTGCGCCACAGGTCCTCGAACTGCTTCTCGTCCTCGAGGGTGAGGCGCTCGCACAGCTCGATGAAGTTGCGGCGCGAGATCGGCTTCTGATCGGCGGCCTTGCTGCTCTTGTTGTCGCCGCCCTCGAACGGAGGAGTGAAGCCGGGCTCGTAGGGCAGCGTCGGGTCGCAGCGCACACCGTAGTAGTTCTGCACGCGCCGCTCCGTGGGCAGGCCGTTGTCGTCCCAGCCCATCGGGTAGAAGACCTTGCGGCCGCGCATGCGCTGGAAGCGCGCGACGACGTCGGTGTGCGTGTACGAGAAGACGTGCCCGATGTGCAGCGAGCCCGACGCGGTGGGCGGGGGCGTGTCGATCGAGTAGACGTCGGCACGGGTGAGACCGGTGCGGTCGAACCGGTACGTCCCGTCGGTCTGCCAGACGAGGCCCCACTTGCTCTCGAGCCCCTCGAGGGCGGGCTTCGCGGGGAGTTGCGCGGCGAAGGTCATGATTCTCCGGTTCGATATGGGCGGCACCGTGTCGGTGGTGATGATGCCTGGATGGCGGCTCCGGAGCGGATCGCTCACCGGCCGCGCCGATCCTATCGCGGAGCCGCGGTGCGGCCGTCGGGAGCGGCCCTGCCGACGACCGGGGCGAATCCGGCGCAGACCGGGGCGAGCGCCTCGTCGAGGTAGGGCACCAGCTCACCGCGGGTGGGCCCCGCCGCCGCCCACGCCTGCACCGCGGCGACGGCCGCTCCGACGCCGGCGTAGGCGATCGCCCGGGAGAGGTGGGTCGGCAGCGGACGCGCGGCCCGCTGCTCCACGAAGGCGGCCACGATCGCCGCCTGCCGCGCGAGCCGCGACAGGGCGGACGCCTGCAGCTCGTGCACGCTGCCGATCAGCGCGCTCTGGGTGAGCGCCCAGGGCACGGAGGAGGGGCCGAAGCCGGCGCCGACCGCCAGCAGCGCGTCGCGGAGGGCGTCCATCGCCGGCCGGTCCGGCTCCGTCGCCGCGAGGGCGGCGGGCAGCTCCGCCAGCCGGTCGTCGACGAGGACCCAGAAGACGTCGCTCTTGGAATCGAAGTAGTTGAAGAACGTGTTCCGCGAGACGCCGGCGCGCTGGGCGATCTGCTCCACGGTCGTGCCCGCGTAGCTCTGCTCCAGGAACAGGTCCAGAGCGGCGTCCTCGAGCATCGAGCGCGACGAGGCGCGCGGCCGTCCTCTGCTCGTCGCTCCCGCCATGACCGCTCCTGCTCCTCCCGCCCCGACGCGCTACGATAGCCCCCAACGACTTCGACCCGGCCATCACCGGCGAGTCTCCGGAAGAACGGCGTCGGCTCCGGCCCCCGCCCAGTAGAACCGGACGGGTGCGGCCCGTGACAGCCGGTCGAGTGGGGACGTCTCCGAGGCAGCGCCGAGGGAGGTCCCAAGCGAGGTGGTACCGCGACCCCGGCCCGGGCTGACAGATCCGGGCGGGCCGTCCTCGTGCAGCCCAGCATCACTGCCAGGAGAACGCACGTGACCTATCCCTTGACCCCGCCCACCCCCGGCGACTCCGGATCCGCCTTCGGCCGGGGGGTGACACCGTCGCCGGGCTTCCCCGAGATCGAGGAGCAGGTCCTCGCGCACTGGAAGGCCGACGACACCTTCCAGGAGTCGATCCGCGCGCGCGAGGGCTCGCCCGAGTGGGTCTTCTACGACGGACCGCCCTTCGCCAACGGCTCCCGCACTACGGGCACCTGCTGACCGGGTACGCGAAGGACCTGTTCCCGCGCTTCCAGACCATGCGCGGGAAGCAGGTGCACCGCCGCTTCGGCTGGGACACCCACGGCCTGCCCGCCGAGCTCGAGGCAGAGCGGCAGCTGGGCATCACCGACAAGTCCCAGATCGAGGAGATGGGCATCGCCGCGTTCAACGCCGCGGCGAAGGAGTCGGTGCTGCGCTACACGGGCGAGTGGCAGGACTACGTCACCCGCCAGGCGCGCTGGGTCGACTTCGAGAACGACTACAAGACGCTCGACCCCTCCTTCATGGAGTCGGTCATCTGGGCCTTCAAGCAGCTCTACGACAAGGGCCTCGCGTACGAGGGCTATCGAGTGCTGCCCTACTGCTGGCGCGACCAGACCCCGCTCTCGAACCACGAGCTGCGGATGGACGACGACGTCTACAAGATGCGCCAGGACCAGACGGTCACGGTCACCTTCCCGCTGGTCGGCGAGACGGCGGAGGCGCTGAACCTCACCGCGGTCCGCGCACTCGCCTGGACGACCACTCCGTGGACCCTGCCGACCAACGCCGCACTGGCCGTCGGCCCCGACATCGAGTACGCCGTGCTCGCCGCAGGCCCGAACGGCGCCGCCGACGGCAAGGGCGAGCCGGAGGAGCGCGAGCTCTCGGCCGAGTACCTCCTCGCCATCGACCAGGTCGGCGCGTACGCGAAGGACCTGGGCTACGACGACGCCGAGTCGGCCCGCGCCGCCGTCTCGCGCACCCTCCGCGGTCGCGAGCTCGAGGGCATCAGCTACGACCGCCTCTGGGACCACTACGCCGACACCGAGACCTGGGGCACGCAGAACGCGTGGCGCATCCTGGTCGCCGACTACGTCACGACGAGCGAGGGCACGGGCATCGTGCACCAGGCCCCCGCGTACGGCGAGGACGACCAGAAGGTCTGCGAGGCCGCGGGCATCCCGGTCATCATCTCCGTCGACGACGGCGGCCGCTTCCTCCCGCAGATCGCCGAGGTGGCCGGCCTGCAGGTCTTCGAGGCGAACAAGCCGCTGACGCAGTTGCTCAAGGCGCAGCACCGGCTCCTCCGCCAGGCCAGCTACGAGCACTCGTACCCGCACTGCTGGCGCTGCCGGAACCCGCTGATCTACAAGGCCGTCTCGAGCTGGTTCGTGCGCGTCACCGCGTTCCGCGACCGCATGGAGGAGCTCAACCAGGAGATCACCTGGGTCCCCGAGAACGTGAAGGACGGCCAGTTCGGCAAGTGGCTCTCGGGCGCGCGCGACTGGTCGATCAGCCGGAACCGCTACTTCGGCTCGCCGATCCCGGTGTGGAAGAGCGACGACCCCGACTACCCGCGCATGGACGTCTACGGCTCGCTCGACGAGCTCGAGCGCGACTTCGGCGTGCGCCCGGAGGACCTGCACCGCCCCTTCATCGACGAGCTCACGCGGCCGAACCCCGACGACCCGACCGGGCGGTCCACGATGCGGCGGATCACCGACGTCCTCGACGTCTGGTTCGACTCGGGCTCGATGCCCTTCGCCCAGGTGCACTACCCGTTCGAGAACGCCGACTGGTTCGACTCGCACAACCCGGCCGACTTCATCGTCGAGTACATCGGGCAGACGCGCGGCTGGTTCTACACGCTGCACGTGCTCTCCACCGCGCTCTTCGACCGCCCGGCGTTCCGCAACGTCGTCAGCCACGGCATCGTCCTCGGCAACGACGGCCAGAAGATGTCGAAGTCGCTGCGCAACTACCCGGACGTCGCCGAGGTCTTCGACCGCGACGGCTCCGACGCCATGCGCTGGTTCCTGATGTCGAGCCCGGTTCTGCGGGGCGGCAACCTGGTCGTCACCGAGGAGGGGATCCGTGAGGGCGTGCGCCAGGTCCTGCTGCCGCTCTGGAACACCTGGTACTTCTTCTCGCTCTACGCCAACGCCTCCGGCGAGGACGGCTACGAGGCGCGCCGCCGCACCGACTCCGAGGACGTCCTCGACCGGTACCTGCTCGCCAAGACCCACGACCTGATCGAGACCGTCACCGGGCACCTCGAGGCGCTCGACTCGACCCTCGCCGCCGCCGCGCTGCGCGACTTCGCCGACGTGCTCACCAACTGGTACGTGCGCCGCTCCCGCGACCGCTTCTGGCAGGGCGTCGACTCCGACGGCCGGGGAGCGGAGGCGTTCGACACGCTGTACACCGTCCTCGAGACCGTGACGCGGGTGGCCGCTCCGCTGCTCCCGCTGATCTCGGAGGAGATCTGGCGGGGGCTGACCGGCGGCCGCAGCGTGCACCTGGCCGACTGGCCCGCCGCCGACGAGTTCCCGGTCGACGAGGCCCTCGTCCACGCGATGGACGCCGTGCGCGGCATCTCGTCGACGGCGCTCTCCCTCCGCAAGCAGGCGGGACGGCGCGTGCGCCTGCCGCTCGCGCGCCTCACCGTGGTCGTCGCGGATGCCGGCGAGCTCGCCCCGTTCGAGGCGATCCTGCGCGACGAGCTGAACGTGAAGGAGGTGGCCCTCGTCCCGCTCGTCGAGACGAGCGCGTCCGACTACGGAGTCACCTCCCGCCTCGCCGTCAACGCCCGCGCCGCCGGACCGCGGCTCGGACGCGGCGTGCAGACGGTCATCAAGGCCGCGAAGGCGGGCGACTGGAGCGAGATCGACGGAGTCGTGACCGCCGGCGGCGTCGAGCTGGCCGAGGGGGAGTACGAGCTCACGCTCGAGGTCGGGGGAGCGGGCGCCGACGACCGTGCCATCGCGCTCCTGCCGCGCGGCGGGTTCGTCCTCCTCGACACCGCCACCACGCCCGAGCTCGAGGCCGAGGGACTGGCCCGCGACCTCATCCGCGCCGTGCAGGACGCCCGCAAGGGAGCCGGTCTCGACGTGAGCGACCGCATCGTGCTCGACGTGATGCTCGACGAGGTGAGCCTCGGCGCGCTCGAGCCGCACGCGACCTGGATCGCCGAGGAGACCCTCGCGACCGGGTTCGCCTTCACCCCGCTGACCATCGCGCTCGAGGGCGGCGAGGGGGCCGTCGCCTTCGGTCCCGCCGGCACCGCCATCATCCGCGTCGAGAAGGTCGAGGCCGCCGATGTCTGATCCCCTGGAGAACGACGCCGACCGGGCGGCGGCCGACGCCGTCTACGCGACCCTGCTCGAGCGCCTGGGCGAGGCGAACGTGCGGCCGAGGCTCGCCCCGACGCGTCGCGCGGTCGAGATCCTCGGCGACCCGCAGCGGGCCTACCCGGTGATCCAGGTGGCCGGCACGAACGGCAAGACCTCCACGAGCCGGATGATCGAGAGCCTCCTGCGGGCCCACGGTCTGCGCGTCGGGCTCTTCACGAGCCCGCACCTCGAGCGCTTCAACGAGCGCATCGTCATCGACGGCGAGCCCATCTCCGACGAGAGCCTCGTCGCGAACTGGCAGGACGTCGAGCCCTACATCCGGATGACCGACGCCGAGCTCGCCGAGCAGGACGAGCCGCCGCTCTCCTTCTTCGAGGTCATCACCGTGCTCGCGTACGCGGCGTTCGCCGACGCACCGGTCGACGTCGCCGTCATCGAGGTCGGGATGGGCGGCGAGTGGGACTCGACGAACGTCGCCGACGCCCAGGTGGCCGTCTTCACCCCGATCGCGCTCGACCACACGGACCGCCTCGGGTCGACGATCGACGAGATCGCCCGCACCAAGTCCGGCATCGTGAAGCCGCTGGCCGCCGTGGTGTCGGCGAAGCAGACCCCCGAGGCTGAGGCGGTCCTGCGAAACGCCGCCGAGGCCACCGAGTCCTCGATCGCCTTCGAGGGCTCGGAGTTCGACGTCGCCTCCACCACGGTCGCCGTCGGGGGTCAGCTCGTCTCGGTCCGCGGTCTCGCGACCTCCTACGACCAGCTCCTCCTGCCCTTCTTCGGCGACCACCAGGCCGAGAACGCCGCCGTCGCGATCGCCGCGGTCGAGACGTTCATCGGAGGCGGCACCCAGGAGCTGACCGGCGACGTCCTCGACGAGGGACTCGCCGCCGCGACCTCCCCGGGGCGGCTCCAGGTGGTCGGGAACTCCCCGCGCACCCTCGTCGACGCCGCGCACAACCCGCACGGCGCCGCCTCGCTCGCCGCGGCGCTCGGCCGCTACTTCGACTTCGACCGCGTCACCGCGGTCGTGGGCGTGCTCGCCGAGAAGGACGCCGAGGGGATCCTCCGCGCGCTCCTGCCGGTCGTCGACGAGCTGATCGTGACGCGCGCGCCGAGTGATCGCGCCCTCGCGGCCGACGAGCTCGCGGCGCTCGCGCGCACGGTGTTCCCGGAGGAGGCGGTCCACGTCGCCGAGGACACCGGAGGGGCCCTGACCGCGGGCCGCCTGCTCGCGGCGCGCACCGACAAGGGCGCGCTCGTGATCACCGGATCCATCACGCTCGTCGGACGGGCGATCGCCGTCGCCCGCGACGAGAACTGGCAGGGCTCGTGAGAGCCGGGCGCCCGCGCCGGTCGAGGACGGTCCGCGAGAGCCTCGCCTCGATCGTCCTCGGCTTCGAGGTCGTCATCGTGTTCCTCGCGACGCTCGTCGCCTTCGGGCTGAAGGTCGGCGATCCGGTGGTGGTGCTGGTCGGCGGGGGAGTGCTCTGCCTCGCGATGCTCGCGACACTCCGCCTCCTCGACCGCCCGCTCGGCATCCGGATCGGCTGGGTGCTGCAGTTCGTTATCGTTGGCTCGGGTCTGCTCGTCCCGATCATGTTCGTCATCGGCGCGGCCTTCGTCGCCCTCTGGACGTACTGCATCGTGACCGGCACCCGCCTCGACTCCCAGGCCGGCCCTCCGGCGGCCGGGCCCACCGACCCCACCGAAGGAGACCGCTGAACCATGGCCATCCAGGAGACACTCGTCCTCGTCAAGCCCGACGGAGTCGCGCGCAACCTCACCGGCGAGATCCTCCGCCGCATCGAGGCGAAGGGCTACTCGCTCGTCGACATCAAGCTCGTGGAGGCCGACCGCGACCTCCTCGGCGCCCACTACGCCGAGCACGAGGGCAAGCCGTTCTACGAGCCGCTCGTGGAGTTCATGGAGAGCGGCCCGATCGTCGCGATCCGCATCGCCGGCGACCGCGTCATCGAGGGCTTCCGCTCCCTCGCCGGCACGACCGACCCGACGACCGCGGCGCCCGGCACCATCCGCGGCGACCTCGGCCGCGACTGGGGCCTGAAGGTGCAGCAGAACCTCGTGCACGGCTCCGACTCCGTTGAATCCGCGGAGCGCGAGCTCTCGCTCTGGTTCTCCTGACGGAGAACCGCCGCGAGAGCTCGCGCTCCGCGGTGTTCCGCGGTGAACCGCGGAACCGCGGTCGGCTCGCGCAGGCGGTCCCGATCCGCAGAGCGTCGCGCCTCCGGCGACGGGAAAGCGCTCGAACGCGCTTTCCCGGATACGCCTCGCGCTGCTCGACGATCCGGTGAAGGGCACCTCGGGACATCCCCGGGGTGCCCTTCACCGTTCCCCTCGTCGGGCGGTTCGCGCGTTCCGCGGCGAAAGGCGCCCTGCCCGAGGTGCCTCATTCCGGCCCTTGCTGATCGAGTAGCGCGCGCAGCGGGCGTACCGAGATCCGCAGAACCCAGGCTCTCCTTCTCCCCCTGCTGGTCGAGTAGCCCGCGCAGCGGGCGTATCGAGATCCGCAGCGTCACGGAGGCGGGCCGCACGCAGTGGCCCGCGCCGCCTCAGAGGTACGAGAGGACGTCCAGGCGGAGCTGCGCGATCACGGCGATCGCGAGGTAGCAGAGCAGTGTGATGAACGGGATCCAGCCGTACGCGCCCGCCGCGAAGCGCCGAACGGGTGTCGGGACCGGGAACACGCCCTCGCGCAGGTTCCGCAGGGTCACCAGCCAGAAGCCGGGGATCACGACCGCCCAGGTGAGCATGCACCACGGGCAGAGCGTGCCGAGGAGGAAGACGCTCTGCGTGATCAGCCAGATCACGAAGCCGAGGGCGAGGAGGAAGCCCAGGTTGAAGACCGCCCAGAACCACCGGTCGAAGCGCGCCCCGGCCAGAAGCCCTGCCCCGACCACGATCGGCGCGATCCACGCCGCCACTCCGATCAGCGGATTCGGGAAGCCGAGGACCGCTCCCTGAGGCGAGTCCAGATTGGCGCTGCACTGCACGACGATGCTGAAGTCGCACCCCAGCTCGGTCGACGGATCGGTGAGCGCCGCGAACTTGTCCAGCGTCAGAGCGAATGCCGCGATCCAGCCTGTGATGCCCAGAACGACCAGCAGTACGGCGAACAGGATCGGGCGTCGGGGGGCGGGGGCGTCAGACACCGGGGGATTATCGCACGGGCCGAATCGGCGCCTCTGGGAATGCGTGCGATAATCGGAGCCGTCGGTCCGGAAG
This sequence comes from Rathayibacter rhapontici, assembly GCF_001995175.1. Classification (GTDB taxonomy): domain Bacteria; phylum Actinomycetota; class Actinomycetes; order Actinomycetales; family Microbacteriaceae; genus Rathayibacter. The sequence continues at coordinate 26,063 of NZ_MUKN01000045.1, forward strand.
ATCCCGCGCCGGCACCAGAAGGTTTACCGGGCGAACACCGGGCCACAGGAGATCGACCGCGTTCCGCGAATGGACGCGACGGGTCACCCGCTCCACCACGCTGCGACCGACGGTCGCAGCGAGACGGAGCACGTGTCGGATAGTCAGTTCCGAGAACGAAGCTGCACCCAGAGTCCTGCGCCACGTGAGCGACCGGACCGGGGGAGCGGAAGGATTCGCGACGGGCCCCACGCGGCCCCTCGCACGAGGAGAGATCCGGGTAGGAAGGCGCGGCGGACGACCCGGCCGAGGAGTGCACCAGGAATGGTGGAAGACAAGAGTTCGAGCGGATCCGATCCGGACCGCGACGAGCCCCGCAGCGGGGCCAAGAAGATCAGCCGCCTCTTCGGTGGCCGCCGGGCGACCCGGCGGACCGAGTCGAGCGCGCAAGCGACAGGGGGAACGATCATCGATACCGACGAGACCGACACGACCGTGCAGGAGACGCCGACCGAGGACGCGAGCGGGGCCCAGGGCCCGGCGTCATCCGTCGCGTTCTTCAACGCCCTGCCCGAGACGCGCCCGGGCAGGAGGACGCGCGTCCCGCCCGCCCGGCGCTGCCGAGCACGTCGCTCCTGTTCCAGCGCCCGAGCTGCCCGACTACGTCGAGCTCGCGCCGCTGCCCCCTCGCGGTGCCCCGCTGGGTCTGCGCGAGGAGCGCGAGGCGCCCGCGGAGGAGCAGGGCTCCGTCCGCCGCCGCTCGCGGCGCCGCACCGGCGAGAGCGACCGCGGCGGCTCGGACGACCCCGAGAACACCGTCGTCCGGGTCCGCCAGCCGCGGGAGCCCCGCGAGCAGCGGGAGCCCGAGCTGATCACCGAGCCCCAGCGCATCAAGGGATCCACCCGTCTCGAGGCGAAGAAGCAGCGCCGCCGCGACGGCCGCGACGCCGGACGCCGCCGCACGGTGGTCACCGAGTCCGAGTTCCTCGCCCGCCGCGAGGCCGTCGACCGCGTGATGGTGGTCCGCTCGAAGCAGGACAGCATCCGCATCGGCGTCCTGGAGGACGGGGTCCTCGCCGAGCACTACGTCGCCCGCTCGCAGGAGGCGTCGCTCATCGGCAACGTCTACCTCGGCCGCGTGCAGAACGTCCTCCCCAGCATGGAGGCGGCGTTCGTCGACATCGGACGCGGACGCAACGCCGTCCTCTACTCCGGCGAGGTCGACTGGGACGCCGCGGCGAACCCCGGCGGCCCCCGTCGCATCGAGCTGGCCCTCAAGCCCGGTGACCGCGTCCTCGTGCAGGTCACGAAGGACCCCGTCGGCCACAAAGGCGCCCGCCTCACGAGCCAGATCTCGCTCCCGGGCCGCTACCTCGTCTACGTGCCCAACGGCTCGATGAACGGCATCTCCCGCAAGCTCCCCGACACCGAGCGCGCGCGCCTGAAGAAGATCCTCAAGGAGGTCCTCCCCGAGAACGTCGGCGTCATCGTGCGCACGGCGGCCGAGGGCGCCACCGAGGAGCAGCTGACCGTCGACGTCGAGCGCCTCACCGCGCAGTGGACGGCCCTCAGCGAGAAGGCCGCGACCGGTCAGGCGCCGGCGCTCCTGCACAGCGAGCCCGACCTGCTGATCAAGATCGTCCGCGACGTCTTCAACGAGGACTTCGAGAAGATGGTCATCGCCGGCGACGACGCCCGCGAGACCATCGAGCTCTACCTCAGCCAGGTCGCCCCCGACCTGCTCGAGCGTGTGGAGGTGTACTCGGGCGAGCAGGACGCGTTCGACGAGTTCCGCATCACCGAGCAGATCGAGAAGGCGCTCGAGCGCAAGGTGTGGCTGCCCAGCGGCGGCTCGCTGGTGATCGACCGCACCGAGGCGATGACCGTCGTCGACGTCAACACGGGCAAGTTCGTCGGCTCCGGCGGCAACCTCGAGGAGACCGTCACCAAGAACAACCTCGAGGCCGCGGAGGAGATCGTCCGCCAGCTGCGCCTGCGCGACATCGGCGGCATCATCGTGGTCGACTTCATCGACATGGTGCTCGAGTCCAACCGCGACCTCGTGCTGCGCCGCCTGGTCGAGTGCCTCAGCCGCGACCGCACGAAGCACCAGGTCGCCGAGGTCACCTCGCTCGGCCTCGTGCAGATGACGCGCAAGAAGCTCGGCCTGGGCCTGCTCGAGACCTTCAGCGAGAACTGCGAGGTGTGCGCGGGCCGCGGAGTCATCGTGCAGCACGACCCGGTCGTCAAGCACCGCTCCACCGCCGCCCCGCAGCAGGAGCGCCGCCGCGGCGGCCGCTCGGGCGACAGCGCCCCCGGAGGCACGCCCCGCCAGAACGGGTCCGGCGGCTCCTCGGCCTCGAACGGCCAGAACGGCTCCGGAGCCAAGAGCGTCAGCACGCACGCCATCACCGAGACGCGAAGAACGCCCTCGCTCAGATCGCGGCGAGCACCATCCACCCCGCGAACGTCCGCCAGGCGGCCGAGGAGGCCGCGGCGCTCGTCGACGAGGCCTCGGCCGAGTCGCCCGCACCCAGCCCGCCGAGGCCGGGGAGCAGGAGCAGGCCGATCAGGCCGCGCCCCGCGAGCAGCCGCGTCGCAGCGAGCGCCCCGCCCGGGGCGAGCGCCGCCGCCGGGGCCGCGACCGCGAGCCGCGTCAGGAGAGCACGGCCGACGAGACCGCCGAGCAGGCTCCGGTCGAGCAGACCGCCCCGCCCGCGGTCGAGGCACCGGTCGTGCCGATCCTCGACATCCCGATCCCTCCCGCTCCCGCGACCACCGGGCGCCGAGTGCGCAGCGAGGTCGCCGAGCACCTGCTCGACTCGGTGCTCGACGCCCTCCCGCGCCCAAGCAGCCGGGCCAGGGCCGCGCCAAGAGCCGCCGGGTGACCACCGCCGCCCTCACGGGCGTCGCGGTCATCCCGGAGCAGACCCCGCGCCGCGCCGAGCAGCAGTAGCGGCCGCGCGGTCGGATCAGTGGGGCCCGGTGCCCGGCGGGAGCCGGCGCCGGGCCCTCTCCGTCTCCCGGTCCCGGCCCTTCACGCGCAGACCGCTGCTGCGGAGCCGCTCGACGAGCTCGCGCGCGCCGACGGGGATCGCTCCCGCGGCGAGCAGCTCCGCGCGGCGCTCCTGGGGGACGTCGTAGTGGTCGAGGTCGAAGCTGCGCTCGGGCACCCCGGTCCGGCGGGCGAACGCGTGCAGCTCCTCCAGCGACTCGTCGCTGACCAGGTGCGCCCAGAGCGTGTCGTGGGCGGGCCACCGTGCCGCGTCGAGAAGGATCGCCATCCGATGATCGTAGGCGGCGCGCCTGCCGGTCCGGCCCGCCGCAGTCCACTATCGTGACGGGGTCGTCGGATCGGGGGCGCCGTGCCGCGAGGCCGTGCACCCGTGCGACACCCGCTCTCCGGAGCGGGCGTTTGACCGTCGAGCTCCCATCCCGTACTCTTGACCGTTGGTGTGGCGCGATCCATGTGCTCACGCAGATTTCCGTCGTCGCCCGTCTCCTCACGGAGAGCGGGACGCGGTACCGGTTCCCTCGTTCGGTGTGGGAGACGGGAAAGAAACGGGGCCCCGCCCCTTCCATACAAGCCCCGGGCGGCGCCGTCTCACGACAGCGCCCGTCCAGACGAGAAACAGGTACGAGAAGTGGTTTACGCAGTTGTGCGCGCCGGCGGTCGGCAGGAGAAGGTCGAGGTCGGCACCATCGTGACGATGGACCGCGTCAAGGCCGACGAGAACGGCACCGTGCAGCTGGCTGCCGTGCTCCTCGTCGACGGAGACTCGATCACCTCGGACGCCTCGGCGCTCGAGAAGGTCTCGGTCACCGCGGAGGTGCTCGAAGAGCTCCGCGGCCCGAAGATCGTCATCCAGAAGTTCAAGAACAAGACCGGCTACAAGAAGCGCCAGGGGCACCGTCAGGAGCTCACGCGCGTGAAGGTCACTGGCATCAAGTAACCGCTGACCGCGGAGCGAGCCATCGCACCGCGGATGTTCAGCACGGGGCTGCGGCCCCCCGGTCTCGAGGAGATGAGAAATGGCACACAAGAAGGGCGCGAGCTCCACTCGCAACGGTCGTGACTCGAACGCGCAGCGTCTCGGCGTCAAGCGCTTCGGCGGTCAGGTCGTGAACGCCGGCGAGATCATCGTCCGCCAGCGCGGCACGCACTTCCACCCCGGCGCCAACGTCGGACGCGGCGGGGACGACACCCTGTTCGCCCTGTCGGCCGGTGCGGTCGAGTTCGGCACCAAGGGCGGCCGCAAGGTCGTCAACATCGTGGCGGCCGCCCAGTAGGGTCGGTCTCCTCGGCCGAGCAGGCACAGGACGCAAGGGGCGGGCTTCGGCTCGCCCCTTGCGCGTTGCAGCGGCCTGCCGGCCTCCGGCGCACGGGAACCCCGGCGCCCCCACTCCCGATCGGACGGACAGAACAACCATGGTCACCTTCGTCGACAACGTCACGCTGCACCTGCGTGCCGGCCACGGCGGGAACGGCTGCGTCTCCGTCCGCCGCGAGAAGTTCAAGCCGCTCGCCGGCCCCGACGGCGGCAACGGCGGTCACGGCGGCGACATCGTCCTCGTCGCGGACCCGCAGGTCACGACGCTCCTGGCCTACCACCGCCACCCGCACCAGTCCTCCGAGAACGGCGGGCCCGGGATGGGCGACCACCGCGCCGGAGGCAACGGGGAGCTCCTCGAGCTGACCGTCCCGGTCGGCACCGTCGTGAAGTCGCCCGACGGCGAGCAGCTCATCGACATGGACGAGCCGGGTCTGCGCTTCGTCATCGCGCCGGGCGGTCAGGGCGGTCTGGGCAACGCGTCGCTCGCGACCACGAAGCGCAAGGCCCCCGGTTTCGCGCTGCTCGGCACCCCGGGCTGGGAGGGCGACGTCGTCCTCGAGCTCAAGACCGTCGCCGACGTCGCACTCGTCGGGTTCCCGTCCGCGGGCAAGTCGAGCCTCGTCGCCGCCATCTCCGCGGCGAAGCCGAAGATCGCCGACTACCCGTTCACCACGCTCGCCCCGAACCTCGGCGTCGTGCAGGCGGGGGAGTCGCGCTACACCGTCGCCGACGTGCCCGGCCTCATCGAGGGCGCGAGCGAGGGCAAGGGCCTCGGTCTCGAGTTCCTCCGCCACGTCGAGCGCTGCACCGCGCTGGTGCACGTGCTGGACTGCGCCACGCTCGAGCCGGGCCGCGACCCCCTCACCGACCTGGACGTCATCCTCGGCGAGCTGGCCGCCTACCCGGTCGGCGACGGCCAGGTGCCGCTGCTCGAGCGCCCTCAGCTGATCGCCCTCAACAAGGTCGACGTCCCCGAGGCCCAGGAGCTCGCCGCGTTCGTGCGCGCCGACCTCGAGGCCCGCGGCTACCGCGTCTTCGAGATCTCGACCGTCAGCCACGCGGGTCTTCGTCAGCTGACGTTCGCCCTGGCCGAGATCGTCGAGCAGCACCGCTCGGAGCTCGCCGCGGCGCCCCAGGTGGAGCGGATCACCATCCGACCCCGCGCGGTGGACGAGAAGGACTTCGAGATCCGCGTCGAGGGCGGCTCGTACGGCAACATCTACCGCGTCCTGGGCACCAAGCCGGTGCGCTGGGTAGCGCAGACCGACTTCACCAACGACGAGGCCGTCGGCTTCCTCGCCGACCGGCTCGCGAAGCTGGGCGTCGAGAACGGGCTGTTCGCGGCGGGAGCGGTCGCCGGCTCGACCGTCGTGATCGGCCGGGGCGACGGGGTCGTCTTCGACTGGGAGCCCACCCTCACCTCCACGGCCGAGCTCCTGACGGCGCCCCGCGGCACCGACGTGCGGCTCGAGGACAACCGCCGCAAGACGCGCAACGAGCGTCGCGACGAGTACTTCGAGCGGATGGACGCCAAGGCCGAGGCCCGCGCCGAGCTCGAGCGCGAGCGCCTGGGCGGAGTGTGGCGCGTCTCCGACGAGGACGACGCCGTCGACGCCGACCCCGAGGACTGACGGACGG
>NZ_MUKN01000046.1 GCF_001995175.1 Rathayibacter rhapontici
CGGCTGACCCCACGCCCGTCCTCCCCCGCCGCGCCTGCCCGGGTGCACCGATCGATAGGATCAAGACCATGGCCGACGCCCGCACCGACTCCCCCGCTCCCGAGGGACTCGATTCCGACGTCTCCGAGTTCAGCTACGAGCAGGCCCGCGACGAGCTCGTGCGCGTGGTCGCCGAACTCGAGCAGGGCAGCTCGACCCTCGAGCGCTCGCTCGCCCTCTGGGAGCGCGGCGAGGCCCTCGCGGCACGCTGCGAGGAGTGGCTGATCGGCGCCCGCGCCCGCCTCGAGGCCGCCCGCTCCGGATCGAGCGCCGGATGAGCCGCCGCAAGGAGCCGAGGGTCGTCGCCGAGCTCGGCCGCCCCGAGACCCCGGCCGAGATCGCGGCGCGCAAGGCCGAGAACTCCCGCCTCTACCGCCAGCGCAAGACGGTCAACAACCTGGTCTTCTCCCTGCTCGCGACGGTGGGCGTCGTGGCCCTCATCGTGCTGATCGTCCCCCGCGGCGACGGCACCGAGCGCCCGGCGATCGACGTGCCGCTCGTCGCCTCGCAGCTCCAGCTCGGCGAGACCGAGACCCTCGCCGTGCCGGAGATGCCGGAGGGCTGGTCCGCGAACGCCGCCGAGCTGCGCACCGACGGCGGCATCGAGTACTGGTACGTGGGCCTCCTGACCCCCGCACCCGACTCCGGCTACATCGGCCTCAGCCAGGGCTTCGACGCCGACGAGGCCTGGGTCGCCCGGCAGCTCGACCGCGCCGCGGCCACGGGCGTCGAGCGGATCGACGGCCGCGAGTGGACGGTGTACGACCGCCGGGACTCCGGCCAGGACACCGGCAACACGCCCTACGCGCTCGAGACCACCGAGGGCGCCAGCACGTACCTCGTCTACGGAACCGCTCCCGTCGAGCGGATCCGCGAGGTCGTCGACGCCGTCTCGCCCCAGATCGGCCAGGAGGAACAGTGAGCATCCACGACGACACCGTCGGCGGCGACGCCCCGCAGACCATCCCCGTTCCGCGCGAATCCCGCCCGCCCGCCTGGGTGTGGAAGGAGATGCTGCGCGGCAACCAGCGCTTCGTCGCCGGCGAGCCCCGCCACCCGCGGCAGGACGTCGAGCGCCGTGCCGAGCTCGCCGCCGCTCAGCGTCCGCTCGCCGCCCTCTTCGGCTGCAGCGACTCCCGCCTCGCCGCCGAGATCATCTTCGACCTGGGCCTCGGCGACCTCTTCGTCGTCCGCAACGCCGGACAGGTCATCGCCGACTCGATCCTCGGCTCCCTGGAGTACGCGGTCGCCGTGCTGGGAGTGAAGCTGATCCTGGTCCTCGGGCACGACGAGTGCGGCGCGGTGAAGGCGGCGATCGAATCGCAGGCCCCGGGTGCGCAGCGCCTCCCGCCGCACATCGAGCACCTCATCGAGCCGATCATCCCCGCGGTCCGCCGCGTCGTCGGGCCGCAGCCGGACGGACGCGTCCTCGTCGACCCCTCGGCCACCGACGCGCTCGTGGTCGGCCGCGAGCACCTGCGCGACACCGTCGCCGAGATGCTCCAGCGGTCGCCGCTGATCGCCGACGCGGTCGCCTCGGGCTCGCTCGCGATCGTGGGGGCGAACTACCGCCTCTCCGACGGCACGGTCGTCTCTGACGTCGTGCTCGGCATCGACCCTCCCCAGCTGAGCCCCTACCTCTCCGAGCAGGAGCGCACGCTCAGCCCCCTCCAGTCCGGCGCGTCGACCGACGCGGCGGAGTCCGGCGCCGAGTAATCGGCCCGGCGAACAGCACCGATCAGACAAGGACGAACACAGCGTGGTGGATCACCTCCCGACCGACTCCGGCGACTTCCGCATCGAGCACGACACGATGGGGGAGGTGCGCGTTCCGCGGAACGCCCTGTACGCCGCGCAGACGCAGCGCGCCGTCGAGAACTTCCCGATCTCGGGAGCCGGGCTCGAGCCGGCCCAGATCGCAGCTCTCGCGCGCATCAAGAAGGCCGCGGCGCTGGCGAACGCCGAGCTGGGCGTCCTCGACGCCGACATCGCGGGGGCGATCGCCGACGCGGCCGACATGATCGTCGCCGGCGGGTACGACGAGCACTTCCCGATCGACGTCTACCAGACCGGCTCGGGCACCTCCTCGAACATGAACATGAACGAGGTGCTCAGCAGCCTCGCGACGACCTCGCTCGGACGCACGGTCCACCCGAACGACCACGTCAACGCCTCGCAGTCCTCCAACGACGTGTTCCCCACCTCGGTGCACGTCGCCGTGACCGGCGCGCTGATCGAGACCCTCATCCCCTCGCTCGAGCACCTCGCCGAGGCGCTCGAGACCAAGGCCGAGCTGTGGTCCGAGGCCGTCAAGTCGGGCCGCACCCACCTGATGGACGCGACCCCGGTGACCCTCGGGCAGGAGTTCGGCGGCTACGCCGCGCAGATCCGACTCGGCATCGAGCGCGTGCAGTCGGCGCTCCCCCGCGTCGCCGAGGTCCCGCTGGGCGGCACCGCGGTCGGCACCGGCATCAACACCCCCGCCGGCTTCCCGCAGAAGGTCATCGCGCGCCTCGCCGAGGAGACCGGCCTGCCCGTCACCGAGGCCCGCAACCACTTCGAGGCCCAGGGCGCCCGCGACTCGCTCGTCGAGGCCTCCGGAGCCCTGCGCGTCCTGGCCGTCAGTCTGACGAAGATCAACAACGACCTCCGCTGGATGGGCTCGGGCCCCAACACCGGGCTCGGCGAGCTGCACATCCCCGACCTGCAGCCCGGCTCCTCGATCATGCCCGGCAAGGTCAACCCGGTGATCCCGGAGGCGGTGCTCATGGTCTGCGCCCGCGTCATCGGCAACGACGCCACCATCGCCTGGGCGGGCGCCTCGGGAGCCTTCGAGCTGAACGTCGCGATCCCCGTCATGGGGACCGCGCTGCTCGAGTCCATCCGCCTGCTCTCGAACTCGTCGGTCCTCCTGGCCGACAAGACCGTCGACGGCCTCGAGGCGAACCTGGAGCGCGCCCGCGCCCTGGCCGAGTCCTCGCCGTCGATCGTCACGCCGCTCAACAAGGTCATCGGCTACGAAGCGGCCGCCAAGGTCGCGAAGAACTCGGTGGCCAAGGGCATCACCGTCCGCGAGTCGGTCGTCGACCTCGGCTTCGTCGAGCGCGGCGAGGTCACGGAGGAGCAGCTGGATGCGTTGCTGGACGTGATGAGCATGACCTCTCCCGGCTGAGTCGTCAGGTCCGTCCTGCGCGTGCGCAGGACGGACCGCGGTCGGCTTCTCGGGAGGGGTGCGTTCCGCAGAGCGTCCTGCATTCGGCTAGCGCGAAACGCTGGCACGCGTTTCACGCGTTCGCCTCGCGGGTGCGTGGCTGGGCATCCGCAGGTAGTCCGGTCGTCGGTGGTCGGAGTCGGGGCTTCCCGGTCGCGGAGCATCGGGAGAGCCAGGACTCCTCAGCGCGAGGACGTCACTCCGCGGGGGGCAGGGGGCCGAGCCAGGCGGTCGCGAAGGTGGAGTGGGCGGACTCGTCGTCGGACGGGTGGAAGAGGCCGGCGAGCACGTCGCGGTACAGGCGCGACAGCTCCGAGCTCCGCGAGTAGGCCGACCCGCCCGCCACGCGCACGGCGCTCTCCACGATCCGCAGGGCCGCCTCCGTGGTGCGGATCTTGACGCCCACGAGCGAGGGGAACCAGCGCGCACCGCGGTCGACGAGCGCGTCGACGTCGGCGGCGGCCGAGCGCAGCGGAGCCTCGAGGCCGTCGAGCAGGATCGCCGCGTCCGCGACGCGCCACCGGACGTCCGGGTCGTGCGCGAGGGACCGCCCGCCCGCCCTCCTCGACGTGCGCCGCGCCGCCGACTCGACCGCCAGCGCGAGCGCCCGCTGCGCGACGCCGAGGTAGACGGAGGCGATCAGCAGCTCGAAGGCCGCGAAGATCGCGAAGACCAGCGGATCCGCGTTCGGCCCGACGGGCAGCGAGCGGAACATCCGCTCGGCCGGGATCTCGACGCCGTCCAGGATCGTCGTGCGGCTCTGCGTGGCGCGCATGCCGAGCGTGTCCCAGTCGTCGCGTGCACGCAGGCCGGCGACCGGCGACTCCGGAGTGCCGCGATCGACGAAGCCGTGCACCAGCCGCGGCTCCGGACCGCTGTCGTCCCGCCCGAAGACGCCCAGTCGCGTCCACGCGGGCGAGAGCGAGGTGAAGACCTTCGTGCCGGTGAAACGGTGGCCGCCGTCCGGCAGCGGCTCAGCACGGGTCAGAGAGTCGAAGAGCACGAGGTCGTTGCCCGGCTCGCTGTTCCCGAAGGCGAAGACGTGCCCGGCTGCCGCGTCCACGAGCACGTGCTCGAGGGAGGAGTCGCCCCGGTCGCGCAGGATCTTGGCGACCCCGGTCCAGACGAGGTGCATGTTGACGGCGAGCGCGGTGGCCGGCGCCGCGGTCGCGAGCCGCGTCTGCTCCGCCGCGGCCTGCTCGAGGCCGAGCCCCGCACCACCCAGCTCGGACGGCACGAGCAGCGCCAGGTAGCCGATCGCGCGCAGCTCCTCGAGGTCCTCGGTGAAGAAGGCGTTGCGCTCGTCGTAGTCGGCGGCGCGGAGGCGGAAGCGCTCGAGGAGCGCGTCGTCGAGGATGCTCACCCGGTCCACGCTACGCCCGTCGACCCGCACGGCCGCCGCGAGAGCGGCCTCCGGCTCGCAGAACCGCGTCCGGCACGCAGGGATCCGTGGATCCTGCGCGCCGGACGCGGTCTCGCGAGCCGGACGACCGACGCGGGTCAGGCCAGCTCGTTCGACTCCAGCATCTCGGTCACCAGCGCCGCGATCGCCGAGCGCTCCGAGCGGGTGAGCGTGACGTGCGCGAACAGCGGGTGGCCCTTCAGCGTCTCGATCACGGAGGCGACGCCGTCGTGACGGCCGACCCGCAGATTGTCGCGCTGGGCCACGTCGTGGGTCAGCACCACCCGCGAGTTCTGCCCCACGCGCGACAGGACGGTGAGCAGCACGTTCCGCTCGAGCGACTGCGCCTCGTCGACGATCACGAAGGCGTCGTGCAGCGAGCGCCCGCGGATGTGGGTCAGCGGCAGCACCTCGAGCATCCCGCGCTCGATCACCTCGTCGAGCACGTTCTGCGACACCAGGGCACCGAGGGTGTCGAAGACCGCCTGAGCCCAGGGGTTCATCTTCTCGGCCGCATCGCCCGGCAGGAAGCCGAGGTCCTGGCCGCCCACGGCGTACAGCGGGCGGAAGACCATGATCTTCTTGTGCTGGCGCTTCTCGAGCACCGCCTCCAGGCCCGCGCACAGCGCCAGCGCCGACTTGCCGGTGCCCGCCCGGCCGCCGAGCGAGACGATGCCCACCTCCTGATCCAGGAGGAGGTCGATAGCGAGCCGCTGCTCCGCCGAGCGCCCGTGCAGCCCGAAGACGTCGCGGTCGCCGCGCACGAGCGTGATCTGCCGCTTGCCGGTCACCCGGGCGAGCGCCGAGCCGCGATCGGAGTGGACCACGAGGCCCGTGTTGATCGGAATCCCCTCGACCGCGTCGGTGAAGAGGCGCTCCCGGTCGTAGAACTCGCTCATCGCGCCGCCCTCGAGCGTGATGTCGTCCATGCCGGTCCAGCCCGACTCCGGAGCGAGCTCGGCGAGGTACTCCTCGGCGGCGAGGCCGATCGACGCGGCCTTGACGCGCATCGGCATGTCCTTGGAGACCACGGTGACGGTCGAGCCCTCGTTGGCGAGGTTCATGGCCACCGCGAGGATCCGCGCGTCGTTGTCGCCCAGCTGCAGCCCGCTGGGCAGCACCGACATGTTCGAGTGGTTGAGCTCGACGCGGAGGGTGCCCCCGTTGCCGACCGCGATCGGGAAGTCGAGGCGCTCGTGCTTGATGCGCAGCTCGTCGAGGTGCCGCAGCGCCTGGCGCGCGAAGTAGCCGATCTCGGGGTCGTGGCGCTTGCCCTCGAGCTCGCCGATGACGACGATCGGCAGGACCACGGCGTGCTCCGCGAACCGGAACATCGCCATCGGATCGGAGAGCAGCACCGACGTGTCGAGCACGTACGTGCGGAGGAGCTGATCGGAGGACACGGTCGAGCCGTGCTGCGCTCGGCGGTGGACGCCGCCCTGCGCTCCGGCCTGCTGGTCCATACCCTGGGGAACTGTCACGACGACTCTCCACACCCCGGAGGCTCGAACGCCCCCGGCTCATGCTGCGAAGCCGGCCCTCCGGTGCGTCTCGGCACCGCGCAGTTCCCTCTCACCGATCTGCGCGATGTCGAGCCGTTCCCTCGGGTCCGTCTCGACCAGGCGCTTCACCTGATGACTCGAACATAACCCCGCGAATGACATCCGTGTGGTTCGAGTGTGTAACCAACGTGTGAACGCCCGGCGCAGGTCAGAAGTCGGCGCCGGTGCCGGCCGAGACGAGAGCGGCGCGCAGGGCCGCCAGCGTCTCGTCCGTGGTGCTGGCGTGGGCGCTGAAGCGGACCGTTCCCGGCCGCAGGCGGGCGGTCACTCCGTGGACCTCGAGCGAGGAGGCCAGCGGAGCGAGCTCCTCCGGTGCGGGTTCGACGACGACGATGCCGGCGCGGTCCCGCTCGTCGCGCGAGCTCGTCACGGCGAGGCCGAACTCGTCGGCGAGGTCGACGACCGCGCTGACCCGCTCCGCGACGACCGCGGCGATCGCGGGCACTCCCACCGCCGCGATGTCCTCCAGCGCGCCGGCGAAGCGCGCCTGCGCGATCGGATCGGGGTTCGTGACGCTGTAGGCGCGCGCCCCGGAGCCCGGCGGTGCGACCTCGTCCCACGGTTCCACGGCTTCGGAGCCCGTCCAGCCCGAGAGCACCGGCGACAGCCTCTCGAGCGCCCGCTCGCCGAGGGCCAGGAACCCGGTGCCCCAGCCCGAGCGCACCCACTTCTGACCGCCGGAGACGACGACGTCCGCTGCGGCGTACGGTGCGTCGACGACTCCGAAGCCCTGGATCGCGTCCACGATCAGCAGCCGGTCGCCGATCACCTCGCGCAGCGCGCCGAGGTCGGCGAGGTGGCCCGTCCGGGAGTCGACGAGGCTCACGGCCACGGCGACGACGTCCGGAGTGAGACCCTCGCGCACGGCCTCGGGCGCACCCGACCGCCGTCGGTCGCAGCCAGACGGGCGACACCGCTCCGAGCGCCTGCTGAGCGCGCACCGCGGCGTAGGGCAGGCTCGGGAACTCGGCGGAGGAGAGCAGCACGCTCCCCCGCAGACCGAGCATCGCGTGCAGCAGCCCCGTCGACGTGTTCGGCTGGAAGACGATCTGCTCGGCCGGCAGATCGACCAGGGCGCCCACGGCGGCGCGCACCCGCTCGTCCTGCCGCTGCAGCTCGTCGAGGGCCCGGCCCGCCTGCAGGAGCCGCGTCGCCGCCTCCTGCTCGGCCGCGGCCGTCGCCGAGATCGGTCCGACGCGGGCGAAGTCGAGGTAGCCGGTCTCCTCGGCGAAGGCTCCGAGGAACTCGTCCATCGGGAGGGTGTTCGTCGTGCTCATGCCGGCCCTTCCGGTCGGTGGTGGCGCGGACGCCTCAGCTGCCGAAGCGGCGGTGCCGTCCGGCGTAGTCGCGGAGGGCGCGGAGGAAGTCGACCTCGCGGATGTCCGGCCCGAGCGCCTCCATGAAGTAGAACTCGCTGTGCGCGCTCTGCCAGAGCATGAAGTCCGAGAGCCGCTGCTCCCCCGAGGTGCGGATGACCAGGTCGGGGTCGGGCTGACCGCTCGTGTAGAGGTGCTCGCCGATCAGCTCGGGCGTCAGCAGCTCCGCGACGTCCTCGATCGTGGATCCGCGCTTGCCGTGGTCGTCGAGGATGCTGCGCACCGCCTGCGCGATCTCGTGACGCCCGCCGTAGCCGACGGCGAGGTTCACGTGCAGGCCGGTGTGCCGGGCCGTCCGCTCCTCGGCAGCGTCCAGGGCCGCGATGAGCGACTCCGGGAGCCCGTCGTCCGAGCCGACGTGCTGCACCCGCCAGTCCGGCTGCTGCGAGACCTCCTCGGCGAGGTCGGCGATGATCGCGATCAGCTCGGTGAGCTCGGAGCTGTCGCGGCCGACCAGGTTGTCCTGCGAGAGCAGGTAGAGCGTGACGTGCCGGACGCCCAGCTCGTCGCACCACTGGAGGAACTCGTGCACCTTCGCGGCGCCCGCGCGGTGGCCGTGCGCCGCCGTCTCGAGTGCCCGCTGCCGCGCCCAGCGCCGGTTGCCGTCGATGATCATCGCGACGTGGTTCGGCAGGGTGCCGGGAGCCAGGCTCGACCTCAGCCGCTTCTTGTAGACGCCGTAGAGGAGGTCCCTTCCCACAGGCAGTCTCGGCTTCGGCACATCGCTACGGTAGCCGATGCTCCTGCCCGCGGAGGGTCACGGCGCCCGGCGGGGCCACCGGGACCGGTCGTATCCTGGGCCGTATGAGCCACCGGCCGACGCCCCCCGCCCCCGAGCCCGCCCGTCGGTCCTCCCCCCGCTCCGACGACGCCGTGGCACGGGACGACGCCGACGGGCCGGACCTGCCGAACCTCCCCCTCGTCGACGACGAGATCGACCACGGGACGGCCGCCGAGACGAAGCCGACCTGGCGCGGCTGGATCCACGCCGGGCTCTTCCCGTTCGCGATCGTGGCCGGCATCGTCCTCGTCTCGGTGGCCGACGGCACCGCCGCGAAGTGGGCCGCCGCCGTCTTCGCGACGTCCTCGCTCCTGCTCTTCGGCAACTCGGCGCTCTACCACCGCTTCGACTGGGCGCCGCGGACGAAGGTGATCCTCAAGCGGATCGACCACGCCAACATCTTCCTGCTGATCGCGGGCACCTACACGCCGCTCGCGGTGCTCGCGCTGCCGCCCGCGCAGGGCACGCTGCTGCTCGTGCTCGTCTGGTCGGGAGCGCTGCTCGGGATCGGCTTCCGGGTCTTCTGGATCTCGGCGCCGCGCTGGCTCTACGTGCCGCTCTACCTGCTCCTGGGCTGGGCGGCGGTGATGTACCTCGGACCGCTGCTCGAGGCGAGCGCGACGATGATGGTCCTCGTCCTCGTCGGCGGCCTCTGCTACACGGTGGGAGCGGTCGTCTACGGGTTCAAGCGGCCCAACCCCGTGCCGGGCGTCTTCGGGTTCCACGAGATCTTCCACGCGCTGACCGCGGTGGCGTTCGTCTGCCACTGGACGGCGGCGCTGCTGATCTCGCTGAGCCCGGCCTACAACGGCGGCTGAGCCGGCGTCAGCGCTCCGGGCGGTCGTCCGGCCCGCGGTCGGGGTGCTCCGCCTCGGCGGCGCGCTCGCGCTCCTCCGCGTCGAGCCGCTCGGCGACCTGCTGGCGGTAGGTGGTCCGCCGGACCCGGCGCACCATGTCGAGCGCGAGGAGGACGGCGGCGACGGCGATCACGAGCATGGTGATGAAGCCGAACAGGCCCGGCGTGACCGTGTCCTCGTTGAAGTCGGGCGCGGGCGACGGGGTGGCCGCGGCGACCCGGGACAGCACCAGGGTCGCGGAGTCGAGCACGGCGGGGATCACGCGTCCACCTCGTTCCGCGCACCGGTCGGGAAGGCGACGTCGAGTCCGGCGAAGAGATCGGTCTCGGGCGTCGGCGCCTCCACCCGCGACTGCACGAGCTGGAAGTCGTCGGTCGGCCACGCGGCGTCGATGGCCTCGTGCGGCAGGAAGAAGAAGGCGTTGTCGGGCGCGACCTGGCTGGCGTGCGCGCGCAGGGCCGCATCCCTCCGGTCGTGGAAGCCCGAGATGAGCACCTGAGTCGTCGCGAGGTACGGAGCGTCGTCCGACCAGCGCTTCATCTCCTCGAAGGTCGCCAGTCGCGGGTCCTCCGGGTCGAGGGAGCGGAGGTGCTCGGCGATCGCCCGCAGCTTCTGACCGCTGAACACGCGGTCGTAGTAGAGCTTCGCGACCGACCAGGGCGCACCGAGGCCGGGGTACTCGTCCGGCTCCCCCGCCGCCCGGAACGCCTCCATGGCGACCTGGTGCGCGCGGATGTGGTCGGGGTGCGGGTAGCCGCCGTTCTCGTCGTAGCTGATGATCACGTGCGGCTTGAAGCGGCGGACCAGGCGGACCAGCGGAGCGGACGCCGTCGCGAGCGGGAGCGCCGCGAAGCTCGCGGGCGGTACCGAGCCGTCCTCCTCCATCCCGGAGTCGACGAAGCCCAGCCACGTGTGCTGCACGCCCAGGATGCGCTGCGCCTCGGCCATCTCGAGGCGGCGCAGGCCGCCCATGTCGCGCTCGGCGTGCGCACGCGCCGCGAGCGACTCGTTCAGGACGGAGCCGGCCTCGCCTCCGGTGCAGGAGACGACCATGACCTCGGCGCCGCGATCGGCGTAGGCCGCGAGGGTCGCGGCGCCCTTGCTCGACTCGTCGTCGGGGTGGGCGTGCACGGCGAGGAGGCGCGGAACCTCCCGCACCTCCGAATCGACGGAGACCTGGGCGGCCTGGGACACGATCGCTCGATTCCTCGGGGTTTAATGGGGCGGTGCGACCGCTCGCAGCGAGCGCGCACCATCCGTCAACAGTAACCGCTAGATCCGGGGAGTTCCGTGGCCGTCCGCACGTCCGACAGCTCCGAGCGGAGCGACGAGACCGCGGTCGATCCCGACGCCGTCCGGGCGAGCGGCCCGCTCGCGTCGCGCTACGGCCGCACCGCGCGCAGCCGCCGCGGCAACCGCTGGCTCTTCGGCGCGGTCGCGCTCGCCTTCGTCGCGGTCTTCGCCGCCTGGGTGGTCTGGGCGGGCCTGGACAGCGGACGCGACGGCGTCGACGTGCAGGACACGGCGCACCGGGTCGTCGACGACCGCACGGTCACCGTCTCCTTCGACCTCACCGCGCCCGCCGGGACGGACGTCGCCTGCGCCGTCCAGGCGCTCAACGAGCAGTCGGCCGTCGTCGGCTGGCTCGTCGTGGAGTACCCCGCCTCCCCGGAGCGCTTCCGCTCCTTCACCGAGACGGTGCGGACGACCGAGCTCGCGAACACAGGTTTGATCTCCTCCTGCTGGCTCCCGTAGGGTTGCCGGGTGCCCTGACGGACTCGTCGGGGCCTTGTCTTTTTCCACCGCCGCCGGGCGTCGGACGACACGGACGCCGGGGCGGGAGCCCCGCACCCCGTCGTCGGATCCCTGCACGCGGCAGTCACGTGAGGAGCCCACCATGGCCGACCAGCCTCAGGTCACCTGGATGACCCAGGAGTCGTACGACCGCCTCCAGGCGGAGCTGAACGAACTGTCCACCGCGGGCCGCGAGGAGATCGCGAAGCGCATCGAGGTCGCCCGCGAGGAGGGCGACCTCAAGGAGAACGGCGGCTACCACGCCGCGAAGGACGAGCAGGGGAAGATCGAGGCGCGGATCCGCCAGCTGACCTCGCTCCTGCGCGAGGCCGAGATCGGCACGCCGCCCGAGAGCCACGGAGTGGTCGAGGCCGGCACGATCATCACGGCCGAGATCGCCGGCGACGAGTCGCGGTTCCTGCTCGGCAACCGCGAGATGGCCGGCGAGAGCGACCTCGACGTCTACAGCCCGCAGAGCCCGCTGGGCGGAGCGATCATGGGCCTGAAGGTGGGCGACTCGACCAGCTTCGAGGCCCCGAACGGTCGGACGATCTCCGTCCGCGTCGTCGACGTGGAGACCTGGAACGGCCACTGACAGACCTCGGATCCACCACCGTGAGACGCCACCTGCGAGGAGCCCCGAAGGGGTCTCGCAGGTGGCGTCTCTCGTGTCCGGGGGTCAGTTCTGGGACATGCGGGGCTCGTAGCCCGCATCGCGCAGCACCTGGAGGACGCGCTCGGCGTGCTCCGGACCGCGCGTCTCGACGCTGATCTCGAGCTCGACCTCGCTGATCTGCAGTCCCCGCCCGTGGCGGGTGTGCAGCACCTCGACGACATTGGCGTTCGCCTCCGAGATGAGCTCGGAGATGCGGGCGAGCTGGCCGGGGCGGTCCGGCAGGCCGATGCTCATCTTGAGGTAGCGCTCCGAGGCGGCGAGGCCGCGGCTGATCACGCGCTCCATCATCAGCGGGTCGATGTTGCCGCCCGAGAGGATCACCGCGGTCCGGCCCGCGTCGCGGATCTTCCCGGTGAGGATCGCCGCGATGCCGACGGCGCCCGCGGGCTCGACCACGAGCTTCGCCCGCTCGAGCAGCACGAGCAGCGCGCGGGCGATGTCGTCGTCCTCGACCGTCACGACCTCGTCGACGACGTCGCGGATGATCGCGAAGTTGAGCGCTCCGGGCATGGCCACCGCGATGCCGTCCGCGATCGTCGGCGAGATCGTGATGAGCGTCGGCTCCCCGCTCGCGAGAGACAGCGGGTACGGAGCGGCGTTCGCGGCCTGCACGCCGATGACGCGCAGGGTGCGCCCCTCCTGCGCGGCCTTCTGCTTCGCCGCGGAGGCGACGCCGGCGATGAGGCCGCCGCCGCCGATCGGGACGACGATCGTCTCGACGCCCTCGGCCTGCTCGAGGATCTCGAGTCCGATCGTGCCCTGCCCGGTGACCACGTCGGGGTGGTCGAACGGCGGGATGAAGACGGCCCCCGTGCGCTCGGCGAACTCGGCGGCCGCCGCAAGCGACTCGTTGAAGATGTGGCCGCTCAGCACGACGTCGGCTCCGTAGTCGCGGGTGGCCGCGAGCTTGGGCAGCGCGACTCCGATCGGCATGAAGATGGTGGCCGAGATGCCGAGCTCGCGCGCGGCGTAGGCGACGCCCTGCGCGTGGTTGCCGGCCGACGCCGCGACCACGCCGCGCCCGCGCTCCTCGGGAGAGAGCCGCGACATCCGGAACACGGCGCCGCGGATCTTGTAGGAGCCGGTGCGCTGCAGGTTCTCGCACTTGAGGAACACGGGCGAGCCGAGCACCTGGGCGAGGAACGTGCTCGTCTCCATCGGGGTGTTCGCGATGACCGGCGCGATGACGCCGCGCGCGGCCTCGAACTCCTGGAGGGACGGTCCGACGACGTGGCTAGTCTGCATGCTCTGCGGCAACTCTCTCGGGGGTTCGGGTCGGCGAGCGCCAGGCGCCGCTCGCGATGTAGTTGACCATGACGTTCAGGGTCGCGACGAAGGGCACCGCGAAGAAGGCGCCGGCGATGCCCGCCACGATGGAGCCGCCGGCGACGGCGAGCACCACGGCGAGCGGGTGGATCTTGATGGCCGAGCCCATGACGAGCGGCTGGAGGATGTGCCCCTCGAGCTGCTGGACGCCGAGGACGACGATCAGCAGGATCAGGGCGATGATCGGCCCGTTGTAGACGAGTGCGATGAAGACGGCGAGAGCGCCGGTCGCCACCGCTCCGATCACCGGCACGAACGAGCCCAGGAACACCAGCACGCCGATCGGGATCGCCAGCGGCACGCCCAGGAGGGCCGCGCCCACGCCGATGCCGACGGCGTCGATGAACGCGACGAAGATCTGCACCTTGACGAAGTTGGTGAGCGTCACCCAGCCGGCCCGCCCGGCGCCGTCGACCGCGGGGCGCGCACGGTGCGGGAAGAGCCGCACCACCCAGCGCCAGATGTTCGGGCCGTCGATGAGGATGAACAGGGTCGAGAAGAGGGTCAGCAGGACGCCGGTCAGCACGTGGCCGATCGTCGAGCCGACGCTCAGCGCTCCGCTGACGAGCATGCCCGAGTCCTGCTGCAGGGCGGTCAGCGCCTGCTGCGCGTACTGGTTGATCTCGCCCTCGGTGAGGTGCAGCGGCGATTCGAGCAGCCAGGCCTTGAGGTCGTCGTAGGACTGCACCGTCTGGCGGCTGAGGTCGTCGAACCCCTGGTAGACCTGCGTCACGACCAGGAAGAGCAGACCGCCGATGATGACGATGATGCCCAGCTCCGACACGGTGATCGCCAGCCACTTGGGCCAGCGGTGCCGCTGCAGGAAGCTCGAGAACGGCACGAGCAGCGCCGCGATGACGATGGCGACGAGCAGCGGTATCACGATCAGCCGCAGCTCGATGATGAGCAGCGCCAGCACCGCGAGGGCGGCGACGACGACGAGCACGCGCCAGGCCCAGGCGCCCGCGATGCGCATCCCGTCGCTCACGAAGGCGGAGTCGGGAACGGGGCGGGAGGTCCCCGGGACGTGCGGGAGCGGCGGCGCCGCGGTGTCGACGACGCGGGGGCCGGAGGAGCGGCGGGACCTGCCGAGTCTCATCCCCACAGACTAGGCCCCGGTCCATTCCCCCGGCGGTATCGACCGCGAGGACTCAGGAGACGGCCCTCACGGCGACCGGGCGGGACCCGAGCGCGAGGCCGACGCTCCGGCCGGCCTCGAGCTTCTCGCCGGCGCGGTGCTGCACGATCAGCTCCACTCCCCCGTCGGTGCGCACGGTCGAGCGCCGCACCGGACCGAGGAAGCTGGACGCCACGACGACCGCTCCGAGAGTGCTCGCAGAGCCCTCGGCGACGAGCTCGACGTCCTCGGGGCGCAGGAACGCCTCGACCGCTCCGTCGGGCGTCGTGGCGTCCACGAGGGGCAGTCGCACTCCGAGGACCTCGACCGCGCCGTCGGCGACGACTCCGGGGACCACGTTCGAGAGCCCGATGAAGTGCGCGACGAACGCCGTCCGCGGGCGCGTGTACAGCTCCTCCGGAGCGCCGAGCTGCTCGATGCGCCCGGCGCTCATGACGGCGACCCGGTCGGCGACGGCGAGCGCCTCCTCCTGGTCGTGGGTCACGAAGAAGGTGGTGATGCCGACCTCGCTCTGGATGCGCCTGATCTCGTCGCGCAGCTGCACCCGGACCTTCGCGTCCAGCGCCGAGAGCGGTTCGTCGAGCAGCAGCACGCGCGGCCGCGTGACGAGCGCGCGCGCCAGGGCGACGCGCTGCTGCTGGCCGCCGGAGAGCTGGTGCGCGTAGCGGTCGCCCAGGGCGCCGAGCCCGACGAGGTCGAGGGCCTCCTGGGCCGAGACCCTCCGCTCGGCCGCGCCGACCCCGCGGGTGCGCAGCCCGAACTCGACGTTCTCGCGGGCGCGGAGGTGCGGGAAGAGCGAGTACGACTGGAACACCATGCCCATGTCGCGTCGGGCGACCGGGACCCCGGCGACGTCCTCGCCGTCGAGGAGGATGCGGCCGGAGTCGATCCGCTCGAGGCCGCTCAGCGCCCGCAGCGCGGTGGTCTTGCCGCAGCCGGAGGGGCCCAGGAGCGCCACGAACTCGCCCGGGGCGGCGTCGAACGACACCCCGTCGAGGGCTCGGGAGGACCCGTACTGCTTGACGACGTCCACGAACGAGACCCGGGCGCCGGGAGTGGTGGAGGGCTGTGCGCTCATGCGGCGCCTTTCGGGGAGGGAGCGGCCCCCAGCGGCAGGCCGATCCGCGCGAGGCGGCCGATCCCGAGCAGCAGGGCGAACGCGAAGAGGAGGGAGAGGAGGGAGAAGATCACCGCGACGAACGCGTCCGACCGCGAGACCTGCACGAGGCCGGTCTGCAGCGTCGTGCGGCTGAGGAGGGAGGCGACCGTGTACTCCCCGAGCACGACCGCGACGGTGATCAGCGCGGCGGCGACGAGTCCGCGTCGGAGGTTGGGCAGCAGCACGCGCACGAGCACCGTCCACCAGCCGGCGCCGAGGGAGCGCGCCGCCTCCGAGAGGGTCGTGACGTCCAGGCCCGCGAGATCCGCTGCGACGGCCCGGTACGCGTAGGGCAGCACCAGCACCCCGTACGCGAGTGCCAGCGTCCACGGCGCCGAACCGGCCAGTCGGGTGACGACGGAGTAGACGGGCGCGAGGCCGACGACGAGCACGATCGCGGGCACCGTCAGCGGGACCAGGCAGACGAGCTCGAGCACCCGCCGCAGCCGCGGCAGGCGGATCTCGACCAGGAGCATCGTGGGGACCAGCAGCACCAGCACCAGCAGCGCCGTCACCACCGCGAGCAGGAGCGAGTTGCCGATCCCCTGGAACAGCGCGCGGTAGCCGCGCTCGTTCGCCGGATCGACGATCGCGGCCCAGTGCGACAGGTCGTACCCGCCCGCGCCGCGCAGGGTGAACTCGGCCATCGCGATCAACGGCACCGCGAAGACGAGACCGGTCACGACGAGCACGACCCGCGACACGGCGCGGTTCACCGCTGCCACCGCCGCGCTCGTCGCTGCAGGAGCGAGTAGCCCGTCATCAGCACCACCATCACCACGAGCATCCCCAGCGCGAGGGCGCCCGCCATGTTCTCGCGACCCAGGACGGTCTCGGAGACGAGCGCGGCGCGGATCTGCAGCGGCACGATCTGCGCTCCCTGGCTGATGAGCGCGGCCGCCGTGGCGAAGGACGAGAAGGCGTTCGCGAAGAGCAGGAGCACCGAGCCGAGGAAGGACGGGGCCAGCACCGGCACGGCGACGCGCCACCAGTAGGTCGCGGCTCCTCCGCCGAGCACCGCGCTCGCCTCGGCCCACTCCGGGCGGAGCCCCTCGAGGGCCGGGAGGAACGTCAGCACCATCAGCGGCACCTGGAAGTACAGGTAGGGCAGCACGAGACCGACGATCCGGTACAGCCACACGCCGTCGGCGTAGAGATCGACCCCGAGGCCGGCGAGGAGGGTCGTGACCATCCCCTGCACCCCGATGGTCGCGATGAAGGCGAACGCCAGCATCACTCCGCCGAACTGGGCGAGCACACCGGCCGCCGCGTCGACGACCGAGCGGAGCGGTCCGCGCGGGTCCGAGCCGACGAGCGCCAGGCAGACGATCGCGCCGAGCACCGCTCCGACGACCGCGGTGAAGGCCGAGAGCCCCAGCGAGGCGCCGAACGCCGACAGGACGACGGGGTCGCCGAGCGCGATCAGGTTCGCCAGGGTGGGGCGTCCCTCACCGTCGACGAAGCCGGTGCCCACCGCGAGCACGGTGGGCACGGCGAGGAACAGGAGGACGTAGACCGCGAACGGAGCGACGCCCAGGATCTCGGGGACGCCCCGCCGCCCCCGGGACGCACGGGTCCCGGGGGCGGCGGCGACGGACGCGGCCGTCACTGGATCGCCGACGGCCACTTCTCGGCGAGCAGCGCGGAGGCGGCTCCCGTCTGCTCCTCGGTGAACTGCACGAGGTCGGCCGGAGCCTCGCCGACGGCGTCGAGCGCCTCCTGGTCGACGGTGCCCGCCTCGACCATCGCCGCGAGGCGGACCGGGTAGGCGCCGGCGGCGAGGTAGAGGTTCTGCGCGGCGTCCGAGTAGAGGTACTCCTGCCACAGACGCGCCGCCGCCGGGTGCGGGGCGTCGGCGTTCACGGCCTGGTTGTAGTAGCTGCCCACGGCGGCGTCGGGCAGGACGGTGGTCGCCCACTCGCGGGTGCCCTCGTTCGCCGTGCCCGCGGCGAGGTTGTTGTAGCTCCAGTCGAAGACCACCGGGGTCTCTCCCGAGGCGATGGTGGCCTCGGTCGGGTCGAGCGGGAGGAAGTTGCCCGCGTCGTTGAGCTCCTCGAAGAAGTCGATGCCCGGCTGGACGTCGTCGGCCGAGCCGCCCGACTGCAGCGCGGCGAGCTGGACGGCGGCCGCGGCGGCTCCGGCCTGCGTCGGGTCGCCGTTGATCGCGACGGAGCCGCGGTAGTCGGCGCCGAGCAGGTCCTCGAGCGACTCCGGCTCCGGCACGGCCTCGGGGTCGTAGCCGATCGACATCAGACCGGTGTAGTCGTTCACCCAGAGGCCGGTGGCCTCCTTGTTCTCGTCCGGGATGTCGTCCCAGGTCTCGACCTTGTACGGAGCGAAGACGTCGGTGCTCGCCAGAGCGACGGCGGGACCGAGGTCGAAGACGTCGGGCGCCGTGTCCTGTCCGGCGAGGTTCTCGGCGGTGCTGATCTCCTCGGCCGAGGAGATGTCCGGGTCGGCGGAGTTGACGGTGATGCCGTACTCCTCCTCGAACCCGGCGATGATCTCGCCGTAGTTCGCCCAGTTGTCGGGCAGCGCGATGACGTTGAGCTCGCCCTCGGCCTTCGCGGCCTCGATCAGGGCGTCGAGTCCGCCGAGGTCGGCGGCCGAGGTGGCGGTCGACGCGTCGACGCCGCCGTCCGAGGAGGCGGTCGCGTCGCCGGAGCACGCGGAGAGGGTGAGAGCGAAGGCGGTGGTCGCGGCGGCGACCAGGCCGAGGCGCGAGAGGCGCTGGGTCTTCAAGAGTCCTCCAGGAGTCGGGATGGCGCACCCGGCGGGTCGCCTCGGGCACCGTAGGAGCGGAGGACGACAGCGCGGGGACCGCCGGGTGAACCGGCGGGGAACGACGGGAGGCGGATCCGGCGCAGCGATGTCGGAGGCCTTCGCTAGCGTGGTCGGACCATGACCGAGCAGCTCTCCCCCGCCCTCGCGCGCCGCATCGCCCTCGCGGCGCAGGGCTTCGGAGCGCCCCGACCGCCGCGGATCGGCACGCGACAGGTCCTCGGCGTCGTCGACCGCATCCGGCCTCTGCAGCTCGACTCGGTCAACGTCTTCGAGCGGAGCCACTACCTCCCGCTGCTCGCGCGCCTGGGGCCCTACGACCGCTCCCTGCTCGACGCGGTCGCCTTCGCGCCGAAGGGGCACTACCTGGAGTACTGGGCGCACGAGGCGGCGCTGATCCGGCGCGCCGACGTGCCCCTCTACCGCTGGCGGATGGCGCACTACCGCCGCACCGAGCACGAGGGCTGGGCCGGCGAGAACCGGGCCACCCTCGACTGGCTCCGCGCCGCACTGGCCGACGGGCCGCTCCGCGCGTCCGAGATCGAGCACGAGTCGAACGTCCGCACGGGTCCGTGGTGGGGCTGGTCCGACATCAAGCGCGGTCTCGAGGTCCTGTTCCGCTGGGGCGAGGTGGTCAGCGCCGGGCGCACGCGCTTCGAGCGCTCCTACGCGCTCGCCGAGCAGGCCCTGCCGCGCGAGGTCCTCGACACCGAGGTGGCGGAGGAGGACGCGGTGCGCGAGCTGGTCCGCCGCGCCGCCGCCGCGCACGGAGTCGCGACTCTCGGCGATCTTGCCGACTACCACCGGCTGCGCCGGGCCCCCGCCCTCGCCGCGGTCCGCGATCTGGTCGAGACGGGCGAGCTTCTGCCCGTCGAGGTGCGCGGCTGGGAGCGCTCCGGCCGGCCGATCCCCCTCTGGCTCCACGCGAACGCCCGTCGACCGCGATCGCTCCACGCCGACGCCCTGCTGTCGCCGTTCGACCCCGTCGTCTGGCACCGACCGCGCGCCGAGCTGCTCTTCGGCTTCCACTACCGGATCGAGATCTACACGCCCGCGGCGCAGCGCGTGCACGGCTACTACGTGCTGCCCGTGCTCCTCGACGACGTGCTCGCGGCCCGGGTCGACCTCAAGAGCGACCGGCAGCGGAAGGTCCTGCGCGTGCAGGCCGCCTGGCTCGAGCCGGGAGCACCCGCCGACACCGCCGAGCGGCTGGCGGCCCTGCTCGTCGAGGCGGCCGCCTGGCAGGGGCTCGACGCCGTGGAGGTCGTCGAGCGGGGCACGCTCGCGGCGGCGCTCCTCTCCGCGGTGCGGTCCGCCCGTCCGGATGTCCTAGCGTGAGCGGCATGGTGGACGAACGCTCCGGATCGATCGCGCTCGCCCTCTCCGAGAAGTGCGTGGGGCTCCTCCTCGAGCGCGGCACGGTGAAGGGCGTGAGCTCGATCGACCTCTCCCACGCGGCCGGCATCTCGCTGCGCACCTTCCACCGCTATCTCGGCGGCAAGGAGGACTGCGTCCGTCCCGTGCTCTACGCCGCCATCGCGGCCATGGGCCGGGCGCTCACGGCCCGCCCCGCCGTCGAGCCGCTGAGCACGGCGCTGGGCGCGGCGTTCGCGGCGGCCGCCTCGGGTCCGCAGCTCGACCGCACGCTGCGGCTCATCCCGCTCCTCACCGAGACCCCCGCGATGCGCGCGGTCTGGGCGCAGTCCCTGCACGACGGCGAGGCGGCACTGACTCCGTGCATCGCCGAGCGGATGGGGTTCGACGCCGACGAGGCACCCCGCGCGGCCGTGCTCGCGACCATCGTGATGGCCCTCGTCCGCCGAGCCCTGGTCGACGCCGTCGCGAGCGGCGCGGATCCGGCGCCCGTCTTCGAGGAGTACCTCACGACACTGAACGGCGGACCGCTCGCCATGCCGGTGAAGACCGCTCCCTCGCCCTGAGATCCGCCGGCGCGGCAGGCCCTAGAACTGGACGCGCGGAGGCTCGGAGATGGCGGCGAGGCTGTCCACCTCGAAGAAGTCGCGCTCCGAGAAGCCGAGCCGACGCGAGAAGAGCGTGTTGGGGAACACCTTCACCTTCGTGTTCATCTCGCGGACGCCGCCGTTGTAGAAGCGGCGGGCCGACTGGATCCTGTCCTCGGTCTCGACGAGCTCGCCCTGCAGCTGGAGGAAGTTCTGGCTGGCCTGCAGCTGCGGATACGCCTCGGCCACGGCGAAGATCGACTTGAGCGCCTTCTGCATGTGGTCCTCGGCCGCGGACGCCTCGGCGGGCCCCTGCGCCGACAGCGTCTCGGCCCTGGCGCGGGTCACCTGCTCGAAGACCTGCTTCTCGTGGGACGCGTAGCCCTTCACCGAGTCGATGACGTTCGGGATCAGATCCGCACGTCTCTTCAGCTGGACGGTGATGTCGCTCCAGGCCTCGTCGACCCGGACGTTCAGGGTGACCAGGGAGTTGTAGGTCGCCCAGAGGTAGATCCCGAGGATCACCACGAGGGCCACGACGACGATGAGCGGGACCAGCCATTCCATGCCGACAAGTGTAGGGAACGGCGGTCGACGGCCTGCGCGGGCACGGCGCTTTCGCAGTGTCCGCGGGCGCCGCTACTTCAGCGTCTTCTGCAGCAGGACCGTGCTCAGCCAGCGGTTGAACTTGAAGCCGACCCGGCCCATCCGGCCGACCTCGACGAAGCCGTACTGCGCGTGCATCACGAGCGACGCCTCCGCGCCCTTGTCCGCGATGACGGCCATGATCTGCCGGATGCCGACCGCCTTCGCCCGGACGAGCAGCTCGGTCATCAGCGCCTTGCCGAGTCCCTTGCCGGTGGACGCCGCCCGGAGGTAGATCGAGTTCTCGACGGTGAACCGGTAGGCGCGCTTGGACGACCACGGCGAGACCATCGCGTAGCCGAGGATCTGACCCGACGGGGACACCGCGACGATGAACGGCAGGCCGAGCTTCTCGTTGCGGGAGAACTTGCTCCGCCACTCCTTGATCGTGGAGTCGTCCTCGTCGAAGGTCACCACCGTGTTGCGCACGTAGTGGTTGTAGATCTCGCGGATGTCCGGGAGGTCCTCCTCGCGGGCCTCGCGGATCTCGTACGAGAAGTCGGGCTCGGGCGCGGGCGCCTTCCGCAGGTGCGGCGGCAGGACGCGTCGCTGCTCGTACTCTTCCTCCAGCATGGGGATCCCCTCCGTCGACCCGGGCCGCTCGCGCGGACCTCCTCCAGCGTATCGGCGCGCACGAGGGCGCCGCGGCTCACTCCGCGAGGCTCCAGTCGACCGGCTCGGCGCCCCGCTCCTCGAGGAGCGCGTTCGCGCGGCTGAAGGGCCGCGAGCCGAAGAAGCCGCGCGAGGCCGACAGCGGACTCGGATGAGCGCTCTCGATCACTCCGGCGTCGCCGAGCATCGGCCGCAGATTCGCGGCGTCCCTCCCCCAGAGGATCGCGACGAGCGGAGCGTCACGGGCCGCGAGCGTGCGGATCGCGTGCTCGGTGACGGCCTCCCAGCCCTTCCCTCGATGAGACGCCGGCGCGCCCGGCGCGACGGTGAGGACGCGGTTGAGCAGCATCACCCCGTGCCGGGTCCACTCGCCGAGGTCGCCGTGCGCCGGAGGCGTGACCCCCAGGTCGTCGCGCAGCTCGCGGTAGATGTTCTGCAGACTCCGCGGAACCGGCCGCACATGCCGCTCCACGGCGAACGACAGACCGATCGGATGCCCGGGCGTCGGGTAGGGGTCCTGACCGACGATCAGCACGTGGACGTCGGCGAGAGGTGCCGCGAACGCGCGGAGCACGTCCTTGCCCGCGGGGAGGTAGGGCCGACCGGCGGCCGTCTCGGAGCGGAGGAAGTCGCCCATCGCGGCGATGTCCGGCCCGACGGGAGCGAGGGCGTCCGCCCAGCCGCGGTCGATCAGTCCGGCGCCGGCCAGCTCCTGCAGATCCATCAGCCCGCGGCGAGCGTCGCCACGAGCACGCCGGCCTCGCCGGCGCTCGCGCGCCAGACCGACCCGGCGCCCGAGACGCGCAGCGCCCCGGTGCCGACCGTGAGGACCGTCGACTCGTCGATGGCGACTCCGCCGTCGACCAGCCCCGCCTCGACGGCGGCGATCAGCCGGCCGAGCGTCCCCCATTGCGCGGCGTGCACGTCGATCGAGACGTCGACCAGGCCGATCCCCTCGAGGACCGTCACCTCGTCGAGCTCCTCGGCGGCCTCCTCCGGCGCCACGACGACGCCGCCGATGCGGAAGCCGCCGACGATGGCGCGGTCGGCGGCGATCGCAGCCCCCGCCGAGAACCCGGCGTAGGGGGTCCCCGACGAGACGAGATCGCGCAGCCGCGCGAAGGACGGCTCGAGCGCGTCGCGGTACGCGGGGGTCAGTCCGCCGCCCACCAGGATCCCGTCGACCTCGTCGAAGACGGACGGGTCGATCCGACCGCCCTCGGGCTTGAGGACGGGGACCGGCTCGAGTTGGCCGACGGAGGCGAGGGTCGCTGCGTAGCCGGAGTAGGCCTCCGGGCCCAGACCGTCGTGCACCACGACGATGGCGATGCGGGGTCCCTCGATGCGCCCGGCGTCGACGGCGCGGGCGCGCGCCTCCGACAGGAATGCGCCGTAGAGGTCGGAGTCGTGCTCGGCGCCGCCACCGCCGCCGATCAGGTGGACGCTCACTCGTCGTCCTCGCCGAGCGCGCCGTCCACCGGGGGCAGAGCCGACCACGGGAAGACGATCCAGCGCGGGGTGCGCCGCCAGAAGAAGTCGGGCTCGAGCACCGTGCGGGGCTTCGTGTACAGCGTGACGGTGCGCACCTCGGCACCCATCGCGCGGATCAGCTTCACCGACAGGGCGAGGGTGTGCCCGGAGTCGGAGACGTCGTCGACCAGGAGGATCCGCTTGCCGCGCACCGAGGCCTCGTCCAGGAGCGGCGGGAGGACGACGGGCTCGGCGAGCCGCGCCTCGACCCCGGTGTAGAACTCGACGTTCAGCGCTCCGCAGCTCTTGATGCCGAGCGCGTACGCGACGGCCCCCGCCAGCAGCAGACCGCCGCGGGCGATCGCGACGACGAGCTCGGGGCGGTAGCCCGAGGCGACCACGTCGTCGGCGAGATGACGGGCGGCGTCACCGAACTCGAGCCAGCCGAGGACCTCCTTCTCCGTGGCGGCGAGGAGGGCGGCGGAGTCGTCGGCGTCGGAAACCATGAGGGACAGGCTAGGGCGTCGCGCGCCTCCGCGTCACATCGCCGCTCGACGCGGTGGCCCCCGTCAGAGCTTCGGAGCCAGCTCGCCGCGGACGACCTTGTGCGGAGCGGCCTGCGCGACCGGCTTGATCGTCACGAGATCGAGGTCGACGTGGGGCGGCAGCTCGACCGAGGACACGATCGCGGCCGCGACGTCCTCCGCGACCAGCGGCGCCGCGACTCCGTCGTACACCTTGTCGGCCCGGGCCTTGTCGCCGCCGAAGCGCACGAGCGAGAACTCCTCGGTGTGCACCATCCCCGGCGCGATCTCGATGACGCGGATGGGCTCGCCGGCGAGCTCGAGGCGCAGGACCGCGACCAGGGCGTGCGCCGCGAACTTCGCGGCGTTGTAGCCGCCCCCGCCCTCGTAGGCCACGTGCCCGGCGATCGAGGTCACGGTGACGATGTCGGCGGAGCCCTCGGAGCCCTCGTCGGCGAGGCCGCGGCGCAGCAGCGGGAGCAGCGCGCTGGTGACGAGCTTCACCGACAGCACGTTGATCTCGAACATGCGCGTCCAGTCGGCCGCGTCGGACGCCTCGACGGTGTCGAGTCCGAGGGCGCCGCCGGCGTTGTTCACCAGCGCGTGCACCGCGCCGGTCGCGTCGAGGTGGTCGCGCAGCGCGTCGACCTGATCGGAGTCGGTGAGATCCGCCACGAACAGGCCCGCTCCGGTCTCCGCGGCGAGCGCCTCGAGCCGGTCCCGGCGCCGTGCGACGGCCACCACGTCCCAGCCGTGCTCCCGGAACAGGCGCACCGTCGCCGCGCCGATCCCCGAACTCGCTCCTGTCACCACGACGCGTCGAACCACGCTCGTCCCCTTCCGTCAAGCCTCGGACACCACCGACTCCGTCGTCGACCCCAACGCTAGTCTGGCCGCGTGCAGCCCGCCGACCCGGCACCCGCCACCGGCGGTGTCACCGCTCCCGCGAAGCGACGCGTCCCCCTGTGGGACAACGCGCGCTTCGTCTGCGTGACCCTCGTCGTCATCGGGCACGGGATCCAGCGCCTGACCGCCAACTCGGACGTCTCCCTGATCGTGTACCTCACGGTCTACGCGTTCCACATGCCGGCCTTCGCCATCATCTCGGGGTACTTCTCGAAGGCGGGAGCGCCGAACGCGCGGGCGATGCGCCGCGTACTGACCGACATCCTGCTGCCGTACCTGATCATGGAGACGGTCTGGACGCTGGTGCAGTTCCTCGTCGAGGGCCGGTCGGAGTTCAACCCGACGAAGCCGAGCTGGACGCTGTGGTTCCTGCTCGCACTGGGCATCTTCCGACTCGTGCTGCCCTACCTGGCGCTGCTGCGCTGGCCCCTGCTGATCAGCGTGGTGCTCGCGGTCGGGGTCAGCTACTACGACAACATCGACTCGACCTTCTCCCTCGCCCGCGCGATCGGCATCCTCCCGTTCTTCGTGTTCGGCTGGCGGCTGCGCGGATGGCGGGCCGGCTCGGCGCTGCTGGTCGACCGCTGGCTCGCGCTCCCGACGCCGCGGGTGCTGGCGGTGCGCGCCGTGGCCGTCGTCCTGTTCGCGGTCACCGCGCTGGTCATGACCGTCAACATCGACGCCTTCCGAGCGGCCGACCTCCGCTTCTGGTTCTTCTACGACCGTCCGTACGACGCGCTCGGCGAGACGGCCTGGTGGGCGGGGCTCGTGCGGCTCGCCCTCATGCTCACGGCCGTCGTCCTCTCGCTCGCGCTCTTCACGCTCATCCCGCGCGGACGCACGGTGCTCACGCCCTGGGGCCAGTCGACGATGTACGTGTACCTGCTGCACAGCTTCGTCCTCTACCCGCTGCGGGAGTCGGGGATCCTCTCCTCGGCCGACAGCGTCCTCGCGCTCGTCCTCATGATCGTGCTCTGCATCGCGGTCTCGGTCGTCCTCTCCCTCGGCTGGGCCCGCACCGCGTTCCACAAGATCGTGGAGCCGCGGGCGGCGTGGCTCTTCGCCCCGGTGAAGGACGAGCGGCCGGAGCGCGCGGGCCGCGCCGACCCCACGGGCTCGAAGCGCGACGCGCGCGCGGCGACCGAGCGCGGCCCGCTCCGCTGACGGAGCGGCCACGGAGGGATTACCCCGTGTGTCGGGCGTCTCGCCCCCGCGCCACCGCACGCCTAGGCTCGTCGCGGCGGAGAACGGACTCCGCGTGGACGACCTCACGACCCGATTGGATGCACCATGACCGACCCCGCCCAGTGGCAGTTCGAGACCAAGCAGATCCACTCGGGAGCGGCTCCGGACCCGGTCACCAAGGCCCGCGCGACTCCGATCTACCAGACCACGTCCTACGTGTTCGACAACGCGCAGCACGCGAAGAACCTCTTCGCCCTCGCCGAGTTTGGCAACATCTACACGCGCATCCAGAACCCGACCCAGGCGGTCGTGGAGGAGCGTCTCACGGCTCTCGAGGGCGGCTCCGGCGCCCTGCTGCTCGCGTCGGGTCAGGCCGCCGAGACCGCCGCCGTGCTCAACATCGCGCACGCGGGCGACCACATCGTCTCGTCGTCCTCGATCTACGGCGGCACGTACAACCTCTTCAAGTACACCCTCGCCAAGCTCGGCATCGAGACGACCTTCGTCGAGAACCAGGACGACCAGGAGGAGTGGCGCCGCGCGGTGCGCCCGAACACCAAGCTCTTCTTCGCCGAGACCGTCGGCAACCCCAAGATCAACATCCTCGACATCCGCTCCGTCGCCGACGTCGCGCACGCGGCCGGTGTGCCCCTGATCGTCGACAACACGATCGCGACCCCGTACCTGATCCGCCCGTTCGAGCACGGCGCCGACATCATCGTGCACTCGGCGACCAAGTTCCTCGGCGGTCACGGCACGGTCATCGGCGGGGCCATCGTCGACGGCGGGACCTTCCCGTGGACCGAGAACGCGGCGAAGTTCCCCGGCCTCACCACGCCCGACGAGTCCTACCACGGCGCGGTCTACACCGCCGCGGTCGGCGACTCCCTCGCCTACATCATCAAGGCCCGCGTGCAGCTGCTGCGCGACCTCGGCGCCTCGATCGCCCCGGCGAGCGCGTGGCAGCTCATCCAGGGCATCGAGACCCTGTCGCTGCGGATCGAGCGCCACGTGCAGAACGCGCAGGAGATCGCCGAGTACCTCGAGAACCACTCCGACATCGCCTCGGTCAACTACTCCGGACTGCCCACCTCGCCCTGGTACGCCGCCGCGAACCGCTACGCCCCCAAGGGCGTCGGCGCCGTCCTCTCGTTCGAGCTCAAGGGAGGGGTGGACGCCGGCCGCGCCTTCGTCGACTCGCTCACCCTGTTCTCGCACCTGGCGAACATCGGCGACGTCCGCTCGCTCGTCATCCACCCCGCCTCGACCACGCACTCGCAGCTCACACCCGAGCAGCAGCTGACCGCGGGAGTCACGCCCGGCCTCGTCCGCCTGTCGGTCGGGCTGGAGAGCATCGACGACCTGCGCGCCGACCTCGCCCAGGCACTCCGGGCCGCCCGCGCGGTCGTCGAGGCCTCGCGCGCGAACGCCTGACCCCGGCCCCTCTCGCTGGAGAGGAGCGCACGGTCGAGATCCCCTGCTGCGGTGGGGGATCTCGTCCGTGAGGGGGGATCTCGTGCACATGCGCCGGAAGGGGCGTAACAAACCACGGCGCGGGGCGGCGCTCTGACACGATGGACACCGCTATGGACTGGCAGCAGACACTCGAGGACACCGTCCCTTCGGCGTTCGTCACCGAGCGCCAGCTGCGCTCGGTGATCGGCAAGCCGCCGGCCACCGGGGCCTGGCGCGACGGGGACGACCCGGGCAACCGCCGCTTCGTCGACGTCGGCCCGTTCGACTTCGAGTCGGGCGGCCACCTCCCGCACGTGCGCATCGCGTACGAGACCTGGGGCGAGCTCTCCCCCTCCGGCGACAACGCCGTGCTCGTGCTGCACGCCCTCACCGGCGACTCCCACCTGATCGGCCGCGGCGACCGCGGGCACGCCACCGACGGCTGGTGGTCCGGACTCGTCGGACCGGGCGAGGTCATCGACACGGACCGCTACTTCGTCGTCGCCCCCAACATGCTGGGCGGCTGCCAGGGCTCGACCGGCCCGGCGTCCCTCGCGCCGGACGGGCACGAGTGGGGCGCCCGCTTCCCGTACACGAGCATCCGCGATCAGGTCCGCGCCCAGGTGCTCTTCTCGGACCTCCTCGGCATCGAGCGCTGGCACACCGTGATCGGCGGGTCGATGGGCGGGATGCAGGCGCTGGAGTGGGGCATCGATCATCCGGAGCGCGTGGCCCGGCTCGCCGTGCTCGCCGCTCCCCCGCGCGCGACCGCCGATCAGATCGCCCTCAACTTCGTGCAGCTCGAGGCGATCCGCAGCGACGCGAACTTCAACGGCGGCGCCTACTACGACGCCGGGGACGGCCAGGGCCCGTACCACGGCCTCGCCCTCGCCCGACGGATGGCCCTGCTGAACTACCGCAGTCCCTCCGAGCTCAACGACCGCTTCGAGCGGAGCTGGCAGTCCGGGCTCAGCCCCCTCGGCGGCGGCGGCCGGTTCGCGGTCGAGTCCTACCTCGACTTCCACGGCAACAAGTTCACCCGGCGCTTCGACGCCAACAGCTACATCACGCTCGTCGAGGCGATGAACTCGCACGACGTCGGGCGCGGACGCGGCGGCGAGGCGGAGGCGCTCTCCCGCATCACGAGCCCCACCCTCGTGCTCGGCATCGACAGCGATCGCCTCTTCCCGGTCGAGGGCCAGCGGATCATCGCGGCGCACGCTCCCGGGAACATCGACGGCGACGAGGTCGCCGTGATCAGCTCGACCTTCGGGCACGACGGCTTCCTGATCGAGGACGACGCGGTCGGCGGCCACCTCGCGCGCCTGCTCGCGCTCTGATCGGTTCCGGGCGGAGGGGCGAGCAGTGGCTATCGTGAGTCGGGGGCCCTTCCCCCGGAGACCCGAGGGAGCAGCCCGGTGCCGATGATCCGCAGCGTGCGGGAGCGCGACCGCCTCCTGAGCCAGTCCGCGCGGGCCGTGGGCCTGCTGACCGACACCGCTGCTCTCGCGCTGGTCCTCGTGCCGGGGACGCTCGATCCGCTCGCCGTCCCCTTCGCGGTCGCGCTCCTGCTCGGGCTCGCCGCCGTGCACGTCCAGCTCGGCCGCAGCGGCGGACGGCTGTGGCTGCTCGCGAGCGGCGCGGGCGGCCTGCTGCTCAGTGCCGGGCTCGCCCTCGATCTCGCGGACTCCCCCGACTTCGCCGCCTTCGTGCTGGTCAGCACGGCGAACGCGGTCACCAGCACCGTCGCCGTCGTCGTCACCACCTCGACGCGGCGGGGGCTGCTCCTGCTGCCCGTGATGATCGCGAGCCTGATCCCGTCGATCCTGATCGCGAGCAGCGCCATGACGCTGAACGCTCTGCTGCTGAGCCTGCTGCCCTGGGGGTGCCTGTGCGCCCTCGCCCTCTGGATCAGCACCGCGGTGCCCCGGGTCGTCCGGCGGATCGACAGCATCGGCAATGCGCACCGCGTCGAGCGGCAGGCCAGCGAGACGGAGGCGCAGCGCCGCCAGGGCGCCCGGCTGCTGCACGACACCGTCCTCGCGACGCTGACCCTGCTCGCCCACTCCGGCGTCGGCGTGTCGGTCGACGCCCTCCGCCAACAGGCGGCCGAGGACGCCCAGCTCCTGCGCCAGCTCAGATTGGGAGGCACGCCCACCCCGAGTGCGTCGGGCTCGTACCAGCTGACCAGCGTGACCAGCGCTCCCGCGGCGAACACTCTCGAGAGCGTCAAGAAGCGCTTCGGCCGGATGGGCCTGGACGTCATCTGGCACGGTTCCGGCCAGATCGTGCTCAGCGGTGCCGCCCTCGACTCCTTCCTGATGGCCCTCGCCGAGTGCCTCGAGAACGTCCGCCGCCACTCCGGGGTCAACTCGGCCGATGTCACGATCACCGAGGACGACGGCACGGTGCGCGCCATGGTGACCGACGCGGGCGTCGGCTTCGACATCGGCACCGTGCCCGCCGCGAAGCTCGGCTTCAAGGAGTCGGTCGTCGCCCGCCTCGCGGACGTCGGCGGGCGGACGCGGCTGTTCAGCGCGCCGGGAGCCGGCACGACCGTCGTCCTGGAGGTGCCGAAATGACCGAGCCGGTCGCGCCGCTGCTCCGCGGGGCCCCCTCGCGCCGCGGGCGGCCCTCGCGAGCGGCCTCCTCGGCGAAGCGGCAGCACGAGGGGCTCGGCACGAGCTACCTCGGCAGCGGCCTCACCGGCATCGCCCTCGCGATCATGGTCTACGAGCTGCTCGTTCTCCTCTCCACTCTCGACGACTACACCCGGCCCGGCCTCGTCGTGGCGGCCTGGCTGCTGCTGGTCGCGACGTTCGGAGGGACGGTCCTCGTGATCCGCCTCTCGGGCCAGAGCCTCCCGTCCTGGGCGTACGCGGCCTTCCTCGCGGGCGCGGCGACGACGGTCGCCCTCGACCTGATCGCCGTCGCGGGCGCCCCGGGCCCGGGAGTCGCCCCGACCGCCGCCGTGGGCGCCGCCGTCGCGCACGCGGCGCTCATCGTGCACCGCCGGGGCGTCGACATCATCGTCGTAGCGCTGGTCATCACCGCCGCCGAGCTGCTCGCCTTCTCGGCGATGGCGTCGGACGGCGCGGCCGCGATCTCGGTCCGGGTCAGCGCTCTGGTGCTGACCGTCACCCCCGCCGTCGTGGTGGTCGTGATGATGCGCGGATTCCGCCGGATGGTGCAGCTCGAGATCGACCGGGCGCTCGTGCAGAGCACCACGCTCGGCCCCCGCTACGCGGTCGGGATGCTCGCGTCCGAGGAGCTCGCCCGGCTCGACCTCGCCGCGGAGCAGCTGCTGGCCGAGGTCGGCGACGCGAGCACACCGCTCCCCCTCGACTCCACCCGCGCCGCCCGCGCCGCCTCGCTCGCCACCCAGCTGCGGCTCCACCTCATCGAGGGACGCCGCGAGACCTGGCTGCACCACGCGATCCTCGAGTCGGAGTTCCTCGCACCCCTCGTCCACCTGGAGGACCCCGACGGCTCGGCCGGACTCCTCGGCCAGGCTCAGCGCGACGGCCTCCTCTCGGCCATCTGGCTGATCCTCGACGGAGCCGTCGGCACCCCCGCAGCGCTCCACGTGCACGCCGGCGCGCCACGCGAACCCGGCCCCGACGCCCCCGCCCGCACACTCCTCGTCCCGGTCCTGCTCCGCTGCGAGGGCGTGCCACTGCGCGGAGTCGATCCTGCGACGTGGGAGGCTATCGCTCAAGTGGGCGCGTCCCGCACGCCGTCCCGCGGGGGCGAGCTGCGGATCGAGATCGACTGCCTGGTCGAGAACCCCGTCGACCGATGACGGACAGCCTCGGGACACCGACCGCCCACCTCTGCCACGAACAGCCGAAGGACCCCCGATGACACACACCGCCGAGCCGAAGATCACCCTCGCCGTCGTCGACGACCACAAGATGCTCCTCGGCGCCCTCACGGAGTGGATCCGGGGCGCCGCCTCCGACATCCAGCTCGTCGCCGCCGTCGCCTCCTGGCCCGAGCTCCTCACGCACCCCGAGTTCCCCGTCGACGTGGTCCTGCTCGACCTCGACCTCAAGGACAACATCCCGATCTCGGTCAAGCTCTCGACCCTGAAGACCACCGGCGTGAAGACGGTGCTGATGAGCACCTACTCCGAGCCTGCCGTCGTCCGCGAGGCGCTCGCCTCGGGCGCGCTCGGCTACCTCGTGAAGACCGAGGACGCCGACATGAT
This sequence comes from Rathayibacter rhapontici, assembly GCF_001995175.1. Taxonomy (GTDB): domain Bacteria; phylum Actinomycetota; class Actinomycetes; order Actinomycetales; family Microbacteriaceae; genus Rathayibacter. The sequence goes on from NZ_MUKN01000046.1 coordinate 31,071, forward strand.
CGTCGAGGCGATCCGAGCGGCCAAGGACGGCCACTCCTACATCTCGCACGAGCTCGACATGGCGCTGTCGACCGGCGACTCCGACGGCGCACCGAAGCTGAGCGCTCAGGAGCGCCGCGTCATGGCGCTCTACGGCGGAGGCGAGCCCGTGAAGTCGGTGGCGTTCGAGCTCGGCATCTCGGAGGAGACGGCGAAGTCCTACCTCAAGCGGATCCGCGAGAAGTACCGCGTGGTGGGCATCGACGTCGGCACGAAGGTCGCGCTGCGCAAGCGCGCCATCCACGACGGGATCCTGATCGAGACGGACTGAGCCGTCTGGCTCGGCGGTCCCCGCCCGCCGAGCCGCGGTCGGCTTCGCGACGGCTTGCGTCCCGCAGAGCGTCCTGCGGCGCCCTGCCGGAATCCGCTGGCACGCGGATTCCGGTCGCGGGGCTCATG
>NZ_MUKN01000047.1 GCF_001995175.1 Rathayibacter rhapontici
CGCGGCGCTCCGGGGGGAGGCCGCGCTTCGAAGGGTGGGGCTAGAGGACGTCGGTGCGGCCCGAGAGGCGGAGGGCGTCGACGACGCCCTTGACCTTCTGGGCGTTCTCGGTGGTGGTGACGAGGAGGGCGTCGGGCGTGTCGACGACGACGATGTCCTTCACTCCGATGAGGGCGATGGTGCGGTTGCCGCCGCTGACGACGATGCCGGTCGCGGAATCGGCCAGGACGCGGGCGTCCTCACCGAGGATCGCGAGGTCGGAGCGCAGACCGCTCGCGTGCAGCTTGGCGATGGAGGCGAAGTCCCCGACGTCGTCCCAGGAGAAGTGACCGGGGATCACCGCGAGCTTGCCCTCGGCGGCGGCCGGCTCGGCGACGGAGTAGTCGATCGCGATCTTCTCCAGGCCCGGCCAGATGCGGTCGACGACCGCACCGCGCTCGGGGGTGTCCCAGGCCGCGGCGAGCTCGAGGAGCCCCGCGAGCAGCTTCGGCTTGGAGCGTCCCAGCTCCTCGAGGAGGCGATCGGCTCGGGCGATGAACATGCCGGCGTTCCAGAGGTACTGACCGCTGCTGACGTACTCGCGGGCGGTGTCGGCATCGGGCTTCTCGACGAAGGAGTCGACCGCGAGGGTGTGCGCGGCGCCGTCGATGCCGAGGTGGTCGCCGGTCCTGATGTAGCCGAAACCGACCGCCGGCTCCGTCGGGGTGATGCCGATCGTCGCGATGTAGCCCGCGTCGGCGGCGATGACCGCCTCCGCGACGGCGTCGTGGAAGAGGTGCTGACCGCTGATGACGTGATCGGCGGCGAACGAGCCGATGATCACTCCCGGCTCGCGGCGCTCGAGGATCGCGGCGGCCAGGCCGATCGCGGCGGAGGAGTCGCGCGGCTCGCTCTCGAGCACGACGTTGAGGTCGTCGAGGTGCTCGAGCTGGCGCTCGACGGCGGCGCGGTGCGCCCGACCGGTGACGACCATGATCCGGTCGGCGCCCGAGATCGGGGCCAGCCGGTCCCACGTGTCGCGCAGGAGGGTCTGGCCCGAGCCGGTGAGGTCGTGCAGGAACTTCGGGGCGTCGGCCCGGGAGAGCGGCCACAGCCTCGAGCCGATCCCACCTGCGGGGATCACGCTGTAGAAGCGGTCGAGCGGGGCGCGGCCATCGGTCTCAGGTGATGTCATGTCCGCAGGATACAAGGGCGCCCGGACGCGACCGTCCGTTCACCGGGCGGCGCTCCCCCGTTCACGCGGGCGCCGTAGCGTCCCGGGGTGTGAGAGTCGCGGTCGTCACCGAGAGCTTCCTGCCGTCGTTGAACGGCGTGACCACGAGCGTCCTGCGGGTCCTCGACGAGTTCGCCGCCCGCGGCATCGAGGCCCTGGTGGTCTGCCCCGCCGCGGGAGCACCGGCGCGCTACGCGGGGCACCGCGTGGTCGAGCACCCCGCCATCGCCTACCGCGACTTCCCGGTCGGCATCCCCACCCTCGCCCTCACGCGCGAGCTCGCGGACTTCGCGCCCGACGTCGTGCACGTCGCCTCGCCCTTCCTACTGGGGGCACGCGCCATCGCCTCGGCGAACCGCCTGGGCGTGCCGAGCGTCGCCGTCTACCAGACGGATGTCGCCCGCTTCGCCGCGCGGTACGGCATCCGGGGAGCGCGCGCGATCGCCTGGAAGGTCATCCGGCAGATCCACGCGGGTGCCGACCTGACTCTCGCCCCCTCCAGCAGCGCGCTCGACGATCTCTCCGCCGCGGGGATCGAGCGCACCGCGCTCTGGGGACGCGGCGTGCAGAGCGACCGCTTCCACCCGCGGATGCGCTCCTCCCCCTACGCCCACGAGGTGCGCGCGCCGCTCGCACCGGACGAGTCGCTCGTCGGCTACATCGGCCGGCTCTCCCCCGAGAAGAGAGTGGAGCGGCTCGCCTCGCTCGCCTCGCTCCCGGGCACGGCGCTGGTCGTCGGCGGCTACGGCCCCTCCTCCGCCCGGGTCGCCTCGGCCGTCGGGCCGCGCGCCCGGATGCTCGGCCGACTCGACGGCGAACGCCTGCCCGCCGTCTACGCCGCACTCGACGTCTTCGTGCACACGGGCACTGAGGAGACCTTCGGACAGACGGTCCAGGAGGCGCAGGCGTCCGGGACGGCGGTCGTCGCCCCGCACGCCGGCGGCCCGACGGACCTGATCGAGCACGGCGTCGACGGCCTCCTCTACGCACCCGAGAGCGACTCCGATCTGCGACGCCAGGTCGAGCGCCTCGTCCGCGACCCGGCCCTGCGCGCCCGGCTGGGCGAAGCAGGGCGGCGGCGCGTTCTGAACCGCACCTGGAGCGCGCTGACGGACGAGCTGCTGGGCCACTACGCGGCCGTCGGAGTGCCCGCGGTGGTGGAGCACCGCAGCTAAGGCTCGCCTTAGCCGCGCTCTCCCCGAACGGCGTTTAGAATCAGACCGCGAGAATCTCGTCGCTCCCCCGCCCCGTCCGCGTCCACGAGACGCGGAGCAGGTCAGGCCGTCGGAGTGCACAACCAGGGAGGGTTGTCCGTGTCAGTTCAAACTGCTCAGACCCTCGCACCCCGGAAGCAGGGGAAGATCCGCCGTCCGGCCGGAACCCTCTACCGCGGTCGCGAAGGCATGTGGTCGTGGGTGCTCCACCGCATCACCGGTGTCGCCATCTTCTTCTTCCTCCTCGTCCACGTCCTCGACACGGCCCTCATCGCCGTGAGCGCGGAGGCGTACGACGCGGTCATCGGGACCTACAAGAACCCGGTCATGGGCCTGGGCGAGACGGGGCTCGTGGGCGCCATCGCGTTCCACGCCCTGAACGGCCTGCGCATCATCCTGGTCGACTTCTGGAGCTGGGCGACCCGCAACCAGCGTCTGCTCTTCTGGGTGGTCATCGGCCTGTGGGTCGTGCTGATGCTCGGGTTCGCGCCGCGCCACCTCATGTTCGTCTTCGGAGAGGGAGGAGGGGAATGAGCACCGTCGCCGCCCCCCGCACGCCGCACACCCCGACCCGGTCCTCCGGGACCAACTGGGAGAAGTGGGGCTGGATCTACATGCGCGCCTCCGGCGTCGTGCTGATCGTCCTGATCTTCGGGCACCTGATCTACAACCTCCTCCTGGGCGACGGCATCAAGGCCATCGACTTCGGCTTCGTGGGCGGCAAGCTCGCGAACCCGTTCTGGCAGTGGTGGGACGTCCTGATGCTGTGGCTCGCGCTGATCCACGGCGGCAACGGCATGCGCACGCTGGTCAACGACTACGCGACCTCGCCCCTGCTGGCCCGCGCCTTCAAGGGCGGCATCCTCGTCGCCGTCGTCGCGCTGATCGCCCTCGGCACCTGGGTCGTCTTCGCGTTCGACCCGTGCCCGCCGAACACGGCGGCCGAGTTCCTCCCGTCGTTCTGCGGCGCGTGACGCACCGCCGCTGATGCGGGAGGAGGCGCTGCGGTCGACCGCGGCGCCTCCTCCCGGGTCCAGCACCCCTCCCCGTCCTCCTCACCCGCACAACGGAGCACCCACCCAGTGAGCACAGCAGGCCACGTACACACCGGCGGCGACCAGAGCGCCTTCACGAAGACCGTCGGACCCGACGGCGTCCACTACCACCAGTTCGACGTGGTGATCGTCGGCGCCGGCGGCGCCGGGATGCGGGCGGCGATCGAAGCCGGTCCGAAGGCGAAGACCGCCGTGATCTCGAAGCTCTACCCGACGCGCTCGCACACCGGCGCGGCGCAGGGCGGCATGGCCGCGGCCCTCGCCAACGTCGAGGAGGACAGCTGGGAGTGGCACACCTTCGACACCGTCAAGGGCGGCGACTACCTCGTCGACCAGGACGCGGCCGAGATCCTCGCGAAGGAGGCCATCGACGCGGTCATCGACCTCGAGAACATGGGCCTCCCCTTCAACCGCACCGAGGACGGCAAGATCGACCAGCGCCGCTTCGGGGGTCACACCCGCGACCACGGCAAGGCGCCCGTGCGCCGGGCCTGCTACGCGGCCGACCGCACCGGCCACATGATCCTGCAGACGCTGTTCCAGAACTGCGTCCGCCTCGGCATCAACTTCTACAACGAGTTCTACGTGCTCGACCTCGTCATGACGAAGGTCGACGGCGTGGACAAGCCGTCCGGAGTCGTGGCGTACGAGCTCGCGACCGGCGAGCTGCACGTGTTCCAGGCGAAGGCGATCATCTTCGCGACGGGCGGCTTCGGCAAGATCTACAAGACCACCTCGAACGCGCACACGCTGACCGGCGACGGAGTCGGCATCATCTGGCGCAAGGGCCTGCCCCTCGAGGACATGGAGTTCTTCCAGTTCCACCCCACCGGGCTCGCGGGCCTCGGCATCCTCCTCACCGAGGGAGCGCGAGGAGAGGGTGCGATCCTCCGCAACGCCTCGGGTGAGCGCTTCATGGAGCGCTACGCCCCGACCATCAAGGACCTCGCGCCCCGCGACATCGTCGCCCGCTGCATGGTCCAGGAGGTCGCGGAGGGACGCGGCGCGGGTCCGCACAAGGACTACGTGCTGCTGGACTGCACGCACCTCGGAGCCGAGGTCCTCGAGACCAAGCTCCCCGACATCACCGAGTTCGCGCGCACCTACCTCGGCGTCGACCCCGTCGTGGAGCCGGTGCCGGTCATGCCGACCGCGCACTACGCGATGGGCGGCATCCCCACGAACGTGAAGGCCGAGGTCCTCTCGGACAACACGACCGTCGTGCCGGGCCTGTACGCCGCCGGCGAGTGCGCCTGCGTCTCGGTGCACGGCTCCAACCGCCTCGGCACCAACTCGCTCCTCGACATCAACGTCTTCGGCAAGCGCAGCGGCAACAACGCGGCCGACTACGCCAAGACCGTCGACTTCACTCCCCTGCCCGCCGACCCGGCCGGAGCGATCCGCGACATGCTCGCCTCGCTCCGCGACGCCACCGGCACCGAGCGGATCGCCTCGATCCGCAAGGAGCTGCAGGACGAGATGGACAAGAACGCCCAGGTGTTCCGCACCGACGAGTCGCTCGAGCAGGTCACGGGCACGATCCAGCGCCTGCGCGACCGGTTCCGCAACATCTCGGTGCAGGACAAGGGCAAGCGCTTCAACACCGATCTCCTGGAGGCCGTCGAGCTCGGCTTCCTCCTCGACCTCGCCGAGGTCGTCGTGTTCTCGGCGCGCAACCGCAAGGAGAGCCGCGGCGGTCACATGCGCGACGACTTCCCCAAGCGCGACGACGACAACTACATGCAGCACACGATGGCGTACCTCTCCGGTGACGCCCACTCCTCCGACGCCGGTGACCACATCCGGCTCGACTGGAAGCCCGTCGTGATCACCCGGTACCAGCCGATGGAGAGGAAGTACTAGCCATGTCGACCGCTACCCTCGAGCAGCCCCCCGCGGCCCCCGCCGCCCCGGAGGCGTTCACCGTCACGTTCATCATCCGCCGCTTCGACCCCGAGGTGGACGCCGAGCCGCGCTGGCAGGACTTCGACGTCGAGATGTACTCGACCGACCGCGTCCTCGACGCCCTGCACCGCATCAAGTGGGACCAGGACGGGTCGCTGACCTTCCGCCGCTCCTGCGCGCACGGCATCTGCGGCTCGGACGCGATGCGCATCAACGGGCGCAACCGCCTGGCCTGCAAGACGCTGATCAAGGATCTCGACATCTCGCAGCCGATCTACATCGAGGCGATCAAGGGCCTGCCCCTCGAGAAGGACCTCGTCGTCGACATGGAGCCGTTCTTCGCGTCGTTCCGCGAGGTGCAGCCGTTCCTGATCGCCAACACCCCGGCGCCCAAGGGCAAGGAGCGCGTGCAGTCGGTCGCCGACCGCGCCCGCTTCGACGACACCACGAAGTGCATCCTCTGCGCCGCGTGCACCTCGTCGTGCCCGGTGTTCTGGACCGACGGCCAGTACTTCGGCCCGGCCGCGATCGTGAACGCGCACCGGTTCATCTTCGACTCGCGCGACGACGCGGGTGGAGCGCGCCTCGACATCCTCAACGACAAGGAGGGAGTGTGGCGCTGCCGCACGACCTTCAACTGCACCGAGGCGTGCCCGCGCGGGATCCAGATCACGCAGGCGATCGCCGAGGTCAAGCAGGCGGTCATCCGCGGCCGCGCCTGATCGCACCCCTCGAACGGCCCGTCGGATCCCTGATCCGGCGGGCCGTTCGTCGTTCCCGGGCCCCCTCCCCGCTCGGGTGACAACCGACGCGGGCGGCGGCCCTACCCTGGAGGCATGACGGAGGCCGCGAGAGAGACCCCGCGCGGCATCCCGGCGCTGATCGAGCGGGTCCTGCGCACGCGCCCGGCGCGGGTCCTCCTGCACTACTCCGAGACCGGCGGGCCGCTCTTCGCCTCGGGGCTGGCGTTCCAGGCGCTGTTCGCCGTCTTCGGCGCGCTGTTCGTGTTCTTCGCCGTGTTCGGATTCTGGGTCCGCGGGGACGCCGTTCTGCGCGACTCCCTCATCGGCATCGTGCAGCGCTCGATCCCCGGGCTGATCGGCGGCAAGGGCTCCCTCGTCTCCGTCGACACGCTGCTGGACCAGTCGATCCTGGGCTGGACCGGAGTCATCGCCGCCGCGGTCCTGCTCTGGACGGCCCTGAACTTCCTCGGCAGCCTGCGTCAGGCGGTCCGCATCCTCTTCGCCCTGCCCGGGCCGACGACGCTGTTCGTCCTCCTCAAGCTCAAGGACGCCGGTCTCGCACTCGTCTTCGGAGCGGTGCTGCTCGTCTCCGCGGCCCTCTCGGTGTTCTCGACGACGTTCGTCGACGTCGCGTTCGACTTCCTCGGCATCGGCAGCGACTCCGAGCTCGGGCGCATCACCGGTGGTGCGGTCGGCCTCCTGATCATGCTCGCCCTCGACACCGCCACGCTCGCCGGATCGTTCCGGATCCTGTCCGGCATCCCGATCCCGTGGAAGAACCTGTGGGTCGGCTCCCTCCTGGGCGGCATCGCCCTCGGCGCCCTGAAGATCCTCGGGACGCAGCTGCTCGGAGGCGCGTCGCGGAACCCGCTGCTCGCCTCCTTCGCCGTGCTCATCGGTCTGCTGATCTGGTTCAACCTCGTCTGCCAGGTGATCCTGATCGTCGCCTCGTGGATCTCGATCGGCATGAGCGACGCCGGCATCTCGGCGCGGAAGCTCACGCCCGAGGAGCGCGAGAAGGAGCAGGAGGAGCAGCTGCGCGCCGCGCGCCGCACTCTCGCCGAGGTGGAGCGGCAACGGCTCACGTCCGCCCTCGACGACGCCTCCCTGCTCAAGCGGCGTCGGATCGAGAAGAGCCTGGCGCGTCTCGACGAGGAGCTCGCCGAGCTCTCGGCCTGAGCCGGCTCCGCACCGACGAGGACCGGTCCTCCCGCACCTCGGACCAGGGGTACTGACCCACGCCTGTCGGACTTGTCTGTTTCTGTTGACTTCGCAGACAAACGGGTCTAAAAAGATGTAAACGCAGATCCGCTTCGCGGAACGCGAGCACCACTGGATCGAGACGACGGAGTCGACATGTACGCACCGGAGCGCCACCAGGCGATCCTGGACCGTGCCCGCACCGACGGGCGGGTCGAGGTCCGCGACCTCGCCCACTCCCTCGCGGTCACGCCGGAGACGATCCGCCGCGACCTCACGAGCCTCGAGCGCCGCGGCCTGCTGCGCCGGGCGCACGGCGGTGCCATCCCGGTCGAGCGCCTGGGAATCGAGCCCGAGGTCGCCGCCCGCGAGGGTCACCTCGCCGCCGAGAAGGACCGCATCGCCACCGCAGCCCTCGCCGAGGTGCCCGACGGCGGTTCCCTCGCCATCGACGCGGGCACCACCACGGTCCGCCTCGCGGAGCTGCTCCCCCTGGACCGCCGGCTGACGGTCGTCACCCACTCCCTCCCCGTCGCGATGGCGCTCGTCGGCCGGCCCAACATCGACCTGCACCTGCTCGGCGGTCACCTCCGCGGAGTCACGCAGGCCGCCGTCGGCCCGTGGGCCGCCCAGGCGATCGCGTCCGTCTCGGTCGATGTCGCCTTCATCGGCACCAACGGCATCAGCCGCGAGCGGGGCCTCACCACCCCCGACCTGGACGAGGCCGTGGTCAAGTCGGCGCTCATCGCCTCGGCCCGCCGCGTCGTCGTCCTCGCCGATCACTCCAAGTTCGGCCGGCAGGACTTCGGGCACGTGGCTCCGCTGTCCGCGATCGACACCGTCATCACGGACAGCGGCCTCGACGACGAGACCGTCGACGACGTCGAGTCCGCCGGCCCCGAGGTGGTCCGCGCATGATCGTCACCGTCACCGCCAATCCCAGCATCGACGTCACCCTGTCGACCAGCGGCTTCGCCGTCGGCGAGGTCAACCGGGCTCACGACGTGCGGCGCGACCCGGCCGGCAAGGGCGTCAACGTCGCCCGCGCCCTGGCCCGCAACGGAGTCGACGCCACCGCGGTGTACCCCGCGGACGCCTCGACCGGGCTCGACCTCTCGGCGATGCTCGAGGCCGCGGGCGTCCGGTCCGCGAGCGCCGCGATCGCGCAGCCGATCCGCACCAACATCACGGTCGTCGACGACGCCACCGGCCGCACGACCAAGATCAACGAGCCCGGCCCCGCGATCAGCCCGGCGGAGGCGAAGGCCCTCTCGGAGCTCATCTGCGACCACGTCGTGGCCGCGCCGCGCTGGCTCGTCGCCTGCGGCAGCGTCCCTCCGGGACTCGGCGACGACTTCTACGCGTCGCTCGGCCGGCTCGCCCTGCACTTCGGCGTCCCGCTCGCCGTCGACACCTCCGGAGCCCCGCTCACCGCGATCATCGCGGCCGGCACGGCGACGCTGGTGAAGCCCAACCTCGAGGAGCTCGAGGAGCTCCTCGGCCGCTCGCTCCCGACGGTCGGAGACGTCGTCGCCGGAGCACGCGAACTCCTCCGCCTCCCGGACGCGCGAGCGCTCGTGAGCCTCGGAGAGCACGGCGCCCTCCTCGTCACGGCCGATGCGTCGTGGTGGGCGGGCGCCCCCGCCGTCGTGCCCCTCAGCACCGTCGCGCCGGGGACAGCACCCTCGCGGGCTACCTCTCGGCCACCGACGCCACGGAGGCGGAGCGCCTCGCGACAGCAGTCGCGTGGGGCACCGCCGCCGTCCGGCTCCCGGGCAGTGAAGCCCCGGGGCCCGACTCCCTCCGGCTCGACGACGTCACCGTCGTGGAGTCCCCCGACCCCCACCTCCCGATTGGAGAACTGAGCGCATGACTGCACTCACCGAGGCCTCGACCGTCATCGTCGACCTGACCGCCGCCACCAAGGACGAGGCCACCGCGCAGCTGGCGAAGACGCTGGCCGACGCGGGCCGCGTCACCGACCTCGACGGGTTCCTCGCCGACGTCCGCGACCGCGAGGCGCAGATGGCGACCGGCATGCCCGGCGGCATCGGGATCCCCCACGCGCGCTCCTCGCACGTCGTCGCCCCCAGCGTCGCCGTGGGCATCGCGAAGCAGGGCGTCGACTTCGGCGCCCCCGACGGACCGGCCGACCTGATCTTCCTGATCGCCGCTCCCGACGGAGCCGACCAGGCCCACCTCAAGATCCTCGCTCAGCTCGCCCGCAAGCTGATCCACGAGTCCTTCACCGGATCCCTCCGCGCCGCGTCCAGCGGCCAGGAGGTCGCCGACATCATCGCCCGAGAGGTCGTCGTCTCATGAGGATCGTCGCCGTCACCAGCTGCATCGCCGGCATCGCGCACACCTACATGGCGGCCGAGGCCCTCGAGCAGGCGGCCAAGAAGAAGGGGTACGAGATCCAGGTCGAGACCCAGGGCGCCGCGGGCTCCGACCCCATGTCGGACCAGACGATCGCCGACGCCGACGTCGTGATCCTCGCCGCCGACCTCGAGGTCCGCGGCAAGGAGCGCTTCGCCGGCAAGCCGACCCTCGAGGTCGGCACCTCGGAGGCGCTCGCGAAGGCCGCGGAGGTCATCGACCGCGCGGTCGCGACCGCCCAGGCCGCGCCGCCCGCTCCCGCCGCGGCCTCCTCCGACGCCCCGCGGTTCGTCGCCGTCACGAGCTGCATCGCGGGCATCGCCCACACCTACATGGCCGCCGAGGCGCTCGAGCAGGCCGCGAAGAAGCGCGGCTACCCGATCCACGTCGAGACCCAGGGAGCCGCCGGCTCCGAGGAGATGACCGCGGGCGACATCGCCGCCGCCGACGTCGTCATCCTCGCCGCCGACCTCGAGGTCCGCGGGAAGGACCGCTTCGCCGGCAAGCCGATCCTGCAGGTCGCGTCGCCGAGGCGCTCGCCAAGCCGGACGAGGTGCTCGATCGGGCACTGGCCCTGCGCAGCGCGAAGCCCGCCGACGCCCCTGCCCGCGCTCAGGCCGCCGCCGCTCCCGCCGCCGCCCCGAAGAAGGTCGGCGTCGGCACGCGCATCCGTCAGAACCTGATGACCGGCGTCTCGTACATGATCCCGTTCGTCGCGGCCGGTGGTCTGCTGATCGCCCTGTCGTTCCTGTTCGGCGGATACCAGATCGTCAGCTTCACTCCGCAGCAGATCATCGACAACGGCTTCAACCCGGTGAACATCACCGACTGGGCCGGAGTCATGTTCCTGATCGGAGGAGCGACCTTCGCGTTCCTCGTGCCGGTGCTCTCAGGCTTCATCGCCTTCGGCATCGCGGACCGCCCGGGCATCGCGCCGGGCTTCCTGGGCGGCGCGGTCGCCGTGACCGTCGGCGCGGGCTTCCTCGGCGGCCTCGCCTCCGGCTTCATCGCCGGATACGCGGCGCTGTACATCTCGCGGATCAAGCTGCCCGCGGCCTTCAAGTCGCTGATGCCCGTCGTGATCATCCCCCTGATCGCCACCTTCATCACCGGCTTCCTGATGTTCGTCGTCCTCGGAGCTCCGCTCCGCGCGCTGAGCGAGGGACTGTCGTCCTGGCTCTCGGGCCTCACCGGCGGCAACCTGATCGTGCTGGGGATCATCCTCGGCCTGATGATGGCGTTCGACATGGGCGGCCCGGTCAACAAGGTGGCCTACGCCTTCGCGACCACCGGTCTCGCCTCCGTCCCCGCCGACGGCGACCCGAACTCGGTGCAGTTCAAGGTGATGGCGATCGTGATGGCCGCCGGCATGACGCCGCCGCTGGGTCTCGCCCTCGCCACGACGCTCCGCAAGCGCCTCTTCACCGACGCCGAGCGCCAGAACGGCAAGGCCGCCTACCTGCTCGGCGCGTCCTTCATCTCGGAGGGGGCCATCCCGTTCGCCGCGGTCGACCCGCTGCGCGTGATCCCGTCCGCGATGATCGGCTCGGCCATCACCGGCGCGCTCGTCGCGCTGTTCGGCTCGACCCTGCGCGCCCCCCACGGCGGAGTCTGGGTCACCGGCCTCGTCGGACAGCCGATCCTCTACCTCGTCGCGATCCTCGTCGGAATGGTCGTCACCGCGATCGCCGTCATCATCGCCAAGAGCATCAAGCGCGCCCCCGTGGTCGCCGAGGTGCCCGAGCCCGTCACGGCCCGCCCCGTCGCCGCGGTCTGATCCGCAGCGACCCCCGAACGACCGTCCTGAGCGGTCCCACCGACGGCCCGCGCCTGCGCCGCCTTCTTCTTCTCCGAGGGAAGGTGGCGCAGGACGCGGGCTGTTCTTGTTTCCGCGGCGGTCCCTGCCCGCCGCGGCGCGGTCGGCTTTCGCACGGGGTGCGTTCTCGAGAGCGGGGCGCGGACGACTACGACGAATCGCTGGCACGCGATTCGCCGGTTCGGCTGTGCTCATCTCCGCCGGCGGTCCCGCCCGCCGCGGCGCGGGTGGCTTCGCGACGGGGCGCGTTCCCAGGAGCGGGTTGCGAGCGGCTACGTCGAATCGCTGGCACGCGATTCGTCGGTTCGCCTCGAACGCGGCCAGCGGTCCCCGCGCACCGCGGCGCCGGTGGCCTTGCGACGGAGCATGTCCTTTCGGGCGGGTCGCTGCCCTGCGGACGACCCGGCCCGGCACGAGTCGGGGCAGAACCTGAGCAGGGACAGGTGCTCAACCACCATCGTGGCTGAGCAGCCCTCCTGGCAGACGTTCTGCGGCGATCCAGCCCGTCCGACTCATCGCGTACGCCCGCACGGTGGGAAGGGACGCGGTGCCCTCGGGAGGGGCGTGTCGGCGGCCGAGAATAGACTGCTGCGGTGACCAAGAAGCTCCTCCGCATCGCCTCCGTCAACGTCAACGGCGTGCGCGCCGCCTTCCGCAAGGGCATGGGCGAGTGGCTCGCCGCACGCGACGTCGACATCCTCGCCCTGCAGGAGGTGCGCGCCTCCACCGACGACCTCACCGGGCTGCTCGGCGACGAGTGGGACGTGCTGCACGACGAGGCGACCGCGAAGGGCCGCGCCGGAGTGGCGCTCGCGTCCCGCGACCGCGCCACGATCCACCGGGTCGCCCTGGGCGCCGACGACTTCGACTCGGCCGGGCGCTGGCTCGAGGCCGACTACGAGGTCGGCGACCGCACGATCACCGTGGTCTCGACCTACGTCCATTCCGGCGGCGTCGGCACCCCGAAGCAGGACGAGAAGGTCAAGTTCCTCGACGCGATGACCGAGCGGCTCCCGCAGCTGCAGGCGCACAACCCGCTCGCCGTCGTGATGGGCGACCTGAACGTCGGCCACCGCACCCTCGACATCAAGAACTGGAAGGGCAACGTGAAGAAGGCCGGCTTCCTCCCCGAGGAGCGCGCCTACTTCGACCGCTTCCTCGGCGCCGAGGGCGAGGACGGCTACAACGCCGGAGCCGGCCTGGGCTGGATCGACCTCGGCCGCCGCTTCGCGGGCGAGGTCCCCGGGCCCTACACCTGGTGGTCGCAGCGCGGCCAGGCCTTCGACACGGACACCGGCTGGCGCATCGACTACCAGCTCGCCACCCCCGAGCTCGCCGCGCTCGCCCGCAGCTACGAGATCGACCGCGCCGACAGCTGGGACACCCGCTGGTCCGACCACGCCCCCGTCGTCGTCGACTACGAGCTCTGACCCTCCACCACTCCCCCGCGCGATCACCGCGCGACCGCACCGCAACTGAGGCCTCACCATGACCCCCACCGCTCCGGGCGCGAAGCCCGTCATCTTCTCGGGCATGCAGCCCTCCTCGGGCTCGCTGCACCTCGGCAACTACATCGGCGCGCTCACGCAGTGGGTCGCCATGCAGGAGGACTTCGACGCCTACTTCTGCGTCGTCGACCTCCACGCGATCACCGTCCCGCAGGATCCGGCCGAGCTGCGCGAGCGCACGCGCGCGACCGCTGCGCAGTACATCGCCGCGGGCATCGACCCCGAGCGCTCGACCCTGTTCATCCAGTCGCACGTGCCGGCGCACGCCGAGCTGGCGTGGATCCTGAACACCGTGACCGGCTTCGGCGAGGCGAGCCGCATGACCCAGTTCAAGGACAAGTCGGCGAAGCAGGGCACCGAGGCGGCGTCGGTCGGCCTCTTCACCTACCCGATCCTGATGGCGGCCGACATCCTGCTCTACCAGACCGCCGCCGTTCCCGTCGGCGAGGACCAGCGGCAGCACCTCGAGCTCACCCGCGATCTCGCGGGCCGCTTCAACACGCGCTTCGGCGAGACCTTCGCGATCCCGGAGCCGCACATCGCCCGCGAGACGGCGAAGATCTACGACCTGCAGAACCCCGGCGCCAAGATGTCGAAGTCGGCGGAGTCGGACGCGGGCCTGCTGAGCGTGCTCGACGAGCCGAAGGCGACCGCGAAGAAGATCATGCGCGCCGTCACCGATACCGAGTCGGAGGTGCGGTTCGACCGCGCCGCCAAGCCCGGCGTCTCGAACCTGCTCACCATCTACTCCGTCCTGGCCCACCGCACGGTCGAGTCGCTGGAGCAGGAGTACGCGGGCCGCGGCTACGGCGACCTGAAGAAGGGCCTCGTCGAGGTCGTCGCCGCGACGTTCGACCCGATCCGCGCGCGGACGGCCGAGCTGCTGGCCGACCCGGCGGAGCTCGATCGGGTGCTGTCCCGCGCGGCCGACCGCGCCTCCGAGACGGCCGAGAGGACGCTCGCGACCGTCTACGACCGCATCGGCTTCCTCCGCCGAACCCGGTGAACCGTGCTGCGGCTCGCGCTCTTCGACCTCGACGACACGCTCTTCCAGCACGCCCGGGCGGTGCGCGAGGGGATCGTCGCGCACGCCGCGGTGCTCGGGAGCGCCTACGCGGGTGAGCCGGCCGACGTCCAGCGGCGCTGGTACGAGCTCGAGGAGGAGCGCTACCACCGCTACCTCGCGGGCGAGCTCGACTACGAGGGGCAGCGGCGCGCCCGTGCGACGGCCTTCGCGGCCGACGCGGGCGTCGAGCTGTCGCCGGAGGAGGCGAGCGACTGGTTCGCCGCCTACCTCGAGCAGTACGTGGCGGCGTGGACACTGCACGACGACGCCCTGCCCGCACTGGACCGACTCGACGCGGCGGGCGTCCGGATCGGCGTGATCACGAACGGCGATCTCGAGTTCCAGACGCGCAAGATGGACGCCATCGCGCTGTCGGAGCGCGTCGAGCACCTCATCGCATCGGGCGAGGTCGGCGTGACCAAGCCGGAGGCGCGGATCTTCCAGGTCGCCTGCGAACGGTTCGGAGTGGCTCCGTCGGACGCCGCGTACGTCGGCGATCGCCTGGGCACCGACGCGATCGGCGCGGCCCGGGCGGGCCTCCGCGGCGTCTGGCTCGACCGGGTGGGCGGACCGGAGCACGGACGCGAGCTGCCGGAGGACGCGGTCGACCTGGGCGTGCGGCGGATCGGATCCCTCGACGAGCTGCCGGCGCTGCTCGGGCTCTGAGCCGGGGCGGCCCGCGAGGCGACCCGGCGAGGCGGGGTCTCGATACGCCGCTGCGCGCTACTCGACCAGCAGAAGCATCGCAGGCGGGCGCGTCTCGATACGCCGCTGCCCGGCTGCTCGACCAGCAGGGTGCGGCTGAGCCGTCGGGGAACGGTGAAGCGCCCCGGCGCGACCCGAAGGCCGCGCCGAGGCGCTTCACCGATCCTGACGCCGGCGTTCTCGATCGCCGCGCCCCGCGAGGCGAACCGGCGGAACGCGTGCGAGCGTTCCCACGTAGCCGGACGCAGGACGCTCTCCGCACCGCGACCGCCTGCGAGAGCCGACCGCGCCGCAGCGGGCGAGGACCGCTGCGGAGGGAGTTACGACACGTCCTCGTCGACCCAGTCGAAGGTCTTCGTGACGGCCTTCTTCCAGAGGCGGTACTGGCGGGCGGCCTCGTCCTGGTCCATGGAGGGGGTCCAGCGCGAGTCCTCCTGCCAGTTCTGGCGGAGGTCGTCGAGGTTCTCCCAGAAGCCGACCGCGAGACCCGCGGCGTACGCGGCTCCGAGCGCGGTGGTCTCGGCGACGACAGGGCGGACGACCGGGACGCCGAGGATGTCGGCCTGGAACTGCATGAGCAGGTTGTTGGCGATCATGCCGCCGTCGACCTTGAGCTCCTGAAGCGGCACACCGGAGTCGGCGTTGACGGCGTCCAGCACCTCGCGGGTCTGGAACGCGGTCGCCTCGAGCGCGGCGCGGGCGATGTGGCCCTTGTTCACGTAGCGGGTGAGTCCGACGAGCGCACCGCGGGCGTCCGAGCGCCAGTAGGGCGCGAAGAGTCCCGAGAACGCCGGCACGAAGTACGCGCCGCCGTTGTCCTCGACGGTCGCGGCGAGAGCCTCGACCTCCGGCGCCGAGCCGATGAGGCCCAGGTTGTCGCGCAGCCACTGGATCAGCGAGCCGGAGACCGCGATCGAGCCCTCGAGTGCGTAGTGCACCTCGCCGTCGCCGAGCTTGTAGCCGATGGTGGTGAGGAGGCCGTTCTTGGAGTGGACGATCTCGGTGCCGGTGTTGAAGATCAGGAAGTTGCCGGTGCCGTAGGTGTTCTTCGCTTCGCCCGGGTCGAACGCCGCCTGGCCGAAGGTCGCGGCCTGCTGGTCGCCGAGGATGCCCGCGATCGGGACCTCGCGCAGCAGCGACGAGGACTCGACGTGGCCGTACACCTCGGAGGAGGAGCAGACCTCGGGGAGCATCGACTTCGGGACGCCGAACGCCTCGAGGATGTCGTCGCGCCACTCGAGGGTCTCGAGGTCGAGGAAGAGCGTGCGCGACGCGTTGGTGACGTCGGTCTTGTGGACGCCGCCGTCGATCCCGCCGGTGAGGTTCCAGAGGACCCAGGTGTCGGTCGTGCCGAAGATCAGGTCGCCCGCCTCGGCCTTCTCGCGCGCACCCTCGACGTTCTCGAGGATCCACACGATCTTGGTGCCCGAGAAGTACGTCGCGAGCGGGAGGCCCACGATCGACTTGAAGCGGTCCGCGCCCTCGTCGCCCGCGAGGCGGTCGACGATCGACTGCGTGCGGGTGTCCTGCCACACGATCGCGTTGTAGACCGGCTTGCCGGTGGTCTTGTCCCAGACCACGGCGGTCTCGCGCTGGTTGGTGATGCCGACCGAGGCGATGTCGTGGCGGGTCAGGTCGGCGCGCGAGAGCGCCTGGCCGATGACCTCGCGGACGTTGTTCCAGATCTCGATCGGGTCGTGCTCGACCCAGCCCGCGCGGGGGAAGATCTGCTCGTGCTCCTTCTGGCCGGTGGAGACGATCGAGCCCTTCTTGTCGAAGATGATCGCGCGGGACGACGTCGTCCCCTGGTCGATAGCAATGACGTAGTCAGCCATAAGTGATTACTCCTTCGTAACGGGGATGGGTGGAGCGCGGATCAGAGGATGGGGAGCAGCGCGGTGGACGCGAGCCCCGCGAGGACGCCGCCGACGATCGGGCCGGCGATCGGCACCCAGGAGTAGGACCAGTCGCTGGAGCCCTTGCCCTTGATCGGCAGGAGGGCGTGTGCGATGCGGGGGCCGAGGTCACGAGCGGGGTTGATGGCATAGCCGGTCGGGCCGCCGAGGGAGGCGCCGATCGCGATCACGAGGATGGCCACGGGAAGAGCGCCGAGCGCGGCGAGTCCGCCGCCGTCACCGTTGCGGCCGAAGCCGATGACGACGAAGACGAGCACGAAGGTGCCGATGACCTCGGTGACGAAGTTCCAGCCGTAGGAGCGGATCGCCGGGCCGGTCGAGAAGACGCCGAGCTTGTTGGCCGGGTCGGGCTCCTCGTCGAAGTGCTGCTTGTACGCCAGCCAGCAGAAGACGGCGCCGAGGATCGCACCGAGCAGCTGCGCGGCGATGTAGGTCAGGATCGACACGATGTTGACCGGGACGCCGGAGCCGAACTCGTCAGCGCCGCTCGCGACGAGTCCGAGCGTGACCGCGGGGTTGAGGTGCGCGCCCGAGTTGTACGAGACGATCACACCGGAGAAGACCGCGAAGCCCCATCCGATGTTGACCATCAGGAATCCGCCGTTGAAACCCTTGTTCTTCACCAGCGCGACGTTGGCGACGACGCCGCAGCCCAGGAGGACGAGCAACGCCGTCCCCACCAGCTCCGCTAGGAACACCACTCCGAGATTGTCCACGATGACCTTTTCCTCCGATATGAGCGGACGCGCAGGCGTCCGGCGCGGGCATCGATGCCCGACAGGTGTGAAGTTATCCGCGCCCCGACACCCCGACAAGGAGCGACGCGTGCACGTTCGTGCGTATCAGCGACGAACGTCCCGGCTCGAGGGGTTCCTCGACCGGGACGTCCGTCGTTCTGCGCCTGTCCTTGCGATCAGCTCGCGGGGACGGCCGTCGGCGCCTGCACGGAGGTGCCTCCGACATCGACGCCGTTGTACTTCTTCAGGTGCGAGATGGTCGCGTCGACCTCCTCGGCGCGCTTCGCGTCGTCCCAGCCCAGGACGGCTCCGGTGTGCTCGGCCAGCTCCTCGAGGAGCTCGCGGCTGAGTCCGCCGGTGAAGGCGTGGTTGGTGCGGCGCATGACCAGGTCGATCAGGTGCACGACGCTCTCGCGCTGCGCCAGGTAGCGGATCTCACCGGTGGTGAAGTCCTTGTCGAAGTCGAGCGCCTCGTCGTGGCCGTCGGCCAGGGCCTCGATGACCTCCTCCGCCCGGGTGCCGTAGCGCTCGAGCAGCTGGCCGGTGCGGGCCGACGAGAGTCCGGAGCGGTGCTGGCTGATCCACTGCGCGCGGGACGCGTCGGTGCGGGGGAAGCCCTTGCCGCCTCCGATGGCCGTCTTCACGGTCGAGACCCGGCGCGTCACTCCGATCTTCGCGAACACCTCGTTCGAGAGGTGCTCCGAGAGGGCGCGGAACGTCGTCCACTTGCCGCCGACGAGGCTGAGGACCGGGGTCTTCCCGCCGGGCAGCGTCGAGGGCTCGATGCGGTAGTCGCGGGAGACGAAGCCGGGGGCCTCGTCGTCGTGACGGGGCAGCGGGCGGATGCCGGAGAACTTGAAGACGATCTGCTCGCGGGTGACCGGGATGGAGGGGAACACGTGGTTCACGAGGTCGAAGAAGTAGTCGATCTCCTCCTCCGTGCACACCGACGGCTCGTTCGGGTCGGCCTCGATGTCGGTGGTGCCGACCATCACGCGGCCCTTGAGCGGGTAGATGAGGACGATGCGGCCGTCGCTGTGCTCGAAGAACATCTCGCGACCCTCGCAGGCCTCGACCAGCTCGGGGTTGTCGAGCACGATGTGCGAGCCCTTGGTGCCGCCCATGAACTTCGTGGTGGTGCCCAGCGCGGTGTTGGTGAAGTCGGTCCAGGGGCCGGAGACGTTGACGACGACGTCGGCCTGGAAGGCGAACTCCTCGCCGGTCTCGCGGTCGCGCAGCAGCACGCCGCCCTCGGAGGTGCCGACGGCCTCGACGTAGTTCGCAGCACGGGCCTTCGCTCCGCCGACGAGCCCGTCGCGGAGGACGTCGAGCGCCAGGCGCTCGGGCTCATGCACGGACGCGTCGAAGTAGGTGGCGGTGTACTTGATCTTCGGGTCGAGCTTCGGCAGCTCGTTCAGCGACCGCTTGCGCCCGTGGAACTGGTGGCGCGGAACGACGCCTCCGTCGCGCGAGAAGAAGTCGTACAGAGTGAGGCCGACCTTGATCAGCAGCGCACCGCGCTCCTGCGGCTTGCCCGACTTGTGCGTCAGGAACCGCAGCGGGGCCGCGAGGATGCCCGAGAAGGTGGAGTAGATGGGGATGGTGGTCTGCAGCGGCTTCACGTAGTGCGGCGCGATCTTCAGCAGGCCGTTGCGCTCGTGCACGCCCTCGTTGACGAGCCGGAACTCGCCGTTCTCGAGGTAGCGGATGCCGCCGTGGATCATGTGGCTCGAGGCGCTGGAGGCGCCCGAGACGTAGTCGCCGCGCTCGACGAGCGCGACGTCGACCCCGTTGAGCGCGAGCTCGCGGAAGGTTCCGATGCCGTTGATGCCACCGCCGATCACGAGGACGGTCGCTCGGGGGGTGTCCCGCAGGGCGGCGACGCTCTCGCGGATCGCAGGGGTTCCGGGAGTTCCGACAGACTGTGCCACTTCGTACTCGCCTTCGTGTCGTGTGTGATTCGTCCAGTGGTTCTTCGACCAGCCTCCGCATCAGTCTCGGCACCCGAGGTGGACGATTGATTTCGCGAAGGAATACAGCCATCCTTGACCCGGGAACACATCCGGTCAAGACGGGTGGAAATACGTGCAAGGAGCATCAGTGACCCCTGTCCGACCGGTCGTCGAACTCGACGAGACGACGCACGCGACCCACCCCGACAAGACGCGGGACGCGCTCCGCGCCGCCCAGCTCTACTACATGCAGGACCTGACGATGGACGCCATCGCGCACGAGCTGCACACGTCGCGCTCCTCGGTCTCGCGGCTGCTCTCGCACGCCCGCGCGACGGGACTGGTCGACATCCAGATCCGGTCCCCGCTCGACCGCGCCAGCGCGCTCTCCGCCGAGGTGCGCGCGCACTTCGACATCACCGCGCACATCGTGCCGGTGCCCGACCACACCAGCGAGATCGACCGGCTCGAGCGGGTGGCGCTGTCCGCGGCGCGGATCCTCGGCCAGTTCATCGACTCCAACATGATCGTCGGCATCGCGTGGGGCTCGACGATGAGCGCGATCAGCCGCCACCTCATCGCCAAGGAGACGCACAACACGCAGATCGTGCAGCTGAACGGCGCGGGCAACACCGAGACGACGGGCATCAACTACTCCAGCGAGATCCTCCGCCGCTTCGGAGACGCGTACGCCGCGAAGGTGCAGCAGTTCCCGGTGCAGGCGTTCTTCGACGACCCGCTGACCAAGCAGGCGGTCTGGCGCGAGCGGTCGACGAAGCGGGTGCTCGAGCTGCAGCAGCGGATGGACGTGGCGCTCTTCGGCCTCGGCTCGCCGTTCGCGGCGGTGCCGTCGAAGGTCTACATCGGTGGCTACCTCGAGCCGGACGACTTCACATCGCTGAGCGCATCGGGAGTCGTCGGCGACGTCGCGACGGTCTTCTACCGGGCCGACGGGACCTGGGACGACATCCCCATGAACGAACGTGCAAGCGGTCCGGACCTCTCCACGGTGCGCCGCGCCGCGCGCCGGATCTGCGTGGTCTCGGGGGCGTCGAAGCTCCCCGGGCTCCGCGGTGCACTGGCGGCCGGGCTGATCACGGATCTGATCCTCGACGAGGGCACGGCGCGCGCGCTGATCGCGGACTGACGCGACTCCCGCGAGAGGCCACTCGAGTCCACTCCTGTCGGCGTGCCGCGTACCGGAGTGGCATCTCGCGGCGGGTTTCAGCGGGTGAGGGCACGGCGGACCCGCTCGACGGTCGCGGCGGGATCCTCGAGGACTCCGGACGCCCGGATCCGGAGAGGGCGGAACCCGAGAGCCTCGATCGCCTCGCTGCGCGCGATGTCGCGCTCGTACTGCCGCTCATCCGTCCGGTGATGGTCGCCGTCGTACTCGACGACGACCCAGTGGTCCCGATACAGGAGGTCGATCCTCGCGACGAAGTTCCCCTCGCCGTCGAAGAGCTCGACGTTCAGCTCCGGTTCCGGAGATCCGGCGCGGACGAGGAGCAGCCGGAGCAGGGTCTCCATCGGCGACTCCGACCCCTCCCGCACCCAGCCGATCGCCTCCCGCGCGCGCCGGCCGCCCCGACCCCGGTACGCGGCGACCCGACCCGCGAGAAGAGCGAGATCCACGCGGAGTCCCCGCCGCCCGCTCTTCTCGTCCGGTCGGATGAGGGCGTCGCCGAGAACGACGAGATCATCGACGGATCGGGAGGCGCTGAGGCGGCAGAAGGTCGAGGCCGGATCGGCGACCGGGTACCCCGTATCGACGATCGACACGGCCTCGTCCCGCAGAGGGTGCGCGACCACGCCGGCGCACCGCACCGCCCGCATCGGCGGCGCCACCGACACGTGCAGCGGAGTGACCTCCGTCGGCGTCCGACCGGGTAGTCCGAGCAGGTGCGCGGCCGTGTCGTGCGAGAAGAACTCCCCCGGTCGCAGGACCGTCCAGAAGGCCGCGATCCGCTCTCCGCAGGTCAGCGGCTCGACTGCCGCGCGGGCTCCGCGGAACACGACGGCGGGATACTCGGCGGCCAGGCGCCGCCTCGAGACACCGTCCCGCGAGGCGATCACACGGTGCGGCCCGTCGTTCACGTTGACAGGGTGCCCGCCCGTGCGATCGTCCCGCTCCCGTTGTCCACAGGCCTGCCGCGAGAGGCCACTCCGGTACGCGACACGCCGTGACGGGCGTACCCGAGTGGCGTCTCGCGGGAGGGAGGTCAGGACTCGCGGGCGTGGGAGTCGAGGAACTCGTAGACCTCGGCGTCGTCGATGCCGGGGAACGTGCCGGAGGGCAGCGGTGCGAGCACGTGGGCGTGCAGGCGCGCGCTCGGCCAGGCGTTGCCGTCCCAGCGGGCGGCGAGATCCGCCGGTGCGCGGCGGCAGCACGACTCGTCCGGGCAGCGGGACTGCTCGCGGCGGTCCGTGTCGCGGCCGCGGAAGAAGCGCGCCTCGGCGAACGGCACGCCGACCGTGATCGAGAACTCCTCCGTCGCCGTCGTGCCCGTTTGCGACGCCGACCAGAACGTGCCGGCCGGGGTGTCGACGTACTGGTAGTACTCCGTCGTGCGGTTGGTGCGGCTGAACGCCGAGCGGGCCGACCAGTAGCGGCACACCACCTGCCCCTCCACCGCGCCCGTCACATCGGTCGGCAGGGGCAGGTCGTCGTTCTCGTACGCCTTCTGGATCGACCCGTCGCCCAGGACGCGGAGGAAGTGCATCCGGATGTCGAGGTGCGAGGTCAGCAGGTTGGTGAAGCGCAGAGCGGCCGCCTCGTGGGTGACTCCGAAGCCGTCGCGGAAGTCCTCGACCGAGATGTCCCGGCCGCGCTTCGCCTCCTGCAGGAACGCGACCGCCGGCTCGAGCGGCATGAGGCAGGCGGCGGCGAAGTAGTTGATCTCGAGGCGCTGGCGGAGGAAGTCGGCGTAGGTCACCGGGCGCTCGTGCCCCAGCAGCCGGTGCGCCATGGCCTGCAGCGCGAGCGCGCGCAGCCCGTGGCCTCCGGGGATCGAGGCGGGAGGGAGGTAGATCCGGCCGTTGGCCAGGTCGATCACCGACCGGGCGGAGTGGGGCAGATCGCCGACGTGGATGATCTCGAAGCCGAGGTGCCGCGCCATGCGCGAGACCGAGCTGTGGGTCAGCGCCCCTCCGCGGTGCCCGACGGTGCGCAGCATCTCGCCGGCGATCGTCTCGATCTCGGGCAGGTAGGCGTTGCTGTCGCGCAGCTGCAGCCGCTGCGCCGTGTTGGCCCGCCGCGCCTCCTCCGGTGTGGCGCTCGCCTCGTTCCTGCGTCGCGCCAGCTCGCGGTACACGCCGAGGAACGCCTGGAGGACGGGGGTCGTGAGGCCCTTGTTGACCTTGAACTCAGGGAGCCCCAGCGAGCGGTAGAGCGAGCCCTTCTGCACGCGCGCGAGCTCGATCTCGAGCGCGGCGCGCTCGCTCGGCGGCTCGTCGGAGAGCAGGGCGGCGAGCTCGACTCCGAGCGCCGACGCCAGGCCCTGCATCAGCGAGAGCCGCGGTTCCCGGCGGCCCGTCTCGACGAGCGACAGCTGACTCCCCGAGACGCCCACGCGCTCGGCGAGCTGACCCAGGGTGAGACCCCGGCGGGTGCGGAAGTGGCGGATGCGCTGCCCGAGCAGCGCGGCGTCGGTCCCGGTGGGGGCCGCGGAGGGGTCTGTCACGTCGAGCTCCTGCGATCGGTTGTGACGTACGGAGAAAAAGAGCCGTTCTTGACGGAGCGGACCCCGTCAAGACAGCACGATCCTCCTCCATTCTGGCTCCAGGCGCCACACGACGCCCCTCGACGCAGACGACTGATCGAGGCCGACTCCCCACCCGTCGACGACGACACACGAGAAAGCGGAGCGACCATGAGCATCTTCACCAACACCGTGCGGCTCGAGCCGAGCACCCTGACCGCGCCCACCGCGACGCCCGCGCAGGTCGTCCCGCCCGCTCCCCTCGCCCTGCGCCGCTGGGTGCGCGAGATGGCCGCGATCCTCGAGCCCGACGCGATCGAGTGGACCGACGGCTCCCCCGAGGAGTGGCACCGCCTGACCGGGCGCATGGTCGAGGAAGGCAAGCTGCTCGCCCTGAACGCCGAGTGGCGCCCCGGATCGTTCCTGGCCCGCACCGATCCCGACGACGTCGCCCGCGTCGAGGACCGCACCTTCATCTGCACGACCGACGAGGGCGATGCCGGCCCGACCAACAACTGGCGTGAGGCGTCGTCGATGAAGGCCGAGATCGCCCCGTACTTCGCGGGATCGATGCGCGGCCGCACGATGTACGTCGTCCCGTTCTCGATGGGCCCCGTCGGCGGCCCGCTCTCGCAGCTCGGCGTGCAGCTCACCGACTCCGCCTACGCCGTGCTCAACATGCGGATAATGGCGCGCGTCGGCGCCGCTCCGCTCACCGCCTTCACCGAGGACACCGCCTTCGTGCGCGGAGTGCACTCCGTCGGCTTCCCGCTGCACGATGCCGACGGGACCACCCGCGAGGACGTCGCCTGGCCGTGCAACGAGACGAAGTACATCACCCAGTTCCCCGAGACCCGCGAGATCTGGTCGTTCGGCTCGGGCTACGGCGGCAACGCGCTGCTCGCCAAGAAGTGCTTCGCGCTGCGCATCGCGTCGGCCATGGGCCGCGAGGAGGGCTGGCTCGCCGAGCACATGCTCCTCATCCGCATCGTCTCGCCCGAAGGCCGTCGCTACCACGTGGCGGCGGCGTTCCCGAGCGCCTGCGGCAAGACGAACCTGGCGATGATGCAGCCGGCCCTGCCGGGCTGGCGCGTCGAGACCCTCGGCGACGACATCACCTGGATGAAGAAGGGCGAGGACGGGCGCCTCTGGGCGATGAACCCCGAGACCGGCTTCTTCGGCGTCGCCCCCGGCACGGGGCAGACCTCGAACCCCAACGCCGTGCAGACCCTCTGGGGCAACACGATCTTCACCAACGTCGCGCTGCGCGAGGACGGCGACGTGTGGTGGGAGGGGCTCACCGACGACGTCCCCGAGCGCTTGACCGACTGGCGCGGAGAGCCCTGGACGCCCGCCTCATCCACTCCGGCCGCGCATCCGAACGCCCGCTTCACGGCGCCCGCGCTGCAGTGCCCGTCGCTCTCGGACGACTGGGACGCCTTCGAGGGCGTGCCGCTGGATGCGATCGTCTTCGGCGGCCGGCGCGCCACGAACGTGCCGCTCGTGACGCAGGCCACCTCCTGGCAGCACGGCGTGTTCCTCGGCGCGACCATCGCCTCCGAGAAGACCGCTGCGGCGGAGGGGACCGTCGGCGAGCTGCGCCGCGATCCGTTCGCCATGCTCCCCTTCTGCGGGTACAACATGGCCGACTACTTCGCGCACTGGCTCGCGGTCGGCGAGGACCTCGGCGAGAAGGCGCCCGCGATCTTCCAGGTGAACTGGTTCCGCAAGGGCGCCGACGGCTCCTTCCTCTGGCCCGGGTTCGGGGAGAACGCCCGGGTGATCCAGTGGCTGGTGCGCCGGCTCGAGGGAGCCGCCGACGCGCGGCGCGGTCCGCTGGGCGACCTGCCCGTCGAGATCGACACGCACGGGCTGAACCTGTCGGACGCCGTGAAGCGCGAGCTGTTCGCCGTGCCCGTGGAGGCGTGGCTGGACGAGTGCGCGCTGACGGAGGAGTTCTTCGCGAAGTTCGGCGACCGGCTGCCCGCCGAGCTGACCGCGGAGCTGGAGGCGCTCCGGTTCCGCCTGCTCGCGCAGGAGCTCACCGCGCAGCCCACCGCCTGACCCGACTCGCAGGCCCCGCGCCTGCGCACCCTGTGGCCCGCGGGAGGAGCATCCCCCTTCTCGCACCCCCTTCCGCGGGTCCACTCCTTCAGCGCTGCGGATCACCGCGGAGCAGGAACACTGGAGCACATGACCGACCGCATCACCCTCCGCTTCCTCGCCGCTCCGCAGGACGCCACCGCCGACGGCCGCAGCGCCCAGGCCGGCCGCGTGCTCGAGTGGATCGACAAGGCCGGCTACGCCTGCGCCGTCGGCTGGAGCGGCGGCTACTGCGTCACCGCCTACGTCGGCAACGTGCACTTCACCCGGCCGATCGCGGTGGGCAACCTCATCGAGGCGAGCGCGCAGGTCATCCACACCGGACGCAGCAGCATGCACGTGCTCGTCCGCGTCGGCCAGGCGGATCCGCGCACGGGCGTCTACGAGCCCGCGACGCACTGCCTCCTGATCTTCGTGGCGGTGGACGGCGAGAAGCGGCCGCGCCCTGTGCCGGAGTGGCGGCCGCGCTCGATCGAGGACCTCGCGCTCGCCGAGGGCGCCGCCGCCCGCATCGCCGGTCGCCGCGCGCTGCACGAGGTGATGCGCGAGCAGCGGTACACCGACGAGGGCACCGGACCGAGGATCGTCTTCCGCTTCCTCGCCGCCCCCGGAGACGTCAACTGGGGCGGCAACGCGCACGGCGGCATCGTCATGCGCTGGATCGACGAGGCGGCCGACACCGTCGCGCAGCGCTGGAGCGGACGCGACGCCGTCGCGGTCTACTCCGGAGGCATCCACTTCTACCGCCCGGTGCGCATCGGGCACCTCGTGGAGGTGGAGGCGCGGCTCATCCACACCGGCGGCCGGAGCATGCACCTCGCGATCCACGTGCGCTCGGGCGACCCGCGCACCGGCGAGCTCGAACTGACGACCCAGTGCATGAGCGTCTTCGTCGTGCCCGGATCCGACGGCACCGCCGAACCGGTGCCGCGGCTGGAGCCCGAGAGCGACGAGGACCGTCGACTGGACGCCCACGCACTCGAGCTGATCCGCCTGCGCGCGGAGCTGCCTCCGCTGCCCCTGGATCTCGCGGCGCTCGCTCCGGTCGAGTGAGCACCGCCGACGCCGGCGACCGGTGAACGGGAGATCGGCGCCGCCAGGCTCTAGGGTCGGAGCGTGACCCTCCCGATCCTCGTCGTCAACGGACCGAACCTGAATCTGCTCGGCACGCGCGAGCCCGAGCTCTACGGCTCCGCGACGCTCGCCGACGTCGAGTCGCTCGCGACCGAGCGCGCCGGGGCCCTGGGCCTGGACGTGGAGTTCTTCCAGGCGAACTCGGAGGGCGCGATCATCGACCGCCTCCACGCGGCGCGCGGCACCTGCTCGGGAGTCGTCCTGAACGCGGGCGCCTACACCCACACCTCGATCGCGATCCGCGACGCCGTGCTGGCGACCGAGCTGCCGATGGTCGAGGTGCACGTCAGCAACGTCCACCGCCGTGAGGAGTTCCGGCACCGCTCCTACCTCTCGGACATCGCGGTCGCCGTGATCGTCGGCGCCGGCATCGCGGGGTACGGCTACGCGATCGACGTGCTGCACCGGGGACTCGTAGCCTCGGAGGCATGACGCAGCAGGATCCCGCCCGTTCCTTCGGCAGTGCCGTCGACGCCTACGACCGCGGGCGGCCCGGCTACCCGGACGACGCAGTCGACTGGATCGTGGCGCACGTGCCGGCCCGGGCGCCCGCCGCCCGCCTCCCGGAGCGCGCTCGTGCCGCCGGAGCGGACACCTCCGTCCGCCTGCGCGCGCTAGACCTCGGTGCGGGGACCGGCAAGTTCACGGCCTCCCTGGTGGCCCGAGGCCTCGACGTCACCGCCGTGGAGCCCGACGCGGCGATGCGCGGGCGACTGGTGGAGTCGCTCCCCTCCGTCACCGCGCTGCCCGGCACCGCGGAGGAGATCCCGCTCGAGAGCGCGTCGGTCGAGCTGGTGACGATCGCGCAGGCATGGCACTGGGTCGATCCCGTCCGGGCGAGCGAGGAGATCGCGAGAGTGCTGGTGCCGGGCGGGGTCGCCGCGCTCGTCTGGAACATCCGCGACGAGAGCGTGCCGTGGGTGCGCACGCTCGGCGAGGTGGCCGGGTCCTCCCCCGCGGAGCGCTTCGAGACGCTGCGGCCCCCGCTCGGCCCCGCGCTCCAGAGCCGGGCCTTCGCCGCCTTCGACTGGACGTTCGAGCTCGACCGAGCGGCACTGCTCGACATGTTCGCCTCGCGGAGCTACGTGATCGCCCTGCCCGACGAGGAGCGGGCCGCGGTGCTCGCCGCGGTGTCGGGAGTCGTGGACGGGCTGCCGGGCGACCGCGTCGGGATGCCCTATGCGACGCGGGTCACGCTCGCGGGACGCGCGGGCTGACGCCGGGGAGCCGGCGTCCCTCCTCTGCTGGTCGAGCAGCCGCGACAGCGGCGCATCGAGACCATCGTCGGGAGGACGGGGGTCTCGATGCGCCTCTGCGGGCTGCTCGATCAGTACGAGGCCTGCCGCTCCGGTGCTACGCGACCTCGTTCGGGTCGCCGCCCACCCGGCCGGCCCGCTCGAGGGCCGTGATCGCGTCGCGCTCGTCGTCGGTCAGCTCGAAGCCGAAGACGTCGATGTTCTCGACGATGCGCGCCCTCGTGGACGACTTGGGGAACACGATGTGCCCGCGGTCGAGGTGCCAGCGCAGCACGACCTGTGCGGGAGTCACGTCGTGCGCCTCCGCCGCCCCGGTGATCACGGGCAGTTCCAGCAGCGGGTACTTGCCCTGCCCCAGCGGCCCCCACGCCTCCGTCGCGATGCCGTGCTGCGCGCCGAACGCCGTCACGGTCGGCTGCTGGTGGTACGGGTGCAGCTCGATCTGGTTGACGGCGGGCACCACCTCGGTCTCGGCGAGCAGGCGCTCCAGGTGCGGCACGAGGAAGTTCGAGACGCCGATCGAGCGGGTGCGGCCGGCCGCCTGCAGCTCCTGCATCGCCTCCCAGCTCTCGACGTAGCGGTCCTGCGCGGGGCTGGGCCAGTGGATGAGGTAGAGGTCGACGGAGTCGAGGCCGAGCTTCTCGAGACTGCGGTCGAGGGCTCCCGGCGCGGTGCCGCGGCCCTGATCACCGTTCCACAGCTTCGTGGTCACGTAGAGCTCGTCGCGCGCGATCCCGGAGGAGGCGATCGCACGGCCGACGCCCTCCTCGTTGCCGTAGATCGCGGCCGTGTCGATGTGCCGGTAGCCGGCCTCGAGCGCCTCGGACACGATGCGCTCGGTCTCGTCGGGGTCGACCTTGAAGACGCCGAAGCCGAGCTGCGGGATCGAGGTGCCGTCGTTGAGCGTGAGGGTGGGGATGCTGGTCATGCCTCCACTCTGGCGGCGAGCGCCGACATCCGGCACCGGCTTGCGCTCCGGGGCGGCCGCGCCCACGGCCGAGCCGCGCCCGCCGGGCGACTACCCTCGAAAGGCGCCCGCGCGGGTGCGCCGACCGCACGAGGAGCAGAACGTGAGCATCATCGCCGCCGCAGACGGATCCGCCCTGGGCAATCCCGGCCCCGCGGGCTGGGCCTGGTACGTCGACGACGCGCGCTGGGCCGCCGGCGGCTGGTCGCACGGCACGAACAACATCGGCGAGCTGACCGCGGTGCTCGAGCTGCTGCGCTCCACCGCGCACGAGGACGAGCCGCTGCACATCCTCTGCGACAGCCAGTACGCCATCAAGGCGTGCACCGAGTGGCTGCCCGGCTGGAAGCGGAAGGGCTGGCGCAAGGCCGACGGCAAGCCGGTCATGAACGTCGAGATCATCAAGGCGCTGGATGAGGCCCTGCAGGGCCGCGCCGTCACCTTCGAGTGGGTCAAGGGCCACGCGAACCACCGGATGAACGAGGCCGCCGACGTGCGCGCCCGCGCCGCCGCCACGGCGTTCCAGCGCAGGCAGCCGGTCGACGCGGGG
>NZ_MUKN01000048.1 GCF_001995175.1 Rathayibacter rhapontici
CCCCCCGCTCGGCCCGCGGCACCGCGCCCGGGCCCCCGACCGGGCCCCGCCGGTCGCGCGCACGACGAGCTGCGGACCGACGCCTACCGCACCGTCCGCGAGGTGCTGGAGGCCGGGCGCCCGCGCAGGCGCCCCTGGGACCTCGTGCTCTCGATCCTCGGCTGCCTCGGGCTCGGACTCGTGGCGGTCGTGCTCGGCTACCTCGCCGCCGTGCTCTCGGTGTTCCCCTCGCAGTGCGAGGGGCAGAACATCGCGTGCGACTTCGATCGGATCGACTGGGGCGTCTCGCTCGCCCTGCTCGGCCCGCCGGTGCTGACGCTGATCGCCGTCGCCGTGACGATCGTGCGCTACCTGGTGGGCCGTCGGGCCTTCTGGGTCCCGCTGGTCGGCTTCGCGCTCTGCGTCGGGACGGCGTTCCTGGCGTCCTGGCTGGTCACGAGCGCGATCCCGGGGTCGGCTCTGGCCTGAGCGGGCGGGGAGGGCCGGACCTCGGGGGACGCGGGTCTCGATACGCCCCTTCGGGGCTACTCGACCAGCAAGGAAGGCGGCGTCCTCTTCAGGCGGATGAGCGGCGGCCGAGGGGTCAGCCGGCGCAGCTCGGGTCGGGGACGAGCGTCACGTCGGTCGCGTTGATCATCGGGGTGACGCGCACGGCCTGCTCGCCGAAGCCGGAAGCGGCACCCGCGGCGAACGTGATCGTGGCCGTGGCGGACTGGCCGGGCGACAGCTTGACGGCGACCTTCGAGACCGGGCGGCCGAGATCGTCGCTCGTCTGCACGACGTCGCCGAGCTCGGAGCCCCAGCTCGCTCCGGACACCGTGGTGCCGGGAGGGCCGTAGACGTAGACGTTCGTGACGAAGTCGCCGCGCGGGAACCGCCCGTCGCCTCCGTTCGCCGCCACGTAGGCCGGGAGGGTGCGCGCCACCTGCCGGGTGATCGTGTTCGTCAGCGTCACCTGCGTGGTGAACGTCGCTCCGGAGGCGGCGCAGCGGTTCGCGCTCGACTGCGTCACCGCCGTGTCGAGGTAGAAGTCCATCTTCGAGCCGATGGAGGCGTCCTGGAAGAAGACGCCCGTGGTGGTCGTGCCCTCGTTGGCGGTGGGCAGGATGCCCGCGATCGGGGTCGGCGCGAGGAGCGCCTGCTCGTCGGGGTCCGTGCTGTACGCGAGGATCCGGCTCTCCTCGACGGACTTGACGATCGCCGGGAGCATCCGGGTCGGCTCCATGTCGCCGCTGAGGATCTTGCCGAGCACCGTCGCGCTCGCCTCCGAGAAGAACGCGTCGGTCCGGTCGCCGACCGTCGAGCTCGGGTAGCGGAAGTAGACCTCGTTCAGGAGCGTCGACACGGTGTTCTCGCTCGTGAGCACGGTGCCGTCGGTCATGGCCACCGGACCGGTGGAGTCGAGCAGGTACGAGAGCGCGACGGGGTCGATCGCGAGCACGCCGTCGATCTTCTGGTCGGGGAACTTCTGCGCCCAGAACTGCGTCGCGATCGAGGAGGCGGTGGGGAAGTCGGGGCGGCTGGTCGAGACGTTGAAGGTCGTCGCCAGGTTGCCGCCGAACGTGTCCAGCGCGCTCTGGTCGACGTCCACCGACTCGAGCCCGCGGAAGTCCTGGCTCGACTGCTGCTCGGTGATCGAGATGGCGCCGGCATCGGCCCGGAGCAGCATGACCGAGGAGGCGCCTCCGCCCAGCGCCTGCGCCTCGGCGAGGTTCTGGAACATGACGAGGTAGTTGCGCGGCCCACTCGCGCCGAGCGCGTCGGGCAGGATCGCGGTGATCGGCTGGACCTGGTCCATCGCCTCCGTCGCGGTCGCGAGCTGGGGGGCGAAGGCGTCGAGCGCCTCGGCGACCTGCGGCACGAGCGCGCCGCGGTCGATCGCGGCCACCCGCTCGCTCGACTCGTCGACGACCCGCTTCGCGACATCGATCCTGCCCGAGAGCTCGGTGATCGCGGCGAGGTCGACGCGACCGTCCACCGGCTTGAGGACGTCGAGCGACGTGCCCGAGAGCGGAGTGACGATCTTCGCGGACACGTCGTCGGCGATCTCGGTCGCGGCGCGCACGGCGGAGAGGTTCGGGCCGAGGATCGGGACGACCTCCATCACGCGCCAGACCGGGTCGTCGGTCTCGTCGCGCGCCTCACCGGTGAGGGTCGCGATCCGACCGGAGGTGGCCTGCGCCCCCGCTGTATCGAAGCCGGTGAGCTGCTCCGTGGCCTGCGAGACGAGAGGGATCGCCGACGTGAGCTTGTCGCGCACCGTCATCGCCTTGTCGTACGTCCGGACGGCCAGCAGGACCGCGACGATCGCGCCGATCACCAGCACCAGGAGGATGCTCAGCGTGATCCACAGCCCGCGGCGACGGCGGCGCGGGGCACCGGAGGCGCCGCGAGGAGAGGTCGTCGAGGTGGTCATTCGGAAGAGCCTAAGCGACCTGCAGGGCCGGAGTCATCGCGCGACTGCCCCCCATCCGTCCTGCGACAGCGCCGCCGCCGACTCCGATCGCCCGCGGCTCGTGCGATCCGCGTCAGCCCAGGAGGAGCGACACGGCGATCAGGACCGGCACCGCGGTCACCGTGCTCACGAGCGCCGTGTCGCGCGCGACCGCCACTCCGCGGTCGTAGCGCGAGGCGAAGTTGAAGATGTTCTGCGCGGTCGGCAGCGCGGCCGTGACGGTGACCGCGAACAGGTGCTCGGCGTCGAGCTGGAACACGAATCGGCCGAGCGTCCACGCGACCGCGGGCATGACGAGCGACTTCAGCGTGGAGGCGACGACGACCTCGACGCGCGCGGGTCCCGCCTCCAGGGGCCTCTGCCCGCGCAGCGACATGCCGAAGGCCATCAGCACGAGGGGGATCGACGCGTTGCCGATGATCGAGAACGGCTCGAGCACGGGCGCCGGCACCTGCACTCCGGTGACGGCCACGAGCAGCCCGAGTGCGGAGGCGATGATCATCGGGTTCCGCAGCGGCTGCGTCAGGATCGCGCCGACCGACGTGCGCCCGCTCGTGGAGATGTCGAGCACCGTGAGGATCGTCGGCGCGAGCAGGAGCAGCTGCAGCAGGAGGGTCGGGGCCACCCACTGCGGGTCGCCGAGCACGTAGATCGCGACGGGCAGCCCGATGTTGTTCGCGTTGACGTAGGCGGAGGAGGCGGTGCCGATCACGGTCTCGGGCAGCGGACGGCGGAAGAACAGCCGCGAGGCGAGGACGTACACCGCGGCCACGATCAGGACGGTGCTGAGCGACACCAGGAGGAACGACGAGAAGAGCACCGTCACGTCGGCCCGCGTGAGCACCGTGAACAGCAGGGCCGGCGTCGTCACGAAGAAGGCGATGCGCGACAGGACGGCGCGCCCCTCCGGAGGCACCAGCCCGAACCGCGCGATGAGGTAGCCGACGGCGATCACCACGCCGATGATCGCGAAACCGGTGAGCACGCCCTCCGTGGTGTCCTCCGTCGCTCGGGCGAGCGCACGGCTCGCGGGGATCGCCTCCCAGCCTAGGCTCCGGCGCCGTTGCGTCCGGAGGGGGCCCGGCCTACCGTGTCGGCATGCCGCATCTCGAGGTCCCCGGCGCGAGCCTCCACTGGGAGGCGGACGGCCACGCCTCCTCCCCCGCCCTGCTGCTGGTGCACGCGGGCATCGCGGACCTCCGGATGTGGGACCCGGTGGTCCCGGAGCTCGCCCGCGACCACCTCGTGGTGCGCCTGGACTCCCGCGGCTTCGGCGGCACGAGCACCGTCGACGTCGACTTCGACGAGCGGGCCGACCTGCTGGCCGTGCTGGACCACCTCGGCGTCGAGCGGGCCGTCGTCGTCGGCTGCTCGCGCGGCGGCTCCGCGGCGCTCGACCTCGCGATCGCGCACCCCGACCGGGTGGGCGGACTCGTCCTGATCTGCCCGGGCGTCGGCGGGTTCCCGTATCCGGAGCTGACGGAGGAGGAGGACGCCCGCTTCGACGAGATCGACGCGCTGCTCACCACGGGCGATCACGCGCAGGTGGCGAGGAAGGAGGCGGAGCTGTGGGCGTTCGGGCCGGGCCGCTCCCCGGACGCGCTCGACCCCTCCTTCGTCCGAGCCGTGCGCTCCCTCGCCGAGGGACGCGCGGGCCACGAGCACGAGAGACCGCGGCCGATCCCGCTCGAGCCGCCCGCGTACGACCGGGTCGTGGACCTCGACGTGCCGGCGCTCCTCGTCGTGGGCGCTCACGACGTGTCGGAGTCGTTCCCCGTGTTCGAGTACCTCCTCGCGACGATCCCCGGCGCCGAGGGCCACGTGGTCGAGTCGGCCGCGCACCTGCCCAGTGTCGAGCGGCCCGAGGAGTTCCTCGCGGTCCTCCGGCCCTGGCTCGCGGGGCACGGGGTCTGACTCCTCGCGCAGCCCCGATCCCGAGCACCCGATCGAGGGATGCCCGGGCGGGCGGGCCGGGCTAGGCGACCGCCGCCAGGTCGAAGGCCCAGTCCGCGTAGAGGCTCGGCGGATCGCCCTTCTCGACGACGTCGACGCGGTCGAAGCCGACCTCGACGCACGTCGCGCTGTCCTCGGCGTCGTCCGTGCGCACGTAGGCGTGCACGAAGCGGGGCAGCGGGAACGCCGCGGCCTCCTCGAGCAGAAGCCGGACGGAGCGCACGGCGATGCCGCGTCCCCTCGCCTCGGGGGCGAGGTCCCAGGCCGTCTCGTATGCGACGATGCCGCGCGAGTGGCCGTACCAATAGCCGATGGAGCCGACGCAGTCGCCGTCGAGCTCGATCGCGTAGAAGAAGGCGGTGCCCTCGGCCCAACCGCGCAGGTAGCGGTCGTGCAGGGTGCCGTCGTCCTCGTGTCCGGTGTCCGACTCGGCGCGGGTGACGCTGAGTGCGGCGCTGTCCGCCTGCGGCCAGGGCAGGAGGCGGATGTTCTCGGACTGCTGATCGATGCTGACTGTTCTGTGGTCGCTTCCGGGTTCGGGTCCCGTCACGCGCTCCGATCCTCTCTCTCAGGATGGCCCGTCGGTCGCGCCCCTCCGCCAGGTGTTCGGAGTGGCCGATCGATCGGATGGCCGCACTCGGGATGCGGCCGCGATGTCCGCCCCATCTTCGACCCCTTGTCGGAGCGGATGTGGGCCGTGGAGGAATCTAGCCCCGAACGGGGGGTCGAACCTCCGAAACCCCTGGTCGAACGCTGATCGCAGCTGGGAACGAGCGCCGGACGGCGCAGACGTGCGCGGCGAGCGCCGACCCCGCCGTCGACCTCCGGGCCCACGCAAGAAAAGCGCGCGCTCGGGCCCATACGCTCGGAGTCGGGTCGCTTCCGACCCGTTCCACCAGGGATTCGAAGCGTGAGGAGGATCACCATGTCGCAGTTCGTGCAGAGCACAGTCGTCGGAGAGCCGGAGGTCCTCGAGGACCGCGTCGAGTCCTCCGCCGCCTGGCTCGACCTCAAGGCCGCAGTCGCCGCCGTGCAGCCGCTGCAGGCCGCCGACGGCTCCCTCGCCGACCCCGGTCGCCTCGAGGACGCACGCGCGGCTCTCGAGCGGATCGTCACCGCGGTCGGCTCCCTCGCCCCCGCCTTCCCGCACGACGCCGCCTACCTCGACGCACTGGTCGTCGATCTGCGCCGCTGGAGCGGCGAGGGCCTCGGAGTGCCGGACTTCCTGGACTCCCTGCAGGCCTTCCAGCCCCAGCTCGACCGGGTCGACGGACTGCGCCACCTGGTCGTCTTCCCGATGCTGACGCAGAACGGCAGCGCGAGCGCCACGTCGAGGCGGTCCTCGTCGAAGTCGTCTGGCCGCGCTTCGTCGCGGAGCTGGAGGCCGGCGACTACTCGAACGCCCTGTTCGTGCCGGTGCGCTTCGTCGACTTCACGGCCGGCT
Organism: Rathayibacter rhapontici; assembly: GCF_001995175.1. Lineage (GTDB taxonomy): Bacteria > Actinomycetota > Actinomycetes > Actinomycetales > Microbacteriaceae > Rathayibacter. The sequence goes on from NZ_MUKN01000048.1 coordinate 5,853, forward strand.
ACGACACCGACAGCGCCGTGCTCTTCCCCGAGACGGTGGCGATGCGCGCGGTCCCCGCCTTCACCTGGGGGGCGATCTTCGCGGATCGCGAGGCGGCCCGGTTCCGCCGCGTCGTCGGACGCGCGGCCGAGATCACCCGCCTCGAGCTGCCCGAGGACGCGCGCCGGCTGATCGCCGACCAGCGCCTGGCCGAGGAGGCGTTCGTGATGTGGGACCTCATCCACGACCGCACCCACATGCGCGGCGACCTGCCGTTCGATCCGTTCATGATCAAGCAGCGCATGCCGTTCTTCCTCTACTCGCTCGAGGAGCTGCGCTGCGACCTGACGGCGTTCCGCGAATCGGTCGCGATCGAGCGCCGTCTCGCCGCCGCCGAGCACCTCGACGACGAGGAGGAGCGCCTCGCCGAGCGCGCCCGCTCGGTGCAGTACGCGATCCTGTTCGACCGTCTGTTCCGCTTCCCGCTCACGGGCTCGAGGGTGCGCAACTACGACGGGCTGGGCGGACAGCTGCTGTTCGCGTGGCTGCACCGCCACGGCGTGCTGCACTGGACCGACACCCGGCTCGCCTTCGAGTGGGACGGCGTCGCCGACGTGGTCGTCGCCCTCTCGGACGCCATCGACGAGCTCTACTGGCGCTCGATCGACCGCCCGAAGACCGCGCACTGGCTCGCGGCGCACGCCCTGATCGCGTCGGTCCTCACTCCGCACCCCGCCTCGGCCTGGGCGCGGGGGCTGCCGGACGAGGTGCTCCTCGGAGCGCCCCGCGGCTTCACGGACGCGGTGCTGGACGACGAGTTCCCGCTGTCGATGTTCTACGAGGCCCTCGCCAAGAAGATGAGCGACGTGATCGCGTCGACCCGGGGCATCACCGGACGCGACTGAGACCGCGTGTCCCCCGGCGGCGGCCGCCCGTCGCCGCCGGGAGCCCGTCGCGTACTCTGGACGCCATGTCCCGAGGTGCCGACACCGTCGCCGCCGCCGATCCCTTCGACGCCGGCTGGTCGAGGCGACCGCCCACGCGCTCGAACTACGTGCGCGACGCGGTGGGCGCGGGCGTGCTGCTCCTCGCGACCGTGATCTCGGTGCTGCTGTACACCTCCGCCGGCTTCCCGGACGCGGCGCACCCCGTCGTCAGCGCCCACTGGGCCGTCGCGCTGACGCTGCCGCTGGCGTTCCGGCGCCGGTTCCCGGCCACCGTCGCCATCGTCCTCGCGGTGGTCTACACGCTGGGCCTCGTGCTCCAGGTGCCCGAGTCGCTGTTCAACCAGATCTGCCTGTTCCTCGCGATCTACACCGTCGGCGCGTGGGCGGCGGACCGGCGCCGCGCCCTCGCGGTGCGCCTCCTGATCGCGATCGCGATGCTGGGCTGGCTGATCACCTCGCTGGTGAGCGGCGACTGGCTCGACCGCGCCCTGCCCGCCACCGAGGCCGTCGGCCCGCTCTCGCCCTACCTGGCGGAGTCGGCGCTGGTGGTCCTGGTGAATCTGCTCTACTTCGGCAGCGCTACGTCTTCGGCGAGGCGTCGTGGCAGTCGGCTCGCCGACTCGAGGCGCTGGAGGCGCGCACGGCCGAGCTCGACGACGAGCGCGAGCGCTCCTCGCGCCGGGCCGTCACCTCGGAGCGGCTGCGGATCGCCCGCGAGCTGCACGACGTCGTGGCGCACCACGTCAGCGTGATGGGCGTGCAGGCGGGAGCGGCCCGCCGCGTCCTGGCACGGGACCCCGAGAAGGCGGCGCGCTCGCTCAGCGCGATCGAGAACGACGCCCGCTCGGCGATCGACGAGCTGCACCGCATCCTGGTCGCCCTCCGCGCCGAGGAGTCGACCACGGCCGGCCCGATCGACTCGGCGCCCACCGACTCCGCCTCGACCCGCGGAGTGGCCCAGCTCGAGGAGCTCGTCCAAGCGTCCGCCGGCTCCGGACTGCCCACCTCGTTCCGCATCCTCGGCGCTCCTCGGGAGATCCCGGCCACCGTCGGGCTCAGCCTCTACCGCATCGCGCAGGAGTCGCTCACGAACGCCCGCAAGCACGCGGGGCCCGGCGCGCGGGCGGAGCTGCGCCTGCGCTACCTCGACGACGCCGTCGAGCTCGAGGTCGCCGACGACGGGGGCACCGGGCCGCACCCCACCGTGCCCGCGTCGTGCGGGCTGGGGCAGACGGGCATGCGCGAGCGGGCCGCCGCCGTCGGCGGGCGCATCGAGATGGGTCCGCGCGGCTCCGGGTACCTCGTGCACGTGCACGTGCCGCTGTCCCGGGTGCGCGCTCCGGAGCGTCCGCTCGAACCGGTAGCGTCGAGCGGGGCGTCGCGGGGGCGCTCCGACGCAGCGAGCGGGGGCCGCGCATGACCGAGGACATCCGCGTCCTGCTGGTGGACGACCAGGAGCTGGTCCGGGCGGGGTTCCGCATCATCCTGGAGTCCGAGCCGGGCATCGTCATCGTGGGCGAGGCCCGCACCGGATCCGAGGCGATCGAGCGCGCCTCCGAGCTCTGCCCCGACGTCATCTGCATGGACGTGCAGATGCCCGGGATGGACGGGCTCGCCGCGACCCGCGAGATCGTCAAGGATCCGCGGCTGTGCTCCAGCGTCCTGATCCTCACGACCTTCGACCGCGACGACTACCTCTTCGACGCGCTCTCGGCCGGAGCGAGCGGGTTCCTGCTGAAGAACGCGTCCCCGGAGGACCTGGTCGACGCCGTGCAGGTGGTCGCGCGCGGCGACGCCATGCTCGCGCCCGATGTCACCCGCCGCGTGATCGAGCGCTTCGCCGCGGAGCCCGCACGCAGCCCGGAGGAGCACCCCGCGGTGTCGGAGCTGACCGACCGCGAGCGCGAGGTGCTCGTGTACCTGGCGCGGGGCTGGTCGAACGCCGAGATCGCCTCGCAGCTGTTCGTGGGCGAGGCGACGGTGAAGACGCACGTGTCGAAGATCCTGATGAAGCTGCGCGTGCGCGACCGCATCCAGGCGGTTGTGTTCGCCTACGAGCACGGGATCGCGGTGCCGGGGCGGTCCTGAGGACGGCGCTCCCGCCGTCAGCGGCGGGGCTGCGGGGCCGTCGCGCGCGGGGGCGAGCGGCGGACGAACTCCATGCGGATGTCCGGCACGATCTTCCGGTCGAGCACGACTGTCATGTACCGGCCGTCGACCCGGGCGCCGATGGCGACGACGTCGGGATCGGTGTCGACCCGGTAGCCGCGCAGCGCCTCTCCGTCGACGACGACCGGGACCCCGCGCACCACGTCCTCGTCGCGCAGCGCTGCGGCGACCACGGGCATCCCTCCGCGCCGGCTGCGCACGCGACCGGGGAAGGTGTTGCGGAGCACGTCGCCCATGTGGGCGGCGAGGCGCGACTCGAGCGGGCGGCTGCGCTCGGCGGGGATCGGCACGGAGGTGCGCACCGCCTCCCAGAGGACCGGGTACCGCATCCGGGTGACCTGGTCGACCATCCACGGCGGGAGGTGGTCGTTCTCGGCCCGTTCGATGGCCCGCTTCTGCTCGGGAGTGAGCGGGACGTGGTTGACCGGGTCGGCGCGATTGCGGGGATTCTTGAAGAACGAGTACGACAGCGAGATCTCGACGAACCGCCCGAGCGCCATGGTCTGGGCCGCCGCGAACTCCTCGAGTCGTGGCTGCGGGGCGAACGCGAGGACCGGGTCGCCGAAGCGAGCCGCGATCTCGTCCACCCCGGGAGGGGCCGGCATATCGCGGACCGCCCCCGATGTGTCCATGCGCATAGGACAAGAGTGGCCGTTCGCTCAGCCGATACCAACTTCTTGACGGAGATCGGCTCGACGCTCTCGGGCTGTTCACATGCCGGAAACACGGCGGCACGGGGGTCCGGGCTCCTGAAGGGCTCCCGGACGGGGGCTGCGAAGATGGAGGCATGAGCGCTCTGCACGATCCCACCGTCCGCGGTTTCGCCTCCGACAACTACTCCGGGGTCCACGACGAGGTGCTCGCGGCGATCGCCGCCGCCAACGGTGCGCACCAGGTCGCGTACGGCGAGGACGTCTACACCGAGCGGCTCCAGCACGCGTTCCGGCGCGAGTTCGGCGAGCAGGCGCAGGCGTTCCCGGTGTTCAACGGCACGGGCGCGAACGTCACCGGACTGCAGTCGATGCTCCCGCGCTGGGGCGCCGTGATCTCGGCCGGCACGGCGCACATCAACTCCGACGAGGGCGGGGCTCCCGAGAAGGTCGGCGGGATCAAGATCCTCACCGTCGTCTCGCCCGACGCAAGCTCACCCCGGACCTCGTCGACGAGCAGGCCTGGGGCTACGGCGACGAGCACCGCTCGCAGCCGCTCGTCGTCTCGATCACGCAGTCGACCGAGCTCGGCACCGTCTACACCCCCGAGGAGGTGCGCGCTCTGGCCGATCACGCGCACGCGCACGGCATGCGCCTGCACCTCGACGGGGCGCGGATCGCGAACGCGGCGGCGGCGCTCGACGTGCCGCTGCGCGCCTTCACCACCGACGCGGGCGTCGACGTGCTGTCCTTCGGCGGCACCAAGAACGGGATGCTGCTGGGCGAGGCGATCGTCGTGCTCGACCCCGAGGCGTCCAGCGGACTGCACTACCTCCGCAAGACCAACATGCAGCTCGCGTCGAAGATGCGCTTCCTCTCGGCGCAGCTGCTCGCGATGCTCGGCGAGGACGGCGAGACGGAGCCGCTGTGGCTGCGGTCGGCCCGGCGGGCCAACGCCATGGCCGCCCGGCTGCGCGCGCAGCTCGAGGAGTCGGTCGCGGCGGGACGGATCCAGGGGCTCGCCTTCACGCAGCCCACGCAGGCCAACGCGGTGTTCGCGACGCTGCCCGCGGGAGTGGCCGACCGCCTGCGCGAGGTGTCCCGCTTCTACGACTGGAACCCGGCGACGAGCGAGGTGCGCTGGGTCTGCTCGTTCGACACGACCGAGGACGACATCGACGTGTTCACGGCGGCGATCGAGCGCGAGCTGACGGCGTGAAGGCGCGGATCGTCGTGCTCGGGGCGGTCGTCGCGGGGATGCTCGCGGGGTGCACGGGCGGTCCGTCGTCGGGGGCGGGGACGACTCCCGGCTCCGCAGCGGCGTCGGCGTCGCCCTCCGCGTCCGCGTCCGCTCCGCCCTCCGCATCCGCCGCTCCCCTCGAGCAGCTCGACTGCGACGCGCTGCTCCCCGTGGCGCGGGCGCGGAGGCCCTCGGGCTGCCGGCCGACCGGCTCGAGGGCAGCCGCGACGCCGCCGTCCGCACCTCGTCCGAGCTGATCCGCGCCGCCGCGGAGGAGAACGGCGGACTGCTCACCTGCTCCTGGTTCGAGAAGGACGGGCCGGCGTCGATCGTCGCCTCAGTGGCGGCCGACGCGGGCGACGCGTTCGCCGCCCTGCCCGCGGGCCCCGCACTGGCCGCGGGCGACGCGGCCTCCGGCGCCTGCACGGAGGGGAGCTGCACGGCCCAGGTGCTCGCCGGGTCGACATGGGTCTCGCTCGCAGTGACCGGGGCGCCCGCGACCCTCGATCTCGCGTCCCTCGCGTCCTCGACCGCCGACTCCGCCGCCGGGCAGCTCGACGACGTCGTCGCGGGCACGGCGCCGGTCTGCGCCGAGCTGCTGGCGCCCGAGCAGCTGACGTCGCTCGCGGGCCTGGCGCAGCCCGTCGCGGGCGCGGCACGGAGGGTGCGACACCGGCGACCGCGGGGGCCGCGGCCGCTGCGCGCGCGGGTCTCGCCTCGTGCACCTGGACGGACGCGGCCAGCGCCGCCTACTCCGGGCTGAGCATCGACGCGCTGCCCTCGGGCGAGGAGGGCTGGCGCACGCTGTCGCTGACCACCGGGCTGTCGATCCCGCTGTCGCCCGTCGACGGACTCGGCGAGCGCGCGATCTCGGGCTGCTCGTCGGGGACCTGCGAGGTGGACGTGCTGGCCGAGGACGTCTGGTGGCGCGTGGTCGTCACCGGCGACGAGGCACGGGCCGACGCGGTCGCGCGGGCGGTGCTGGGGGGCTGATCCGCGGGGCCGCGTTCCGCGAGATGCCACTCCGGTACGTCTTCGTCGGCGTGTCGTGTACTGAAGTGGCATCTCGCGGGGTGGATCAGGGGCGGCGCCAGTACTCGTACCAGGACGACTCCGTCGCGCCGAGGGCGGCGTAGAGGCGGCGGGCCGGGGCGTTCGCCTCGAGGACCTGGATCCAGAAGCGCTCGACGCCCTGCGACTCCGCCTGCGCGAGGAGCGAGCGGAGGACGGACGCGGCATGACCGCGACGACGCGCGTCCGGGCGGGTGGCGAGGGAGAAGAGGCCGCACCAGGGCTCGTCCCCGGCACTCGCGGACGCGAGCCGACCGCAGGCGGCCGGGCCCCGCTCGTCGCGGACGAGGGCGTAGGAGGAGTCGCAGCCCGCGAGGATCCGCTGCGCGACGTCGCGCTCGGCGGCGCCTCCGCGGCCGTCGACGGACCACCAGAGCGACAGCCAGTCCTCGGACGGGGCGGGCTGCACGATCGCGGGCGGTCCGCTCAGCGCGGCGAGCGCCTCCTGGACCGTGCCTGTGAGGACGAGCGTGCGCTCGTGCGGCGCGTAGCCGCGCGCGGTGAGGCGCTCGGGGAGGTCGGCGGGCAGGGTCGCCGGTCCGATCTGGAGCAGCGGGGGGATCGCGTGCTCGTGCGCGAACGCCTCCGCGGCGTCGATCGCGCGCTCGGGGTCGGCGACGGGGCCCGAGGTGAGGACCGAGTTGGCGCGCTTCGTGACTCCGGAGGCGGCTCGCAGCAGCCAGCCGTCGAGCTCGCGGGTCTCGAGCGCGGGCCAGGCGGCGGCGGCGAGGCGATCGAGTACGCGCGGGTCCATGCGCTCGACGGTACCCGGGGCCTCCCCGGCTCCGAGGAACACCAACGGCCCGCAGGAACCGGCGATCCGGACGGGCCGGACCGGTTCCTGCGAGCCGGAGGTGGGTGCTGCGGGCCTGTGCGACCCGCGACGACTCACATGTTGATCATGTGCCCCTTGAGGCCGTGGAAGCCCTCCTGGAGCGCCTCCGACAGCGTCGGGTGGGTGTGCACGTTGCGCGCCAGCTCGGTCGCGGTGAGGTCCCACTTCTGCGCGAGCGTGAGCTCGGGGAGCAGCTCGGAGACGTCCGGGCCGATCATGTGCGCGCCGAGGAGCTCGCCGTACTGCTTGCTCGCGATGAGCTTGACGAAGCCGGTGGGCTCGCCGAGGCCGTGCGCCTTGCCGTTCGCCATGAACGGGAAGGTCGAGACGGTGATCTCGTGGCCCTCGTCGGTCGCCTGCTTCTCGGTGAGGCCGAAGGAGGCGATCTGCGGCTGGCAGAAGGTCGCGCGCGGCATCATGCGGTAGTCGCCCAGCGTCTGAGTCTCGGCACCGGCGAGGGTCTCGGCGGCGACGACGCCCTGAGCCTCGGCCACGTGCGCGAGCTGCAGCTTCGCGGTCACGTCGCCGATCGCGTAGATGTGCGGCACGTTGGTGCGCATGTGGTCGTCGATCGCGATCGCTCCGCGCTCGGTCAGCTCGACGCCCGTGTTCTCGAGGCCGAAGCCCTCGACGCGGGGGACCCAGCCGATCGACATCATGACCTTGTCGACCTCGAGGCTCGACTGCGTGCCGTCCTTCGCGGTGTAGGTCACGGTGACGTAGCCGTCCTTGTCGACGACCGACTCGACCTTGGTCGAGGTGAGGATCTCGACGCCGAGCTTCTTGTACTGCTTCTGGATCTCCTTGGAGACGTCCGGGTCCTCGTTGGGGAGGGCGCGGTCCATGAACTCGATGATCGTGACGTCGACGCCGTAGTTCTTCAGGACGTAGGCGAACTCCATGCCGATCGCGCCGGCGCCCACGATGGCCATCGTGTCGGGCAGGTCGCGCGTCATGATCTGCGTCTCGTAGGTGACGACGTTCTCGGAGAGCTCGACGCCGGGCAGGAGGCGGACGTACGCGCCGGTCGCGATGATCGCGTCGTCGAACGTCAGCGACTCCGAGCCGCCCTTGGTCAGCTGCACGTCGAGGCCCTGCGGGCCGGTGAAGGAGCCGGTGCCGTCGAACTCGGTGATCTTGTTCTTCTTCATCAGGAAGTGGACGCCCTTGGTGCGTCCGTCGGCGACCGTGCGGCTGCGGTCGAACGCCGCTCCGAAGTCGAACGAGACGTCGCCCGAGATGCCGAACTGCTTGGCCTGCGAGTGGAAGATGTGGGCGAGCTCGGCGTTGCGCAGCAGCGCCTTCGACGGGATGCAGCCGACGTTGAGGCAGACACCGCCCCAGTACTGCTTCTCGACGATGGCGACGGACTTGCCGAGCTGCGCCGCTCGGATCGCAGCCACGTACCCGCCGGGGCCGGCCCCCAGGACGACGACGTCGAAGTGCTGGGCCATGGATGATCCTCCATCAGAGTCGTGAGTAGTGCGCGCGGGGAACCACGCCGTCTACGAGCGTACCGTTCCCCAGGCGTCGAGCCCGGGGGTCCTCCCTGGGCGAACGGACCTGATAGGGCTGGGGAGGGACGCTCCGCGGCGGACGACGGACGGGAATGCGGGCGGGTGCGGCAGGGTTGCACCACGCGGGCAACGGAGCCCTCCCCGATCCCCACACTCCCGGAAAGAAGCTCCACCATGGCCCTCGCCACCGCGTCCCGCACCGCCACCACCAGCGCGCCGATCCTCGACGTGCTCGCCGAGCGCTGGAGCCCGCGCTCGTTCGACACGACGGCCGCGATCTCGGACGAGACCCTCGCCTCGCTGCTCGAGGCGCGCGCTGGTCCCCCTCCGCCAGCAACTCGCAGCCCTGGCGCTTCATCGTGGCCCGCCGCGGCACGCCGGAGTTCGACCGTGTGGCGAAGCACCTCGTCGGCTTCAACGCCGCGTGGGCCGGCTCGGCCGCGGCGCTCGTCGTCGCCCTCGCCGAGACCGTCGACGCCGACGGGAAGCCGCGCCCCTGGGCCGTCTACGACCTCGGCCAGGCCGTCGCCCACCTCAGCATCCAGGCCCACCACGACGGCCTGCACGTGCACCAGATGGCCGGCTTCGAGAAGGACGGGCTCCGCGAGGAGTTCGCGATCGACGAGCGCTTCGACCCCGTGACCGTCGCCGCGATCGGCGTCGTCGGCGACCCGGAGTCGCTCGCGAACGACGTGCTGCGGGAGCGCGAGGTCGCCCCGCGCACCCGCCTGCCCCTCGAGGAGCTCGTGCTCGTCAGCGCGTAGTCGCCGCACTGCCCGAACGGCCCGGTCCGCGGTTCTCCGCGGGGCGGGCCGTTCCGCGTCCGGGGGCCGGCAGCGGCTCGGAGCAGTCTGCGGCTCGGAGCGGTCTGCGGGAGGGGGAGCGGGCGACGGGCGTTGCGGACGCGGGGCGTGACTCCGATCGCTCTGTTACTCCGCGTTTCATCACGGAATCGGATGAATGAGCCGCCGTCCGTACGATCGGGACGGTCCGCCCGCCCGCCCCGCCGCCCCGGAGCTCCATGACCGACACGCCCTCCCGCACGAGCCTGGCCTTCGACGCCGACCTCGGTCAGTCGGCGTTCCCGGTGCGCTTCGAGGGAGTGGGCCGCACGTTCACGCCCGGCTCCCCCGTGCTCGAGGACGTCGATCTCGAGGTCGCCGCCGGCGAGGTCATCGCGATCCTCGGCCCCAGCGGCTGCGGCAAGTCGACTCTGCTGCGCATCGCGGCGGGGCTCGACACGGCCTCCGCGGGTTCCGTGCTGATCGACGGGCGCCCCGTGTCGGGGATCGACACGCGCTGCGCCGTCGCGTTCCAGGAGCCGCGCCTGCTGCCGTGGCGCACGATCGCGGCGAACGTGGCGCTCGGGCTGCCGCGGTGCACCGCCCGCACGGCCGCGCGGCACGCCGTGGAGGAGCTGCTGGCGCTGGTCGGGCTGACCGCGCACGCCTCGTCCCGCCCGCGCGAGGTGTCGGGCGGCATGGCCCAGCGCGCCTCGCTCGCCCGCGCGCTCGCCCGGAACCCCGGCGTGCTGCTGCTCGACGAGCCGTTCGGCGCGCTCGACGCCCTCACCCGCATCCGGATGCAGGACCTCCTGCTCGATGTGCACGCGGCCGCGCCGGCGACGATCCTGCTGGTCACGCACGACGTCGACGAGGCCCTGCAGCTGGCCGACCGCATCGTGCTCCTCGGCCGCGACGAGCCGGGAGGCGTCTCGCGGGTCCAGCAGATCATGCGGGTCCCCGGCGCACGCCCGCGCGATCGAGGATCGGCCGAGCTGGCGGAGCGACGCGCCGAGCTCCTCGCCGGGCTCGGCATCGAGCGGCACTGAGCCCTCCCCAGGCTCCGATCCGTCCGGCCCTCCCCCGATCCTCCCGTCCCCGCACGCACTCCGACTCCCCTCCCCCACACTCGTTCCACCCCCGGAACCGCACCGAAGCAGAGGCCACCATGTCGTTCACCACCACCGCGCTCACGCGCCGCACCGCCCTCGCCGGCCTGCTCACCGCCGCCGCCGTGCCGCTGCTCGCGGGCTGCGTCCAGGGCGAGGGCTCCGGCGGCGCCGCGGCCGCCACCGCCGACTCGGCCGAGGGCGCCGTCACGCAGGGCGGCACGCTGACCCTCGACTTCGCCACCTACAACCCGCTGAGCCTGGTCATCAAGGAGAAGGGCTGGCTCGAGGCCGCCCTGGCCGAGCAGCAGGTCACGGTCGCGTGGGTGCAGTCCGCCGGCTCCAACAAGGCCAACGAGGCCCTGCGCGCCGGAGCGATCGACGTCGGCTCGACCGCCGGCTCCGCCGCCCTGCTGGCCCGGTCCAACGGCTCGCCCATCAAGACGATCGACATCTTCTCGCAGCCGGAGTGGTCGGCCCTCGTCGTCCCCGCGGGCTCGAGCATCACGAGCGTCGAGCAGCTCGCCGGCAAGCAGATCGCCGCGACCAAGGGCACCGACCCCTACTTCTTCCTCGTGCAGGCCCTCGAGGCCGCCGGTCTCGGGATCGACGACGTCACCGTGCAGAACCTGCAGCACGCCGACGGCTGGGCCGCCCTGCAGAACGGCTCGGTCGACGCGTGGGCGGGTCTCGACCCGATCATGGCCGGCGCCGAGGCCGCCGGGGCGACGCTGCTCTACCGCAACGTCGACTTCAACTCCTACGGCCTGCTGAACGCCACCGAGAGCTTCCTGGCCGAGAAGCCCGACCTCGCGCAGACCGTCGTGAACGCCTACGAGCACGCCCGCGCCTGGGCGCTCGAGAACCAGGAGGAGACCGCGAGCATCCTCGCCTCCGTCGCCGGTCTCGACGTCGCGGTCGCGACCACGGTGATCACCGAGCGCAGCAACCTCGACGTCGACAACGTGCCCGGATCGGCGCAGACCGACGTGCTCGCCGTGATCGGCCCGATCTTCGTCGAGAACGGGGACGTCGCCTCGCAGGACCAGGTCGACGAGGCGCTCGACTCCCTCCTCGACGACACCTACGCGAAGGCCGCCGACCCCGACGCGATCGGCGACTGACCGCTTCCCGCACGCCGACCCGCGACCGCTCCCGAGGAGACGACATGGCGACCCGAGACGACGAGACGACCGACGCCGACCTGATCCGGCGCAGCACCGGGATGGTGCAGGCGCCGGGCGCCGTCGGCGCCGCCGTCGTGGGGCCGAGCATCGGGGCGTCGCAGAAGCGGCTCCGCGACGACCGCGCCGCGCACGCCCGCCCGCTGACCTCGAAGCGCTGGTTCGTCGTGGCCGGCGGGGCGCTCGTCCCGGTCGTGCTCCTGCTCGCCTGGCAGCTCGTCACCACGACGGGTCTGGTCTCGCTCGCCGTGTTCCCCTCGCCCGCGATGGTCTGGGCGGCCGGGATCGATCTCGCCCAGCGCGGCGACCTCGGCCAGGACGTCGCCATCTCGACCCAGCGGGTGCTGATCGGCTTCGCGATCGGCTCGGCGCTCGGGCTCGTGATCGGCGCGCTCTTCGGCCTCTCGCGGGTCTGGGAGGTCGTGCTCGGCCCGACGCTCGGCGCGATCCGCGCGGTCCCCTCGCTCGCCTGGGTGCCGCTGCTGCTGCTGTGGCTGGGCATCGGCGAGGAGTCGAAGATCACGCTGATCACCATCGGCGCGTTCTTCCCCGTGTTCACCACGGTCGCCACGGCGCTCGGCCACGTCGACCGCCACCTCGTGGAGGCCGGTCGTGCGTTCGGCCTGTCGGGTGTCCGGCTGTTCACCACGGTGCAGCTGCCGGCCGTGGTCCCGGCGGTCATCGCGGGGCTCCGGCTCGCGCTCGCCCAGTCCTGGCTCTTCCTGGTGGCCTCCGAGCTGATCGCCTCGTCGATGGGCCTGGGCTTCCGCCTCATCGACAGTCAGAACAACGGGCGGATCGACCGCGTGTTCCTCGCGATCATCCTGCTCGCGGTCCTCGGCAAGCTCACCGACGCCGTGGTGGGCGTGTTCCAGCGCTACGCCGTGGCCAAGTGGGCGTGACGCGCCCTCCCTCCCGGGACGCCCCCTCCCCCTCCTGAAAGGACGTCGCCATGACGGACACGATCGCGAACCTCCTCGAGGAGCACCGCCGCTTCCCCGCCCCCGAGGCCTTCGCCGCGCAGGCCAACGTCGGCGCCGGCGAGTACGACCGGGCGGCAGCCGATCCCGTCGCCTTCTGGGAGGAGGCGGCCCGGCGCCTCGACTGGGCCGAGCCGTGGACGACCGCGCACACCTGGGAGCCCGCGCTGCCGCAGGCCGACGGCACCTTGTCCGTGCCCCGAGCCACCTGGTTCGAGGGCGGGCGCCTGAACGTCGCGGTGAACTGCGTCGACCGGCACGTCGACGCCGGGCGCGGCGACAAGGCCGCCCTGCACTTCGAGGGCGAGCGCGGCGACCGCCGCACGCTGACCTACTCCGATCTGCAGCGCGAGGTGTCGAAGGCGGCGAACGCCCTGACGGCGCTGGGCATCGGGAAGGGCGACCGGGTGGTCGTCTACCTGCCGGTGATCCCCGAGACCGTCGTGATCACGCTCGCGATCGCGCGCATCGGAGCGATCCACTCCCTCGTCTTCGGCGGCTTCTCGGCCGAGGCGGTGCGGTTCCGCGTCGAGGACACCGGGGCCAAGCTGCTCGTCACCACCGACGGCCAGTTCCGGCGGGGCACGGCCGTCGCGGTCAAGGCGAACGCCGACCACGCCGTCGCGGGCGTCGAGTCGATCGAGCACGTGCTGGTCGTCCGCCGCGCCGGCGACGAGACCCCCGACCTGCCCTGGACCCCGGGCCGCGACGTCTGGTGGCACGACGTCGTCGACACCGCGAGCGACGTGCACGAGGCCGAGGCATTCGACTCCGAGACCCCGCTGTTCATCATCTACACCTCGGGCACCACCGGGAAGCCCAAGGGGCTCGTGCACACCAGCGGCGGCTACCTGACGCAGGCGTCCTGGACGCACTGGGCGCTCTTCGATGCGAAGCCCGACGACGTGCACTGGTGCACGGCCGACCTGGCGTGGGTGACCGCGCACACCTACGAGATCTACGGACCGCTCTCGAACGGGCTCACCCAGGTGATCTACGAGGGCACGCCGAACACCCCGCACACCGCCCGGCACTTCGAGATCATCGAGCGCTACGGCGTGACGGTCTACTACACGGCGCCGACGCTCATCCGCACGCTCATGACCTGGTTCCCCGAGGGGGTGCCCGCGCAGTACGACCTGTCGAGCCTGCGGCTGCTCGGCACGGTCGGCGAGTCGATCAACCCCGAGGCGTGGGTCTGGTTCCACGAGCGGATCGGCGGCGGACGCTGCCCGATCGTCGACACGTGGTGGCAGTCCGAGACGGGGGCGGCCGTGATGTGCCCGCTGCCGGGCGTCTCGACGCTCAAGCCCGGATCCTCGCTCGGAGCGCTGCCCGGGCTCACGACGCTCGTCGTCGACGACGCGGGGCAGCGGGTGCCGAACGGCTCGGGCGGCTACCTCGTCGTCGACCGCACCGGTCCGGCGCTCGCGCGCACGATCTGGGGGAACCCGGAGCGGTACCGCGACTCCTACTGGGCGCGCTTCGCCGAGCAGGGCTACTTCTTCTCGGGGGACGGCGCGAAGTACGACGCCGACGGCGACATCTGGGTGCTGGGACGCGTGGACGACGTGATCAACGTGTCGGGCCACCGGCTGTCGACGATCGAGATCGAGTCGGCGCTCGTCGCGCATCCGGCCGTCGGCGAGGCCGGCGTGGTCGGGGTCGAGGATGCGACGACCGGGCAGGCCATCGCGGCCTTCGTGATCCCCTCGGACGAGTCGGTCGACCGGGCGCAGGACGACCCCGCGTACTGGAACGAGCTGGCGGCGACGCTGTCGGGCGTGCTGCGCGAGCACGTCGCGACGGCGATCGGGCCCATCGCGAAGCCGCGCGACGTGGTGCTCGTGCCGGACCTGCCGAAGACCCGCTCGGGCAAGATCATGCGCCGGCTGCTCGGCGACATCCGCGACGGGCGGGCGCTGGGCGATGTGACGAGCCTGCAGGACGACACGGTGCCGGAGCGGATCGCCCGGATCGTCGCGGCGCGCGGCTGAGGCAGGGGCGGCTCCCTCCCCCCTGCTGATCGAGTAGTCCGCGCAGCGGACGTCTCGAGATCCCCGTCCGCTGGAGAAGGCGGGTCTCGATGCGCCGCCTCCGGCGGCTGCTCGACCAGCAAGCACTCCTCCGCCGATCGAGCACGCGACCAGCGAGCAGGGGGGCGAACACTCCAGGTCGGCTCCGAACTCCGGGCGGGCGGCGGCATCGGGAGTAGCGTGAAGTCGTGCGTGACCTCCAGCAGCGAATCATCTCCGAGCTCCACGTCTCCCCCACCGTCGATCCGGCCGCCGAGGTCGAACGGCGCGTCGGCTTCCTCGCCGACTACCTCCGCCACACGGGCGCGAAGGGCCTCGTGCTCGGCATCAGCGGCGGCCAGGACTCGAGCCTGGCCGGCCGGCTCTGCCAGCTCGCGGTCGAGCAGGTGCGCGCGGGCGGAGGCGACGCCACCTTCATCGCGGTGCGCCTGCCCTACCGGGTCCAGGCCGACGAGGAGGACGCGCAGCTCGCGCTGTCCTTCATCCGTCCGGACCGGCAGGTGACCTTCGACATCCACCAGGGCGTCGACGGCATCGCCGCGGCCTTCGGCGACGCGGTCGGCGAGCCGATCTCGGACTTCGTGAAGGGCAACGTCAAGGCGCGTGCCCGGATGGTCGCCCAGTACGCGATCGCCGGCCAGGCGGGCATGCTCGTCGTCGGCACCGACCACGCGGCCGAGGCGGTGACCGGCTTCTTCACGAAGTTCGGCGACGGCGGAGCCGACGTCCTGCCGCTGACCGGGCTCACCAAGCGCCAGGGCCGCTCCCTCCTCGAGCACCTCGACGCCCCCGCGCGCCTCTATGAGAAGGCGCCGACGGCCGACCTCCTCGACGAGAACCCGGGGCAGACCGACGAGTCGAACCTGGGCCTCGTCTACGCCGACCTCGACGAGTACCTCGAGGGCGGGGACGTCGATCCCGCCGTCGCCGAGGCCATCGAGGCGCGCTACGCCGCGACCGAGCACAAGCGCCAGGTGCCGCTCTCGATGTTCGACGACTGGTGGCGCGCCTCGAAGACCTCCACGCCCGGCAACGGCTGACTCCCGAGCCGCCCCCGACCGGTCGGGGCGGCTCGCCCGCTCAGGCCGTCGCGACCCGATCGAGCCAAGCGCCGCTGACCTTCGCGCTCTCGGCCGGGGGCATGCTCGCCCGGTCGACCTCGACGATGATCCAGCCGCCGAAGCCCTCGGGCAGCGCGGCGAGCACTCCGTCGAGGTCGATGCCGCCGAGCCCCGGCTCGAGGAACAGCCCGGCGTCGGTCGCGCGGTCGTAGGCGGTCGGCACGGCCCGGCTCGACTCCGCGATCCCCAGGTCCAGATCCTTCACGTGCAGGTCGACGAGCCGGTCGGAGTAGCGCCGCACGGTCGAGACCGGGTCGATGCCCGCCCAGACGAGGTGGCCGATGTCGAAGGAGGCGCCGAGCAGATCTGCGTCGATCGCGCCGAGGACGCGGTCGATCTCGTGCTCGGTCTCGACCCAGGTGCCGACGTGGTTGTGCAGGCCCGCGCGCACGCCCTCCGCGCGCAGCACCTCCGCCGCCTCGCCCAGGATCTCGATGACGCGATCCAGCCGGCCCTCGTCGAAGACGGCTCCCACGGCCACCGCCTCGCGGGTGCGGACGACCCCGGGCTCGAAACTCACCTCGGGCGCGAGGAAGACGGTGTCGAGTCCGACGTAGTTGGACTCCTCGGCCTTGCGGCGCACCCCGTCGAACCAGTGGATCCACTCGGCGGAGCCGCGGGCGAAGGCCCGGCCCGAGTCCTCCGGCAGCGCGACGGAGGCGTAGCCGGGGGCGAGCGCGAGGCCCGAGTCCTCGATCATCCGGGCGTAGTCCTGCAGGGTCTGCGTCGACAGGACCTCGAGCATGGTCGCTCCGAAGCCCGCCTCGCGGATCTCGCGGAGGACGTCGGGGTAGTCGGTGCGGAAGTGCGGGTCGGCGAAGCGCCAGAGCGACTCGCTCGACGGATCGGACGGATCGGCCTTGACGTTGATCCACTGGATGGCGTTGAGCGCGAACTGGGAGCGGCGGAGCACGGCGGTCCTCTTTCCTGGTCGGGGTGGTTCGGGGCGCGGGACGGGGTCAGTCGGCGGCGCGCGCGTTGTAGACGAGGACCGAGCCCTCGTCGACGTGGGCGCGGTAGGCCTGGAACACGGCGAGGGCCTCGTCGCGGAGCACTCCGTCGACGACCTCGATGCCGCGCGCCTCGAAGGCGGCGGCCCAGTCCTCGCGCATGGGGCCCTCGTCGAACGTGGTGATCTCCTCGAGCTCGGGGCCCGACCCTGCGACCACGAGACGGCGCACGCCCGACCACAGCGTGGCTCCGTAGCACTGCACGCACGGACGCCAGTTGACGACCAGCTCGTGGGCCGGCTGCCCCTCGCCGCCGAGGTCCCAGCCGCCGATGGCGGTCTGCGCGAGGCCGAGCGCGGTGACCTCGGCGTGCCCGGACGAGACTCCGCTCGCGAGGACGACGTTCACGCCGACCGAGACGAGGCGGCCGGAGTCGCGCTCGACGACGATCGCGGCGAACGGGCCGCCGTTGCCCTCGCGGAAGTTGCGGTCGGCGAGGGCGTGGACGAGCGCCATGCGGTCCTCGCGCTCGGGGAGCACGTCGGGGACGTCGCGGACGGCGTCCTCGATCCATGCGGGCAGGGCGATCTCGTAGCGGGTGGCGAGCTGGTCGATCTTCACGGGTCCTCCTGGGGACGGGGGTTCGGACGGGTATCGGGTGGGGTCAGACGCGGGCGGCCGCGAGCTCGGCGAGCACGGCCCGCGTCGCGCGGACGGCCGTGACCGTCCCCGTCAGCGTGGCATTGCAGACGACCGGGGTCGGGATCACTCCGTTGCCGGCGAGGTAGAGGCCCTCGACGCCCCAGACGCGGCCGGACTCGTCGCAGACGCTGGTGCCGTCGTCGACGGGTCCCGAGCGGACGGTGCCGGTGAGGTGCAGCGAGGAACCGGGAGCGAGGACGGCGCACTCGGTCAGCGGGTCGAAGGAGCCGAAGCGCTCGGCGATCTCGCGGATCCGCTCCTGTGCCGCCGCGATCAGCTCGCGGTCGCGATCGCTGTACTCGAACTCGACCCGCAGGCGGGGCAGGCCGGTCACGTCGGTCTCCTCCTCCGAGAAGACGAGCCGGTTCCCGGGCCGCGACTCGACGGGCGTGTAGAACGACAGCCCGACGGAGTAGGCGAACGGCCGGTGCTCCTCGTCGACGAAGACGGTGTTCATGATCTGCCCGTGGAACGGCTGATCGTCGCCGTTCTGCGGCAGCCAGAGCGAGTCGGTGGCGAACTCCCCCTCGCGCAGGCGCGGCAGATCCTCCGGAGTCAGCCCGAAGCGCTCGAGGTCCATCACCACCCGGCCGGTGACGAAGGCGTGCTCGTTGAGGAACCGGCCCAGCGCCGCCGGCCGGATGCCGGACGCGAACAGGAGCTGCGGGGTGCGGACCACGTCGGCGCAGACCATCACGGTGCGTGCGTCGATGTCGTACTCGCGGCCGGTCGCGGTCTCGCGCGCCCGCACTCCGATCACGCGGTCGCCGTCGCGGCGGATCGCGATCGCGAGGGTGCCCGCGCGCAGCTCGAACGCCTGGTCGCCGCCGTGCGCGATCGGCGGGAAGATCCTGCTCGGGCCGGTGCGCTTCAGCAGGCCCGCCGTGTCGCCCGCCACTGCCATCGGCATCGGCTGCGGGTGGCGTCCCTCTGCGCTGACCGGCCCGAAGGCGTCCTCGAGCACGTCCAGCACCACCTGTCCCGGAGCGGTCGGGCCCAGCGGCGAGTCCTGCACGTCGAGCAGCTCCCGCGCACGGGCGAGGTCCTGCTCCCACTGCACCGGGTCCCCGCCGTCGAAGACCTCCTCGCCGGCCGGCCACGGAGTCGCCGCCGTCCAGTGCACTCCCATCCCGCCGACGTTCCACGACACGGCGGAGGCGGGCATCGCGGCGGCGTCCTCGCCCATCGCCGAGAGGTTGTACATGCCGGGCGCGACCGAGCGCAGCTCGTCGGTGATGTCCGGAGTGACGTCCGCACCGGTGTACATGCCCTGCACCCCGGTCGCGACGCGTTGGTTGTAGCGGCTCCAAATCTCGGGCTCCTCGCTGTCGTGCAGGTGGAGTCCTGGCACGGAGCCGACGGCCGGGCCGCCGTCGATCATCAGGAGGCGGACGGACGGGTCGGCGTCGCGCAGTCCGCGGGCGAGGGCGGCCCCCATGATGCCGCTGCCGACGATGAGGACGTCGACGGGGGTGGTGGTCTCGGGCATGGTGCTCCTGTCGTGCGCGCCGGCGGGCGCGGATGAGGGGGAAGAGTTCAGACGGCGGCGCGCGGCCGGTCGGCCGCCGCGGCGAGGGTCGGGCCGAAGAACGCGAGGTCCAAGCGGTCGAGCACGGACTTCACGGCGCCGATCAGGGGTGCATCGGCGCCCAGGGCGGTCGAGCGGACGGAGACGTCGAGGGTGCGCAGCCTCCGCATCGCCTCGGACACGCGCGGGAGGAGCAGATCCCCCGCGTCCTCCAGCCCGCCGCCCAGGACGAACAGGTCGGGCGACACCGTCCAGGCGAGGGTCGACAGCAGCTCGGCGAGGTGCGCGGCGAAGGCGTCGAGCTCGCGCAGGGCGTCGGGATCGCCCGCGCGCGCGGCGGCGACGGCCGCGAGGGCGTCCTCGCGATCGCCGTGCCGGGGCGAGGTCAGGCGGCCGAACGGCGTGTCCTCCATCCGGCTCGCCCCCATGGCGCCGGCCTCGACCACTTCGCCCGCCGCTCCGCGGAAGCCGCGGTGCACGGAGCCGTTGATCACCAGGCCGATGCCCGTGCGGTTGCCGAAGATGCACCAGGCCGAGGTCGCGGCGTCGGCCGAGACCCCGCGCCAGCGCTCGGCGAGCGCCGCGAGGTTCGCGTCGTTGTCGGCGAAGACCGGCACGCCGAGCCGGGCCGAGAGGGCTTCGGCCAGGCCGAAGCCGTTCCACCGCTCGGAGTTGACGAGTCGGCTGACGACGCCGGCCTCGTCGATCGCGCCACCGGCGGCGACCGCTCCGGCGCGGATCCGCTCGCGCGGCAGCCCCGACTCCGTCACGGCCGCCTCGACCGCGAGGGCGGCGTCCTCGACCGCGGTCCCGGGGTCGTGGTAGTCGCGCAGGGCCAGCAACGCCCGGCCGAGGATCCGGCCGCGGATGTCGGAGACGACCGCCGAGGCGAAGTCCGTGTCGATGCGGACCGCGGCGACCAGCGCGCGGTCGGCCCGGAAGCGGAACGTCCGCGGCGGACGCCCCACGTCGGCGCGCGCCGGATCGGGTGCGGTCTCGTCGACCCAGCCCTCGTCGCAGAGGCTCGAGAGGATCAGCTCGACGGTGCGGCGCGAGAGGGCGACCTCGCGCACGAGCACCGCCATCGTCACCGGCTCGTCGTGCTCGGCGAGGGCGCGCAGGACGACTCCGGAGTTGAGGCGGCGGAGGGTGCTGGGGTCGGCGCCGGCCCTCATGCGACGGTGCTCCTGCTCGGCGGTGCGGGTTGCGGAGTCACGGCCTGCGGCTCCGC
The DNA here is from genome assembly GCF_001995175.1 of Rathayibacter rhapontici. Lineage (GTDB taxonomy): Bacteria > Actinomycetota > Actinomycetes > Actinomycetales > Microbacteriaceae > Rathayibacter. The sequence goes on from NZ_MUKN01000048.1 coordinate 25,884, forward strand.
GGTCAGCGGCAGCACGTCGTCGAAGCGGCCGTGCACGACCGACGGAGCGACGTCGTAGACGCGCACCGCGTCCCCCGCCGCTCCCCGCGCCGCGGGCCAGTGCGGCTCCTCGCCCCGCACGAACGAGACGAGCTCGCCGTGCATCACGTCGGCGAGCGCCTGCGGGGCCGCCCCGCCCAGGACGCGCGCGGTGCCCTCGGCGTCGAGGTGGTCGAAGAGGAACGGCAGGTCGAGGCAGTGCGCCGCCCCGCCGACCACCGGCGAGACCCACTCGAAGGAGTACAGCCAGGTGGGCCCCGGCCCTCGGTTGCGCGCGGCCTGCGCCACGGAGCGGCGGAACAGCAGATCCGTCGCCCGCGGGGGCGCACCCTCGGCGCGCTCGACCCGGGGGCTGTCGAACTCGTCGGCGGTCGCGCCGATCAGGAGCGGGGTGCCGCGGCCGACGTGCGCGGTCGCCTCCGCCACCGGGAGCGGCAGCAGGGCGTCGCCCGAGACCGGCGCGAGCACGATCGAGTGTGCGGAGCCGGGCATCATCGTCAGCGCGACCGTCTCGGACAGCTCGTCGCGGTCGAGCGAGGCGAGTCCCTCCGCGGTCGGCTCGACACCGAGGGAGTGCGCGAAGGCGGCGAGCTGCTCCTCGGCCTCGGCGAGCGGGACGCTGCGGTCGGTGGGCGAGATCGCGACGGCGCGAGCGAACAGCGGCTGCGCCTCCAGGCAGCCGAGCAGGGTCAGCACCGCGCCGCCCCCCGCGGACTGCCCGGCGATCGTGACCCGGTCGGGGTCGCCGCCGAAGGCCGGGATGTTCGCCCGCACCCAGCGCAGCGCCTGCAGCCAGTCGCGGACGCCGCGGTTCGCATCGCCGTCCACCGCGCCGAATCCGTCGACGCCGAGCCGGTAGGACGCGGTCACCACGATCACGCCGTCCCGCGCGAAGGCCGAGCCCTCGTGCCAGTCGCTGGAGGCGGCTCCGGTCACGTAGCCGCCGCCGTGCAGGTAGACCAGCACGGGCAGCGACTCGGCGCCGACCGGGGCGAAGACGTTCAGGTTCAGCGAGTCCTCGCCGGGGATCGAGTGCTCGGGGATCGTCGTGAACTCGAAGGGCCGGCCGCGCTGGGGCGTCGCTCCGTAGGCGGACGCCTCGAACGGCTCCGAGAAGGCGGCGCGGGGCTCGGGCGGGGTGAACCGGCGGGCACCCGTCGGCGCCTCGGCGAACGGCACGCCGAGGAACCGCGCGACGTCCCCTCCGCCCGCCCGACGACGCTGCCGCAGGCGGCCTCGACCACGATCTCCACGCCCGCGGCTCCCCTCACTTCATCCCCGTCGCGACGATACCCTGCACGAAGTAGCGCTGCAGGAGCAGGAAGAGCACCAGCACCGGCAGCATCACGACGACCGCCCCGGCCAGGACGAGTCCGTAGTCGGTGACGTTCTGCGCCGCCTGCCGCGTCGCGGCGAGGCCGACCGGGAGCGTGTAGGTCGAGGTGTCCTGCGCCACGAGCAGCGGCCAGATGAAGTTGTTCCACGCGGCCAGGAACGACATGATCACGACCGTCGCGAGCGCGGGGCCCGCCAGCGGCAGGAACACCTGCGCGAAGATCCGCAGCTCGCTCGTGCCGTCGATCCGCGCGGCCTCGAGGAGCTCCTCCGGAATGCTCTCGGCGAACTGCCGCACGATGAAGATCGAGATCGGAAGCACCAGCGAGGGCAGCGCGATGCCCGCGAGCGTGTTCACCAGCCCCAGGCGCACCGTGACGACGAACTGCGGCACGAAGACCGCCGAGAACGGCATCATCAGCGAGATCAGCACCGCGACCATCGCGAACCGCTTGCCCGCGAAGTCGAGCTTGGCGAGCGCGTAGCCGGCGGCCGCCGCGGCGACCACGTTGCCGGCCACCACGACTCCGGCGACGATCAGGCTGTTGGCGAGGTAGCCGGTGAAGCCGGCCTGCGCGAAGAGGCGGCCGAAGTTCTCGAGGGTCACCGCCGAGGGGAGCCACGCGCCGGGGTTCGCGCTGATGTCGGCCGTGGTGCGGAGCGACCCCGAGAACACCCAGACGAACGGCAGCAGGGTGATCACCGCGAGCACGGCGAGCACCGGGTAGAGCACGAGGTGCCGACGGCGCTCGGCGATCGCGCGCGTGGTGGTCGCGCGGGCCGGCGGACGCGGTGCGGCTGCGGG
>NZ_MUKN01000049.1 GCF_001995175.1 Rathayibacter rhapontici
CCGCACCACCAGGCCCTGCCCACGCAGAAGAGCCGGGGTTAGGGTGGACGGGACGACGGCTTCGAGTCGTCCGCCGCCTCGAGCGGTTCAACTCCACAGCGCACGATCACGACAGGCGAGGAACGCATGGACGACAGAGCACCCGACGGCGACGACCGCGGAGCCGGCAAGCGCGACCAGCGGTCGGATCGTGCAGGAGGAGCGGATCGCTCCTCCGCTCCGCGCAGCAGCGGACGCGATGATCGTGCACGCGGGAACGAGGAGTCCCGGCCGCGTCGTGAGGGCGACTTCCGCCCCCGGACGGACGGTCCCGCTCGCCCCCGCACCGAGGGCGGCGGTCGTCCCTCGCGGGACGGCGACTCCCGTCCTCGCCGCGAGGGTGACTTCCGTCCGCGTACGGACGGCGATTCCCGTCCGCGGCGGGAGAACGACTCCCGTCCTCGTCGCGAGGGCGACTTCCGTCCGCGTACGGACGGCGACTCCCGTCCGCGACGAGAGAACGACTCCCGTCCTCGTCGTGACGGCGACTCGCGTCCTCGTCGGGACGGGGACGCCCGGCCGCGCACCGACGGGGAGTCACGTCCTCGTCGAGACGGTGATGCCCGTCCCCGTACCGATGGTGACTCCCGTCCGCGTCGTGACGGCGACTCCGGTCCTCGTCGTGAGGGTGGGTTCCGTCCCCGTAGCGACGGCGATTCCCGTCCTCGTCGTGACGGCGATTCCGGTCCTCGCCGTGAGGGTGGGTTCCGTCCCCGTAGCGACGGCGACTCGCGTCCCCGTCGTGAGGGCGATTTCCGTCCCCGCAGCGACGGTGATTCTCGAACAGGACGGGAGAGTGACTCCCGTCCTCGTCGTGAGGGCGACTTCCGTCCCCGCACGGAGGGCGACTCGCGTCCGCGTCGCGACGGAGACTCCGGTCCTCGTCGTGAGGGCGGGTTCCGTCCTCGGACGGACGGGGACTCGCGTCCGCGTCGTGACGGGGACTCCCGCGGGGGACGCGACGGCGGTCGCTCGTTCTCGGACGACCGCCGGGGTGGCGGCGACCGTCAGGGCGGTCGCGGGTTCGCCGGCCGTGGGGGTGCGCGCGAGGAGCCGGAGATCACGGAGGAGGAGCGCGAGCGCCGCTCCCTCCAGTCGGTCCGCCCGCGTCACGACGATCCCGAACTGCCCGACGACGTGCAGGCGAAGGATCTCGACCGGGTCGCCCGCAACGAGCTCAAGACGCTGACGAAGGAGAACGCCGACTGGGTCGCGATGCACCTGGTGATGGCGGGCCGCTCCTCGAGGAGGATCCGGAGCTCGCGCACCGGCACGTGCTCTCGGCTGCTCGGCGTGCGGGGCGCATCGCTGTGGTGCGCGAATCGCTCGCGATCTCGGCCTACGCGATCGGCGACTTCGCCCTGGCGCTCCGGGAGCTGCGCACGTACCGCCGGATCTCCGGGTCGGACGAGCAGGTCCCGCTGATGGTCGACAGCGAACGCGGTGTGGGGCGGCCCGACAAGGCGCTCGAGCTGGGTCGCTCCATCGATCGCAGCGCACTGACCGTCGGCGCTCAGGTCTCGCTCGCGATCGCGATGTCGGGGGCGCGTCTCGACCTCGGACAGGCCGAGCTGGCGCTGATGGAGCTCGAGATCCCGCAGCTCGACCCGAACAAGGCGTTCTCGTACAGCCCCGACCTCTTCGCCGCGTACGCGGCTGTGCTCGAGGAGCTCGGGCGCACCGAGGAGGCCGCGCAGTGGCAGCGCCGCGCCGATGTCGCGGCGCGTGCGGTCTTCGCGGCCGAGGGCGGTGGCGACGACGAGACGATCGAGGTGGTCGAGGAGGAGGACGAGTCCTTCACGGTCATCGAGGGCGGCGACGCTCCTACGGCCGCGTTCGACGACGAGTCGGAGAGCGCCGAGTCCTCGGACGGCACCGGTGACGGCGACGACGACCTGGTCGACGCCGACGTGGACGAGCCGATCGAGGCGGACGAGCCGATCGAGGCGGACGAGCCGATCGAGCTCGACGACCCCGCTGATCCGGACGCCGCTCTCGACGAGGACGACACCGCCGGCGGCGAGACCGAGGACTCCGGACTCGACCCGATCGCGGCCGACGACGACTCCGATCCCGACGCGGACGACTCCGACGCAGACTCCGTCGCGCCGGTCGACTCCGACACCGACTCGATCGCGCCGATCGATTCCGACACCGACTCCGATGCGCCGACCGACTCCGACGGCTCGGACGACGCCGTCGACTCCGACTCCGTCGACGCGGACCCGACCGTCGCTCACGACGCCGACGCCGACGCCGACGCCGACACCGACACAGACACGACCGACACCGACGAGGAGCCCCGTGTTCAGAACCCCGAAGACTGACCCGTCCCCGCTCGAGGGCCGCGACGCGGTCCTCGCCGACCTCGACGGAGTCGTCTACAAGGGTGCCGACGCGATCCCCTTCGCCGTCGACAGCCTGAACCGCGCCGGCGAGACGATGCGCGTCGGGTACATCACCAACAACGCGTCCCGCACCGACGCGTCCGTCGCGGCGCACCTGTCCGATCTCGGGCTCGTCGTCGTGCCGGAGGACGTGGTCACGTCGCCGCAGGCGGCCGTCGTGCTCCTGGCGGGTCTCGTGCCGGCCGGCTCGACGATCCTCGTGGTCGGCGGAGAGGGTCTGACGACGGAGGTCGAGCGCGCCGGGTTCCGGCTCACCCGCAGCGCCGACGACTCCCCGGCCGCGGTGATCCAGGGCTTCGCGCCGACGGTCGGCTGGGAGCAGCTGGCCGAGGCGTCGTTCGCCCTGCACTCGGGGATCCCGTGGGTCGCGACGAACACCGACTGGACGATCCCCGTCGCGCGGGGCATCGCTCCGGGCAACGGCACGCTCGTCTCGGCGGTGCACACCGCGGTCGGCCGGCTGCCCGTGGTCGCCGGCAAGCCCGAGCGCGCCATCTTCGATGCGGCGACAGCGCGGTTCGGCTCCGCGAATCCGCTGTTCCTCGGCGACCGGCTCGACACCGACATCAAGGGCGCGAACGCCGCCGGCATGGAGAGCGCGCACGTGCTCACCGGGATCGACCGCGCGAAGCAGCTCCTCGCGGCGGACGCGACGCTGCGCCCGACCTACGTCCTCGGCGATCTGCGCGAGCTGCACCTCCCCTACCCGGCGACGACGATCGCCCGGAACGGGACGCACTCGGTCCGCAACGCCAAGGTGCGCCTCGAGGGCGACTCCGTCGTGATCGTCGAGGCGGGCGACGACGAGCTGGACCTCCTCCGGGCCGCGTGCTCCGTCATCTGGAGCTCGGGCCGGGCGATCTACGGCCTCGAGGTCCCGGAGTCGCTCTACAGCTGATCGCCGACGGTGGACTCCTCGCGACGGAGGAGTCCACCGAGACGATTCGCCAGCAGCACTGCGAGCAGCGCGACGACGGCCCCGTAGGCGAACGTCGCGGTGAAGACGACCGGGCCCGCTCCGACGAGGCCGGTCACGGCGGCGGCGAGCAGGCCGGTGAGCGCGAGCGAGACGGACGCGCCTCCTGAGTCGGAGATCTGCAGGGCCGAGCTGTTGAAGCCCTCGCGTCCGGGCGCCGACCGGGCGAGCGTCAGCGTCCCCATCCGCGGGAACATCGTGCCCATGCCGCCTCCCGCGGCGAACCAGCCGACGGCGGCGAGGTACGGCGGGAGCGCGAGCGCGGACGTGAGCAGCACGATCAGCACGCCGACCAGCAGGAGCGACGTGCCCAGTCGCATGGCGCCCGCGTGGGTGAGCCGCGTTCCGGGCCGCCCCTGCAGGTTCGAGCCGAGCGCCCACGAGACGGCGCCGGCGGTCAGGACCGCCCCCGCCAGCCACGGCGGCAGGCCGTACTGCTCCGACAGAAGCAGCGGCAGGTAGACCTCGGTGCCGAAGAAGGCGGCCGCGACGGCTCCGCGCAGGAGGATCGTGGACGGCAGGACGCCGCGCGCGCGGAGGGTCCCCGGGGGCAGGAGCGCGTGTACGGCGAGGACGACGACCGCGATCGCGGCGACGGCGAGCACTCCGGCCGCGTCGGGAGCGATCTCGGCGCTGGTGCTCAGCACCACCACTCCGCCTGCCACGATCACCGCTCGGACGATGCGCACCACGGCCCCGCGATCGAACGGCCGCCGCTCCTGCCGCTCGAGAGCGCGCAGGGTCGGGGCGACGATCGCACTGGCGATGCCCACGAGGAGCACGACCCCGAGGAACACCCAGTGCCAGCTGGCGAGCTCGGCGACGACGCCGGCGGCGAACGGCCCCACCAGCGACGGGACCACCCACGCGGCGGCGAAAGCGCCGAAGATCCGCGGATGCAGCTCCGCCGGGAAGACCCGCGCGACCAGGACGTAGAGGGTGACGGTGATGCCTCCGCTGCCGAGCCCCTGCAGCAGGCGCGCGGCGACGAACACCTCCATCGTCCCGGCGAGGCCGGCCGCCACCAGCCCGAGGGTGAAGAGCAGGATCGCCGTGACCAGCGCCGGTGTCGGTCCGCGTCGATCCGCCGAGGACCCCGCCGTGACCATGCCGATGATGCTCGCGGCGAGCGTCGCGGCGAAGGCCAGCGGGTAGAGATCGCGTCCGTCGAGGTCGGCGCTGACGATCGGCATGATCGTCGTCACGGCCAGCGCCTCGAAGGCGCAGAGGAAGACCAGGCTCGTCGTGCCGACCGTGGTCAGGAGGTAGGGCGCGGAGGTGATGCCGCGGCGATCGTCTGCACGCACCCGCTCCACACTACGCCGGGCGCGGACGCTCAGCGGTAGACGGCCCAGTCGTCCCTTGCGAGCACCGTGGGGGTGCCGTCGACCTCGACGAGCCAGCCGGCGTCGTCGCGCTCGAGGTAGCGGCCCTGCAGGATCTCGGGGGCCCAGCCGCCGTCGCGCGACGAGACCCAGCGCACGAAGCGGACCGTTCCTCCGCGGCGGAAGAGTGTGCCGTTGTGGTCGCTCATGTCTGCACTGCTCTCGCTCGGGAGGGGTCGAGCTCCGTGGTCGGCTCGGGGACGAGGTGGAGTCCACGGCGCCCGTTGGCGGCGGCCGAGAGCTCGCGCAGCCAGTGCGCGTTGACCTCGGAGCCGACGGGGCCGTCGTACTCGTACTGCAGCGGGATCGCGGGATGCAGCCACAGCTCGCTGTGCCGGCCGTCGTCGGACGCGTCGATCGTCAGCACGAAGGCCTCGCTGCGGCGGAGCTTCGCGGTGATGACGAGCTGCAGGTGCGCGAGTGCACGGTCGTCGAACGGATGCGCGCTCGGCGGCGTTCCGTACAGCAGACGACCCATCACGCTGCCTTCCTCATCCGGGCGCACGAGTCGGAGGTCCCGCAGCGTCTGTGCAGGACTCTAGGTACTCGCTAAGTCGGTTAGCTAATCAATGTCGGTCCCAGTGCGCTTTCGGTACAGACGGCCCGGAGGCGGGTTCGAGGTGGTTCCATGGAGCCAGCGAGTTCCCGGCCGGGGCGCCTGCCTCGTCCCAGGAAGGCGCTCACCCATGGAAGTCCGTCCCGATCTCTTCGCCCTGCTCACGCGGCTCCGCTCGGCCGAGCGCGAGTACGACGGACGTGTCGAGGCCCGGCTGGGCATCGGCACCACGGATCTCGCCGCCCTGCGTCTGATCGGGGTCGGTGCCGAGCGCGACGAGGTGGTCCGCGCGGTCGACCTGGCCGCCGCGATCCGCATCACCACCGCCGCGGTCTCACTGATGATCGACCGGCTCGTGCGCGCCGGCTACGTCGACCGCGTGGCGGACCCCTCCGACGGCCGGGGCCGCATCCTGTGCCTGACCGAGAGCGCCCAGGCCGCGATCCGCGGCACCGACGAGCGACCTACGGAGCGATCCGCCTGCTCTCGGCGGGCATCCCGGACGACGAGGCGGTGCGGTTCGCCGCACTGCTCACCGGTGTCAGCGACATCCTCGAGGGCCACCCGCCGCCCCTGGCCGCCGCCTGATCCGACCCGAGTCGCAACGGCCCCGGTCGCGGTCTCAGCGGTGCAGCGTGGCGCTCGGGTACTCGCCGAAGCGCGCGAGGTAGGCCGAGCTGAACCGGCCCGGATTGCCGAATCCCCACGCGTGGGCGATCGCGGTGACGCTCGCCTCTCGCGGATCCGCCGCCGCCAGCTCCGCGTGCGCGGCGTCGAGCCGCACCGAGCGGATGTAGGCGATGGGCCGCACCCCGAGCACCCGCTGGAACGCGGACTGCAGACCGCGGACGCTCAGCCCGGCGACGACGGCCACCTCGGTGGGGCCGATCGGCTCCGCGGCGTGCGCGTGGATGAACTCGACCGCCTGGCGCAGGCGGGCGTTCCTCGGCAGCAGCAGCTCGGGCGGCGCGACGGCGCCTCCGGCGGGTAGAGCTCGAGCAGCGCCGCGATGGTGCCGCGGGTCAGCTCGTCCCAGAGGAGGTGGCTGACGCGCTCGCTGCGCAGGGCCTGCGCCGAGGCCGACACTGCGGCGCGCCAGTGCTGCACCGCCTGTGCCGTCGGAGTCACGCGGTGATCGAAGCGGAGCGGCCCGAGCAGTCCCTGCTCGGCGGCCACCTTCTCGACCGACGCGCGGCCGAGGTGCACGAGCTTCTGCTCGTAGTCGACGTACTCGAAGCCGAACGTGCGGCCGACCGGGAACAGCTGCGGCCGGCCGGGCACCATCGCGAGCGGCTCCGAGCCGTCGTCCACGGTGGCGTGCCCGCCGACGATCCACTGCACGACGACCTCGTCCGTCACTCCGACCTCGCCGCGGAGCTCGCCGGTCATGCGCGAGGTGCGCAGCGTCATCGCGGCGTCGCCGAGGGCCGCGTAGCGGTACGAGAAGGCGCTCTCACTGGGCAGCGCCGACCACTCGTCGCCGTTGTAGAGGGTGGCCAGCCGGTAGCGGGCCTCATCGGGGTCGCCGCCGCCGGTGTCCAGCCGGACGCGGGTGCGCTCGTCGTTCACGGGTCGTTCCGAACGGCCGTCAGCGGGTCAGGCGCTCGATGAGCTCGCGGTAGCGGTCCGCGGTCCGCTCGACGATCTCGTGGGGGAGGGTCGGCGGGAGGCCCTGGCCGTCCCAGTTGTCGCTCAACCAGTCGCGGACGATCTGCTTGTCGAAGGACTGCCCGCGGATTCCCGCGTCGTAGGCGTCGGCGTCCCAGTAGCGGGAGGAGTCGCTCGTGAGGACCTCGTCGCCGAGCGTCACGACGCCGTCGCCGTCGACGCCGAACTCGAACTTGGTGTCGGCCAGGATCACTCCGCGAGCCAGGGCGATCGTCGCCGCCTCCTGGTACACGTGCAGCGAGAGGGTGCGCAGCGCCTCCGCCGCCTCCTCGCCCACGATCTCGACGGTGCGCTCGAAGGTGATGTTCTCGTCGTGCTGACTGCGGGGCCTTCCACGCGGGCGTGTAGATCGGCTCGGGCAGGGCGTCGCCGTCGGAGAGGCCCTCGGGCAGCTCGACTCCGCAGACCGTGCCGCTCGCGCGGTACTCCTTCCACCCGCTGCCCGAGAGGTAGCCGCGCACGACGCACTCGATCGGGAACATGTCGAGAGTGGTGACGAGCATCGCGCGACGGGCGACCGGCTCCGGGATGTCGCCGCGGACGAGGTGGTTGGGGACGTCCTTCAGCTGGTGGAACCACCAGAGGGAGAGCTCGGTGAGCAGCTCGCCCTTGCCGGGGATGCCCGGCTCGAGGACGTGGTCGTAGGCGCTGACGCGATCGCTCGCGACGACCAGCATGCGGTCGGCGCCGAGCACCGGGTCGGCGTCGACCGGGGTGTAGAGGTCGCGCACCTTGCCCGAGTAGGCGTGCTGCCAGCCGGGGAGGGGGGTCGAGGAGTCGAAGGAGACGGTCACCGCACCATTCTCCCGGTTTCCGGCGGTTCGGAGGAGCGCTCTCCTGGATCGGATGCGCTGTCAACCACCGGCGCTCGAGGGGGGTGCGCGCCTACCGTCGAAGACATGACTTCCGAGAGCACTGCAGACCAGTACACGTTCCAGGACCCGACGAAGATGTACTCCGAGATCGACCCGGAGGAGCAGTACCAGGAGGGCGCCGGCCTGGACTCGAAGATGGACGACCTCGCCGACCGCGGCGAGTCGACCTACCGCGGCTCCGGCCGCCTGACCGGCCGCAAGGCGCTCGTCACCGGTGGCGACTCCGGGATCGGCGCGGCCGTCGCGATCGCCTACGCGCGCGAGGGCGCCGACGTCGCGATCGTCTACCTCCCCGAGGAGGAGAGCGACGCGAAGAAGGTCGTCGCGCTGATCGAGGAGGCGGGTCGCACGGCCGTCGCGATCCCCGGCGACATCACCGACCACGACTTCGCGGTCGGCGCAGTGGCGACGGCCGTCGAGGGACTGGGCGGCCTGGACATCCTCGTCAACAACGCCGGCAAGCAGCAGTTCGTCGAGGACTTCCTCGAGCTCTCGGACGAGCAGTTCGACGAGACCTTCAAGACGAACGTCTACGCCATGTTCTGGATGACGAAGGCGGCCCTGCCGCACCTCGCGCCCGGCTCCTCGATCATCAGCACCTCGTCGATCCAGGCCTACCAGCCGTCGCCGACGCTGGTCGACTACGCCAGCACCAAGGCCACGATCAACACGTTCTCGAAGGCGCTCTCGCAGCAGCTCGCGCCCAAGGGGATCCGCGTGAACGTCGTCGCGCCCGGCCCGATCTGGACGCCGCTGCAGACCGCGGGCGGCCAGCCGCCCGAGAAGCTGCCCGAGGTCGGCTCGCAGACGCCGCTCGGACGCTGGGGCCAGCCGGCGGAGCTCGCTCCCGCCTACGTGTTCCTCGCGTCGGCCGAGTCGAGCTACGTCGTCGGCGAGACGCTGCACGTGAACGGCGGCATGCCCACGCCGTGATGCTCGGCGGTGCGCCTGCGCTGTAACACTCGACAGCGCTGAAGGCCCGGCGAGCACTCGGGGACCACGGTCCTCCGAGTGCTTGCTGGGTCTTCGCTTTTGGTTGTCGTAACAATCGCTCCGGAGAAGGCGAACTGCGCAAGGCTTTCCTCATGACCGATTCCCTGCCGATCCTCGACCTCTCCCGCCTCGACCAGGGCGAGGAGGAGGCCGCCGCCTTCCGCCGCGACCTGCGCGAGACCACGCACGACGTGGGCTTCTTCTACCTCGTCGGCCACGGCGTGCCGCAGGAGCTCCTCGACGACGTCGTCGCCGTCTCCCGCCGCTTCTTCGACCTCCCGGAGGAGGACAAGCTCGCGATCGAGAACACGGCCAGCCCGCAGTTCCGCGGCTACACCCGCTTCGGCGCCGAGCTCACCAACGGCGACGTCGACTACCGCGAGCAGGTCGACATCGGCATCGAGCGCGAGGTCGTCCCGGCCGGCCCCGACGTGCCCGACTACCAGCGCCTCGAGGGCCCGAACCTGTGGCCCGAGGCCCTGCCCGAGTTCCGCACCCTCTTCGAGCGCTGGCACGCGGAGCTCGCCGCCGTCGCGATCCGCCTGCTGCGCACCTGGGCCGTCGCCCTCGACGCCCCGGCCGACGTCTTCGACGAGGCCTTCGCCGAGAAGGCGTTCCCCCTGGTCAAGGTCGTCCGCTACCCCGGCACCTCCGACCCCGAGCCCAAGCAGGGAGTTGGCGCGCACCGCGACGGCGGCGTGCTGACCCTTCTGCTGGTCGAGCCCGGCAAGGGCGGCCTGCAGGTCGAGCACGACGGCGAGTGGATCGAGGCGCCCGCGCTGCCCGGTGCCTTCGTCGTCAACATCGGCGAGATGCTCGAGCTCGCGACGGGCGGCTACCTCAAGGCCACGCTGCACCGCGTGATCTCGCCGCTGATCGGCACCGACCGCATCTCGATCCCGTACTTCTTCAACCCCTCGCTCGACTCGACCATGCCGTCGCTGCCGCTGCCGCTGCCCGAGGAGCTCAAGTCGGGTCTGTCGGTCGACCCGACCAACAGCGCGATCCTCGAGACCTACGGCGAGAACGCGCTGCGCTACCGCCTGCGGGCGCACCCGAACGTGGCCGAGGTGCACCACGCGGATCTGCTGGCGCCGACGAGCTGACGCTCGGCACTTTCCGGGACGGGGCGTCCCTCCTCCGCTGCGTGCGGGGCGAGGGGCGCCCCGTTCGTCGTTCCGGACGATGATCGGGAAAATGTAGCAACTGCACGGCTTTTGAGTTAGCGTCTCCTTCGACCCCTGGAACGGACCGTGCGAAGGAGCATCCCCATGACAGCAGCGACCCAGGCGACCAACCTCGCGCAGGAGGCGGCGCCGCCGAAGCTCGGGCGGCTCGGACCGCTCCTGTTTCTCGCCCACGCCGGATGGATGCTGCCGTTCAGTGCTGCGAACGCGCTCATCCCGGCACTGATGACCGAGATCGATCCCGAGCGCAAGATCGCGCTCTTCGCGACGCTCGCCGCAGCAGGCTCGGTGGCGAGCATGATCGCCACGGTCGTCTTCGGCGCTCTGTCGGACCGCACCCGCTCGCGCTATGGCCGTCGCAATCCTTGGATCGTCAGCGGAGGAGTCCTTCTGGGCGCCGCCGCGACGACCATGTCGTTCACGAGCGACTTCGGACTGCTCGTGGTGCTCTGGGTCGTCTTCCAGGTCGGTCTCGCCGTCGTGCTCGCTCCGCTGTTCGCCGTGCTCCCCGAGCGGGTCGGCGCGCAGAACCTGGGCAAGGCGTCCACGCTGATCGGACTGGGGCAGCTGCTCGCGCAGAGTCTCGGTGCGATCGTCGGAGGCGCCTACATCACGATGCCGCGGGACGGCCTGCGCTGGCTGCCCTGGCTGATCGCGATCGCGATGGTCGTCTTCGTCCTGTTCTCGCGGGAGCCCGACAACCGCGACGAACCGCGCGAGGCGTTCTCCGTCGGGGCGCTGCTGAGGAGCTTCGTGCCGCCGAAGGACCGCGACTTCCTGCTGGCGCTTGTCGGGCGGTTCCTCCTGCTGCTGTCGTTCATGATGGTTCTGCTGTACCAGCTGTTCGTCCTCACCGACTACATCGGCCTCGATCTCGCGGAGGCCGGCGCCGTCATCGGTCTGGGCGGGGTCGTGATGGCGGTCTCCTCCGGCGTCGCGACTCTGGTCTCGGGACCCCTCTCGGACGCGCTGCAGCGCCGCAAGCCGATCGTGATCGCGGCGTCGATCGTGTTCGCCGTCGCCGAGTTGCCGTTGATCTTCGTCGCCGAGGTCTGGGCGTTCTACGCGTTCCTCGCCGTCGGAGGCTTCGCGTACGGCATGTACATCGCGGTCGACCAGGCGCTCCTCGCCGAGGTGCTGCCCAGCGCCGAGAACCGCGGGAAGGACATGGGGATCCTCAACATCGCCAATACGGGCCCGCAGATCATCGCGCCGATCGTCGCCGGGGTCATCGTCTCGACCGCCGGATTCTCGACGGTCTTCACGATCGCGGTCGTCCTGGCGGTGCTCGCCGGCCTCGCGCTGATCCCCATCCGCCGGGTGCGGTGACGTCGGAACCGCGTGCCGCCGGAGCGCCGAGGGGGTCGTACGCGAAGAGCGTCGCGCGCCGCCGCGCGATCGTCGAGTCCGCCGTCGCCGAGTTCGGCGAGCGAGGCTACGCCGGTAGCTCGTTGATCCGCATCGGCGATCCGCTCTCGATGAGTGCGGCGGGGGTCCTGCACCACTTCCCGCGGAAGGAGCTGCTCCTCCACGAGGTGCTCGAGTGCCTCGCGCAGTCCCTCCCGCAGGTGCTCGACGGCGAGCGCGACGTGCCGGCCGTGATGCACGCGCTCGTCGCTCGTGCTCTGGAGCGGCCGGAGCGTCTTCGTCTCCTGACAAGGCTGGAGCTCGAGGCGGCGGATCCCGCCCATCCCGCGCACGCCTGGTTCCGCGATCGCGACCGTACGCTGCGGGATCGACTCGCCGCTGTGGTTCGGCGGTGCCAGGAGCGGGATCGCGACGCGCTGTCCGACCCCGACCTCGTGGCGGCCGCTCTCGCTGCGCTGTGGCGGGGGCTCCGACTCGGGCTGCTCGGCGACCCGACGACCGACGTCCTGGCTGTCCTCCGCCGGTGCTCGGAGGCGCTCGCACCGGCCCGCGCGACGAGCGGTCCGGACCGTGACGGTGTTGAAATGTAGCAACTGTTCGCTTTTTGGTTCGCAGTCGGTTAGTGTCCTGATCACCGCCGGTCCCCTCCTCCGCGAGGACCGCGCCCCTGCCGAGAACGACCCGATGACGTCGTGGTTCCTGCGTCGTCGAGGCGTCCCTCCGTCCGTCCGACCAGAAGGCCCAGACCTATGACGTCACTGTCGCTCCCCGTCCTCCCGCTCACCGGGACCGACGGCATCTCCGCGTCCGACCTCCCTCGTCTCGAGCGCGTCGGTGAGGCCGTCCGACTGATCGTCGACGGCGCCCCCTACCTCGCTCTCGGCGGGGAGCTCCACAACTCGACCTCGTCCGATCCCGCCTACCTCGACCGGGCCTGCGCTCGTCTGGCGGAGTCGGGCGTCACCACGATCGTGGCGACGACGAGCTGGGACGAGGTCGAGACCACGGAGGGCGCCTTCGACTTCTCGTCCGTGTCCGCCACTCTCGACGTCGCACGCAGGCACGGTCTGCGCATCGTGCTGATCTGGTTCGGCGCGTACAAGAACGCCCGGTCCACCTACGCGCCGACCTGGGTCCGCGCCGACCTCGACCGATTCCCCCGGGCGCGTGTCGTCCCCTCCGAGACCGCCGCCCCCTTCAGCTACGCCGGCGCCATGTCCAAGCCGGAGCTGTCCGTCTTCTCGCGGGAGCTGCGGGCGGCCGACGCCGCCGCCTACGCCGCCCTGCTTGAGCACCTGCGAGTCGAGGACGCCGAGCACACCGTGATCATGGTGCAGATCGAGAACGAGGTGGGTCTGCTGGGCGGCGGACGCGACATCAGCCCGACCGCTCAGGCGGCGTGGGAGAGCGACGTCCCCGCGGTCGTCGTCGAGACGGTCCTCCGACACGAGGAGTTCGCCGGCAGCTGGCTCGCCGAGCGACTCGCTCAGGGCACCGGGAGCTGGGCGGAGGTCTTCGGCGAGGACAACCGCTCGGACGAGCTGTTCATGAGCTGGGGCTTCGCGAGCTACATCGAGGAGCTCGCCGCGCTCGGCAAGGCCGTTCTGCCGCTCCCGACGCTCGTGAACGCCTGGCTCGGGCCGCAGCCCGGGCAGACGAAGGCGGGCCAGTACCCCAGCGGCGGACCCACCTCGACGATGATCCCGGTCTGGGAGTCTCTCGCTCCGTCGATCGACATCATCGCGCCGGACATCTACGTTCAGGACTCGGAGCCGGTCATGCGCGAGTACTCGCGCGGAGGCCGTGCGCTCCTCATCCCTGAGGCACGGTTCCGCGTCGCCGACCTCTTCCTCGCGCTGGCGCGGTACAACGGAGTGGGCTACTGCGCGTTCGGCGTCGAGGACGGCCGTCCGGGCAACCAGTTCTTCACGGCCTCCAGCCTGCTGACCAGCCAGACGGGGGCGGTCGTCCACGCCCAGGCCGCGGGCCGCATCCGCGCAGTCCTGCTCGAGGGGGAGGAGCCGCAGACCTTCTCGTTCGGCGAGTACACCGTCACGGTGCACGACACCGCCGCGTTGTTCACGCGGGTGCTGCTCGACGCCGGAGTGGCGCGTCCGGTCTCGCGCCCCGAGCTCGAGCTCGAGAGCTCCGCCGGCCCCTTCGGCCCCGATCCGGCGGACGACCGGGCGTTCGGCGCGATCCTCCAGATGGCGGACGACGAGTTCCTCCTCCTCGGGACCGGCTTCACCGTCGACTTCGCCCACTCGCGCGACGTCGTCGAACTCGACCGGGTCCGCGAGCTCCGGCAGGAGGACGGCGACTGGATCGAGGGTCGGCTCCTGAACGGCGACGAGCACATGAGGCTCGTGCCCACCGGGGAGATCGGCGGCTCGCGCGTGCGTCTCCTCCGTCACCGGGCGCAGTAGCGGCCCGCCCCCCATCGTCCGCCCCGCACCGGGGCGGCACCACCCCTCTCCGGGCCCGGCGCACTGCGGGCACCGGCCGACGTCCGCCGTGCCCGCGTGAGGACCACGCACGGTTCCCCGACGAGGTCCTCGCTCGACATCCCCCACCAAGGAGTACATCAATGACGATCCGTACACGCACCCTCCGACTCGGAGCGGCCGCAGCGATCGCTGCGCTCGCGATGACCGGATGCTCCCCCGCCGCAGGCGGCGGAGCCGCCTCCACCGACCTCACCCTGGCGACGTCCTTCGACTTCCAGTCGTTCGATCCGGGCGAGCTCACCACCGGCGGCGAGGCACCCCAGTACTGGATGCCGGTCTACGACACCCTGCTGACCTCGGAGCCGGACGGCTCCCTGAGCCCGGGACTCGCGACCAGCTGGTCCTACGACGAGACGAACACCAAGCTCTCGCTCGAGCTGCGTGACGACGTCACGTTCTCGGACGGGGCGGCGTTCGACGCCGAGGCGGTCAAGGCGAACATCGAGCACGCGGCGGCCGGCTCCGGCGCCGACAAGTGGCGCTCTGCCTCGATCTCGCAGATCGACGTGATCAGCCCGACCGAGGTCGACTTCACCCTCACGCAGCCCGACCCGTTCCTGCTCACCAACCTCGCGTTCAGCGCCGGCGCCATGGGCTCGCCCGACGCCCTCGACAACGAGGACATCACGCTGAACCCCGTCGGCTCGGGTGCCTACGTGCTCGACACGGCGGCCACCACCGTGGGGTCGACCTTCGTCTACAAGAAGAACCCCGACGCATGGAACGCCGACGCCTGGCCCTACGAGAAGATCAGCCTGAAGGTGATCGCCGACGTGACCGCCCGGGTCAACGCGGTCAAGTCCGGGCAGGCCGACGGCGCCTGGATCGACCAGGCCACCTCGACCGGGTTCGACGAGTCGAAGTTCACGCTCTACTCCGACCCCGTCGACTGGGTGGGCATGAACATCGCCGACCGTGACGGAACCACCCAGCCGGCGCTGAAGGACGTGCGCGTCCGCCAGGCGATCGCGATGGCGTTCGACCGCGAGGCCATCCTCGACAGCATCGACGGAGGAGCGGGCACCGTCACCGAGCAGATGTGGAGCGAAGGCACCGACGCCTACGATCCCGCCCTCGAGGGCACCTACCCCTACGACCCCGAGCGGGCCGAGCAGTTGCTCGCCGAGGCCGGCTACCCCGACGGCTTCTCGGTCGAGATGGCCGACTTCTCCTTCCGCGCGAAGTACCAGCCGATCGTGCAGAAGTACCTCTCCGCCATCGGCATCACCGTCTCCTACATCCCGATCAACCCGGCCAACCTCTTCGAGGAGTTCGCCAACCCGCGGTTCAGCCTGCAGATCGCGAGCGTCGGCGGTGGAGCGGACTCGTGGGACGGCCTCACGACGGTCCTTCCCGACGGCTTCTTCAACCCGTTCCACACGACGACTCCCGAGTTCGAGGGCATCGTCGAGCAGATCCGCAGCACGAGCGGCGAGGAGCAGGTGAGCGCCTACCAGGCGGCCAACCGCTACGTGACCGAGAACGCGTGGGTCGCGCCCTGGTACAAGGTCGACAGCATCTACGTCACCTCCGCCGACACCACCACCGAGCGGCTCTTCGGCTCGGTCGCGCCGCTGATCAGCAGCTTCGCACCCGCATCCTGACACCGCGCTCCCGCAGGGGCCGGGCGACCGGCCCCTGCGGGAGCGAACCGAAGAGAGGCACACAGTGGTCGCATTCATCGCGCGCCGGCTGATCGCAGGGATCCTCCTCATCCTGTCGGTCTCCGTCGTGACGTTCTTCCTGGTCTACTCCAGCGGCGCCGACATCGCCCGCAACATCCTCGGCCAGACCGCCACCGAGGAGTCCGTCCGGCAGCGAGCCGAAGAGCTCGGGCTCACCCTGCCGATCTGGCGGCAGTACCTCGACTGGCTGGGCGGCGTCCTCACGGGTGATCTGGGCAGCTCCTTCTACAACAACCAGCCGGTGACCGACGCGCTCGCCAACCGCGTGCCCGTCACGCTGTCGGTCGTGATCGGAGCGGTCCTGGTCGTCGCCGTGTTCTCGGCGCTGCTCGGAGTGCTCGCGGCGGTGCGACGGGGGTGGATCGACCGCGTCGTCCAGGTCTTCAACGTGATCGCGAACGCATCCCGAACTTCTGGCTCGCGCTCGTCCTCGTGATCGGGTTCGCGATCACGATCCCCCTGTTCCCGGCCACCGGGTACACGCGGTTCGCGGACGACCCGGGCGCCTGGCTCCTGGGACTCGTCCTCCCGGTCGCCTCGCTCGCCTTCGGCGGGCTGTCGGTCGCCTCGATCGTCCGCAGCTCGATGATCGACGTGCTGCGCCAGGACTACATCCGCACCCTGCGGTCCCGCGGTCTCTCCAGGCGCGAGATCCTCTACGTCCACGCCCTGCGCAACGCTGCGGCCCCGTGGCTGACGCTGCTCGGGCTCCAGTTCATCGGCTTGATCGGCGGAGCGGTCGTGATCGAGAAGGTCTTCGCCCTGCCCGGCCTGGGCAGCCTCACGGTATCGGCGGCGCTGCAGGGTGACGTGCCGATCATCATGGGCGTCGTCCTCGTGGTCGTGGTGCTCGTCGTGCTGATCTACCTGCTGATCGACCTCGTCAATGCCTGGCTCAACCCGAAGGTGCGTGCACGATGACCGCAGTGATCGACCCCAGCTCCGCTGTCGACGGTCGTCCGCCCGCGCGTCGCGGGGCCCTGCGTCGCTTCGTCGCCAATCCGCTCGGCCTGATCTCGGCCGGGATCCTCGCGGTGATCGTGCTCTCGGCGCTGCTCGCTCCCTGGATCACCCCGAACGATCCGGCGTTCGCCGACCTCTCGCAGGTGAACTCGGCGCCGAACGCCGACTACCTGCTCGGCGGAGACGGATCGGGCCGCGACATCCTGAGCAGGCTGCTCTCCGGCGCCAGGCTCACGCTGTTCGCCGGCGTGATCGTGGCGGTCGTGGCCCTCTCGCTCGGACTCGCGGGCGGCCTCCTGGCCGGCTACGTCGGGCGCTGGGTCGACTCGTCCCTGAACTTCGTCACCGACGTGATCATGGCGCTGCCGGCGATGATCCTTCTTGTCGCCCTCTTCGCCGTCTTCGGTCCGAACGTGAGCATCGCCATGACGGCCTTCGGGATCCTGGTGTCGCCGTTCATCTACCGGCTGGTGCGCACCGTCGTCCGCGGCGTGCGCAACGAGCTCTACGTCGACGCGGCGCGGGTCTCCGGCCTGAGCGACACCCGCATCGTCACCCGTCACGTCCTCGCGGCCGTGCGGGCACCGCTGATCATCGTCGGCGCCAACACCGTCGGGGCCGGCATCGCCATCCAGGCGGGCCTGGAGTTCCTCGGCCTCGGCGACCCCTCGTCGCCGACCTGGGGCGGGATGCTGAATGACGCGTTCCTCAACATCTACAGCGCGCCGCTCAACGTCGTCTGGCCCGGTCTCGCTATCGGCCTGACGATCGGCTCGCTCAGCCTCCTCGCGAACGCGTTGCGCGACGCGCTCGAGGACACCGCACCGGTGCGGACGCGAGCGCAGGAGCGGCTCACCACGGAGGCGATCCGCACCTCTCACGCCCCCGCCGTCGACGCTGTCGAGCCCGAGGGCGACCTGCTGGTGTCGGTGCGCGACCTGCGCATCGGCTACCCCGACGGGCAGGGCGCCGAGAAGGTCGTCGTCAGCGGCGTCGACCTCAGTATCGCCCGGGGCGAGATCGTCGGTCTGGTCGGCGAGTCCGGCTCCGGCAAGTCGCAGACCGCCTTCGCGATCCTCGGTCTCCTCCCGCCCACCGCCCGCATCCTCGGAGGCTCCGTGCGCGTTGCCGGGCACGAGATGGCTGATGTCGACGACCGTGACCTGCGGGCCCTCCGAGGGACGACGATCGCCTACGTGCCGCAGGAGCCGATGTCGAACCTCGATCCGTCGTTCACCATCGGGCATCAGCTCGTCGTGCCGATGCGCCGCCGACTCGGGCTGGGGAGACAGGAGGCGAAGGCCCGCGCGCTCGATCTGCTCGACCGCGTCGGGATCGCCGACCCCCGTCACACCTTCACTTCGTACGCCCACCAGATCTCGGGCGGGATGGCTCAGCGCGTGCTCATCGCGGGGGCGATCTCGTGCGACCCCGAGCTCCTCATCGCCGACGAGCCCACCACGGCGCTCGACGTCACCGTGCAGGCGGAGGTCCTCGACCTCCTCCGCGACCTTCAGAAGGAGAGGACGATGGGGATGCTCCTCGTCACGCACAACTTCGGCGTCGTCGCCGACATCTGCGACCGCGTCGCCGTGATGCAGCAGGGCCGGATCGTCGAGACGGGCACCGTGGACGAGCTCTTCGCCCATCCGCGCCACCCGTACAGCCGCTCGCTCCTCGGCTCGACCCTCGAGAGCCGCCCGCCCCGTCGTGAGCGGGACGCCGTGGACGGAGTGGCGCGATGACCGCGCTGATCGAGACGCGGGACCTGGCCGTCAGCTACCCCGGGCGCACCGCTCTCGCCAAGCCCGTGCCGGTCCTGTCGGGCGTCTCGATCGCGATCGAGCCCGGACGCACGCTCGGCCTCGTCGGCGAATCCGGCTCCGGGAAGACGACGCTGGGCCGTGCGATCCTCGGGCTCGCTCCGGTCGCCGGCGGCTCGATCCTGTTCGAGGGCAGGGACGTCTCACACCTGCACCATCGGAGCCGCCGTGCGCTCGCGGCCGATATCCAGGTCGTGTTCCAGGATCCGTACACGTCGCTGAACCCGAGCATGACGATCGAGCAGATCCTCGCCGAGCCGCTGTGGGCGTCCGGTACGGGCAAGGCCGAGGCGCGGAGGAAGGTGCGATCGCTCTTGTCCGATGTGGGCCTCCCCGCGGACTCGGCCGACCGGCTGCCCCGCGAGTTCAGCGGTGGCCAACGTCAGCGCATCGCCATCGCGCGTGCGCTCGCCCTGCAGCCGAAGCTCATCGTCTGCGACGAGCCCGTCTCGGCCCTCGACCTGACCACCCAGGCCCGGGTACTCGACCTGTTCATCGACATCCAGGCGAGCACAGGAGTCTCGTACCTCTTCGTCACGCACGACCTCGCCGTGGTGCGCTACATCGCTCACGAGGTCGCGGTGATGCAGGGCGGCACCATCGTGGAGCAGGGCGACGCCGCCGCGGTGACCGAGCATCCACGGCACCCGTACACGCAGCAGCTGCTGCTCGCCGCGCCGATTCCGGATCCCTCCGCCCAACGGGAGCGGCGGGCCCAGCGGCAGCGGCTCGCCTCGACGCTGCCGTGACCGGGGCGAGGGGTGCCGCGCTCCTCGCGGCGCTCCTCCGCTCTCGGAGCGGCGCGCGCTCGGGCGGCTAGGTTGGTCTGATGGAGCAGACCGAGCGTGCCCGCCCGCGCGGCCCCTACGCGAAGACGGCTCAGCGCCGGCAGGAGATCATCGAAGCGGCGACGACGGTGTTCGCGGCACGGGGGTATCACGGCGGGTCGCTCCGTGACATCGCGCGCCAGCTGGACCTCAGCCTCACCAGCGTCGTCCACCACTTCGGATCGAAGTACATCCTGCTGGAGGCCGTGCTCGAGCGGGCGAACGAGACGGGACTGGTGTCGTTCGAGAACGACTGCCGCGAGCTCGGTGTCGTGATCGCGTCGATGCGACTCGTCCGGTTCAACCTCCAGCGACCGGAGCTACTGCGCATCCTCGCGATGCTCGCCGCGGAAGCGTCCTCGACCGACCATCCGGCTCACCAGTGGTTCGTCGACCGGTACCGCTCGACGGTCGGGGCGTACCGCGACGCCCTCCGGGTGGATCAGGCGGCACGGCGGATCGATCCGTCGAGGGACGTCGAGCGTCTCGCCGAGATCCTGGTCGCCACCTGGGACGGACTGCAGCTGCAGTGGCTGATCGACCCCACCCGCGACATGGAAGCCGCGATGCGCGCCTACTTCGCCGCGATGCTCCCCGAAGCGCCGGTCGAGGATCCACCCGCGCCGCCCGTCTGAGAGGTCTCAGAGCCAGAGCACGACGTGCCGGCCCGCGATCGGCTCGACCGCGACGGGGGTGTCGTAGAGCGCCTCGAGATGCGGCGCCGTCAGCACCTCGGCCACCGGGCCGTGGTGCACCACGCGGCCGTCGCGGATCGCGACGATGTCGTCGGCGAACTGCGCGGCGACGTTGATGTCGTGCAGGACCACGACCACGGTCATCCGCCTCTCGTCGGCCAGACGGCGCAGGAGCTTCATCAGCACGACGCCGTGGCGCGGGTCGAGGTTGTTGAGCGGCTCGTCGAGGAGGAGGTGGTCGGTGTCCTGCGCGAGGGCCATCGCCACGAACGCACGCTGGCGCTGGCCGCCCGAGAGCTCGTCGAGGTAGCGCTCGCGGACGGCGCCGAGGTCGAGGGCGTCGATCGCGGCGTCGACCAGGGCGCGGTCCTCGGGGGTGCGGCCCGTTCCTCCGTGCGGGAAGCGGCCGTAGGCGACGAGGTCGTCGACGCTCAGGCGGATCGCGAAGTGGTTGTCCTGGCGGAGGATCGCCAGGCGCTTCGCGATGTCGCGGGAGCGGGTGGTCGCGACGTCCAGGTCGTCGACGGCGACGGATCCGCTCTCGGCCTTCAGCAGGCGGCCGATGGTGGAGAGGAGCGTCGACTTGCCGGAGCCGTTGGGCCCGATGATCGCGGTGAGGCCGGTGCCGAGCTCGAGCGAGACGTCGTCGACGGCGAGGGTCCGCCCGTGGCGGGTGGTGACCGAGGTGGTGCGGATCATGTCAGCGAGCCCTTCCGGTGAGCACGAGCAGGATGAAGAGGACGCCGCCGACGAACTCGACGACGACGGGCAGCTCGGTGCCGAAGCCGAGCACCCTGTCGAGGACGAGCTGCCCGCCGACGAGGGCGACGACTCCGATCGCCACCGCCGCCGGGACGCTGCGCGCGTGCCGGTGGCCGACCGCTCCGTAGGCGACGTTCGCGACGATGAGCCCGAAGAAGGTGACGGGGCCGACGAGCGCGGTCGACGCGGCGACCATGAGGGCGATCGCGACGATCGTGTGCAGCACGACCCTGCGGTGCTCGACTCCGAGCGAGACCGCGGTCGCCTCGCCGAGGGCGAGCACGTCGAGGGAGCGGCGGATCGGCCACAGCGACGCGATGGCCGCGACGACCACGAGGCCGGTCGGCAGCAGCAGCTCGCGGTCGACGGAGGTGAAGCTCGCGAAGGTCAGGTTCTGCACGATCGCGAACGTGTCGGGATCGAGGAGCCGCTGCAGGAACGACGTGACCGAGCGCAGCAGAACGCCGAGCACCAGGCCCGCGAGCACGATCACGTGCAGGTCGAGCCGGCGGCGCACGAACAGCCAGGAGTAGAGGGCGACGACGATGCCGGCCATCAGCAGGAGCTCCACCAGCCACGACGCGAGCGGAGGGGCGGCGACGAGGATCGTGGGGCCGATCACGAACGCGCTCACGACCTGGATCATCAGGAAGACGGCGTCGAAGCCCATGATGCCGGGGGTGAGGATGCGGTTGGCCGTGACGGTCTGGAACAGGACGGTCGCGACGCCGATGGCCGCGGCGGCGATCACCATGCCGAGCACGGTGCGGCCGCGGAGGCCCAGGGCGTACTCCCACTTCCCGGGCAGATCCGTGAGCAGGTAGAGCGCGATCGCGGCGAGGGCGGCGCCCGTCAGCAGGGCGAGGCGGACGGAGGGGGAGCGCAGCGCCGTCACGGGGCGACGCTCCTTCTGCGGCGGCGCGCGGTGTCGGCCGGGCCGATGAGCAGGCGGAGGAAGACGACTCCGCCGACGACGCCCATCACGAGCGAGATCGGCAGCTCGAAGGGGAAGCGGACGGTGCGGCCGATGAGGTCGCAGACCAGGACCAGCGCGGCTCCGAGCAGAGCGACGAGCGGGACGGAGCGGCGCATGCTGTCGCCGACCATCCGGCTGACGAGGTTGGGGACGATGAGACCCAGGAACGGGAGCGCGCCGGTGACCACGATCATCACTCCGGTGACCGCGGCGATGATGACGACGCCGGTGAGCATGACCGCCCGGGTATCGAGGCCGAGTCCGCGCGCGGTGTCCTCGCCGAGCGCCGCGACGGTGAAGCGGTCGGCGGCGATCCACGCGACAGCGGCGGCGGCCGCGGCGACCCAGAGCATCTCGTAGCGGCCGCGGAGGATGCCCGAGAAGTCGCCGATGCCCCAGTTGAGCAGCTCCTGCAGGGTGTCGGTGCGGTAGGCGACGAACGCGGCGACGGCGCCGATCACTCCGCCGTAGAGGATGCCGACGACCGGCACGAGCACGCTCGAGCGCGACGGGATGCGGCGCGCGAGCGCGAGGAAGCCGAGCACGCCGGCGAGGGCGCCGAGCGCGGCCAGCGCGGCCTTCGCTCCGACGGGCAGCTCGGGCGCGAGGAGGAGGACCGCGAGCAGGGCGAGGGTCGCGGCGTCCGTCGCTCCGGTCGTGCCCGGCTCGACGAGGCGATTGCGGGTGAGCAGCTGCATGATCAGGCCGGTGACGGCGAAGGCGGACCCGGCGAGCACGAGCGCGAGGGTGCGGGGGAGGCGGCTCTCGACGAGCACGAACGCGTCGAGCTCGGCGACGCCGAGGAACAGCGAGATCGTCGCGAGGACGGCCACGAGGACCGTCCCCGCGACGATCAGCGCGCGGGGGGAGGGGCGGTTCACGCTGGGAGGCGGCTCCGGTCAGCTCTGCATCGCGTCGTGCACGCTCTCGAGCACGTTCTGCACGGCGGTCAGGCCGTTGATCACGATGTAGAGCTCGCTCGCGGGCAGCAGCACGACGTGGTCGTCCTGCGCGGCGGGCGTCTGGGCGACGAGCGCGTTGTCGAGTGTCTGCTCGGCGGTGCTGCCCTCGCCGGTCGCCGCGCCGCGGTCGAACGCGAAGATCCACTCGGGAGCGGCGCTCAGGATGAACTCGTTGGTGACGGTGTCGCCGTGCGGGGAGCCCTCGGCACCGGGCAGCTCGGCCGCGGCGACCGCGGGGGTGAAGCCGAGGCCGTCGAAGAAGTAGCCGAAGCGCGAGCCCTCGCCGAAGGCGCCGTACTCGCCGCCCGAGACCGAGAGGACGAGGGCGGTGCCCGAGGCGTCCGCGGTGATGGACTCGACGAGCTCCTCGGTCGCGGCGGCCTGCTCGGCGACCTCGTCCTCGCGCTCGAAGATCTCGCCGAGCTGCGTCGCGCGCTCGAGGGCGGCGGCGGGGTCGAAGGTGCCGGCGTAGCTGCCGGTCAGGTCGATCGTGGTCGCGATCTCGGACAGCTCGTCGTACTGGCCGGTGCTGCGCGCCGCCGTGACGATGAGGTCGGGCTCGAGCTCGGCGACGGCCTCGAAGTCGGGCTCGAAGAGGGTGCCCACCTTGGGCAGGTCGGCGTACTCCGAGAGGTAGTCGGGGAGGGTGGCGTCCGGGATCGCGACGACCGCGTCGCCGGCGCCGATCGCGTGCAGGGTGTCGAGCGTGGCGATGTCGAAGGTGACGACGGCCTCGGGGGAGACGGGCACCTCGACCGACGTGCGGGCGGTCTCGCGGTCCTCCTGGTACGACTGCTCGCCGTCCTCGTCGACGAGGACGAGGGTGGGCTTCGCGTCCTCGACGACGATGGTCTCGGCGGTCGCCGGGGCGGCTTCGGACGCGCCGGACGAGCACGCTGAGAGGGCGAGCGCGGCGACGGCGAGGCCGGCGAGGGGCAGGGCGGAACGGAGTCTCGGTGAGGGGTGCATGAGGGTAGGCTACCCTAAGTGTGAGAGCGGCTCTCAGGGTGCGGTGCGAGATGCGGCGGCGTTTCGCGATGCCCGAACGGACTACGCGCCGCACCAGAACTGCAGCTCGGCGCCCGCGCTGTAGACGTAGTGCAGACCGGTGAAGCCGTGGCCGCCCGTGAAGTCCGTGCGGAACGCGTCGGTCGTCGGGTCGAGCTGGTACAGGATCCGCATCAGATCGCGACCCTCCGCGTCGGACGCCGCGATCGAGACGGACGTCCCCTCGTAGGCGTCGCTCGGGTAGGAGACGGTCAGAGTGATCTCGGGGTGGGCGGCGGTCGCCGAGGCTCCGAGGTCGACGGGGAGCGCGACGGCCTCCTGATCGTTCTCGGCTCCGCTGACGGGGTTGTAGTAGGTGCTGCACGCCAGCTGGTCGGGCGGAGCGATCCTGTCGCTGCCGGAGCTTCCGGCGCCTGCGGTCGCGCATCCGCTCATCGCACTGCGACCAGCAGCACCGTGCCGACGACGTGGAACGTTCGAGACCTCATCCGCTGACCCCTCTCCCCGGCCGCACCGTAGCAGGGGAGGGTATCGACGCGGGGCTGCGGGCCCATCGGGCGTCGAGCGTGGTGCCGTCGCTCGTCGTTCGACACTTTCCGCTGGTCCGAGTGCGTCAGAGCCGCAGGATGTGTCCAACGGTCCAACGGTCCATCGGCTTGAACGGGGGACGCCGCAGGGCCCGCCGACGCGCCAGACTCAGGTGCCGCCGCTCGGCGCCCCCGCAGGAGGAGACCGCCATGACCGCGACCGGCCAGCGCCCGACCGACGACGGCATGGCCGAGTTCGGCTACCGGCCGTCGCTGCGACGCGGCATCGGCCGTTTCGGCAGCTTCGCGGCCGGAGTCAGCTACATCTCGATCCTGACCGGCACGTTCCAGCTCTTCTACTTCGGCTTCGCACTCGGCGGGCCCGCCTACTGGTGGTCGTGGCCGATCGTCTTCGCCGGGCAGCTGACCGTGGCCCTCTGCTTCGCCGAGCTGGCCGGGCGCTACCCGGTCGCCGGCTCCGTCTACAACTGGAGCAAGCGCATCGCGGGCCCGACGGTCGGCTGGCTCGCGGGCTGGATGATGGCCACGGCGTCGGTCGTGACGCTCGCGGCCGTGGTGCTCGCGTACCAGGCGACGCTGCCGCGGATCTGGAGCGGCTTCCAGCTCGTCGGCGACGGCACGGGCACGAGCTTCGGGGTCAGCGCGGTGATCTGGGGCGCGATCCTCATCCTGTTCACGACCGTCGTGAACGCCGTCGGCGTGAAGCTGATGGCCCGGATCAACAGCACCGGAGTGCTGATCGAGCTGATCGCGGCGGTGCTGTTGGTGATCGTCCTCGCGGCGAGCGTCGTGAATCCGCCGACCGTGCTGCTCGAGACGACGGGCTACGGAGACGCGGGCGGCTACGCGGGCGCCTTCCTGATCGCGGCCATCGCCTCCGCCTACGTGATGTACGGCTTCGACACGGCCGGATCCCTCGCGGAGGAGACCGTCGATCCGCGCAGGACAGGCCCGGCCGCGATCCTCCGCGCCGTGATCGCGTCGTTCGTGCTGGGCGGACTGATCCTGCTGCTCGGGATCCTCGCGGCGCCCGACCTCGGCGATCCAGCACTCGGCGAGGCCTCGGGCGGACTGCAGCTGATCGTGCTGCAGGCGCTCGGCGGGCCGCTGGGCACGGTGTTCCTGCTCTGCATCGTGGTCGCGATCACGGTCTGCGCGCTCGCGGTGCACACGGCGGGCATCCGGCTGGTCTTCGCGATGGCGCGCGACAACGCCCTGCCGGGCAGCGCGGTGCTCGCGCGGATCGATCCGCGACGGCGCACCCCCCTCGCCCCCGCGATCGTGATCGGCGTGCTCGCGGTGCTGATCCTCGCGGTGAACATCGGCACCCCCGAGATCTTCACGGCGGTCACGAGCGTGGCGGTGGTGCTGATCTACCTGGCCTACCTGCTGGTCACGGTGCCGCTGCTCATGCGGCGTCTTCGCGGCGAGTGGCCGCGCGTCACGGGGTCGTTCTCGCTCGGGCGACTGGGGCTGCCGGTGAACGTCGTCGCGGTGCTGTGGGGCGCGGCGATGACGGTGAATCTCGCCTGGCCGCGCGTCGAGGTCTACGGCGACGCGGGGGCACTGCAGTACATCGCGCTGATCGCGGTCGCGGTGGTCGTCGTGGTCGGGCTGGGCTGGTACCTGCTGCGCGGGCGCCACCGCCTCGGGACCCTGCCGGAGCACGCGCGGGAGGAGTGACCCGCGCGCGCGCTCCGCGAGAGCTCAGTCGCGTGCCAGCTCGACGGTCGTCGTCACTCCGAGGGCCGACACCTTGTAGCTGATGACGTCGTCGTCGTAGCTGAAGGTCTTCGTCGCGTCGCTCGACGCCAGCATCGCCGTCGCGGTCTGCGTCGTGTCGTTCTGGGAGTCCCAGGTGTACGAGGTCCCGGCGTCGGTCGGTGCCTCGTACGTTCCTGCCCAGTAGAGGGCGGTCGTGTCTCCCCCGTCCGAAACCCATTCGACTGTGATCGCGGAGTCGGTGATCGTCGCGGTCTGGAAGCTGTCCGGCGAGTTCTTGTTCGACTGGGTCCACGTGCCAGTGAGGTCGAGCGGGGCGGCCGCAGGCTCACTCGCCTCCGAACCGGCTTCGGCGGGCGTCGTCTCGGATGCTGTCGAGGCGCATCCCGAGAGAAGGAGGAGGGTCAGGGCGAGGGGAGCGGCGCGGCGGATCACCACCGAAGCCTATGGTCCGCGGCGGAATCTGCTGCGCGCGACCTCTTTCGGGGTCAGGCGGGCCTCCGCGGAACGAGTTGCCCGAATCGGTCGTCGGATGCGGCGTGTCGGGGACTTTTCCGGGCAACTCGGCGGAGGCGGGCGCTCGCGCCAAGCAGGCGTCACTCCGCGCGGACCTCGCTCGCGGACTTGTCGGCGCGCCAGCCGCGCCAGACGGGCTGGCGCAGGGTGCCGGAGGAGGTGCGCTCGCGGTAGCGGACCTCGCCGACCAGCACGGGCTCGACCCAGTGCACGCCGCGGGCGTCGACCGGCGGGACCGAGACGGCGGGCTCCTGGGTCTCGTGCTCGCCGAGGCGGGCGACGAGGCCGCGGCGCTCGCGGTCGCTGAAGCCGGTGCCGACGCGGCCGGAGTAGGCGAGGCGGCCGTCCTCGGCGGGGATCGCGGTGAGCAGCGAGCCGACCGAGCCCTGCAGGCCGCCCTCGCCGGGGCGCCAGCCGACGATCACGACCTCCTGGACGCGGTGGTGGGTCAGCTTGATCCAGTCGCCCGAGCGCGCACCGACCCGGTAGCGGGAGTCGCGGCGCTTGGCGACGACGCCCTCGAGGCCGAGCGCGAGGCTCGTCGCCATCGCCTCCTCGAGGTCGCCGTCGAAGACGTCGGGCACGTGCACGCGCTCGTTCTCGGCGACGAGCTCGACCAGGGCTTCGCGGCGAGCGGAGTAGGGGGAGCCGGTGAGGTCCTCGCCGGCGCGCTCGAGCAGGTCGAACACCATCAGGTGCACGGGGGTCGAGCGCGCGGCGGCCTCGATCTCGCGCGCCTTCGTCAGGCCGCCGCGGGTCTGCAGGGCGCCGAAGTCGGGGCGTCCGCGGGCGTCGAGGGCGACGATCTCGCCGTCGAGGACCGCGTCGCCGGCGGCCTCCGCGAGCGGGGCGTGCAGGTCCGGGAAGGCGGGGGTGAGGTCGTTGCCGTTCCGGCTGGTCAGGGTCACTGTGCCGTCGTGCACGCGCACGATCGCGCGGTAGCCGTCCCACTTCATCTCGACGGCGGAGTCGTCGCCGATGTCGAGCGGGCGGCCCTTGGTCGCGAGCATGGGGCGGTACTCGCGGCGCGGCTCCGGCGCCTCGCCCTCGACGGGAGGCTCGTCGAGCGCAGCCTTCGGGGCCCCCGCTGCCCGCGCCTTCCCCGCCGCCGGCCGCCCGTGCGACCCGTGCCCCCCATGCGCCCCCGGCGCCATCCAGGTGCAG
>NZ_MUKN01000050.1 GCF_001995175.1 Rathayibacter rhapontici
CGCAGGCAGCCGGTCGACGCGGGGCCCGGCTGGCCGAGTGCGGCGCCCGCCGCCGCACCGTCAGCGGCGGCCGTCGAGGACTCCTCCGCGACGCTGTTCTGAGCACCCGCCCCGCGCGGGCGTCCGTCCTCAGGGCAGGACGAGCATCCCCGTCGCGATCAGCTCGCGCACTCCCGGCAGCACGGAGGCGCTGACCGCCTCCTCCTCGACCTGCAGGATCGACGCCACGGCGGCGATGATCGCGGCCATCGAGAGCTCGCCGTCGCAGGCGCCCACGACCGCGGCGAGGGCCGTGTCGGCGTCCTCGGTGCGCGAGAAGCCGCCGCCCTGGCGCAGCCGGAGCACGGTCGGGTCGTCGTTGCCCGGCCAGTAGTGGCGCTCCTCCGTCACGTCGCGCGCCACGACGAGCGAGAGACCGGCGAGCGCGCGGTCGTCGAGGTCGGCGAGCCGCTCGATCGCGTCGAGGCAGTGCGCGAGGTGGCCGCCCAGGCCCGCGGTGGGGAGGGCGCCGTCGACGCGCTCGAGGCGGCGCAGCGGGGGCCGAGGACGGGCGGGCAGCCGCAGGGTGACGTAGCCGAAGCCGACCCCGGTCACCCCGCGGTGCTCGAAGTCCTCGAGCCAGGCGTCGACCAGCGCGTCGAACTCCGCACCGCGGGTGGTCCCTCCGTCGCGGATCCACGTCTCGGCGTAGACCGCCGGGTCCTGCTGCTCGCGCTCGACGACCCAGACGTCGAGCGGCGAGGCGGAGCCGTCGATCCAGGCGTCCAATCCGGCGCGACCGGGTTCGAGCGCCTGCTCGAGCGGACCCCTCGCATCGGCGAGCCACGCCCGCACCCGGTCGAAGGCGTCGGCCGAGGCGCGGTACTCCCAGTTGCCGAGCAGCTGCGCGACCCCGCCCGGAGTCAGGTGCTCGGCAGCGCCGAGCACGACGCGGCGCACGATCTCGTCGCCCTCGAGCCCGCCGTCGCGGTACTCGTACGACGGCACGCCGGCACCGCGCGGGGTGATCACGAACGGAGGGTTCGTGACGATGTGATCGAACCGCTCGCCCGCGACCGGCTCGTAGAGGCTGCCGTGGCGGAACTCGATCGAGTCGATCCCGTTCAGCTCGGCGTTGAAGGCGGCGATGGCGAGCGCGCGGTGCGAGATGTCGGTCGCCACCACCCGGTCGGCGTGCCGGGAGGCGTGGAGGGCCTGGATGCCGCAGCCGGTGCCCAGATCGAGGACACTGCCGACCGGGCGCTGGATCATCAGCCCGGTCAGGGTCAGACTGGCGCCGCCGACGCCGAGGACGTGGTCCTCGGACAGCGCGCGGCCCAGCGCCAGCTCGCCCAGATCCGAGGCGATCCACCAGGACGCGGCGCCGTGCAGGTCGACGAGGTCGTAGGGCCGCAGATCCAGGGCGGCGACGACGACGGCTCCGGCCTCCGCGCGGACCAGCTCGAGGCCGATCGCGCCCTCGAGCCCCAACGACGCGAAAGCCTCCTCGGCCTCGGCCGCCGTCACAGGATCGGCCAGGAGGAAGAGCCGCGCGAGGACGGCGCGCGCCTGCTCCTCGGGCGACGTGTCGGTGCGGCGCTCGAGCGCCCGGCGCGCGGGAACGCGGTCGCCGCGGTGGAGGGCCTCGGCGGCCGCCTCCCCCCACAGCTCGCGGACGGCGTCGACGCCGTACCGGGCGCGGAGGAGGTCGTCGCGGAGTCGCGCGATGAGCGCGCGGTCGATCTGGTCGGGAGCCTGCACCGCTCCATCCTCGTGCACGTCTCGAATCGGACGCGCACCCGTGGCTACGATCGGAGCATGCCCCTCACCGGAGAATACGAACCGAGCACGTCCGCCTGGGCCCGCGAGCAGGCCGAGCTCTACGAGTCGACCGGAGGCGCCGAGGGCAACCTCCTCCGCGGCAAGCCGATCATCGTCCTCACCACCGTCGGCTCGCGCAGCGGCAAGCTCCGCAAGACCGCGCTGATGCGGGTCGAGCACGACGGCGAGTACGTGGTCGTGGCCTCGAAGGGCGGCGCTCCCGAGCACCCCGTCTGGTACGGCAACATGCTCAAGGAGCCGCACGTCGAGCTCCAGGACGGGCCCGTGAAGAAGGACTACACCGCCCGCGTCCTCGAGGGCGACGAGCGCGCGGTGTGGTGGGAGCGCTCCGTCCAGGCCTGGCCCGACTACGCCGAGTACCAGACGAAGACCGAGCGCGAGATCCCGCTCGTGCTGCTCACGCCCTGGAGCTGACCCGGGACCGGGCGGGCGCGCCTCAGCGGCCCCGCCCCGTCACTCCGGATCGACGCGCGAGGCGATGAGGTCGAGCACCTTCGGGTGCGACAGCAGCGCGAAGTGGCCGACGACCGAGACCGCGACGTTCTCGCGCGCGCCCACGAGTCGGCTGCCGCCGGGGATGTACTGGTCGCGCATGCCGTAGATCGACGTGATGCGCGCATCGGCGTCCCGCTCGGCGAGCAGGGTCCGGATGACCGGGCGGTGCGGATGGAACTCGCGCAGGGCGCGGGCGGGTGCGATCCGGGCGAGCGGCGAGCCGGTGAAGGGCGTCGAGACCGCGATCATGCGATCGATGCGCCGCTCCTGCAGGTCGTCGACCACCATCATGTGCTTGCCGATCAGCCCGCCCTTGCTGTGCGCGACGACGATCACGTCGCGCAGGTCGTGCTCGCGCAGGTACTCCTGCCCGAGCGCCGCCGACGCCACGATCGGCCGCGTGTTGTGCCCGAGCGCGGGCAGCACGTGGATCGGATGGCCGGCGCCGTTCAGCCGTTCCGCGACCGGCCGGAGGAACTGCCAGGTCTCGTAGACGCCGGGGATGAGCAGCACCGGGGCCCGGTCGCCGCCGGCGTATTGCGAGACGTCCCAGCCGTCGCGCAGGTGCGCGAAGCGCGACCCGTAGGCGTAGCGGTAGTCGCGGAGGTAGGCCCGCCGGAGCGAGACGGTGCGGCGCGCCTTCCCGGACCTACGCGCCGGCATAGGCCTCTTCGAGGGCGCGGATGTCGAGCCGGTCCATCGCGAGCATCGCCTGCATGGCGCGCGCGGCACCGTCGGCGTCCGCGCCACCGAGGAGATCGGCGAGCACGGACGGGACGATCTGCCACCACAGCCCCCATCGGTCCCGGAGCCACCCGCACCGGCTCTCCTGCCCGCCGTCGGCCGTGAGCGCGTCCCAGAGCCGGTCCAGCTCCGCCTGCGACTCCACGGTCACGACGATCGAGACCGCCTCGGTGAAGGGGAAGCGCGGACCGGCGTCGATGGCCTGGAACCGCTGCCCGTCGAGCTCGAACACCACCGAGAGCAGCGCTCCCGGCGACGGCGACCCCTCGGGCAGCACGCGGCTGTCCAGGATGCGGGAGTTCGGCACGAGCGACGTGTAGAAGGCCGCCGCCTCCCCCGCTCCGTCGTCGAACCACAGGAAGGTGCTGACCGCGCCCATGGGCGCCTCCTCGTCCTCGTGCCGCGGACCGCGGATCAGAGCGGATTCACTCCGAACGCCGTCGCGAGCTTGTCGATCTTCTTGGCCCGGCCCAGACGCGGCAGGTCGCTGCCGTCGCGGATCACGCGACCGCGCGCCTCGAAGTCGTCGAGGAAGTCGCGCGCCCACGCCACGTCGGACGGAGTGGGGCTGATGACCTCGTTGATGACCGCGAGCTGCTCGGTGTCGAGGCAGAGCTTGCCGGTGAGCCCGAGGGACACCGTGAGCGCCGACTGCTCGCGGAGCACCGGGTGGCTGTTCGAGACGGTCGGCCCGTCGATGGGTCCGGGCAGGTCGCCGATGCGCGAGGCGACGACGAGCCGCGAGCGCGGGTAGGCCATCGCCAGGTCGTCGGCGCTCGTGCCGGTGTCGCGGCGGTAGTCGCCGCTGCCGAACGCGAGGCGGAAGCAGCCGCGGGCACGGGCGATCGAGACCGCCTCCTCGATGCCGAGGGCCGATTCGACGAGGGCGAGCACCGGGGTCGATCCGCCGAGACGGTCGAAGGTCTCGGTGACGTGCTCGGCCGCCTCCGTCTTGGCGAGCATGACGCCGGCGAGGCCGGGCAGGCCCTTGAGCGCATCGACGTCGTCCGACCAGAACGGCGTGGAGTGGTCGTTGATGCGGACCCAGGCCTTCTTGTCGCCCTTCAGCCACTCGACGACGTCGGCGCGGGCGGCGGGCTTCGCCTTCGGGTCGACCGCGTCCTCGATGTCGAGGACGATCTGGTCGGCGCGGGACGCGTGCGCGGCGTCGAAGGTCTCGGTGCGCGTGGCGTTGACGAGCAGCCACGAGCGGGCGATCTCGGCGGGCACGTCGCGCCCCTTGCGCGTCAGGGGGGCGGGGGCGGTGGTGGTGTCGGGCGACGTCACGTGGTGGTCCTCTCGGTGGCGCGGTCCTCGCTCCGCGGACTCCGCCGCTGGGCGGCGGTGCCGGATCCAGGGTAGCGGCATCGCGAGTACGGCCGACGTCGGCGGGGCCTCACGCGCGCTCGGCCAGACCCTTCGCGAAGGCCGCCTGGCCCACGTGCTGGGCGTCGTCGTCGACGACCGACACCAGGCGGACGCCGAGGGTGACCGGCGGGTCCCACTGGCGGTCGACGACCTCGGCGAGGTCCTCGTCCGAGAGCGTGTCGAGGTAGGCGAGCGTCTTCGCGTGCACGGCGTCGTGGTACTCGGCGAGCAGGTGCGCGGGGACGGCGGCGAGCGCCGCCACCTCGGACGGCTCCTGCCCGTACCCGCTCGCGCGCGGCTCGAAGGGCAGAGCGGAGCGAGCGTGGAAGTCGTCCGCGGTCCAGACCTGCTCGTGGCCCGCGAGCGGGGCGAGGTGGTCGTCCTGCACGCGCGTCAGGTGCCAGATCAGCCAGGCGGGCGAGTTGGCCTGCGCATCGGCGCGGAAGCCGAGCTGCTCGGGGGTGATGTCGTCGAGGACCGCGTGCACGTTCTCGTGCACCCGGTCGAAGGCGTCGCGGAGGAGGTCGATGGCTGCGCTCATCCCCTCAGTCTGCTCACGCTCCCGAGCCGGCGTCACCCCCGCGGCGAGCCTCGGAGCAACCGCGGAGGCTGATGCCCGATAGTGGCGGAGTGACCCCCGGATCCCCGTACCTGGCGACGAAGCGTGGCTGTCCTCCTACGCGGAGGGCGTCCCCACCGAGATCGACCCGCCCACCCAGACCCTCGTCGACCTCCTCGAGGACTCGGTCGCGCGCTACCGCCGCGGCACCGCGCTCGAGTTCTTCGGCGCGACGACGACCTACGCCGAGCTCGGCGAGAAGGTGGCGCGCGCCGCGGAGGGGCTGCGCCGGCTCGGCGTGCGCCCCGGCGACCGCGTCGCGCTCGTGCTGCCGAACTGCCCCGAGCACGTGATCGCGTTCTACGCGGCGCTCCGGCTGGGTGCGATCGTCGTCGAGCACAACCCGCTCTACACGCCGCGGGAGCTGCGACGGCAGTTCGAGGACCACGGCGCGCGCGTCGCGGTGGTCTGGGACAAGGTCGCCGACGTCGTGGCGACGATGCCCGCCGACCTCGGCATCGAGCGCGTGGTCTCGGTCGATCTGACGGAGTCGTTCCCGCTCGCCAAGCGCCTCGCGCTGCGCCTGCCGCTGCCGAAGGTCCGCGCTGCCCGCGCGAAGCTGACGGGCCGGCCCCGCACGCGCTCGGTGATCCCCTTCTCCCGCCTGATCGGCGGCCGCCGCCTGTCGCGCTCGCACCCCCGCCCCTCCCTCGGCGACACCGCGCTGCTGCAGTACACGAGCGGCACGACCGGCACGCCGAAGGGGGCGATCCTCTCGCACGCGAACCTGCGCGCGAACGCGATGCAGGGTCAGGCCTGGGTGCCCGGGCTCCGCGAGGGCGACGAGACGTTCTACGCGGTGCTCCCCCTGTTCCACGCCTACGGGCTCACGCTCTGCCTGACCTTCGCAATCAGCATCGGGGCGAAGGTCGTGCTCTTCCCCACGTTCGACGTGGGCCTGGTGAAGGCGGCGGCGAAGTCGTCGCCGCCCACGTTCCTCCCCGCCGTGCCGCCCGTCTACGACGCGCTCGCGCGCGCCTCCGAGCGCGGCGAGCTCGATCTGCGCGGCATCCGCTTCGCCATCTCGGGAGCGATGGGGCTGCCCGTCGCGACCGTCGACCGCTGGGAGCGCGCGAGCCGCGGCCTCCTCGTGGAGGGCTACGGCATGACCGAGAGCTCGCCCGTCGCGGTGGGCAACCCGGTCGGACCGACGCGGCGCCCCGGCACCGTCGGGGTCCCTTTCCCGAGCACCGAGATCCGCCTCGTCGATCCGGACGACACCTCCGTCGATCGCGGTCCGGGCGAGTCGGGCGAGCTGCTGCTGCGCGGACCGCAGGTGTTCCAGGGCTACTGGAGGCGCCCCGGTGAGACCGGCGAGACCCTGCTGGCCGACGGCTGGCTCCGGACGGGCGACATCGCGACGGTCTCGGCCGACGGCTTCGTGACAATCGTCGACCGTGCCAAGGAGCTCATCATCACCGGCGGGTTCAACGTCTCGCCGTCCGAGGTCGAGGGCGTGCTGGAGTCGCACCCCGACGTGTCCCGCGCGGCCGTGGTGGGGCTGCCCCGCCCGGACGGCGGGGAGAGCGTCGCGGCCGCCGTGGTGCTGCGGGCCGGCGCCGCCGTCGACCCCGAGGCGCTGCGCGACTTCTGCCGGCTGCACCTCACCCCCTACAAGGTGCCCAAGCGCGTCGTCCCGGTGGACGAGCTGCCGACGTCGCTGATCGGCAAGGTGCTGCGCCGCGAGGTGCGCGACCGGCTTCTGGGCTGACGGAGGAGGACGACGTGGCCAGGATCGTGCAGTACCGCCGGATCGGCGGACCCGAGGTGCTCGAGGTGGTCGAGGTCCCGGAACCCGAGGCGCCCGAGGGCGGCCTCGTGGTCGCGATCCGGGCCGCGGGAGTGAATCCGATCGAGTGGAAGATCCGCTCGGGGGTGCGCCCGAGTCCGCCGATCGCGGAGCCGCGTCGGCTCGGTTCGGACGGGGCCGGAGTGGTGACGGCCGTCGGCGCCGGAGTGGTCGGCCGGCGGGTCGGCGACGAGGTCGTCGTGCAGGGCGCTTCCGGCACCTACGGCACCTCCGTCGTGGTCCGTCCTGAGAACCTCGACGCGAAGCCCTCGAGCGTCTCGTTCGAGCAGGCGGCCGCGCTCGGCATCCCGATCGGCACCGCCTACCAGGCCGTCGTCTCGCTCGACGTCGCCGACGGATCGACGTTCCTCGTGCACGCGGGGGCGGGGGCGGTCGGGCAGGCCGCGATCCAGTTCGCGCGCGAGCGGGGTGCGCGGGTGATCGCGACCGCGAGCCCGGCGAACCACGACCGGCTGCGCGCGCTCGGTGCGGAGCCGGTGGCCTACGGGCCGGGCCTGCTCGCCCGGCTGCGCGAGGCGGCTCCCGACGGCGTCGACCGCGTGCTGGACGCCGCGGGCACCGACGAGGCCGTGGACGCGTCGCTCGCCCTGGTCCGGGATCCGCAGCACGTGGGCACCGTCGTCGTCGGAGCGCGCGCCGCGGAGCTCGGCATCCGCGCCTGGTCGGGCGGCAACCCCGTTCCTCTGACCCCGGAGGAGCTGAGTCTCCGCCGCGAGGCGATCCCGTACGCGGTGCGACTGCTCGCCGAGGGCCGCTTCACGGTCGAGCTCGGACCGCGCTTCGGCCTCGAGGACGTCGTCGAGGCGCACCGGGCGAGCGAGGACGGGCACGTCCGCGGGAAGATCCTCCTGGTGCCCTGACCGGCACCGTCCGCTCTCACCGTCGAGAAGGAGCCCGCCGTGGCCGCAGACGACCTCGTCCCCGTGATCCTCGGGGGCGCGCGCACCCCCTTCGCCCGCTTCGGCGGGTCCTTCGCCGCGGTGTCCGCGACCGAGCTCGGCGCTCACGCCGTCCGAGCGGCCCTCGAGCGCTCGGGAGTGCAGGCGTCCGACGTCGACGCGGTGATCCTCGGCCAGGTGATCCAGGCCGGAGCGGGTCAGGGGCCCGCGCGTCAGACCGCGATCCTCGCGGGCCTGGGCTGGGACGTGCCGACGGTGACGATCAACAAGCTCTGCCTCTCGGGCCTCACGGCGGTGATCGACGCCGCCAGGCTCGTCCGGGCCGGCGAGGCGTCGGTGGCCGTGGCCGGCGGGCAGGAGTCGATGACGAACACCCCGCACCTCCTCCTCGGCGCCCGCGGCGGCGTCGGCGTCGGGGCCAGGCCCCTCGAGGACGCCCTGCTGCACGACGGCCTGCTCGACCCCTTCGACCGGCGGATCATGGGGCGGGTGACCGACGACGGTAACGCCGAGCGCGGGATCCGCCGGGAGCGCCAGGACGCCTACGCGGCACTCTCGCACCAGCGCGCCGCGGCGGCTCGGGACTCCGGGCTCCTCGCCGAGGAGATCGTGCCCGTGGCCGTGCCCCAGCGCCGCGGACCGGACGTGCCGGTCTCGGCCGACGACGGGATCCGCCCGAGCACGACCGCCGAGGTGCTCGCGGGCCTCACGCCGGCCTTCTCCCCGGACGGGACGATCACGGCCGGCAGCTCCTCCCCCCTCACCGACGGCGCGGCGGCACTCGTCGTCGCGAGCCGCGGATGGGCCCGGGCCCACGGTCTCCCCTGGATCGCCGAGATCGCCGAGCACGGCCAGGTCGCCGGACCGGACAATTCGCTGCACTCGCAGCCGTCGGCCGCGATCCTCCGCGCGCTCGCTCGGCGCGGCGGCACCGTCGCCGACCTCGACCTGATCGAGATCAACGAGGCGTTCGCGTCGGTCGTGCTGCAGTCGGCGGACGATCTGGGCCTGGCCCCCGAGGCGGTCAACCTCGACGGAGGCGCGATCGCGCTCGGCCACCCGGTCGGCGCGTCCGGCGCGCGTCTGGCTCTGCACCTCGCGCTCGCGCTGCGGCGCCGCGGCGGCGGACTCGGCGTCGCCGCCCTCTGCGGTGGCGGAGGCCAGGGCGAGGCGCTGCTCCTGCAGGTCTGACGCCCTCCGCGGTCGGCTGCTCCGGCGTCCCATCAGCGCTCCCGGCTACGCTCGCGGCATGAGCATCCTCAGCCCCGACGGCCTCGAGTTCGTGACCGAGCGGCACCTGGCCACCCTCTCCACTCCGGGCCGCGGCGGTCGTCTGCACGTCGTCGCCGTCGGGTTCACCTACGAGGACGGCGTCGTGCGCGTGATCACCTCGCGCGAGAGCCAGAAGGTGCTGAACGTGCGCCGCGGAGGCACCGCGACGGTCGGTCAGGTCGACGGCATCCGCTGGTTGAGCTTGGGCGGACCCGCCTCGATCGAGGAGGAGCCCGACGCGGTCGCGCACGCCGTCGACCTCTACTCGCGCCGCTACCGCGTTCCGCGAGAGAACCCGCTCCGGGTCGCGATCCGCATCGACGTCGACTTCGCGCTCGGCTCCTCGGGCCTGCGAGCCGAGTAGCCCCCGTGAGCTCGACCGACGCTCTGCGCGCCGACGGCTCCGTCTCCTCGCTGCGCACCCATCGCTACGTGCGGCTCTCGCTCTGCGCGGCGGTGCTGCTGCTCGGCGCCGGAGTCGGCTGGCACCTGGTCGCGCTCGGCCCGCTGCGCTCGATCAGCGCGGCGTACTACACGCCCGCGCGGTCCGTGTTCGTCGGCGCGCTGTTCGCCGTGGCGGTGGCGCTCGTCGTGCTCGCCGGGCGCAGCGCCCGCCGCTACCTCCTGCTCCTCGGCGGGATGACGGCTCCGCTCATCGCGCTCGTCCCCGTGCCCCTGCGCTCGGACGAGCTCACGACGCTGACGAGCACGGGTTGCCCCGCCGGCGCTGCGCGCTGCCTGCCCGCAAGCGCGGCCGACGAGGTCGCGGTCGGGATGCTCGCCTACCTGGTCGTCGCATCGGCGGTCCTCGTCGCCTCGATCGCGCTCCTGGTCCTGGACCGCCGGTGGGACCGGACCGCGGCGGTCCGGAGCGCCGTCGCGGCGGTGCTGCTGGTCGCCCTCGCCGTCTCGTCGGCCACTCCGGCCTTCGCGCTCGCGGGCCACTACGCGGCCGCCGCCGTCTTCTTCCTCCTGATGGCCGCTGTCGCGGGTGTGCACGCTCACGAGGTGCGATCGGAGGGAGTGCGCGGCCCCGGCTCGCCTCGCGGCTACTCCCTCGCCTACGCCGGTCTCGCGGCGCTGCTCGCAGCGACCGATCTCGCCCTGGTCCTGCTGGTGGTGAGCGGCCGCGGGGAGGCGCTGCTCGGGGAGCAGTGGCTCCTGCTGATCGAGGCGCTGGCGCTCGCCCTCTTCACCGTCTTCTGGGTGCTGCAGACCGTCGAGAACTGGGACGAGCCGAACCCGTCGCTGCGCTGAGGCAGGACTTGGAACTCGCCTGCTGTGCTTCACGAGTCGGTCCGTCACTCACAGCTCCGAACCCCGACTCTGCGGATGGCTGCACGGAGAGTGGTAGGAAGAGCCGCCGCCCAAGCGAGGGATCGCTCGTTCTGCTGGAAACCGCCCATTGCTTTCGGACGGGACGAGGACCGGCTCACACCGTGTGTGAACGAGTAGGTTCAGGTGACGGCGATTCTGTCGCATCACCCAGTCATCTCCTCCCGAACCGGAAGGGCCACCATGGATATCGACAACGAAGAACAGCTCAAGGAAAGGCTGGGCATCGATTCGTGGCGGAACTTGTCGAGGGAGAAGTTCGTCGACTTCGCCTCTGAGCTTCCGAACATGAGCGACGACCTCGCGCTCAAGGTCATCGAGCAGTTCCCCGACTTCAAGACGCTCGTCCTCGACTCGTTCGCCGTGGTGCGCGATCAGGCGACTGAGGCGGCGAAGTGGAACTGGAAGAGCCAGAAGAAGGTGCACAAGGCATTCGCCGAGTACCGCGCCCTCCTCTCCCGAGAGCTCGACCGCGAGACTCTGAGCTCGGCAGATCGCTTCACGGTGATGCAGCTCTTCAAGACAGCGATCGACGACGAGGCGCTGAAGGATTCGGAACACAAGGCGTTCGTCCTGCGATCGCTCGGCGTGGTGGCCACCGTGGGCGTCGTCGCGATAACAGCAGGAAGCGCGATACTCGGCGGCCGAACACGACTCGGCGGAGGTTCCTGACGCCGTCGTTCCCCTGAGGGACCACTGCTGGTCCACAGCTGAGGCAGTCGTCCCCGGCCGGAACGAGGGTCGAGAGCCGCGCGAGGAGATTGCGGAGCCGAGACGGACCGGCGCCGGGAGACGGCATAACGCTCGCTCGAGCCGGCCCGGCCCGGCCCTGGGAAACACACACACGAACACAGGAGGCCCGCTCTCGAGCGGGCCTGGCCTTGAGAAACACAGAAGGCCCGCTCTCCCGAGCGGGCCTTCTGCAGTACCGGTGGATCCGAGGGGATTCGAACCCCTGACCTCTTCATTGCGAACGAAGCGCGCTACCAACTGCGCCACGGACCCGTGCCTTCCGAGCCGTCACCGGCCCGAACAACTCGTCCACACTAGCACGCCGTCGGGCGGGCTCCGAATCGACGAGGGGCGCGTCAGGCCCCGCGGCGGCGCTGCAGCGCCTGGTCGACGTCGATCGCGTCGACGCCCTCGATGACGCCCATGGAGGCGAAACGCGAGGACGGACGGGGCGCCTCGGGGACCGGCACCGGAGCCGTCGGGCGGGGGGCGCGGATCGGCGCGACCTCCGGGGCCGAGGCGGCGGCGCGCTGCGCCAGCTCCGCCTCCGCTGCTGCGGCGCGCAGGCGCTCGACGGCGTCGATCGACGCCATCGCGCTCGCGGCCACAGTGCCCCGCGAGAGGTACAGCGGCTTGGGGAGCGGCTTCGGCGTCCAGCTGGCAGCCTCCTCCGAGGCGGCGGACTCCTCCTCCGCGGGCGCCTCCTGGGCGAGCTCGGCCTCGAACACCTCGGCCGGCCGGCGCGCGACCGCGACCGACGCCGACGTCTCGGCCGCCGGAGCCGCAGCCCGACGGCGCCCGGGAGCGAGCAGCAGCAGCGTCGTGAATCCTGCGACGACGAGCAGCGCCCCGAGCGAGGGCACCACCGCGTTGCCGCCGAACGGCAGCATCACGAGCCCGACCAGGCCCGCGACGACGCCGACCAGGACCGCCGCCGCGGCGCCCTGGCGCCAGCGCAGCACTCCCGGCTCCGTGCGGGTGCTCCGACTCGTGGTCGCGGACGCCCGTCGCAGCGCCTCGCGCGCCGCCTTCTCCGCCTGTGCCAGCTCCATCGTCTGCGCCTTCTCTTCGGCTCGTCGTCGTGTCTCGGTGGCCCGGAGGGTGCGCTGCTGCAGCGCGACCTCGCGGGCCGTCGCCTCCGCACGCACGTGCTCGGGCACCTCCGCGGTCTCGGCGAGGATCCGCAGCGTCTGCTGCAGCCTCACCGCGTTGCGCTCGGTCGCGTTGTACGACCGTCGGCGCATCCACGTGGGGATCAGGTAGGCGACCCACAGAACGGCGGCGAGCGCCCAGACGACGCCCCCACCCAGCCAGTCGCTACTCATGCGACCCACGCTAGGAGTCGGAGGGTGTCCCGTCCGTCATTACGGGTAGGTGTGTCCGCGCGGATCGCCCAGAAGTCGGCTCCCCGTCCGGGGGATCCCGGCGCCGTCCGGGGGCCCGGACAGGCCCGACCGGTGCGAGGCGCGCTGGTCCGCCTCGCTCGGCGTGCCCACGTCGTGCGGCACCTGGCCGTCGAGGTAGCGGCGCAGGACCCCGCGCGGGA
Organism: Rathayibacter rhapontici; assembly: GCF_001995175.1. Taxonomy (GTDB): domain Bacteria; phylum Actinomycetota; class Actinomycetes; order Actinomycetales; family Microbacteriaceae; genus Rathayibacter. Next base: position 12,642 of record NZ_MUKN01000050.1, read on the forward strand.
CCTCCTCCGCCACGAGGGCGAAGCAGAAGTGGTCGCGCCAGTCGCCGTTGATGTGGATGAAGCGGCGCCGGAGCCCCTCGTAGCGGTAGCCGAGCTTCTCGACGACGCGCAGGCTCGGCCGGTTCTCGGGACGGATGCAGATCTCCATCCGGTGCAGACCCAGATCGAGGAACGCGTGGTCGGTCGCGAGGGCGACGGCGATCGGAGTGATGCTGCGGCCGGCGAACCGCTCAGCCACCCAGTAGCCGATCGACCCCGACGAGAGCGAGCCGTAGCCGATGTTCGAGATGTTGAGCTGACCGGCGAGCTCGCCGTCCCACTCGATGAGGAACGGGACCCCTCCCCCGGCGCGGGCGTTCTGCTGCAGCGAGCGGATGCTCGCGCGCACGTCGAACGCGGCGCCGCCGCGGGGGTCGGACGCCTCCCACTGCCGCAGCCACGCGCGGTTCGCGATCAGCTCGCGCTCGAGGGGACGGGCGTCGCGGACCCGGATCGGGCGGATGGTGACTCGACCCTCGGAGAGCGTCGGGATCGGCAGCGGCATGTCCCGACTGTACTGCGCGAGCGGAAGGGCGAAGAGGGGTGGACCGGCGCGGTCGGACCGCTCACCGACCCCGCGGATCCGGCCCGGACGCAGAGGATCCCCCGCCGGAGCAGGGGATCCCGTCAGTGCTGCGCGTCGCGCGAGGCCGTCGTCAGAGGGTGCTGACGAAGTCCTTCAGCCACGGCTTGAGGTCCTCGCCCAGGTCGGGGCGGTCGGACGCGAGCTGCACGATCGCCTTGATGTAGTCGAGCTTGTCGCCCGTGTCGTAGCGGCGTCCGCGGAACACGACGCCGTAGACGCCGCCGAACTCGGCGGGGTCCTGCGCCATGCGCTCGAGCGCATCGGTCAGCTGGATCTCGCCGCCCTTGCCGGGCTGGGTCTCCTCGAGCACGCCGAACACGTCCGGCTTGAGGACGTAGCGGCCGATGATGGCGAGGTTGGAGGGCGCGTCCTCCTTGGAGGGCTTCTCCACGAGACCGGTGATGCGCACCACGTCGTCCTCGTCGGTGGCCTCGACCGCCGCGCAGCCGTAGAGGTGGATCTGGTCGGGGTCGACCTCGAGCAGGGCGACGACCGTCGTGTCGCGCTTCTCGGCGACGTCGATCATGCGGGTGAGCAGGGGGTCGCGGGCGTCGATGAGGTCGTCGCCCAGGAGGACGGCGAACGGCTCGTCCCCGACGTGGCGCTGCGCGCGGGAGACGGCGTGGCCGAGGCCCTTCGGCTCGCCCTGGCGGACGAAGTGCACGTCGGCCAGGTCGCTCGCGTACTTGACGTGGGCCAGCTTGGCGTCGTCGGCCTTCTTGCTGAGATTGAGCTCGAGCTCGGGAACCGAGTCGAAGTGGTTGGCGAGCGCGTTCTTGTTGCGCCCGATGATGACGAGGACGTCCTGGAGACCGGCGTCCGCCGCTTCCTCCACCACGTACTGGATCGCCGGCTTGTCGACGACCGGGAGCATCTCCTTGGGGATGGCCTTGGTCGCCGGCAGGAAGCGGGTGCCGAGACCGGCGGCAGGGATGACGGCTTTGCGGATACGAGTGCCCATGGGGCGTCACTATATCGGCGGCGGTGGTCGCGGATGTTTCCTGGAGTGCCGGGGAGCGGAAGCCCGGCCCCTGTTCTGGGTCACCCCCGGATGAGCGACACTCATTGCACCCCGACCGCCGCCGATCCTGCCGGTCACCCCCGATCTAGACTGAGCGCATGCCAGCCGACACCCCTCACGAGAAGCGGGCGCTGCGCGCCGAGCTGCGCGAGCGCCGACGCACGCAGACGACCACCGCTCGCGAGCAGGCGACGGCCCGCATCACGGAGCACCTCATCGACCTGGTCACCCGTCACGGGGCCGGGTCGATCGCGTGCTACCTGTCGGCGCCCGACGAGCCGAGCACCCGCCCGTTCCTCGGCTGGGCCGAGAGCCACGGCATCCGGGTGCTCTTCCCCGTCTCCCGCCAGGACGGGCTCCTCGACTGGGCCGTCGGCGACGGGCACACCGAGACGCAGGGCCTCTTCGGCATGCCGGAGCCGGTCGGCGCACTCCTCGGTCCCATCGCGATCAACGACGTCGACCTGATCATCGTCCCGGCCGCCTCCGTCGACCGGACGGGCATGCGGATGGGCTGGGGTCGCGGCTACTTCGACAAGACCCTCGGTTCGATGGAGAAGTGCCCGCCGGTCTACGCGGTCGTCTTCGACAGCGAGCTCGTCGACCACGTGCCCAGCGAGGTGCACGACCAGGCCGTCGACGGCGTCGTGACCCCCTCCGGCGTCCTCGACATCGCGCGCTGAGCGCCTCCACTCTTCTCCTCTCCCCTTCTCCCCCTCGCTTCAGGAGCACCAGTGCCCACCTACTCCTACCGCTGCACGCAGTGCGGCAACGCCTTCGACATCCAGCAGAAGTTCACGGACGACACCCTGACGGAGTGCCCCAGCTGCCAGGGCGCGCTGCGCAAGGTCTTCAGCGCGGTCGGCGTGACCTTCAACGGGTCCGGGTTCTACCGCACCGACTCGCGCTCGTCCGGAGCGAAGGGGTCGTCGTCGGGGTCGGACTCGTCGTCGGGGAGCTCGACGCCGGCGCCCGCGTCCACGAGCGGCGCGTCCTCGGGATCGTCCTCCGGCGGATCGTCGTCCTCGTCGTCGTCGGGCTCCTCCGGGTCGTCGTCGTCCGGCTCCTCGTCCTCCGGGTCCTCGTCCTCGGGGTCGTCGTCCTCCGGGTCGTCGTCCTCCGGGAGCTGACCCCCGCGTGACGCACTCGGCGTCACGCCCTCCGCCCGCCAGCAGAAACGGACCACACCATGATCAACGGCTTCAAGGAGTTCATCCTCCGCGGCAACGTCATCGACCTGGCTGTCGCCGTGGTCATCGGCGCAGCGTTCACCACCATCGTCAACGCGATCGTCACGGGCATCTTCAACCCGATCATCGGGGTCATCTTCGACGCGTCCTCGCTGGAGGAGCTCGGCTGGGTCCTGCGCGCGGGCGAGAACGGCGAGCCCGCCACGGTCCTCGCGTGGGGAGCGGTCCTGTCAGCCCTCATCCAGTTCCTGATCGTCGCGTTCGTGCTCTACTTCGCGTTCGTCCTGCCGATCAACCACCTCAAGAACGCCGCGTTCGCGAAGAAGATGGACGACGCTCCCGCCGCGGAGGACAAGGCGCCGACCGAGCTCGAGCTCCTGGCCGACATCCGCGACCTGCTCGCCAACGGCGGCACCGCCACGACCGCCAACTCGGGCAAGCACGTCGACTGAGTTCTTCTGTTCTTCTTCGCCGACGGCGAAGAAGAACCGCGGTCGGTTTCCCGGGACGGGTGCGTTCCGCAGAGCGTTGTGCGGACGGTGCGTTCGAAACGCTCGCACGCGTTTCGGACGGCACCTGCACCCTGCGGAGATCGCCCTCCGGACGGCTCCACGTCGCACCGTGGTGGCCGCGTGGTCGCCACCAGGGGTGGCATCCCTCCCCCCGCTGGTCGAGTAGCCGCCGCAGGCGGCGTTTCGAGACCACCAGAGCCGAGTGATGCGGATCTCGCGACGCCCGTTGCGTAGGGCTACTCGATCAGCAATGAGACACTCATCGCTCCTTGGGACCGCCGCGAACGCCCGGGCCGGGGGCCGCTCCCGATCCCGCGCTGGTCGAAGGGGCGCCGTAGGCGGCGTATCGAGACACCCACCCCAGGGAGACGCGGATCTCGACACGCCCGCTGCGCCGGCTACTCGATCAGCAAGCAGCGGAGGTGGATCGTCCCGCGGGAGATGGCGGCGCGGCCGCTGGTCACCGCTCTCGGCCGACAGGGCGGGTCCGCAAGCCGGAGGGGCTCGGAACCCGAGTCAGTAGTGGGGCGGGACGTCCTGGCGGAGGCGGGAGTCGTTCGGGCCGGTGTCGGGAGAGCGCGGCGGCGCCTCGGGGTCGGGAACGGGGGCGTCGTGCGGCGACGGATCCGTGCCCGGCTTCGCGGGCAGGGTCGCCCGCCGACCGCCGCGCGAGCGCCGGAGCGGGCGATCGGCTCCGGCGGGCGCGGCGGTCGGCGGGTCCTCGGTCACGCGTCGTCGCGCGGTTGGATCTCGATCGGCTGGGTCTCGCTCGACACGGGCTGCGCCGCCCTCGCGACGATCGCCGGCGCCGATGCCTCGGGCTGAGGAGTCGGCGCTTCGGGCGCTGCAGCCGGCGCCTGGGGCTGAGCAGCCGGAGCCTGGGGCTGAGCCGCCGGAGCCGCGGGCTGAGCCGTAGGAGCCTCGTCGGCCGGGCCCCCGATCAGCCCGGCGACCCGGGCGGCCACGGCCTCGGGATCGGCGAACAGCTCGAAGTTGTGCACGCGGAGGTAGTGCCAGCCGAGACGGCGCAGCAGCTCGGGACGCAGCCGCAGCGAGACCCGGAGGCTCTGCGTGCTGACGTCGCGGTCGGTCTCGACGACCACCGCGCGCGTGCCGTGCGCCGCGACCAGCGCGAGCTTACCCTTGTGGCCGATGTTGACGCGGAGCCCGCGGCGCTCGAGGCGTGCGGCCAGGTCGACCAGCATCGGCTCGGAGTAGTCGTCGCGGTCGCTCGGCTGGACGCGGTCCTCCGCCTCCTGCAGCACCTGCGCGAGCGCCACCATGCCGTGCCGCATGCGCGACTCGTCGATGTCGCCGGGCCGGAAGCACGAGACGATGTCCATCGAGCGCCGCGCCCGGGTCATCCCGACGGCGAGCAGCCGCTCGCCGCCCGCCTCGGCCAGCGCGCCGAAGTTCGACAGCAGCCGGCCGTGCGGAGTGCGGCCGTAGCCGATCGAGAAGATGACCCGGTCGCGGCTCTGCGCGACCGACTGCTCGAGGGTCACGACGGTGAACGGCTCGGGCCGGTCTCCGAGGATGAAGTCGTTGAGGTCGGCGCGCTTGGCGAACGCGGTGAGCACCGCCTGCTGCACGCGCACGGCGTGACGCGGGCTCGCGGTGATGACCATGAGCGACTCGCGCGGCCGGATGACCGCGTGCTCGAGGACCAGCTCGACGACCTTCGCGACCTCGGCGTCGACGGACTCGACCGCTCCGGAGTCGTTCTCGGGCATGCCGTGGCCGCTCGCGATGTAGTGGAAGCGCAGCGAGTCGTGGCCGAGGAACGACCCGGCCCAGGGCAGCGAGTCGATCCGGCCGCCGTAGAAGCGGCGGTTGACCAGCTCGGCGAGGTCCTCGCCGCCGGCGCGGTAGCTCCGGGTGAGTGTGACGGTGTTGAGCAGCTCCCCCAGGCGCGCGAGCGCCGACTGCGCGTGCAGGGCCTCGACGTCGGTGCGGGTCGCGGTGCTGCCGAACTCGACCGACTCGTCGACGCGCAGGCCGAACGGAGTGGGCGTCTGCGTCACCGGGTCGCCGAACGCGACGACCTGCTTCGCGCGGCGGATCGCTCCGACGTTCTCGGCGAGGGTGGTGGCTCCGGCGTCGACGAGGAAGACCGTGTCGAACGTGGTCTCGGTGCCGATGCGGTGCACCTCGTAGGGCGACACGAGCCACGCCGGGGCGAGCACGCGCGACAGGTGCGGAGCCGCCTTCTGCAGCTCCTGCGGAGTCGTCGCCGCCTCGGTGCGCAGCAACGCCCGCAGCGCGTCGCGCTCCTGCGGCCAGTCGACCAGGCCGATCTTCCAGGTCTCGGAGAGCTTCCAGGCCAGCAGCTCGGCGCTGGAGGCGGCGTGCGCCTCGTCGACGAGCTTGAAGTCGGCCTCGAGGCGGTCGAGCACGGAGGTGTTGCCGCCGAGCAGCGCGCGCTCGTCGGTCAGCATGATCTCGAGGGCCGAGCGCCACCAGGCGAGGTCGAGCTCGATGGCGACCAGCTCGGCGGGCACGTGGCGGCGCGAGAGATCGGCGAGCAGCGGATCCAGGCCCCACTCGCGCAGCGTCGAGAGCAGTGTGGTGCGCTCCTGCAGGTTGGCCAGGACCTCGCTGTCCTCGGCGAGTCCGGAGACCATCGAGGCGAGCTCGGCCAGCGGCAGCGAGGCGAGCTGGACGTTGGTGCCGCGACGGCCGAGCGGCTCGTCGAGGCGGCCCAGGTCGTCGGCGACCTGCTGGTACGCGACCTGCACGTCGGCGACGCCGACCGGCACCTCGGGCACCGTGCCGGCGACGGCGTAGCGCTGCCAGAGGGTGCGCTGCTGCTGCACGCGGCGCAGCGAGGCGTTGAGATCGGTCACGTGGGCGCCGGGCCGCATGTACTCGCGGGCGAGCTTCTTCAGGCGGCGGCGGTTCGTCGAGGACATCTCGGCGGCGTCCCGGCGCGGCGAGGTCGCCACGATCAGGTCCTGGATCGACCGGTCGAAGACGGCCGGCTGGAACTTGTCGAGCGTCTCGCGGACGTCCTGCAGCAGGCGCAGGTAGATGCCGAGCTCGGCGACCGATTCGAACGGGCGCATCCGGGTCTGGCCGATGACGTCCTGGGCGCGGTCGAGCAGGCGCGGCAGGTCGCGCAGGTGCAGGCGCTTGGCGAGCTCGTGGGCGGCCTCCGCCTCGCTGGTCGAGTCGAAGTGCGCGCCGTACCAGGGCGAGTCGCCCGGGCCGTAGCGGAACTCCCCGAGCCGGGCCGACTCGATCAGCATGCGCGTGGCCTCGGGGCGGCTGTGCGCCAGCGCGGTCACCGCGCGGCGCTCGAGGCGGGCGGTGGTCGACGGAGGGGTGCGCAGCTGCGACAGGCGCGCGAGCTCCTCGAGGGCCTGCAGCGCCGAGACGCCGAAGCTGTCGTCGCGCCGCGAGAGTGCGCCGCGGTAGTCGAGGAGCACCTTGCGCAGACGCAGCAGGGCGTCGTCGATCTCGCTGACGGAGGGGCGCGCGGCCTTCTCGTTGCGTCCGATCGACTGGATGAGGTCGCGGCGCAGCGTGCGCGGACCCACGGCGATGCCGCCCAGGCCGGCCGACACCAGCCGCTGGTGGATGCTGTCGAGGCTCGAGCGGCGGGCGCCGACCACGAGCACCCGCTTGTGCTGCGCGGCGAGGGCGCCGATCGCGTTGACGATCGTCTGGGTGCCGCCCGTGCCCGGCAGGGTCTTGACGACGAGGGAGTTGCCGGCCGCGATGTTCGCGATGACCTGCTCCTGCTCGGCATCGGCGTCCAGCAGCAGGTTGTCGGTCGCGGGCGGGCGCTCGTCCTGCGGGATGATCGAGGCGACCTTCTGCGACTGCTGCAGCGAGCGCTTGGCGGACGGATTGCCGGCCACCGCGTCCAGCACCGGGTGCTCGAGCATCCGGGCGTCGCGGAGCATGTCGCCCGCCACGTCGGCGAAGCTCGAGACCACGAGGCGGGGGTGCACGGCGAACCAGGGCAGGTGCGACGTCAGCCCGCGGAGCTGGTCGATGACCGGCTGCGGCTTGAAGACGCCGCTCTGCACGGCGAGCTCGACGAACTGCTCGGGATCGACCGTGATGCCGAACTGCTGCTTGAGAGCGCGCGCGAGCTGCGGGTTGAAGAACGGCTGGCCCTTGAGCTTGAGCTCGAAGTCGCGGCCGTAGCGCCGGATCGCGAGTGGACGCAGCAGGACGGGCGCGGTGAACTCGGTCTCGCCGGCGCGCCACTGCGCCAGCCCGATCGCGAGGTGGACGCCTTCGATCCCGCGGACCGATCGAAGCTCGATGCCCTTGTCGGTGATCGCCGCGGCCGCGTTCTTGGCGGTCCGCAGAGCCAGCTCGTCGCGGATGAGCGAGGAGAGGAGGGTCGTCTTGCCGGAGATGAAGGGAGGGAGGCCGCCCGGATGGGTGGTCGACAGCTCGATCCGCGTGCGGGGCGAGTCGACGAAGTGCAGGAGCGGCGACGGGCCGCCCACCTTCGCCAGCTCGTCACGCCACGACTGCCACACCGGATCCGCGACGTTGCCGCTGCGGTAGCCCGCCTCACCACTGGTCACCTGTCCGGGGGACGTGGTAGTGGAGGAGAGCTGGAGAGCGGACGCCTCCCGCGGGTCACCGGATTCGGGTGAGGTCGCCACCGGTCCGGCTCCTGGGAAATCGTCGACACGTTGCACACGGACACCCTAAACCGGGTACATGCGAAAGCCTGTAGCGACGCGGACGACGCTCTGACGGGGGGACGGAGTGCCGCGGCTCGGCAGGTCAGGAGGCCCAGGAGCCCAGCGGCGGGGCGGTCTCGACGCGGCGCTCGTCGTCGATGACGCGGATACGGCTGCCGGCGCGGTCGTGCCCGCCGGCGCACGCGACGGCGATCATCACGAGCGCGGCGTGGTCGCGGGTGAGGTATCCGAGGGCGGCGCGGAGGTCGACCGGGCGCCCCGTGGCCAGCGAGAGGGCGACGCGGGCGACGGCCTCCTCGGACAGATCGAGCCGGTGCACGTGGCGCTCGAGGGCGTCGAAATCGATGGCCGGGTGCTCACCGGAGCGCGAGCGGAGGACCCACGGACGAGCGGAGCCGGCGCAGCCCGCTCGCGCGAGCAGCTCCTCCGCGAGGCGCACGGATCCTCCGGCGGGCGGGCGGCTCACGCGGACGCCTCCGGCGAGCGGCGGCGGAGGGCCCGGACCACGACGGGCACCACCGCGACCAGGACGCAGAGGGCACCGGCGATCGCGGGAGCGAGCCAGCCGAGCACGCTGACCCCCTCGACGTCGGGGCCGAGGTACTGCCACTGCGAGATGGCGTAGACGAAGAGCGAGAAGAAGCCGAGGGTCACTCCCGTGAGCGCGGCGACGAGGTCGGCGGGACGGACGACCCCGCGGCGCGGGAGGGACGCGACCGTGTCGTCCGACGGGGAGTCGCTCGTGATGGTGCTGACGAGTCCGGTGAGGGTGGGGTCGGGCATGGGATCGATCAGACCAGGCGCGGGAGCTGCGCGTCATCGTCCTCGAGCATGATGTCGCGATCCGTCAGGCTGGTCCGCGTCCGTCAGGGGGCCACGGGACGCGATCCGAGCGAGGACTGGAAGCGGAGGAGGTAGCCGTCGGGGTCGACGACCAGCACCTGGCGGACTCCCGCCTCCCGCTCCCCCGTCCGGTACCAGCGCGTCTCGGGCTCCAGGAACAGCGGGACGCCGGCGTCTCGCAGCGCCACGGCCACAGCGTCCGCGTCGTCGACGCGGATCTGGAGGTCGAGACCGCGACCGAGCGGACGTTCGAGCGGACCGGTGATCCAGTCGCGTCCTGCGCCGATGCGGTCGAGCATGACGTGGGAGCCGCCGCGGACCAGGTAGGCGAAGCCCTCCTCGGGGCGGGAGTAGCGGACGGAGAAGCCGCAGAGGCCGCACCAGAAGGCCAGGCTGCGCTCGAGATCCTCGACCAGCAGCTCGGGCACGAGGTTGGGGTCGTCGGAGCTCACCGGCACAGGGTGCCACAGCACCGGGCGGACACCCCTCATCAGTAGGGTGGGGCGATGAGCGAGCCGCGATACTCGGACGAGTGGCCGCTGCGGCAGGCGCCGCCCGCGTTCCCCCTCTCGGCCCTGCTGGTGGTGCCGATCGTCATGGCGGTCGCCGGGACGCTCGGTCTGGTCGCGATCACTCAGCTGCCGTTCGACCCGGTGCAGATCCTTGTCGTCGGCGGCCTGCCGTACGCGGTCCTGGCGCTCCTCGTCTCCTCCGCCCTGCGGATCCGCGTGCTCCGCCGACCGATCGACGAGCAGGCCGACGACCTCTTCGCGACCGGCCGGAGCCCCGCTCAGCGGATCACCTTCGCCGTCGCCGTCTGGCTGCTCGTGCTCTGGGTCGTCTTCGCCGCACTGTGGGTGGCGACCGCCGAGGGGTCCCTCCTGCTCCTGGGAGGGCCGCTGGTCGTCGGAGCGGTCGTCTCGATCGTGGCGAACGCCCGCCTGCTCTACTCGCCCCGAGTCGCGCTGGCCGAGGTGGAGGCGGTGCGCGCGCACGCACCGGGTCGGGCAGCGATCCTCGCCAACTGGGCGCTGGCTCCCGTCTCGTGGTTCGCCTTCGCGATCCCGGCGACCGTGCTCGTCAGCGACGGCGTCCTGTTCTGACGGCGGCTCGTGTCGCGGGCGCGTGCTCCGGCAGCCCGTTCTCGCGGCGGAACCGCTCGAGGGCCCGGCGGTCGGGCAGCAGCAGCTTCGGCGCGTCGACGGCCTGGAACGTGCGGTGCAGCCGGAGCCGGCCGGCGCGCGCCGGACCGAGGAGGAAGCGCAGCATCGCGAGGCTCACCCGGTCGCGCGTCCCCTCCAGCCCTCCGATCCGCTCGGCCGGACTCCAGGTGCGGCGGAGGTACCGGAGGACGCTCGTCGGCGTCGTCGCGTCGAGCAGGACGACTCCGGTGGCCCGCTCGAGCCGCTCGGGCAGCCAGCGGGAGTAGTTGCCCTCGATGACCCAGCGCTCCCCTCGGACGGCGACGCCGTGCAGGGCCGCGAACTCGTCGTCGGGGCGCTCGACCCAGGCCGTCCCCGGGCGGTGCCGGTACTGGTCGAGGTGCACCACGGCCAGGCCGCGGGAGTGGCCGATCGCCGCGGCCGGCGTCGACTTCACACTGGTCGACGGGCCGATGACGCAGATCCGGTCCCCCAGGTCGTCGAGGGCGGGCGGGAGCGTCAGCGCGCCTGCTCCGGCGCCTTCGTGCGACCGGGGAGCAGCAGCAGCCCCGAGACGCCGACGACGATGAGCAGGATCGCGACGACCGTGACGAAGGACGCCAGCGCGAGCACCGGCATGATGATCGTCAGGATCCCGGCGATCACCGAGCGATCCCCGCCGCGATCGGCAGCCAGGCCGGCCCGGACACGGTGCGGCCGCTGGTGATGCTCGAGACGCCGTCGAGGATCCAGCCGAGGCCGATCACGAGGCCCAGCACAGTGAGGGACTCGAACGGATTCGAGAGGCACAGGATGCCGGTCACGAGGATGAGCGCGCCGAGCAGGCCCGCGAGCCAGCGGACGCGCGCCTCGAGTCGGGAGGCCGTGAAGGCGAGCAGGAGCCGGAAGACGCCGGCCGCGATCAGGTGGATGCCGAAGACGATCGCCACCGTCAGCAGGGTCGGCCCCGGGATGAGCACGGCGATCACTCCGAGCACGATCGCGATCAGCGAGACGCCGATGATCCAGCTCCGCTCGACGGCGGTGCGGGACAGGGCGGGAGCGGCGTTCTCGGACATGGAGTTCCTTCGCATCGGGAGTGGGCTCTTCGAACGCTAGTGCCTGGTGAGCACGAGATCGCCGTCGCGAGCACGGCCTGATCGTGCGAGCTGCAAGGAGGGGACCGACGGTCGATGCGGGCATCGACCGAGGTCTCCGACGCCGCAGATCGTGCGATCAGGCCGAGCGGAGCACGCGAGATCGTGCTCACCAGGCACTTGGACACCCCGGTCGCGCCGTGCACCGCCTTGCGCCCGCGCCGCCCGCCTGTCAGAGGCGCAGCCGGCGCAGCAGCTGCGCGTTGAGCGCGACGACCACGGTGCTCGCGCTCATCAGCAGAGCGCCGACCTCCATCGGCAGCACGAAGCCGATCGGAGCGAGCACTCCCGCCGCCAACGGGACGGTGGCCAGGTTGTAGCCCGCGCCCCAGGCGAGGTTCTGCCGCATCTTGGCGGCGGAGGCGCGCGAGAGTGCGAGGATCCGCGCCACGCTCCGGGGGTCGTCGGAGGCGAGCACCAGACCGGCCGAGGCGATCGCGACGTCGGTCCCCGCGCCGATCGCGATGCCGACGTCGGCTCCCGCGAGCGCGGGGGCGTCGTTGACGCCGTCCCCCACCATCGCGACCCGACGGCCCTCGCCCCGCAGCCGCGCGACGACGTCGCTCTTGCCGCCGGGCAGGACACCCGCGATCACCTCGTCGATGCCGAGCTCGGCGGCGACCCGTCGGGCGACGGGCTCGGCGTCGCCGGTGACCAGCGCCACCCGCACGCCCTCGCGGCGCAGCGCCGCCACCGCCTCCGCGGACTCCGGGCGCACCGCGTCCTCGAGCACGACGGCGCCGAGGACCGAGTCCTCGCGGAGGACGTGCAGCACGGTCGCGCCGCGCTCCGACGCTCCCGCGCTCTCGGGGAGCGGAGCGAGGCCCCGCTCGGTCAGCAGGGCCGGGCCGCCGACGGCGATCCGGGCGCCGTCGACGTCGGCCTCCACTCCGATGCCCCCTCGCGTCAGGAAGCCGCCGGCGCGCAGCCCGGACTCCCCCGCCGCGCGGACGATCGCCGCGGCCAGCGGGTGCTCGCTGTCGCGCTCGACGGCGGCGGCCAGGGCGAGCGACTCCGGGGCGCCGAGCACGTCGACGACCTCGGGGCGCCCCAGGGTCAGGGTGCCGGTCTTGTCGAAGAGCACGGTGTCGACGGTGCGCATCGCCTCGAGCGCGGCGCGGTCGGTCACCAGGATCCCGGCGCGCGCCGCCTTCTCGGTCGCGATCGACACGACGAGCGGGATCGCGAGTCCGAGCGCATGGGGGCACGCGATCACGAGGACGCTGACGGTGCGCACGAGAGCCGTGTCGGGCATCCCGAGCGCGAGCCACACCACGGCGGTGACGACGGCGGCGCCGAGGGCGAACCAGAAGAGCAGGGCGGCGGCGCGGTCGGCGAGCCTCTGCGCGCGCGACGACGAGGACTGGGCCTGGGCGACCAGGCGGCGGATCCCGGCGAGCGCGGTGTCGTCGCCCGTCGCGTCGATGCGGAGGCGCAGGCGGGCGTCGGTCGCGACGCTGCCCGCGACGAGGCGGTCGCCGACCGAGCGCGCGACGGTGCGCGACTCCCCCGTCAGCACCGACTCGTCGATCTCGGCGGACCCCTCGAGGATCTCGCCGTCGGCCGGCACGCGGGCTCCGGGCCGGACGAGGACCACGTCGCCGACCGCGAGCTCCTCGGAGCGGACCCGCTCGACACCGTCGGGCGTCTCGCGCTCAGCCTCATCCGGCAGGAGAGCGGCGAGCGAGTCGAGGGCGCTGGAAGCCTGCGCGAGCGACCGCATCTCGATCCAGTGGCCCAGCAGCATGATCACGATCAGGAGCGCGAGCTCCCACCAGAAGTCCAGGCCGTGCGGCAGGAGCCCGGTGCTCGCACCGAGGGACGACACGAAGGCGACGGTGATCGCGAGGGCGATCAGCAGCATCATGCCCGGGGCGCGGGAGCGGATCTCGTCGAGCGCGCCGGAGAGGAACGGGCGGCCGCCGACCACGAAGAGCACCGTGCCGAGCACGGGCGGGACCCCCGCGATCCAGGAGGCGGAGGGGAGCCGGTAGCCGACGAGGTCGGCGAACATCGGGCTCAGCAGCACCGTCGGCACGGCGAGCACCAGCATCGACCAGAAGAGGCGGCGGAACATCGCGACGTGGCCGGAGTGGCCGTCGTGGCCGTGGCCGTGGTGGTCTCCGTGGCCCGAGGGCCCCTCGTGGCCGGAGTGGTCCTGACTCCGGCCGCCGTCGTGGCCGGAGTGCCCCTCGTGTCCCGAGTGGTCCTGCTGTCCGCGTCCTGCGGAGACCTCGCTCCGCACCTCGTCTTCTCCGCCGTGCCCGTGATCGTGCCCGTGCCCGACCGCTGCACTCGTTCCGTGCGCCATGCGCATCTCCTTCCAATACCCCCGGGGGGTATCAACGAAGGACGGAGCGGACTATTCCCGACCCGCTGAGGCGTGTCTCTGCAGCCGCGGAGCGCGGCCGGCGCTCAGTGCTTCCGCGACGACCCCGCCGCGCGGTGGCGGCGGGTGCTGCGCACGACGAGCAGCAGCACCAGGACCCCGATCGCGCCGTAGATGATCGCGTCGAGCACCCCCGCGTACTGGTCGACGAGCTCGTACTGAGTGCCCAGCGCCGCACCCAGGCCGATCAGCAGGCCGTTCCAGACTCCGGAGCCCAGGATCGTGAGCGCCGAGAACAGGAGGAGGTTCATCCGCTCGGCCCCCGCCGGGAGCGAGATCAGGCTGCGCACTCCCGGGATCAGCCGGCCGAACAGCACCGCCCAGGTGCCGTGCCGGCGGAACCAGCCGACCGCCTTCTCGAAGTCCTCGCGGTCGACCAGCGGCAGCTTCGAGAGCAGGCGGATCGAGCGCTCGGTGCCGATGCGGTACCCAAGCCAGTAGAGGACGAGCCCGCCGAGGTACGCGCCGAGCGTCGCGGTGATCACGACGAGCACGATGTTCATCCGGCCCTGCTGGGCGAGGAAGCCCGCCAGCGGCAGCACCAGCTCGCTCGGGATCGGCGGGAAGACCGTTTCGATGAGGGTCAGCAGCCCGACGCCCACCTCGCCGAGCGCGGCGATCACCCGCGCAGCGACGCCGACGAGCCCGGAGAGCTGGTCGATGCTGTCGGAGGAGGTGGAGGAGGCCGCGGAGGCAGGGGCGAGGGCGAGAGTCGCGATCGTCATGACTGAGAAGCTACTCAGTGCTCGAGCCCTTCACCTGGGAATCCGACGGCGTGGTCGATCCAGGGCGGTCAGGGAGCGCCGGTGAGGACGACCTCCCCGGACTCCTGCAGGCGCACCTCGACGGAGGCGATGTCGGCGAGCGGCAGGCCGGTCGCGAGGGTCGGGTGCATCGAGCTGCCGGGGGTGCTCGTCCACGATCCGATGGGCTCGGAGCCGCCCGAGGTGTCGGTCACGTACATCACGTAGGCGACCGAGCGTGCTCCGGGCGAGGACCCCTCGGCGCTCTCGCCCCAGCTGCAGTCCATGTCGATCCGCGTGCCCCACTCCTCGGCGACGAACTCGACGGTCGCCTCCACGGGCACGCCAGGCTCGCTCGCGAGCGAGACCGTGTAGCCCGTGGTGTCGACGGTCGCGGCGGTCTCGCCGACGACCATCGGCAGCGCGATCGCCGCGGCGGCCGAGACTCCGGCGGCCGCCAGCACGAGCCCGGCGACCCGCACGCGGGTGCGGCGGCGGACGGAGTCGGTGGCCGCGGCCAGCCGGGACA
>NZ_MUKN01000051.1 GCF_001995175.1 Rathayibacter rhapontici
GCCGCCGCGGTGCGTGCCGCGGGGATCGGCGGCCGTCGTTTCGCGATCGCGACGACGACGGCCCGGCTCGAGACGACCTTGCGGTCGCTGGTCGCCTCGGCCGGGCGGTCCGAGGACTACGCCGGGTGCTTCCTGACGGAGTCGGCGGCGGAGGAGCTCGAGGACCCCGAGCGGCTGCTCGTCGAGCTGCGCCGCGCTGTGCTGGACGCCGAGGCGGCCGGAGCGGAGGCCGTGATCATCGGCGGAGGACCGCTGAGCGCGGCCGCGCAGGTGCTCGTCGTCGAGTTCGCGGGTCGTCTGCGGATCGTCGAGCCGATCCGCGCGGCCGTGGCGGAGGCGCTGCTGGCCACGGACGTCGCGGAGACGGTGCCGGCCTGAGCCCCTGCGGAACGACGAACGGCGCGGGAGTCGAGGACTCCCGCGCCGTTCCGCAGTGCTGCGCTCGGTCTAGGGCGCGACGCGACCCGCGAGCATCGCCTCGAGTGAGGCGTCGTCGCGGCGGGCGCGCGAGCGGCCCAGCACGAGGTCGGCGACGACCACGGCGATCGCGGTGAGCGCCAGCACGAGGACCCAGATCAGGCCGCCGTCCCAGGGCAGGCCCGCCCAGGTGAGCGCGACCCAGAGCACCGCGGCGACGACTCCGCCGATCGCGGGCACGAGCACCGAGCCGTGCAGGTGCCGGTGCGGCAGCGAGTAGCGGGCGGCGAGGCCCAGCAGGACCCCGCCGATGCCGATGAAGAGGAGCTCCACGACGTGCTCGGGAAGGGCCTAGGCGACGAAGCCGACGCGGCGCGACTCTTCCGAGCCGAGCTCGACGAACGCGATGGTGTCGGTGGGGACGATGTAGATCTTGCCCTTCTCGTCGCGCAGGCGCAGGACCTTCGCACCGGCCTCGAGAGCGGTGGTGACCGTCTTCTCGACCTCGGTCGCGGACATCGAGGACTCGAAGTTGAGCTCTCGCGGGGTGTTGACGATTCCGATACGGATTTCCACCAGCAGTTGCCTTTCGGGAGGAGGGACGTGGCTGTCACGATACGGCACCGTGCCGAGGCCCCGACGCGGGTTTCGCGCTGAGCGGACCGGGGCCGGAGGGTGCTGCGCCGCGGGCGCCGGGCAGTGTCGGCGGTGTTGGCTAGCGTGGTCGCGTGCCCGCTCCTGGAACCCCCTCCGCCCGCGCCGCCTCCGTCGAGGAGCGGCCGCAGGAGCGCGCCCGGGTCGTGCTCGACGCGTCGCAGCGGGCCGTCCTGGACCTCCCCGACGGGCGCAGCGCCGCCGTCCTCGGAGCGCCGGGCTCGGGAAAGACCACGACGATCGTCGAGCTCGTGGCCGAGCGGATCCTCGAGCGGGGCTACGCGCCCGAGTCCGTCGCCGTCCTCGCCGCGAGCCGCACCGCCGCCACCTCCCTCCGCGACGTCCTCGCGCTCCGGCTCGACGTGCCGACGCGCGGACCGCTGGCGCGCACCGCGACGTCTCTGGCGTTCGAGGCGGTCACCGCCTCCGCCAAGGAGCTCGGCATCGAGCGGCCGACCCTGCTCACCGGCGGCGAGCAGGACGTCCTCCTCTCGGAGCTGATCGAGGGGCACCTGGCCGAGGGCACCGGGCCGCGCTGGCCGGACGAGTTCAGCCCCGAGGTGCTCCGGCTCCGCACCTTCCGCACCGAGCTGCGCGAGTTCGGCATGCGGGCGACCGAGCACGGGCTCGACACCGCAGCCGTCCGAGCGCTCGCCGTCGACGCCGAGCGCGGCGAGTGGGCGGCGGCCGCCGAGCTGCTGGAGGAGTTCCGCGAGGTCGTCGACTGGATGTCGCCGGACGTCGGCACGAAGCTCGACGCCGCGGAGTTCGCCGCGTTCGCGGCCGAGACCATCCGCGACGGAGGCGGGGGAGAGCGGATCACCGCGCTGCGACTCGTCGTGGTCGACGACCTGCAGGAGGCGAGCGAGTCGACCGTCGTGCTGCTGCGCGCCCTCGCCGAGCGCGGGGTGACGATCATCGCGTTCGGCGACCCGGACGTGGCGACCAGCGCCTACCGCGGCGCCTCCTCCGACACCCTCGGCCGCTTCTCCGCGAGCATCGGCGCCCCCGACGCCGAGACGCTCGTCCTCGACAGGGTCCACCGGCATCCGGCCGCGCTGCGGGCGCTGGTCTCGCGGGCGACGCAGCGCATCGGAGCGGCGGCGGCCGGACGCAGCGCGCGGCCCGCGCCGACGACGACGCTCCGGGCGCTCCCGAGCCGATCCTGGTGCTGCAGGCGCCGACGGCCGCGCGCGAGGCCGCGACCCTGGCGAGGCTCCTGCGCGAGCGGCGGCTGCGCGACGGCGTGCCGTGGCACCGGATGGCCGTGGTCGTGCGCTCCGGAGCGGCGGTGCAGCCGCTCGTGAAGGCGCTCGCCGTGGCCGAGGTGCCCGTGCGCTCGGTCCTCGCCGGCCGCGCGCTGCGCGACGACCACGCCGCCCGCGCCCTGCTCGTGCTCGTCGCGTCGCCATCGGCGAGCGTCCCCTCGATGCCGCGCTCGCTGCGGAGCTCCTGCTCGGGCCGTTCGGCGGCGTCGACCGGCTGGGCCTGCGACGGCTGCGGCTCGCGCTCCGCGCCGAGGAGCTCGCGGGCGAGGGCATCCGCCCGAGCGACGCCCTGCTCGTCGAGGCGCTCTCGGCGCCCGGCCGCTTCGCGACCATCGACTCCGCTCCCGCTCGACAGGCCGAGCGCCTGGCGGTGACGATCGACCGGGTGCGACGGCTGCACGCCGAGCACGGCTCGATCGAGGAGCTGCTCTGGTCGGCCTGGGAGTCGAGCCGGGTGGCGACGTCCTGGCGCGAGCTGGCGCTCGGCACCGGGCTCACGGCAGCCGAGGCGAACCGCAACCTCGACGGCGTCGTCGCCCTGTTCAGCGCCGCCCGCCGCTTCGTCGAGCGCGCCGCGGCGTCCTCGGCCGTCGGATTCGTCACCGAGATCCTCGAGGCCGAGGTGCCCGAGGACACGCTCGCGCCGCGCTCGGTCGACGACGCGGTGCTGATCGGCACGCCCTCCTCCGTCGTCGGGCTCGAGTTCGACGTGGTCGTCGTCGCGCGGCTGCAGGACGGCGTCTGGCCCAACCTCCGCCAGCGCGGCTCCCTCCTGGATCCCGACGGGCTCGTCCGCGCCGCGCGCGGAGAGGGAGGGCTGCCGCTCGACGGGCGCAAGGCCACCCTCGACGACGAGCTGCGGATGTTCGCGCTCGCCGCCTCCCGCGCGCGCCGGCAGCTCGTGCTGAGCGCGGTCGCCGGCGAGGACGAGACCCCGTCCCTCTTCTTCCGGCTGACGCCTCCCGACGCGCCGCACCTCGACGCCGCGTCGGCGGTGCCCCTGACCCTGCGGGGAGCGGTCGCGGCGCTGCGGCGCACGGCGACCACTCCGAACTCGCCCGACGCGCCCGCGGCGATCCGCGGGCTGCGGGCGCTGGCCCTCGCCGAGGTGCCCGGCGCCGATCCCTCCTCCTGGTACGGAGTCCTCGACCCCTCGACCAGCGAGCCGCTGTTCGAGCTCGACGACCCGGAGCGACCGGTGTCGGTCTCGCCCAGCCGGCTCGAGGCGTTCGAGAGCTCCCCGCTGAACTGGTTCGTCGACGCGGTGTCCGGATCGACCACGAGCACGGCGATGGGCGTCGGGACGCTCGTGCACTGGGTGCTCGAGAACGCGGCCGAGCCCGACACCGAGACGCTGTGGGCGCAGCTGGAGTCGCGCTGGCCCGAGCTCGTCTTCGAGTCGCCCTGGCTCGGCGAGCGGCAGAAGCGGCTCACCCGACGGCTCGTCGAGGGCCTCGCCGACTACCTCGTCGACTTCCGCGAGGCGGGGGGCGAGGTCCTCGGCCGGGAGCAGCAGTTCGAGATCGGAGTGCCGCCGGCCCGCGTGCGCGGCTCGATCGACCGGGTCGAGCGCTCGGCCGACGGTTCCGTGACGATCGTCGACCTCAAGACCGGCCGCAGCATCCCCCCGCAGGCCGCGGTGGCCGAGCACGCCCAGCTCGGCAGCTACCAGCTCGCGGTCGCGAGCGGGGCGATCGAGGCGGCGGGCTCGGCCGAGCGGGGCGGCGCGAAGCTCCTCTTCGTCTCGGGCGGCGTGCGCGGCAGGCGCTACCGGGAGGTCGTGCAGCCGCGCTTCGGCGCGGAGGAGCTCGAGCGGCTCCGCGATCGGGTGCGCACCGCGGCGACCGGCATGGCCGCTCCGGCCTTCTCCGGCCTGCTCGACGCCGTGCCCTTCTCGCCGGGCGACGCCCTGCGCTACCGGCTGCACGCCGTTCCGGAGGTGTCGGGCGACGGCACTCTGGTGCTCGACGAGATCGAGCCCGACGAGGAGCCCGACGAGGACGAGGGGGAGGTGCCCGCGTGATCGACGCCCTCACCATCGCCGAGAAGCTCGACCTCCGTCCGCCGACGGCCGAGCAGCGCGCCGTGATCGAGGCGCCGCTCGCGCCCGCGCTCGTCGTCGCGGGCGCGGGCAGCGGCAAGACCGAGACCATGGCGAACCGCGTGCTGTGGCTCCTCGCCAACGGCCTCGCCGCCCCCTCCGAGGTGCTCGGACTGACGTTCACGCGCAAGGCGGCCGCCGAGCTCGGCGAGCGGATCGGCCGGCGCATCGACCAGCTCGGCGCCGCGGGGCTCCTCCCGCTCACCGAGGGGCAGACGGAGCCGGATCCCTTCGACGCCGCGACGGTCTCGACGTACAACGCCTTCGCGAACACGATCTTCCGCGACAACGCCGCGCTGATCGGGCGCGAGGGCGACGCGACGGTGCTGTCCGAGGCCTCGGCCTGGCATTTGGCCCGAGGAGTGGTCGCCGACACGGCGGACCCGCGCATCCTCGACGTCGAGGCGAACATCGACCGCCTCACCGACCTCGTCGTGTCCCTCGCGCACGACCTCGCCGACAACCTGGCCGACCCGGCCGCCGTCGCGGGCTTCGCCGAGGACTTCGTGCGGATCGCCGAGCTGCGCGCGGCTCGAAGGGGAGCGGCGTCTACCGCGAGGTCGAGAAGGCGGTCCAGGCGGTCGGCGCACTGCCCGTGCTCACCTCCCTCGCCGAGCGCTTCCAGGAGGCCAAGGCCGAGCGCGGCTTCGTCGAGTTCTCGGATCAGGTCGCCCTGGCGCTGAGGATCACCGAGCGGGTGCCGAAGCTCGTCGACGAGCACCGTGCGCGCTACCGGGTCGTGCTGCTGGACGAGTACCAGGACACGTCCGTGCTGCAGACCCGCCTGCTCGCGCGCCTGTTCGCCGGGCAGGGCGTCATGGCGGTCGGCGACCCGCACCAGTCGATCTACGGCTGGCGCGGCGCGAGCGCCGAGGGCCTCGGGCGGTTCGGCGTCGACTTCGGCTCCGCGTCGCGGTTCTCGCTCAGCATGAGCTGGCGCAACGGCCACCGCGTCCTCGCCGCGGCGAACGCGGTCGTCCGGCCGCTCGAGGCGTCCAGCGGAGTGGCGGTCGACCGCCTCGAGGCGGGCCCTTCCGCGAGCGCGCACGCCGTGGAGCTCACCTTCCCCGAGACCATCGAGGACGAGGCCGACGACGTCGCCCGCTGGTTCGCCGGCCGGCTCGCCGAGAGCCCCGAGCCGCCCTCGGCCGCCGCGCTCTTCCGCGTCCGCGCGCACATGGACCGCTTCGCCGCGGCCCTGGCGAAGCACGGCGTGCGGTACCACATCCTCGGGATCGGGGGCCTGCTCCGCCAGCCCGAGATCGCCGACCTCGTCTCCGCCCTCACCGTCGTCGAGGATCCGGCCGCCGGCAGCGAGCTCGTCCGCCTCCTCGCCGGTGCGCGCTGGCGGATCGGCGTCAGGGACCTCCGCGCCCTGCGCGACCTCGCCTCCTGGCTCGCGTCGCGCGATCACGCGCACCGGCTTCTGCCCGAGGACGTCCGCGAGCGGATGCGCGCCTCCGTCACCGAGGGCGAGGGCGGCTCGATCATCGAGGCGCTCGACTTCATCGCCTCGCGCCGCCCGGGCGAGGACGGCAGGCTCGACCACTCCGCCCTCTCGGCC
Source organism: Rathayibacter rhapontici (assembly GCF_001995175.1). Classification (GTDB taxonomy): domain Bacteria; phylum Actinomycetota; class Actinomycetes; order Actinomycetales; family Microbacteriaceae; genus Rathayibacter. Next base: position 6,005 of record NZ_MUKN01000051.1, read on the forward strand.
TTCAGCGAGCAGGGTCTCGCCCGGATGCACGACGCGGGCACGCTCTTCGCCCGGCTGCGCGCGCGAGCCGGACTCGATCTGCTCGACTTCGTCACCCTCGTCGAGCAGGAGCTCGGCCTCGACATCGAGGTCGAGGCGAACGAGTCGCGCAGCGACGGCCGTGCGAACCTCGAGGCCTTCCGCGAGGCGGTCGCGGGCTACCTGCAGACCGACGACCGGGGCGGCGGCACCGGGTCGTCGCTGCGCGGCTTCCTCCGCTGGCTGGTCCTCGCCGACAAGCGCGACGGGCTGGCTCCCCGACCGGAGGATCCGGAGCCGGGCACGGTCCAGCTGCTGACGATCCACGGGTCGAAGGGCCTCGAGTGGGACCTCGTCGCGGTGCCGAGGATGGTCGACGGCGAGCTCCCCGGCACGCCCGTCGAGGGCTTCCGGGGCTGGGTGCGGCTGGGAGCCATGCCCTACGCCTTCCGCGGCGACGCGGCCGAGCTGCCCGATCTCGACTGGCGCTCCGCCGAGACGCAGAAGGACGTCGTCGACGCCATCACCGCGTTCGGCGACACCCTCCGCGAGCGCAACGAGTCCGAGGAGCGGCGGCTCGCCTACGTCGCCGTGACCCGCGCCCGCCACCACCTGCTGCTGAGCGGCTCGTGGTGGGCGGGGCAGTCCAAGCCCCGGGGTCCCGGCGTGTTCCTGCGCGACCTCGCCGAGGCCGGCACCATCCCCGAGCTCCCCGTCGAGCCGTCCCACCTCGAGAACCCGCTCGAGCGCGCTCCGCGCACCTTCCGCTGGCCGCACGATCCGCTCGGATCACGGGGCGAGCGCGTGCGAGCGGCCGCCGAGCGGGTGCGGATCGCCGAGCCGGGGCTCCAGGGCCCGCGCGGCGACGACATCCGGCTGCTGCTCGCCGAGCGCGCCGTGCGGCTCGCCGGCGGGGAGCGCGTCGCGCTGCCCGTCCGCATCCCCGCCTCGCGCTTCAAGGACGTGATCAGCGCTCCGGAGGAGGTCGCCGCCCAGCTGCGCCGGCCGATGCCCGAGCGCCCGTACCGCCAGACCCGGCTCGGCACGACCTTCCACTCCTGGGTCGAGAACCGCTTCGGCGTCCAAGGGGAGGCGGAGGCGGTCGACACGTTCCCCGACGAGCTCGACGACCTCGGCGGGGCGACTGCGGAGCAGGAGCGGCTCGCCGCCCTCGTCGAGACCTTCGAGCACTCGGAGTGGGCGGCCCGCCGCCCGGAGGCCGTCGAGATCGAGATCCACCTGCAGCTCGCCGAGCACGTCGTCGTCTGCAAGATCGACGCCGTCTACCCCGTCGCCGGCGGCCACCAGATCGTGGATTGGAAGACCGGCCGCGCCCCGAAGGACGCGGCCGACCTCGAGCTCAAGCAGTTCCAGCTCGCGCTCTACCGGCTGGCCTTCGCGAAGTGGAAGGGCGTCCCGCTCGAGAGCATCGACGCCGTCTTCTACTTCGTGGCAGACGACCTGGTGCTGCGACCCGAGCGCTTCTACTCGGAGCGCGAGCTCGCGGAGTCGCTCTCCTCGGCCCTCGGAGCGAGGCCGCGGCCGTGAGCCGAGGCGCCGGTGCGGGCGCCGGGCGTGCGGTTCAGCAGCTCCTCGACCTCCGAGACCTCGAGCACGGGGCCGGTGTCGGACGAGAGCGGGGCGGAGAGATCGCCCAGCACGCTGTCGACGAGCGTGTCGAGCATCGCCACCGCGTCGTCCACGATCGCGGAGTCGTCGGTCTCGGTGCCGTGCAGCAGCCAGCGCGCCAGCTCGAGCTCGGCGTAGAGCTGCGCCCGCTGGCGCAGGGTGCGGTCGACCGCTCCCGCGCGCATCCGCGAGTACGCCGCGAAGGCGGTGCCGGCTCCGGGGGCGCTCAGCAGCCAGTGCAGATCGCGCGCCGGGTCGCCGACGCGCAGCGCCGCCCAGCCGAGCACCGCGGTCACGACCTCGCCCGAGCGCAGGAACGAGTCCGACGTCATGGAGCCGTTGACCACGGTCGGGTCGAACTGCCAGAGCGACTCGTCCGAGGACGCCGTCTCCCAGCGCGCGACGAGCGCCGCGGGGACGTGCCCGGTGTCGGCGGCGCGCTCGATCACGGCCACCGTCTCGTTCACGCTGTCGCGGGCGGTCGAGACGGGCAGGCCCGCCTCCTGCACGAACGACGCCGGCAGCGAGTGGATCGCTCCGATCGCGCGCCCGATCGAGTCGGCGAGGCCGCTCGCCGGGGCGACGTCGTCGATGAGGACGCGGTCGCCGTCGAGGAACTCGTAGACCACGGCCCGGGTGCCGTCGAAGGGGGCCTGCCCGACACTCGTGTGCAGGTCGAACGGCAGTCGGCTGCGGATCCCCGCGGTCAGCGCGCGCAGCGCGACGAGGTCGCCGAGCTGCTCCTGCTCGGCCAGGGGCGAGGTCGGCACGCGCACGAGGAGCCGGGCGCCCTCCCGGGTCGAGAGCAGGGCGGAGTCGAAGTCGCCGTGGGTCGAGTGGGTGAACGCGCGCGCGGTCCGGACGTCGAGGCCCTCGACGGCCGAAGTGGCCAGCGCGGCTAGAGTGAGATGGGATCTGGCCATGGCTCCAGGTTAGGTCGCTCCGCCCCCGACCGGCCCGTCCGCCACGCGCTCTCCCGCCGATGCCGTGCTCGGGATCCGGCTCCGGCGCCGCCGCTCCGCCCGTCCCTCCTGCGCCTCCCGATCCCGCGGCACCGCCACCTGGAAAGAGCTCCGAATGACCACGCCCTTCACCGACCGCCTCCCGCTCGCCCGCCAGGCCGTCGATCGCGACTACCTCACCCGCGCCCGTCCGGACCTCTACGACGAGCTGCTCGCCGATCCCGCGACCCGGGTCCTCGCCCTGCGGAAGGACCGCGCCCTCGTCGACGGCGACGCCCTCGCCCTGCAGAGCGCGAGCGCGGTCACGGCGGGCACCCTCCGCGTCTACCTCGGCCGCACCACCGTCGACGCCCCGGGGGAGCCCGCGGGCACGCCCGTCGTCGCCACGGTCCTCACCGAGGCCGCCGCGCTCGAGCTCGAGCCCGACGAGGAGCGCTGGACCGCGCTGCGCCCGATCGCCGAGCGCCTCAGCCGCCGGGACGCCGGCCTCTTCACCGAGGCGCTCGCGATCGCCAACTGGCACGCCTCCCACGCCTACTCGCCGCGGAACGGCGACCCGACGGTCGTGGAGCAGGGCGGCTGGGTGCGCCGCTCGCCCACCGACGGCAGCCAGGTCTTCCCCCGCACCGATCCCGCGATCATCGTCTGCGTCCTCGACGCCGACGACCGCCTGCTGCTCGGCTCGAACGCCATGTGGGGGGCCGACCGCTTCTCGCTCCTCGCCGGATTCGTGGAGCCGGGGGAGTCCCTCGAGGCCGCCGTCGTCCGCGAGATCTTCGAGGAGTCGGGCATGCGGGTCGTCGATCCCGTCTACCTCGGCTCGCAGCCGTGGCCCTTCCCCGCCTCGCTGATGGTCGGCTTCACCGCCCGCCTCGCGCCCGATCAGGAGCCGGCTGCGCTGCTCCCCGACGGCGAGGAGATCGTCGACCTGCGCTGGTTCACCCGCGACCAGCTGCGCGACTCGCTCGAGTCGGTCCTGCTGCCGGGCCGCTCCTCCATCGCCCGCGCCATGATCGAGGACTGGTACGGGGGCGAGCTCGAGAACGGGCCGATCGCGTGAGCCTGCTCGACGGACTCGACGAGGGGCAGCGCGAGGCGGCGGAGGCGCTGCTCGGCCCGGTCTGCGTGCTCGCGGGCGCGGGCACGGGCAAGACCCGCACGATCACCCACCGGATCGCCCACGGCGTCGCGACCGGCGTCTACACGCCGAGCCGGGTGATGGCGCTCACCTTCACGAGCCGGTCGGCGGCGGAGCTGCGCTCGCGCCTGCGCGTCCTCGGCGCAGGGGGAGTGCAGGCCCGCACGTTCCACGCCGCGGCGCTGTCCCAGCTGGGCTACTTCTGGCCCCAGCTCGTCGGCGGCACGATGCCTCAGCTGCTCGACGGCAAGGCCCGCCTGCTCGGCCACGCCGCCGAGCGGCTCCGCCTGAAGCTCGACACCGCGACGCTGCGCGACCTCTCGGCCGAGATCGAGTGGCGGAAGGTCTCGGCGCTGTCGCTCGAGCAGTACGCCGTCGCGGCCCGCACCCGTGCGCTTCCCGGTCGGCTGACGCTCGAGCAGACCGTCGCCCTCGTCGACGAGTACGAGGGGCTGAAGGACCAGCGCCGTCAGATCGACTTCGAGGACGTCCTGCTCGTGACGGCGGGCATGCTCGAGTCGGAGCCGGCGATGGCCATGCAGGTCCGCGAGCAGTACCGCTTCTTCGTCGTGGACGAGTACCAGGACGTGAACCCGCTCCAGCAGCGGCTGCTCGAGCTGTGGCTCGGCGACCGCAGCGATCTGTGCGTCGTGGGCGACGCGAGCCAGACCATCTACTCCTTCGCCGGCGCGCGGGCCGACTACCTGCTCGACTTCCCGGGCCACTGGCCCGCCGCCACCGTGGTCCGCCTCGAGGAGAACTACCGTTCCGCGACTCCGATCGTGCAGACGGCGAACCGGCTGATGCGCGGGCGCCCCGGCGCGCTCGTCCTGCACGCCGTCGAGAAGGGAGAGGCTCCCGAGCCCTCCATCGACGCCTACCCCGACGACATCGCGGAGGCGCGCGGCGTGGCCGAGCGGGTCGCCGCCGACATCCAGGCGGGCATCCGCCCCTCCGACATCGCGATCCTCTTCCGGACCAACTCGCAGTCGGCGGTGCTCGAGCACGCGCTGACCGAGCGCGGCGTCAGCGCTCACATGCGCGGCGGCAAGCGCTTCTTCGATCTGCCCGAGGTGAAGCAGGCGGTCATGCAGCTGCGCGCCGCCTCGGTCTCGATCACCGGCGAGCCCCTCTTCAAGTCGGTCAGCGACGTCCTCCGCTCGCTCGGCTGGAGCGCCGAGCCGCCGTCGGCCCCCGGTGCTGTCCGCGACCGCTGGGAGTCGCTCGACACCCTCGCCCGCCTGGTCGACGAGGCCCCGGCGGGCTGGAGCTTCCGGCAGTTCACCGACGATCTCCTCGCCCGTCAGCAGGTGCACCACGAGCCCGACCGGGCGGCGGTCACCCTCGCGACCATCCACTCCGCGAAGGGCCTGGAGTGGGAGTCGGTCCACCTGATGGGCCTCTCGGAGGGGCTGCTGCCGATCTCGTACGCGAGCGGCCTCGAGGGCATCGACGAGGAGCGCCGGCTCCTCTACGTCGGCATCACCCGCGCCCGCAGGCGGCTGCGGATGTCGTGGTCGCGCTCGACCGTGGGCCGCGTCACGAGGCGGGAGCCGTCGCGGTTCCTGGAAGAGCTCGGCACGCGCACTCGCGGTGCGGCTCCAGCCTCCGCTCGCTGAAGCCGCCCGAGGCGTCGGAGTAGGTCCTCTCGCTCTCGCGCAGCCCCGTCGATCCCGCGAGGACGCGGCGGAGCACCGCGTCGGCCGCCACCACGGCGATCGAGGCGCTGGCGAGGCCCGTCCTGGTCGGGGCGCGGCGGCCGAGCACCTGGATCACGAGCCGCGGCCACTCCGGATCGAAGTCGATGCGGTCGCGCTCGGCGCAGTGCAGGCAGGGCCCCGCGCCGGGCTCGACCAGCGGACCCACCCGGACGGCCTCGTCGCCGAAGACCACCGCGAGATGGGGGACGTCGGCGGCCAGCCAGTGCGCCGCCCGCGCCGGGGCGACGGCGAAGTCGGCGAGGAGCACCGCCACGTCGGGCACCTCCTCCTCCGCCACGAGCTCGCAGCCCTCGCCGCGCAGCAGGGTGCGCAGGGCGTCCGCCGCGGCGCCGTCGCCCTCGACGACGACGCGCGGCGCGGGCGGCGGGGCGGGGGAGACGTTGCGGGACAGCACCGGGCGCAGCGCCTCGAGCAGCTCGTCGATCCGGTCGTCGGAGGCGCCCGCCCGCCGCGCGATCAGCCGCGCGGTGCCGGCGCTCGTCCCGACCCGCAGGGCGTGCAGCAGCAGCTCCTCCGCGTAGCCGACGTCCTCGAGGACCGCGTGCGGGCGGTCGAGGCCGATCTGCACCGCGGTCGCGGAGCGCCAGAGGACGGGGAGCCGGGGATCGAGTCGGAGCACCATGCCGAGAGCATGGCCGAAACGACGGAGGGGCCCGTGGAGTTCTCCACAGGCCCCTCGCGCGTCATCGGGTCAGACGGGACGATCGCCCGTCGGGCCGGTGCCGTCCTCGGAGGAGGCGTCGGGCGTCCCTCCGTTCAGGAGCTCCTCGAGCGCGAGGTCCATCTCGTCCGGCTCGGGCGTCTCGCCCCGGGCCTCGGCGCTGAGCCGCGCCACGAGGCGGCTGGGGTCGTCGAGGTCCTCGGAGCCGGGCAGCAGGTCGGGGTGCGACCACAGGCTGTCGCGCGCCTCCGCGCCGACCGCGTCGGTGACGGCCTGCCACATGGCGGCCGCATCGCGCAGGCGCCGGGGGCGCAGCTCCAGGCCGACGAGGGTCGCGAACGCCGACTCGGCCGGGCCTCCGGAGGCGCGGCGGCGGCGGACGGTCTCGGCGATCGCGCCGGCACTGGGCAGGCGGGTCGTCGCGGCGGCGGTCACCACGTCGACCCAGCCCTCGATGAGCGCGAGGACCGTCTCGAGGCGGCCGTGCGCGGCGAGCTGCTCCTCGGTCTTCGGCGGGATCAGCGCGCCGGAGGTCATCGCGTCGCGCAGTTCCTCGGGGTTCGAGGGGTCGAAGGTCTCGGCGAGCTCCTCGAGGCGGGTGGTGTCGATGCTGATGCCGCGCGCGAAGTCGGTGATCTGCGAGATCAGGGCCAGGCGGAGCCACTTGCCGTGGCGGAAGAGGCGGGCGTGCGCGAGCTCGCGCACCGCCAAATAGATCTGGACCTGGTCGATCGGGATGTCGAGGCCCTCGCCGAACGCGGCGACGTTCTGCGGCAGGATCGCGGCGTCGCCCTCTTCGAGCAGCGGGATGCCGATGTCGCCGCCCGAGACGACCTCGGCCGCGAGCTGCCCCACGACCTGGCCGAGCTGGAGGGCGAAGAGCGTGCCGCCGATGCCGCGCATCATGTTCTCGCGCCGGCGATCATCGCGCGCATCTCCTCCGGGGCCTGCTCGCGCATCACCCTGGTCAGAGCGTCCGAGATGCTCAGGGCGACGGGCTCGGCGAGCTGCGTCCAGACCGGCATCGTGAGCGAGATCCACTCGAGGCGGCTGATGCTGCGCGGCGAGCGGCTGAGCTCGGACACGTGCGCGACCTCGTCGAGCCAGAGGGCCGCGACGCCGAACGCGCCGTCGAGGGGCGCGCGCACGGCGTCGGTGACCGGGACGGAGTCGGCGCGGGCGAGCTGCTTGGCCTGCTCGCTCGCCAGCGTCCAGTTGATCCCGTCGCCGTTCTGCTGCATCGCGCTCTGCAGCTGCGAGAGCAGGTTCTGCAGCGCGACCGGATCGTTCGGCAGGCCGGCGGCACCGGCCAGCTGCGAAGGATCGATCGGCCCGTCGCCCGAGAGGAACCGGCTCAGCATCTCGCGGAACTCGTCCTCCGAGCCCTCGCCGGGTCGGTCAGCACTGTCGCCTGCGGCCATTCGGATCAGCCCTCCGTCGTTCGCGTGAACGCCCGGGATCGTGACTCGACTCCCAGTCGTGCAAGCTACGTTAGCCCGAGTGCCCGGGCGATCGGCCTGAAGACGACCGCAACCGCAGGGCCCGCTTCCGCCCGCCGCGAACACTCCGGCGGAGCTTCCCCGCACGCCCTGAGGAAGGCCCCCGTGACGCTGTTCTCCGACGATCCCCGGCGCTCGCCCACGCGGGAGCGGCGGGCCTGGGCGGGGCCGGCCGTGCTGTTCTCGGGGGTCGCCCTCATCGTGGTGCTGGGCCTCGCTCCGGCCCCCTACGTCATCGAGCAGCCGGGCCCCGTCTTCGACACCCTCGGCACGAGCGACGCGAGCGGCGAGGACGTCCCGCTCATCTCCATCCCCGACGAGCCGACCTACCCCACCACCGGGACGCTCGACATGCTGACCGTCTCGGTCGTCGGCAATCCCGAGAGCCTGCCGAGCTGGGTCGAGATCGTCGGTGCCTGGTTCGACCGCAGCAAGGCGGTCGTGCCGGTCGAGTCGATCTTCCCGCGGTCGGTCTCGGTCGAGGAGCGCGACGAGGCGAACCAGGCCGAGATGACGGATTCGCAGCAGGAGGCGATCGCGGCCGCGCTGACCGAGCTGGGGTACCCCGTCGAGCAGCGCGTCTCCGTCGTGCAGATCCCCGAGGGATCGCCCTCGGCCGACGTCCTCGAGCCCGGAGACGCGGTCGTCGCGGTCGAGGGCGAGCCGATCGCCGATGTGGCGGCTCTGCGCGAGGCGGTCCAGGCGTCCGGAGCGGGCGCGCCCGTCGACCTCACCGTCGAGCGCGACGGGGAGCAGCAGGACGTCCGCGTCGTGCCCGTCGACCGCGACGGCTCCGCGGTCCTCGGCATCGTCGCCGGCGCCGCGTTCGACTTCCCCTTCGAGGTCGACATCCAGCTCGACGACGTGGGCGGCCCCAGCGCGGGCATGATGTTCGCGCTCGGCATCATCGACAAGCTCACCGAGGGGTCGCTCAACGGGGGAGCGGAGGTGGCCGGCACCGGCACCATCGACGCCGCCGGCGAGGTCGGGCCGATCGGGGGCGTCCGGCAGAAGATGTTCGGCGCGGTCGACGCCGGGGCCGACTGGTTCCTCTCTCCCGCGCAGAACTGCGGGGAGGTCGTCGGGCACGTGCCGGACGGCCTGGAGGTGCTCAGCGTCGCCACGCTCGACGAGGCGCTCGCCGCGCTCGAGGGCATCGCGGCGGACGACGTGTCCGGGCTGCCGACCTGCGACGCGGCCGAGCCGATCGACTGACCTGCCGCTCCCTGCGGTCGAGGCCGACGCTCAGGTGGGCCGGACACCCGTCGCATAGCATGGGTGGCCTCCCCTCACATCTCGACAGCAAGAGGCTTATCCGTGAGTTCCACAGCAACCGAAACCCCGCCGCGGAAGAGACGGAGCGTCCTCGCCGTCACTGTCGTGGTGGTGGCCGCTCTGGTGGTGGCGTTCTTCGTCTTCGCCGGTCTCTACACCGACATCCTCTGGTACGACCAGCTCGGCTTCCTCTCCGTGCTCACGACGCAGTGGGCGGCGGCCGGCGGGCTCTTCGTCCTGGGCTTCGTCGCGATGGCCGTCCCGGTCTTCATCAGCCTCAGCCTCGCGTACCGCCTCCGGCCGGTCTACGCCAAGCTCAACTCGCAGATCGACCGCTACCAGCAGGTGGTCGAGCCGCTGCGGCGCCTCGCGACCTTCGGTATCCCCGCGGTCCTGGGCCTCTTCGCCGGAGTGTCCTCCGCGTCGCGCTGGCAGACCAGCCTGACCTTCTGGAACCGCACTCCGTCCGGAGACGTGGACCCGCAGTTCGGACTGGACACGTCCTTCTACCTCTTCGAGCTGCCCTTCTACCAGAGCCTCGTCGGTTTCGCCTCGGCCGTCCTCATCATCTCGCGCTCGCCACTCTGGCCACCGGCTACCTCTACGGCGCGATCCGCGTGAACGGCCGCGAGGTGCGGGTCTCGAAGTCCTCCCGCATCCAGGTCGCGATCATCGCTGCGCTGTACCTCCTGGTGCAGGCGGTCAGCCTCTGGCTCGACCAGTACGCGACCCTCACCGACCAGGGCGCCCGCATCACCGGAGCGACCTACGCCACCGTCAACGCCACGATCCCCGGTCTGCAGATCCTCGCGCTGGTCGCGGCGCTCGTCGCGGTCCTCTTCGTCGTCACTGCCTTCATCGGCCGCTGGCGCCTGCCCGTCATCGGCACCGCGCTGCTGATCGTGTCGAGCCTGCTCGTCGGGTCGCTCGCCCCCTGGGTCGTGCAGAAGTTCCAGGTCGAGCCGAACGAGCGCACGCTCGAGGAGCCGTACATCCAGCGCAACATCGACATGACGCGCCAGGCCTACGGAGTGGACGACGTCGAGGTCATCCCGTACGACGCGACGACCGACGCCGAGCCGGGCGCGCTGCGCTCCGACGCCGAGACGACCGCGAACATCCGGATCCTGGACCCGGCGGTCGTGACCGACGCGTTCTCGCAGCTCCAGCAGTTCCGCCAGTACTACTCCTTCGGCGACGACCGCAACGCGCTCGACGTCGACCGCTACTCCATCGAGGGCGCGACCCAGGACGCCGTCGTCGGCGTCCGCGAGCTGAACCTCAACGGCCTGGGCAACAACCAGACCTGGTACAACCAGACGCTCGTCTACACCCACGGTTACGGCCTCGTCGCCGCCTACGGCAACCAGCGCTCGGCCGACGGCGAGCCCGTCTTCATCGAGTCGGGCGTGCCCACGACGGGCGACCTCGGTGCCTACGAGCCGCGGATCTACTTCGGCGAGAACTCGCCGGCGTACTCGATCGTCGGCGGCACCGAGTCGCGCGACATCGAGCTCGACTACCCCTCGGGCACCGACGGGGCGCAGCAGACGTACACGACCTTCGACGGCGAGGGCGGGCCCTCGCTCGACAACGTCTTCAAGAAGCTCGTCTACGCGATCAAGTTCCAGTCCGAGCAGATCTTCCTGTCGGACGGCGTGAACAGCGAGTCGCAGATCCTGTACGACCGCAACCCCGTCGACCGCGTGCAGAAGGTCGCTCCGTACCTGACGCTCGACTCCGACGCCTACCCGACCGTCGTCGACGACCGCGTGGTCTGGGTGGTGGACGGCTACACCAAGTCGGCCGACTACCCCTACTCGGCCGTGCAGAGCCTCTCGCAGGCCATCGCGGACACCAACACCCAGCAGCAGTTCCCGACCGACGACGTGAACTACATCCGCAACTCGGTGAAGGCCACGGTCGACGCCTACGACGGCAAGGTGACGCTGTACGCCTGGGACACCGAGGACCCGATCCTGCAGACCTGGCAGAAGATCTTCCCGTCGACCGTGAAGCCCGTCAGCGACATGTCGGCCGATCTGATCAGCCACGTCCGCTACCCGGAGGACCTCTTCAAGGTCCAGCGCGCGGTGCTCGGCACCTACCACGTGACCGAGGCGGGGTCCTTCTACTCCCGCGAGGACGCGTGGTCGACGCCGAACGACCCGACCAGTGGAGCCGCGACCACGGCCGCCGCCACCGGGGACACCCTGCAGCCGCCGTACTACCTGACGCTGCAGACCCCCGACCAGGACGTCCCGTCGTACTCGCTCTACTCGACGTACATCCCGGCGAGCGTCGCGGGCAGCCAGACGAGCCGCAACGTGCTCACCGGCTACCTCGTCGCCGACTCCGATGCGGGATCCGCCGACGGAGAGGTGGCCGACGGCTACGGCACGCTCCGCCTCCTCGAGCTGCCCAAGGACGACACGGTGCCCGGGCCCGGCCAGGTGCAGAACGCGTTCACGACCGACCCCACGGTCGCGAACGAGCTCAACATCCTGTCGCGCGGTGACACCACGGTCACCCGCGGCAACCTGCTGACGCTGCCCGTCGGCGGCGGCCTGCTCTACGTGCAGCCGATCTACGTCCGCTCCAACGGCGACACGAGCTTCCCGCTCCTCCAGAAGGTGCTGGTCGCGTTCGGCGACGACATAGCGTTCGAGGACACCCTCGACGCGGCGCTCGACAGCCTTTTCGGCGGCGACTCGGGAGCGACGGCCGGCGACACGGGCACGCCCACGACTCCGGACACGGGCACCGACCCGGGCACCGACGTCGAGACGGATCCGGGAACCGACACCGAGACCGGCGGATCGGACGCCGACACCGGCGACCAGACGCCGCTGCAGCAGGCGCTCAGCGACGCCCGGACCGCGCTCGACGCCCGCGAGGCGGCCCTGCGCGCCGGCGACCTGACCGCGTTCGCCGCAGCGGACGAGCAGCTCACGGAGGCCCTCGCCCGGGCCCTCGAGGCCGAGGGAGCGCAGTAGCACCATGGTCCAGGTCGACCGCGGCGAGCACCTGCGCTCGGGGGAGTGGCTCGACCTGAACCGCGCCCTCTGGGACGAGCGCGTCGCCGCGCACGTCGACAGCTCGTTCTACGACCTGTCGGCGCTGCGCGGCGGGGCGGGCCGGCTCTTCCCCGTCGAGGAGGAGTCGCTCGCCCGCGTCGCGCCCGACGGCTGGGAGGGCAAGCGGGTGCTGCACCTGCAGTGCCACTTCGGCGCCGACACCCTCGTGCTCGCCCAGCGCGGCGCGGACGTCATCGGCGTCGACTTCTCGATGCCGGCCGTGCGCCAGGCGCGCGAGCTCGCCGCGGAGCTCGGCCTCTCGGAACGCGCCCGCTTCGTCTGCGCCAACCTCTACGAGCTGCGGCACATGCTGCCCGAACCCGACTCCTTCGACGTCGTCGTCACCACCTGGGGCACCGTCGTCTGGCTGCCGGACCTCGTCGAGTGGGCGCGCATCGTCGAGTGGTTCCTCGCTCCCGGCGGCTCGTTCGTCTTCGTCGACACGCACCCCGCCGCGGCCGTCTTCACCGGCTCGCCCGAGGGGGAGGAGCCGCGGTTCCAGCAGCCGTACGACGGCCGGGGCGAGCCCGTGGTCGTCGAGAGCTCGGGGGACTACGCCGTGGCGGACGCGTCGTTCGAGAACGTCCGTGCGCACGAGTTCAGCCACCCGCTCGGCTCGATCGTGTCGGTGCTGCTCGGCGCTGGTCTGTCGATCTCGGAACTCCGGGAGGAGCCGATCGCGCCCTGGCGGGTCGTTCCGCATCTCGTCGAGAGCGACGGCGTCTGGTCCTGGCCCGATCGGGAGTGGCTGCCGCTGGCGCTCGCGATCACGGCCGCGAAGCCCCGCTGACGGTCGGACCCTCCCGCCTCCTGCCCCTCGATTTGCATCGCTCGGGATCCGCGTGTAATGTCTTCTCTTGTGCCGCGGGGTGGAGCAGTTCGGTAGCTCGCTGGGCTCATAACCCAGAGGTCGTAGGTTCAAATCCTGCCCCCGCAACAAGAAAGCGAAACCCGGTCTCCTCGGAGGCCGGGTTTCGTCGTTAACGGACGCCTGTGGACGTCACCTCTTCTACTGATCGAGCAGGGCCCTTCCCTGCTGATCGAGTAGCCCGCGCAGCGGGCGTATCGAGATCCACGTCCCCCAGCGGGCCGGCCTCCGGATCGCCCCTGGCGCGTTCCACGTCTGGATGGCGCGATCGCACCCGTGATGTCGGTGGTCATTGGTGTCATCCTCGTATGGTTCTTCTGGATGTCGAGGCGAGGCCCGCGGGCGGCGGTCCGAGCGTGCGCGAGTGCTTCGACGACGCCCTCGTGGCCGCAGTCGGGGCCGCGTGCGCGGTCGACGCGTTCCGCGCCCGAGCCGAAGCCGAGCGGGCGGAGCTGATCGAGCTCGCCCGCCGCACCGCGATGACACTCCCGAACGCACTCGTCGATCCGAGCGTGCAAGCGCACGTCGAACGCGAGGACGCCGCGATGCGCGCGCTGGTCGCGGAGCTCGCGACCGGCATGCGGGTCTCCGAAGCCCTGGCGGGTGTCCTCGTGGAGGAGAGCCGGATGCTCGTCAACGAGCTACCGGACACGCTGACGGCTCTGCGCGAGGCAGCGATCGCACCCGAGCACGCCCGCGTGATCATCCGAGCCGCGCTCGAGCTGCCGGTCGAGGCGCGCAGCCGCTTCGACGACGCCGCAGCGGCCCTCGCCCGCGAGTGCACGCCTCCGCAGCTCCGGCGCCGGCTGCGGTCACTGCGCGAGCGCCTGCACCCCGAGTCGCTCACCGACCGGCACCAGCGCTGCGCCGCACGCCGCGGCGTCTGGCTCGACGGAGAGCTCGACGGCATGGCGACTCTGCACCTGCATCTCCCCGCTCCGGAGGCGCACGGAGCGTTCGACCGCATCGACCGCGCCGCGCCCAGCCTGCACGAGGTGCCGGAGGAGGAGCGCACCCTCGGACAACTGCGCGCCGACGTCGCCACCGCGCTACTGCTCGACGGCGAGACCGTCAGCCGCCCCGACGGCTCTCGACCCGCCACCGCAGTCCCGCACGGGATCCGCGCCCGCGTGTCCGTGACCGTTCCCGTCCTGACCCTCCTCGGGCGCTCGGATGAGCCCGGCGTCCTCGATGGCTACGGACCCATCGACCCGGCGACCGCTCGGCGCCTGGCAGCCGACGCGCCCTCCTTCGCCCGGATTCTGACCCACCCCGAAACCAGCGCTGTCCTCTCCGTCGGACGTACCACCTACCGCGTCCCGGCCGACCTGCGCCGGGCCCTCGCCACCCGCGACGTCACCTGCCGCTTCCCCGGCTGCACCCGCTCCACCCGCGACAGCGACATCGACCACGGCACCGAATGGCAGCACCAAGGACGCACCGACGCCGACAACCTCGCAAGTTCTTAATACAACCCCACCGCCGACGCCTGCGCCGCCTTAGAGTGGCCTAAGAACGGAACGGCAAAGGAGAAGACTTGACTAAGTACCGCCTGGACGACGTTTATGGTATGAGCAGGCGACGCCTCCCCTTGACCTACGTGAAGCGGCCAAAGGTCGACGACCGCTTCGTGAACGAACTTGGGCGCGAGAACCACATCGTGGTTTACGGCTCCTCTAAGCAGGGCAAGACGAGCCTGCTGCTGAGTGCGATGGACGGGCTTGACCACCTTGTGGTCCAGTGCTCGACCGAATGGACGAAGGAGAAGCTTTACGCGGCCATTCTCAAAGAGGCGGGTGTAACGCTTGTAGATTCGACCACGAGGGCGAGGGGCAGCTCAAACGAAATTGGTAGCGAGATTGAGGGCGAGGTATCGGCGTCGGTGTTCGCGAAATTCCGAGCCAAAATTGCCGGAAAAATGACCGACACCAATGAAGAGAACGTCGTAGAGCGAGCGATTCCTATCGACCTCGGATCCGCTGCAGACATGATTCGACTTCTCGAGGAACTGGAGTTTGGCCGTTTCATCGTTGTGGAGGACTTCCATTACCTCTCGGTCGAGGTGCAAAAGGCATTCTCCTCTGATCTCAAAGCCTTCTACGAGCGGTCAAACTTCAGCTTTATCATCGTGGGCGTCTGGCTCGAGGCCGATCGTCTTATCGTCTACAACGGCGATCTGGCGCATCGGATTACGTCAATTCCTGCAGACCAATGGACGGACGATGAGCTGGCCGAGGTCGTGAAGGAGGGCGAGCCTCTGATGAACGCGCACTATTCCGATGCGGCAGTCGAGCTGCTGGTATGGCGTGCGCAGAAGAATGTGGGCCAGTTGCAGGAAGCAGTGCGGCAGCTGTTCCTCGAGCGCGGAATTTACGAGACCACGGACGAGACCGTTCACTTCGAGGATGTCGATGAGATCGACCGTGCCTTTGCTTACGTGGCCGATCAGCTGGCGGGGCGCTATGCAAATTCGATCAATAAGTTCTCTGAGGGGCTGAGGGACCAGACCCTCCACATGTACAAGTGGGTTATGCATGCTGTGATTGCGGCGCCCGCAGAGGACAGGCGAGCCGGACTAAAAGCAATGGACATTGTTCGACATGTTCAGGATCACCACCCAAAGGGCAGCATCTCCCCCAACAACATCCATGCAGCTCTTGCGAATGTGGTCAAGGTGCAGAACCACGCCGAGATTACTCCTATCATCCTCGACTATGATCTGACGCATCGGCGACTGACTGTGGTCGACAATGGGTTCCATGTTTACCTGGACGGGACGCGCACGGCAGAGGTGATGAGCTACCTCGCTAGCTTTGCAAACGAGGAGTAGGGCGCGCCGGAGGCGCAGCTTCACTTGAATATGCAACGTAACTCGGGAGCCCGCACGGGGTCAATGGCAAGGGCTCGTCGGCAGACGAGTCCGCGGCAGCAGTTGCGCGGAACGGTGCTGGTGCGGTTTCATTAGCTCACTTGCACGCGGTTAGGGCGACTCCTAGACCCCATACGCGCTGGAAGGCTGAATCTGTAGAGGGGCCCCGGTCTAGGGGGGCTGCGCAACCCGACCGGCCAGGGCCCGTTGCGCGAAACGAACCGATCATGTTGAGGCCGTCTCCTTGACGCTGCCTCCGATCGGTCTCCTCCCTTGCCTGATGCTTCTGCTTCCCCTCTGTCCGCACTCGCCCGTCCGGACGCGGGTTGGTCGTTTACCCTCTGCACCGACGCGTGGGAGGGCGGCGGCTCGTTCCAGCGCAGTGTCCGCACCGTGCGGGAGTATGTCGCGCGCGGAGAAGCCCGCGATCCAGAACGGGCTGCCGCGGAGGCCGGTCGCCGCGCTCGGACGAAGCTGCGCCGTTACTGCGCTGCGAACCGACTCAACCGGCTCGGCACGCTTACCTATCGCGGCGAGGGCAATCACGACCCCGCGGTGCTCCGCGACGACCTCGCGGACTTCTTCCGACGACTGCGCGCCGGTCTCGACGGCAAGCCGTTGCCCTATGTCTGGGTGCCGGAGTGGCACAAGACCGATCACGGTTTGCACGCGCACTTCGCGGTTGGGCGCTACATCAAGCGCAGCGTCATCGAGGACTCCTGGGGGCGGGGCTTCGTCCACATCAAACTGATCGGAGATCTGCCGGTCGGCTCGACCGCGTTGGCCGAGGCCCGCAGAGCTGCCGGTTACCTGTCCAAGTACGTCGCGAAGACCTTCGGCGACGAGCGAGTGCAGGAGGCGGGCCTGCACCGATATGACCTTGCGCAAGGCTTCCAGCCCGAGACGATGCGACTCTCCGGAAGGTCAGCCGAAGCGGTGCTCTCGGAGGCATCAGAGCTCATGGGGGGCGCACCTGCGACGCGATGGTCCTCGCGCGAGAATCCCGAATGGCAAGGCGCCCCTGCTATCTGGGCGCAGTGGGGCCGATGATGGGCGAGCCGGATTCGGAGGCCGTTCGGCAGTGGCTCGTCGCTTCGTGTGCGGCGCAGGGTGTGCCGGTGCAGATCACCGATGCGGTGCTCGTCGCCAAGCTTGGGGTGCTCCTAGGGGCATCCGGCGAGGCGACGTCAGGCACCGGAGGTGCCGAGTCGCCTCGCCGGAGCGCCTAGGACACCCAGGTCGGCACGATCCGAGCGGGGTCCAGCTTCTGCGCGCCTGGGGTGCCTGGCATGATCGCGGCGTGCTCCAGCACCGCCCGCACGATCGCATTCTGCCGATCCAGGTTCAGCTGCGCCCATGACGACTGCAGTGCCACCCCGTTGCCCACGAGGCCGTGCAGGGCGTGCGCTCCGTTGATCTGGTCGAGCTGTCGCTGTGCTGCGACGATGCGCGCTTCGGCGGGTTTCCGTGCCGACAGCCATTCGGGGCGCGAGATTTCACTCGCACCGAACATCTCGGCAAGTTCGGTCAATGCCGTCTGTGCGCTGTCGATCTCGGCGATGAGTGCGCTTTGCCGGTCGTCTGCCGCCGCCCGGCCAGCGAGCACGTCGGCCATCGCATCGGTGTCGAGTCGCATGAGGACCGCGGCCGCGATCCACTCCTCCACTGGGGCGGCGACGATGGTCATGCGGCCGCACCCACCGTGGTCCGGCCCCTTGGAGCACACGTAGCGGCGCGTGTCCTGCCGGGCGGCGCTGTAGAGGCGACTACCGCACCTGCCGCACGTCAACAGTCCGCTCAAGAGGTAGCGGCGCGGTGCTCGTCGGCCTTGCCGCTGCTTGGACCTCTGCAGCGCCAGTATCTGCTCGTGCTGCTCGGCCGTGATGATCGCCGGCCATACGGCTTTCCCGGCCGGCTTGCCCTTGTGATCACGCAGGCCGGCGATCCGGCCACTGATCAAGATCGCGCGCAGGGTCGGCGTTCGCCATACCTCAGCCTTGCCGGTACGGGGAACGTCCTGGTCGTTCATCCAGTTCGCAAGCGATCGCATTGACTCGCCCGCGAGATAGCGGGCGGCGAGCTCGCGAATGATCTTCGCCTCCGACTCACGCACCGTCACCCGGTCGTGCTCGTAACCGAACGGCCTCGTCGATCCGCCGTGCGGCAGGCCCGCTTCGACGTTCTGCTGCATCTTCCGCTTCACCCGCTCCGACTTCCTCGCCGACTCGTTCGCTGCCACCGCCGCCGTGATCCGCGCGACCAGCATGCCGTTGTCGTTGCCGAAGTTGATGTCAGAGGTAACAGTTGCGAGCTGTTCGACCCCCGACCGGTCACACAGCTCAACGAACTGCTCCCACTCCATCGGTCGCCGGGTCAGCCTGTCCTGGTGGTAGGCGACGACCGCGTCCACGCGCCCGCTCTCGATGTCCTGAAGCATCCGTGCGTACTCCGCACGGTGCTTGCCCCGGTACGCCGATACGTCGTTGTCGACGTAGACCTCCCAGACCGGCCACCCTCTGCTCTCCGCAAGACGGTGGCAGTCCTCGAGCTGGCGGGTGACACCCAGCCCCTCGCCGGTCTGGTCGCTCGAAATACGGGCGTAGATCGCCGCGGCACGTACCTGCTTCACGGGGTCAGATTAGCGCTTCGTGACAAACCTCGCCCACCTCTGCCGCCACCACCACCGACTCCGCCACACCACCACCTGGCAGGTCCGACACCGATCCGGCGGCGTCCTCGAGTTGACAAGTCCCACGGGACGACACCACACCACCCGTCCACCGGAGTCGGATCGATCGTGCGGATCAACGGAGGTGTGGAGAGAGCACCTCGGCGACGAACCACTGCCCTTCTGAGGCCATGCGTGCTCGACGAGTCACGGTCGTGTCTCTCCACCGATCGACAGCTCGCGGCGGCTGGTAAGGGGGTCATCGTCATCTCCTCCGATCTCCCCGAGCTGCTCGGCATCTGCGACCGCGTCTACGCGCTGTCGGAGAGCGGGCACGGGCAGGGGACGGGGGCAACCGATCCGACTTCTCAGCTGCAGGACACAGCTGCGCTGTTCTCCGCACAACCGACGCCAGGAGTAGGGCGCCCACCCGCCTCTGCGGTGCTGCGATCGTTCATCGAGGCGCACCCGGGGACTCGGCGCAGTCCGCTCAGCGGGCTCAGTCCGCGGCGATCACGCTCAGCACGTTGCCCGCCGGGTCGCGGAACCACGCGATCTCCGGGCCGTGCCCGCGCATCACTCCGGTCGCGTCGGTCGGGAGCTCGTCGTCGTCGTAGATCTTCGTCACGACGCCCGCGGTGTTCAGCTCCGCCACCGCGTCGTCCACCGACTCGACCGCGAGGTTCAGGATGGTGAAGGTCGCGGGCACGTGGTCCTGCTTCGGGTACGCGATCGCGTGCCCTCCGCCGGGCAGGTCGATCTCGAGGATGCCCATCGAGTTGAGCGACACGTCGAACCCCAGCGTCGTGCCGTAGAAGGCTCTCGCCGTCTCGATGTCGTCCACGCTGAAACCGCTGAACACGCGCTCGCTCCGGACCACGGTGCACCTCTTCCGTCCGCGGGGCGGCGCCGTTGCCGCCCTCTCGGGCCAGACGCTACTCTGGTCGGCTGCCCGCGTCACCACCGCGGAGGCATCGGTGCGGCACCGCCGGCAGGACCGCGTCGACGGCACCAGCAGGCACGGCGCAGCGGGCGCGCCGGCACCAGCAGGCGCGACAGCACCCGCGGCCACGACAGCAGGAGGGATCGGCATGGCCCCCGCCCTCCCTCGCGCGCTGCGCCCCTTCGAGACCCGCGGCTACCGGTTCCTCGCCGGCTCCCTCGCGCTCTCCCTCCTCGCGAGCGGTGTGTGGATCGTCGCCCTCGTCTGGCAGGTCATCGCCCTGGGCGGCGGCCCCGGCGACGTCTCCCTGGTGGCGACGGCCAGCGCTCTCGGTCTCGTGCTCGCGGTCCTCTTCGGGGGAGTGCTGGCCGACCGGGTGCCGCAGCGGCGCATCCTGATCGTCGTCGAGGGGGTGCGGGTGCTCGTCGTCCTCGCCGCGGTCGCCCTCTCGGCGGCCGGGATCCTCACCGTCTGGCAGCTGACCGCGGTCGCGTTCGTGCTCGGCGTGGGCGAGGCGTTCTTCTTCCCGGCGTACTCCGCGCTCCTCCCGCGCCTGCTGCCGGCCGACCAGCTTTTGGCGGCGAACGGTGTCGAGGGGGCGCTGCGCCCGATCGCCCAGAGCGCCGCCGGGCCGGCGATCGCGGGCGCGGTGATCGCGGTGGCCGCGCCGTCCGCCGCGTTCGCCGTCGCGGCGGTCGGATACGCGCTCGCCCTCGCGGGGCTGCTCCTCGTGGGCCCGGTCCCCTTCGAGCGCGCCGCGGAGGCCGGAGGCGGTCCGCTCGGCTCGGCGGTCCGCGACCTCCGCGAGGGATTCGGCTACATGGTGCGCACGCGGTGGCTGCTCGCGACGCTGCTGTTCGCGATCGTCCTCGTGTTCCTGGTCGTCGGCCCGATCGAGGTGCTCGTGCCTTTCGCGGTGCGCGATCAGACCGGGACGGGCGCCTCGGGCTACGCGCTCGCGCTGACGGCCTACGGCGTGGGCGGAGTCGTCGGATCCCTCGTGGTCTCCTCGCGCCCCGTGCCGCGCCGCTACCTGACCACGATGATCCTGCTGTGGGGCCTCGGGGCGCTGCCCTTCGTCCTGCTCGGCGTCGTCGACGAGCTGTGGATGATCGCCGCGATCCTCTTCCTCGACGGGGTCACGGGTGCGGCGGCGCAGGTGCTGTGGGGGACCCTCCTGCAGCAGAGGGTGCCGTCGGCGCTGCTCGGGCGGGTGTCGAGCCTCGACTTCTTCGTGTCGCTCGCGCTGATGCCGGTCTCGATGGCCGTCGCGGGCCCGGTGGGCGAAGCGGTCGGGATCGCGCCGACGTTCGCGGTGGTCGGCGTGCTGGCCGCGGCTTCGGCGGTCGTCACGCTCCTCCTCGCCCGGCTCGGTCCGGACGAGCTCGCCCATCCGCTGCGCGTCGGCTGAGCGCGGTCGGAGGGCCGCGGCGCGGTGTCGCCGGGCGGTGTGTCGGCTGCGGTCGGCCGCTATCCTCGACGAGGACGCGAAGGGTGACGGTGTGACGGACGAACAGGTGGACGGGACTCCGACGGCCGGCGACGGAACGGGAGCGATCGACCACCCCACCCGGCGCAGTCGCCGGGCCGCCGAGGCGTCGCTGGCGTCCTCGCTGACCGACTCCGTCCCGGGGGAGGCCGCCCACCGCGGCGATCGTCCCGCCCGAGCCGCCGCAGGCCGCCGCGCGGCGCCGGACGCCCCCGTGCTCGCCGTGACCTCGCCGATCCTCGCTCCGCGAGTCGCCTCGGTGCCGCCCGTGCGCCGCCGCAAGGCCGCGGTGCTCCGCGGGGCGGTCAGCACCGCCGCGGTGGCCGCGATCGCCGGGATGGTCGCCGTCATGGCGCTCCCCGCCTACTCGTTCGACCCCGCCGACGACTCGCAGGCCGCGATCGAGGCGCAGGCGCGGATCCGCGCGCTCGGCACGCAGAAGCTCACGGTCTCGGCATCGGCCGCCCAGGAGCAGGTGATCCGCGACTCCTTC
>NZ_MUKN01000052.1 GCF_001995175.1 Rathayibacter rhapontici
TCGCACCACCGGGCCCTGCCCACGCAGAAGAGCCGGCACCATTGCCGATCCGGCGACTCGACGTCGAGTCGATCGGCGGCCTTTGCTCGCGATCTAGGGTGGAGAGCATGGCGGCAGACGATACGGCTACGACCGAGGACGACGCGGTCTCGATGGACGATCTCGTCGAGGCGCTCGCACTGATCGAGGACCAGCCTCTGTCCTCGAGAGCGTCCTCCTACACCGACGTGCAGGACCAGCTGCGTGCGCGGCTCGAAGGTGCGGACGTGCGCCGATGAGCGACTCCGCCTCGGATGCTCCCGCGCTGGACGCGCGGCTCGACGCCGCCCTCGCCGAGCGGGGGATCGCGCGGTCGAGGACTCATGCGGCCAGGCTCATCGCGGATGCGCTCGTCACCGTCGACGGGGCGCCGGCGCTGAAAGCCTCGATCCGGGTGCGGCCCGACCAGGACGTCGCGGTCGCCGGTCTCGACCATTACGTGAGCCGCGCGGCGCACAAGCTGCTCGGGGCCCTGGAGAGCTTCCCGACGGTCCGCGTGCAGGGCGCCCACGCTCTCGATGTCGGTGCGTCCACGGGTGGATTCACTCAGGTGCTGCTCGAGCGGGGCGCTGCCTCCGTCATCGCGCTCGACGTCGGCCACGCGCAGCTCGCGCCGCGCATCCGCTCGGACGACCGAGTGCACGTCGTCGAGGGCTTCAACGCGAGGGACATGACGTCGGCATCGCTCGCTGCTGCCGCGCGGACCACGACCGTTCCCGATCTCGTGGTCTCCGACGTCTCCTTCATCTCCCTGACCATGGTGCTGCCGGCGGTGGCGGCGTCCGTCTCTCCGCTCGCCGACTTCGTCGTGTTGGTGAAGCCGCAGTTCGAGGTCGGACGCACCGGTGTGAAGGAGGGGATCGTCCGCGACCCCGAGTTGCGCAGGGAGGCTCTCTCGGACGTCCTCTGGGCGGCCTGGGACCTCGGGCTGGGAGTGGTCGGACTCGCGTCCTCCCCATTACCCGGAAGCGCTGGGAATCACGAGTATCTGGCGCACCTCCACCGCGGCCGCGGAACGATTCCGACAGAATGGAGGGACGCGGTCACCGCGCTCACCACCGGGTGATGCGGGCGGTCGACCGACGTCGATCTACCTGGAGGACACCCTCTCGATGCAGTCCCCTCCGCAGGAGCGCAACATCCTCGTCGTCGCCCACACCGGCCGGACGGACTCCCTCGAAGCGGCGATCCTCGTGATCCAGCGGCTGCGCGGCTCCGGAGCCCGCCCGGTGCTGTGCGGTGACGACAAGGGCGACATCGTCGCTGCAGCCCCGTCCCTCTCGGACGTCGCCGTCCTCGGAACCGATGTCCTGCTCGCCGACGTCGAGCTCGTCTTCGTCCTCGGCGGGGACGGGACGATCCTCCGCGCCGCCGAGATCGCCCGGACCGGGACGGCGCCGCTGCTCGGCGTCAATCTCGGTCATGTCGGCTTCCTCGCCGAGAGCGAGCGCGACGATCTCGACGACGCGGTCGCCCGGGCCCTCGACGGCGACTACGGCGTCGAGGAGCGGATGACGCTGCAGGTGCGGGTGAAGATCGACGAGCAGGTCGTCTACGAGACCTGGGCGCTCAACGAGGCCACCGTCGAGAAGGGCAGCCGCGAGCGGATGCTCGAGGTGATGGTCGGGGTCGACGGCCGGCCGCTGTCGAGCTTCGGCTGCGACGGCATCGTGGTGTCCACTCCGACCGGGTCGACCGCCTACGCGTTCTCGGGGGGAGGCCCCGTCGTGTGGCCGACCCTCGAGGCGATGCTGCTCGTGCCGCTCAGCGCTCACGCCCTGTTCGCGCGTCCGCTGGTCGTCGGTCCCGGGTCGAGCCTCGCCGTCGAGGTCAAGGAGCGCACCGACGGCGTCGGCGTGCTCTGGGCCGACGGCCGCCGGACCTACGAGCTGCCGCCGGGAGCCCGCGTCGTGTTCCGGCGCTCGCCCTATCCCGTGCGACTGGCCCGTCTGCACAACGCCCCCTTCACCGACCGACTGGTGCACAAGTTCGGCCTCCCCATCCGCGGATGGCGGGGGTCCACGGAGACGGAGTAGTCCAACCGATGCTCGAAGAGCTGCAGATCCGCGACCTCGGCGTCATCGCCGAGGCGACCCTCCCGCTCGGCCCCGGCTTCACCGCCGTGACCGGCGAGACCGGTGCCGGCAAGACGATGGTGGTGACGGCGCTCGGACTCGTGCTCGGTGCGCGGTCCGATGCCTCCGCCGTCCGCTCGGGGCGCCCGCAGGCGTGGGTGTCGGGCCGCTGGATCGTACCGGAGGACGGCGCCGTGGCCGACCGGGTGCGCGACGCCGGGGGCGACCTCGACGGTCCCGAGCTCCTGCTGGCCCGTTCCGTCTCGGCGGAGGGCCGCGGTCGTGCGGTCGTCGGCGGCAGGGGCGCGCCCGTCAGCGTGCTCTCGGAGCTCGCCGATCAACTCGTCGTCGTCCACGGCCAGTCCGATCAGATCCGCCTCCGGTCGGCCGCCGCGCAGCGCGATGCTCTCGACCGCTTCGGCGGAGCCGAGCTCGCCGGGGCGCTGCGCGACTACGCGAGCGCCTTCGAGCGCTGGCGGGCGAACCGGGAGGAGCTCGACGAGCTGACCGCGGCGCGCGAGGCGCGTGCACGGGAGGCGGAGCGACTCCGGACCGCCCTCGCCGAGATCGAGGTGGTCGCGCCCCAGCGCGGTGAGGACGTGGAGCTCGCGGCGCAATCGGAGCGGCTCGGCAGCATCGAGCAGCTGCGGCTCGCGGCCGGCGAAGCGCGCGAGGCGATCTCGTCCGAGGAGCTCGACGGCCGGGACGCCCTCGGTCTGCTCGATCTCGCGCGGCGCGTGCTCGAGCGGGCGGCCGAGCACGACGCCGTGCTGCAGCCGACGGTGCAGACGCTGAGCGAGGCCTCGGTGCTGCTCGTCGACGTCGCAGGCAGCCTCTCCTCGTACCTGGCCGAACTCGATCTCGACGGAGCGCACGACCTCGAGCTGATCGAGAACCGGCGCGCCGAGCTCTCCCTCCTCGCGCGGACCTACGGACCCACGCTCGACGACGTGCTCGATCTGGTCGACTCCTCGGGACTGCGACTGCTCGAGCTCGACGGCGACGACGAGCGGATCGCCGCGCTCGAGTCGGACACGGCCGCCGACCAGGACCTGGTCGACCGTCTCGCGACGACCCTCAGCGCGCTGCGCACGGCGGCGGCCACCGAGCTGGGGGAGCGGGTGAGCGACGAGCTCTCCGCCCTCGCCATGGGCGACGCCCGCCTGCACGTGCGCGTGACGAGCACCGGCGAGCCGACCGCGCACGGCCGGGACACGGTCGAGATGCTGCTCGAGCCGCACAAGGGCGCGACGCCGAGGCCGCTGGGCAAGGGCGCCTCCGGCGGCGAGCTCTCGCGGGTGATGCTCGCGATCGAGGTCGTCGTGGCGGCCAACGACCCCGTGCCGACCTTCGTCTTCGACGAGGTGGACGCAGGAGTGGGCGGAGCGGCCGCGATCGAGATCGGGCGCCGGCTCGCCCGCCTCGCCGAGACCTCCCAGGTGATCGTCGTGACGCACCTCGCGCAGGTGGCCGCCTTCGCGAACAACCACCTGCGGGTCGAGAAGGGCTCGGACGCAGCGTCACCTCCAGCGCGGTCACCCAGCTCGACGCCGACGAGCGCGTGTCCGAGATGGCGCGACTGCTCTCGGGACTGACCGACTCGGCCAACGCGCTGGCGCACGCGCGGGAGCTCCTCGAGACGAGCCGGCGCGGCTGAAGGGGCGGCCGATCCGGCCGACCTGGCCCCCCTCCCGCGAACTGCTGTTAGGGTGGAAGCCCGTGGTGGACATTTCGAACGCGGGCCCTTCAGACTCCTCTTCCGACTCCTCGACGGCCGGGCACTCCGCCCCTTCGAAGGTCACGAAGCACATCTTCGTCACGGGTGGCGTCGTCTCGTCGCTGGGCAAGGGCCTCACGGCCGCGAGCCTCGGCAACCTGCTGACCGCCCGCGGGCTGCGCGTGGTGATGCAGAAGCTCGACCCCTACCTGAACGTCGATCCCGGGACGATGAACCCGTTCCAGCACGGCGAGGTCTTCGTCACCGACGACGGGGCCGAGACCGACCTCGACATCGGGCACTACGAGCGGTTCCTCGACATCAACCTCAACCAGGCCGCGAACGTCACGACCGGCCAGATCTACTCGCGCGTCATCGCGCGTGAGCGCGCCGGGGAGTACCTCGGCGACACCGTGCAGGTCATCCCGCACATCACCGACGAGATCAAGCGCCGCATGCGGCTGCAGGCCGAGGACGACCCGCAGCCCGACGTGATCATCACCGAGATCGGCGGCACGGTCGGCGACATCGAGAGCCAGCCGTTCATCGAGTCGGCACGACAGGTGCGCCACGAGCTCGGGCGGCGCAACGTGTTCTTCGTGCACGTGTCGCTGGTGCCCTTCATGGGCGCCTCCGGCGAGCAGAAGACCAAGCCCACGCAGCACTCCGTCGCCGCGCTGCGCTCGATCGGCATCCAGCCCGACGCGCTCGTGCTGCGCAGCGACCGGCCGGTCTCGGAGTCGAACAAGCGCAAGATCGCGCTGATGTGCGATGTCGACGAGCAGGCCGTCGTGAACGCCAAGGACGTCGCCTCGATCTACGAGATCCCCGAGATGCTGAACGAGCAGGGACTCGACTCCTACATCATCGACCAGCTCGGCCTCGAGGCCGGGGAGGTCGTCTGGGACGGCTGGTCGAAGCTGCTCGAGGCCGTCCACGAGCCCAAGCACGAGGTCACCATCGGCCTCGTCGGCAAGTACATCGATCTGCCCGACGCCTACCTCTCGGTGACCGAGGCACTGCGCGCCGGCGGATTCGCCCAGCAGACCAAGGTGGCGATCCGGTGGATCGCCTCGGACGGACTCGAGGATCCCGAGGCCGCGTCGAAGGCGCTGTCGGAGCTGGACGGCATCTGCGTCCCCGGAGGCTTCGGCATCCGCGGCATCGAGGGCAAGCTCGGCGCTCTGCGCTTCGCGCGCGAGAACGGGATCCCGACCTTGGGACTCTGCCTCGGCCTCCAGTGCATGGTGATCGAGTACGCGCGGAACGAGGCGGGCCTCGAGGGGGCCTCGTCGTCGGAGTTCGACCCCGGGACCGAGTTCCCCGTGATCGCCACCATGGCGGAGCAGGTGGAGATCCTCGCCTCCGGCGACATGGGCGGCACGATGCGCCTGGGCCTCTACACGGCGAAGCTCGCCGAGGGCTCGATCGTCGAGGAGGTCTACGGAGCGCCCGAGGCGGCCGAGCGCCACCGCCACCGCTACGAGGTCAACAACGCGTACCGCGACCGGATCGGCGAGGCCGGCCTGTGGTTCTCGGGCACGTCGCCCGACGGCCACCTGGTCGAGTACGTCGAGCTGCCGCGCGAGAAGCACCCCTACTACGTCGGCACCCAGGCCCACCCGGAGCTGCGCTCGCGCCCGAACGACGCTCACCCGCTGTTCCGCGGACTGGTGACGGCGGCTCTCGAGCGCCAGGAGGCCTCGCGCCTCTTCCCGGCGTCGGAGGCGGGCGCCGATGAGTGACTCCGGCCTCTCGGACGAGCTCGTCGAGCCCGAGATCCTGACGAGCGAGAGCGTCTTCGATGGCATGGTCTGGGGCGTCCGCGCCGAGACCTTCCGCTACGGCGACGGCGAGCTGCGCCGCGAGTTCCTCGACCACACGGGCGCCGTCGCGGTGCTCGCTCTGGACGAGGACGACCGCGTCGCGCTGATCAAGCAGTACCGCCACCCCGTCCGCACCCGCGAGTGGGAGATCCCCGCCGGGCTCCTGGACATCGAGGGCGAGGACGCGCTCGTCGCCGCTCAGCGCGAGCTCGCCGAGGAGACCGACCTGCAGGCCGGCCGGTGGGATCTGCTCTCGGAGTTCGCCACCTCGCCCGGCGGCAGCGACGAGGTCATCCGGATCTACCTCGCCCGCGACCTCTCGAGCACCGGCTCGGTCTTCGACCGGGAGGCGGAGGAGGCGGACATGGAGCTGCGCTGGGTCGCCCTCGACGAGCTCGTCGACGCCGTCCTCGCGCGCCGCGTGCAGAACCCGTCGCTGACGATCGCCGCGCTCGCGGCCCACGCCTTCCGCTCGCGCGGCTGGGCGGGCCTGGGTGACGCGACGTCCCCGTGGACCCGCCACCCGAGGGTGCGCCACCCCCGGGGATGACTCCGCGGGCCAGCGTCGAGGCGTACCTGCGGCAGGCGAGCGTCGAGCGCGGCCTGTCGGCGCACACGATCGCCGCCTACCGCCGCGACCTCGAGCTGTACCTGGGCCGACTCCACGAGCTCGGCATCGGCGACCTCGCCGAGCTGCGCCGCTCGGACGTCGGCGACTTCGCGTCGTGGCTCGCCGCGCGACCGGAACGGCCCCTCGCGGCGTCGTCGCGCGCGCGCATCCTGTCGAGCGTGCGCGGCCTGCACCGGTTCGCTCTGGAGGAGGGGCTCGTCGTCGACGACGTGGCGCACGACGTCGTGCCGCCGAAGCTCCCGACGACCCTGCCGAAGGCGATCACCATCGAGCAGATGAGCACGCTCCTCGAGGCGTCCCGCGGCGAGGAGCTCGCGCAGATGCGCGACCGGGCGCTGCTCGAGCTCCTGTACGCGACCGGAGCGCGCATCTCGGAGGCGGTCGACCTCACGGTCGACGACGTCCTCGACGCCGAGGTGGTCCGGCTGACCGGCAAGGGCTCGAAGCAGCGGATGGTGCCGCTCGGGCGCTACGCGAGGGAGGCGGTCGACGACTACCTCGTGCGGGCGCGTCCGGAGCTGTCGAGGCGCGGGCGCGCGACTCCGGCGCTGTTCCTCGGGGTGCGCGGCGGGCGGCTGTCGCGGCAGAGCGCCTGGCTCGTGATCCGCGCGGTCGCCGAGAAGGTGGGTCTCGACCGCGAGATCTCCCCCCACACCTTCCGGCACTCGTTCGCGACGCACCTGCTCGCGGGAGGAGCGGACGTCCGCGTGGTGCAGGAGCTGCTGGGGCACGCCTCCGTGGCGACGACGCAGATCTACACGCTGGTGACGGCGGACACGCTGAGGGACGTGTACACGACGGCGCATCCGCGGGCGCGGCGCTGAGGGAGGAGCGCGCGGCGGGGCGCGGCTCCGGGAGCGGAGGGGGTCGGTAGACTCGTCGGCAGGCCGCGCGGGAGCGCACGCCCCGGGAAGCGAGGACGACGCAGGTGACAGGCAAGACGGACGACACGACGGAGCTCACCGGCCTCGAGGCTCCGACGCTCGGCCCGACGGGCCGCCCGCTGCGCGAGTTCGACCTCCCGGTCGAGCTGACCGGGCACGGGCCGGCGCGCATCATCTCGCTCTGCAACCAGAAGGGCGGCGTCGGCAAGACGACGACCACCATCAACCTGGGCGCGACCCTCGCCGAGTACGGCCGCCGCGTGCTGGCCATCGACTTCGACCCGCAGGGCGCGCTGTCCGCGGGCCTCGGTGTCGCCACGTACGACGCGATCACCATCTACGACCTCCTGCTCGGCACGGTGAAGGACCCCTCCGAGGCGATCCGCTCCACGAGGGTCCCCGGACTCGACGTCATCCCGGCCAACATCGACCTCTCGGCCGCCGAGGTGCACCTCGTCAACGAGGTCGCCCGCGAGCAGATCCTCGCCCGCGTGCTGCGCAAGGTGAGCGCCGACTACGACGTGATCCTGATCGACTGCCAGCCCTCGCTCGGGCTGCTCACCGTGAACGCGCTGACCGCGAGCCACGGCGTGCTCATCCCGCTCGAGTGCGAGTTCTTCGCCCTGCGCGGTGTGGCACTGCTGATCGAGACGATCGACAAGGTGCGCGACCGGCTGAACCCGGCGATCGAGCTCGACGGGATCCTGCCGACGATGTACGACTCCCGCACCCTGCACTCCCGCGAGGTGCTCGACCGCGTCGTGGACGCGTTCGGGGACAGCGTCCTCGAGACGGTGATCGGCCGCACGGTCAAGTTCCCCGACGCCAGCGTGTCGGGAGTGCCCATCACGCAGTTCGCGCCGGAGCACAAGGCCGCGGCGGCGTACCGCCAGCTCGCCAGGGAGCTGATCTCGCGTGGCGCGGTCGCCTGAGTCGGTCCTCGACCAGGAGCCGGTGGCCGAAGCCGCCGGCGGCTTCCGCGTCGCACTGGCGAACTTCGAGGGGCCCTTCGA
Organism: Rathayibacter rhapontici; assembly: GCF_001995175.1. Taxonomy (GTDB): domain Bacteria; phylum Actinomycetota; class Actinomycetes; order Actinomycetales; family Microbacteriaceae; genus Rathayibacter. Next base: position 8,186 of record NZ_MUKN01000052.1, read on the forward strand.
TCTGCTGCTGAGCCTCATCGCCAAGCAGCAGGTGGACATCACCGAGATCGCGCTCAGCGCGGTGACGGACGAGTTCCTGTCGTACCTGCACGGCATCGACACGCTCGAGGGCCTGGACCGCGCGTCGGAGTTCCTGGTCGTCGCCGCGACGCTCCTGGACCTCAAGATCGCCGGGCTGCTGCCGCAGGGCGAGCTCGTCGACGCCGAGGACGCCGCGCTGCTGGAGGCCCGCGACCTGCTGTTCGCGCGACTCCTGCAGTACCGCGCGTTCAAGCAGGTGTCGAGCTGGTTCGCCGAGCGGATCGAGATCGAGACCGCGCGGCACGTGCGCGACGTGCCGCTCGAGGAGGAGTACCGGGCGCGCAAGCCCGAGCTCGTCTGGACGCTGTCCGCGGAGGACTTCGGCGCGCTCGCGGCCTTCGCCCTCGCACCCAGGGAGATCCCGACGGTCGGCCTCGATCACCTGCACGCGCCGTTGATCAGCATCCGGGAGCAGGCCGCGTACGTCGTCGGCGTGCTGCGGGAGCGGTCGACGGCCACCTTCCGCGAGCTCATCGCGACCGCCGAGGAGAAGGGCGTGATCGTCGCCCGCTTCATCGCCGTGCTCGAGCTCTACCGGCACGCCGCGATCGCCTTCGAGCAGCCGGAGCCGCTCGGCGAGCTGACGCTGCAGTGGGTCGCCCTGTCGTGGTCCGACGCGAACCTCGCGCACCTGGGGGCCGACTATGACGGTTGAGACCCCGGAGGCGGCACTCGGCACCGTGGCGTTCGAGATCGACCGGGCGATCGAGGCGATCCTGATGGTCGCCGACGAGCCGCAGTCGCTCGTCGCGCTCGCGACGGCGCTGTCCCGACCGGTCGCGGTCGTGCGGCAGTCGATCGAGCGCCTCGTCGCCGACTTCGACGGCGTCACCGGCGGAGTCAGGCGCGGCTTCGAGCTGCGCGAGGTCGGCTCGGGCTGGCGGATCTACGTCCGCCGCGAGTACGACCCGGTGGTCTCGGACTTCGTGCTGACCCAGAACCCGACGAAGCTCTCCCAGGCGGCGCTGGAGACCCTCGCCGTCATCGCCTACAAGCAGCCGATCTCGCGCGGACAGGTCGCGCAGATCCGCGCCGTCAACGTCGACTCGGTCGCCCGCACACTGCTGGGTCGCGGCCTGATCGCGGAGGTCGGCAACGACCCCGAGACCGGCGCGGTCCTCTACGGCACGACGGAGCAGCTGCTCGTGCATCTCGGCCTCGCCTCGCTCGACGAGCTGCCGAAGATCTCACCACTTCTGAGCGACGGACGGGACGGATTCGATGAGCACGCCTGACAGCGGGGCCGAGGGCGAACGACTGCAGAAGGTCCTCGCCGCGGCGGGGGTCGCCTCCCGCCGGGTCGTCGAGGAGATGATCGTCGCGAGGCGCATCCGGGTGAACGGCGAGGTGGCCGCGGAGCTCGGTCGCCGCATCGATCCCGCGACCGACGCGATCGAGGTCGACGGCGTGGCGGTGCAGCTGGACACCACGCGCCGCTACGTGATGCTGAACAAGCCGGTCGGAGTCGTCAGCTCGCTCGCGGACGAGAACGGCCGCGCCGACCTCAGCACGTACACCCAGAACTTCGAGGAGCGGCTCTTCAACGTCGGCCGACTCGACGCCGAGACGTCGGGGCTGCTCGTCCTCACGAACGACGGGGAGCTGGCCCACGTGCTCGCGCACCCGTCGTTCGGAGTGACCAAGACGTACATCGCCAAGGTGCAGGGGCAGGTCCTGCCGCAGACGATCGCGGCGCTGACCGCCGGCGTCGAACTCGACGACGGCCCGGTCTCGGCCGACAAGGCGCGGCTCCTGGGCCGTCCGGAGGGGAGGTCGAACGCCTCCCTGGTCGAGCTCACCCTGCACTCGGGGCGGAACCGCGTGGTGCGGCGCATGATGGCGGCCGTCGGGCACCCGGTGCTCGAACTCGTGCGGCGCCAGTTCGGACCGCTGCACCTGGGCACTCTGCGCTCGGGGGACCTGCGGGACCTGACCCGCGAGGAGCTGGGCGCGCTGCTGACGATCTCGCGGCAGGGCGGCGAGAAGGCGGCCGAGAAGCCCGAGCCCACGCGGAAGGCGAGCGCGGGAGCGCGGCGGCCCCGACCGGACGAGCGCCGGGAGGACCGGCGCCCGACCGACGGCCGGGAGGACCGGCGTCCCGCCGAGCGCCGGGAGGACCGGCGTCCGACCGGTGAGCGGCGCGACAGCGGGGAGCGGCGGCCCTCCGACGACCGGCGCTCCTCTCCTGCTCCGGATCGGCGTCCCGCCACCGGCCGGCGCTCCGGCCCGGACAAGCAGCGACGACCGGATCGGTAGGCTGTCGGGGTGAACGAGCTCCTGCACCCCGCCCCGCCCGCGATGCGGACGACGGGGACGGTGCGGGTGGTCGGCTCCGGACTGCTCGGCGCGAGCATCGGCCTCGGCCTCGCCTCGCGCGGGGTCGACGTCGTCCTCGACGACGCGTCCCCGGCCAGCCTCTCGCTCGCCATCGACTACGGAGCGGGACGCGCCGCCTCCGCCGAGGACCGCCCCGCGCTGGTCGTGGTCTGCGTCCCGCCCGATGTGGTGGCGGGCGTCGTCGAGCGGGAGCTCGCCGCGCATCCCGACGCCGTCGTGACGGACGTCGCCAGCGTCAAGACCGAGCCGTTGCGCGAGCTGCGCGGGCGCGGCATCGACCTCGCCCGCTACATCGGCTCGCACCCGATGGCGGGCCGCGAGCGCGGCGGCCCCGTCGCCGCGCGCGGCGACCTCTTCGTCGGACGCCCCTGGGTGATCTGCCGCGACGGCGAGACGACGGCGGAGGCCCTGGCCCGCGTCGAGGCCCTCGCCCTGGATCTCGGTGCCGCGATCGTCGAGATGGGCCCGGAGGAGCACGACCTCTCGGTCGGCCTCGTCTCGCACGTGCCCCAGGTGGTCTCCTCCCTCCTCGGCGCTCGGCTGCTCGACGCGCCGAACGCGTCGCTCCGCCTCGCCGGACAGGGAGTGCGGGACGTCACCAGGCTCGCGTCCTCGGCTCCGGAGCTCTGGGTGCAGATCTTGGCGGCCAACCGCGGGAACGTGGTCGAGGTGCTCGACGCCTTCCGCGACGACGTCGCCGCGTTCGCCGACGCCCTGCGCGATCTGGACGCCCCCGGAGCGCGACGCCTGCTGGCCGAGCACTTCGCCGCCGGCAACGCGGGCGTCGCCCGCCTGCCCGGCAAGCACGGGCAGGACCAGCGCTTCGCGACCCTGATCGTCCTGATCGACGACGTGCCCGGCACCCTGGGCCGTCTCCTCGTCGAGATCGGCGAGGCCGGCGTCAACATGGAGGACGTGCGCCTCGAGCATGCGGAGGGGCGCCGCGTGGGCCTCGCCGAGATCTCGGTGGTGCCCGAGGCGGTCGGCCCGCTGACCGAGGAACTGACCGCACGCGGCTGGAGGATCGCCGGATGAGCACGGAGCAGAACAGGCAGGAGGGCGGCCTGAACAGGATGACGCCCGCCCGCAGAGCGCAGCAGAGCGTGCCGGAGGAGGGCGGAGCCGCTCCGTCGTCGTCGCGCGGTGCGCGTGCCGACGAGTCCGGCGACTTCGGCGACGCGGTCGTCGTCGCCGTCGACGGCCCGGCCGGCAGCGGCAAGTCGAGCGTCTCGCGCGAGGCGGCCCGCCGCCTCGACTTCGAGTTCCTCGACACGGGCGCCGCCTACCGCGCCCTCGCCTGGCACGCGCTCGCGGTCGGGCTCGACTTCGAGGACGAGGACGCGATCGTCGACGCCCTCGACGGCTTCGACTACTCGATCGGCACCGACCCGGAGTCCTACTCCGTCTGGGTCGGCCGGACCGAGGTGACCCAGGCGATCCGCGAGCCCCGCGTCACCGCGCGGGTGTCGGCCGTGGCGAAGGTGCCGGAGGTCCGCCGGCGCGTCACCCTGCTGTTCCGCCGGATCATCGGCGAGACCCGCAAGGCGGGCATCATCGTCGAGGGACGCGACATCACGACGGTCGTCGCGCCGACCGCGGCGGTCCGGATCCTGCTCACGGCGAGTGAAGAGGCTAGGATGGCGAGGCGTTCGCGCGAAGTCACCACGGAATCCGCGGAAGCGACGGGTCAGGCACTGCGGTCGAGGGACCGCGCCGACTCCCAGGTGGTCGATTTCCTCAACGCCGCAGAAGGAGTCACTCTTCTCGACTCCACTCATCTCGACTTCGAGCAGACCGTCGACGCGGTCATCGCCGAGGTCAATACCTCGAGAGCAAGGGCCGATCATGGCACAGGACACACGCGCCGGTGACGACGAGCTGAACTTCGGAGACGACGACCTCGTCGAGCGCCTCGGCGACCTCGACGAGCAGCTCGCCTCCTCCCGCGCGAACGCGCTCCGGAGCGGACTCGAGGACTACGACCTCGACGACGAGGACCTCACCCTCCTCGAGTACTCGGGTGAGGACTCGGACGAGGTCCGCTACCTGCCGGCGCTGCCGGTGGTCGCGATCGTCGGCCGCCCGAACGTCGGCAAGTCGGCGCTCGTCAACCGGATCCTGGGGCGCCGCGAGGCGGTCGTGGAGGACACCCCCGGGGTGACCCGCGACCGCGTCTCGTACCGCGCCGAGTGGATCGACCGCGCGTTCACGATCGTCGACACCGGCGGCTGGGAGCCCGACGCCCGGGGCATCGACGCCTCCGTCGCCGCTCAAGCCGAGATCGCGATCGATCTCGCCGACGCCGTCATCTTCGTGGTCGACGCGAACGTCGGAGCGACCGCGACCGACGAGCACGTCGTGAAGCTGCTCCGCAAGACGAAGAAGCCGGTGTTCCTCGCGGCCAACAAGGTCGACGACGCGCGCCAGGAGCCCAACGCCGCCACGCTGTGGTCGCTCGGCCTCGGCGAGCCGTACCCCGTCTCGGCCGTCCACGGCCGCGGCGTCGCGGATCTGCTCGACACGGTCCTGAAGACCCTGCCGCTCGAGTCGGCCGTCGCCAAGCGCGAGGTCGGCGGACCGCGCCGCGTCGCGATCCTCGGCCGTCCGAACGTCGGCAAGTCGAGCCTCCTCAACAAGGCGGCGGGGGAGGAGCGGGTCGTCGTCAACGAGCTCGCCGGAACCACCCGCGACCCGGTCGACGAGCAGGTCGAGATCGCCGGCAAGGTGTGGCGCTTCGTCGACACCGCCGGCATCCGCCGTCGTGTGCACCTGCAGCAGGGCGCCGACTTCTACGCGTCGCTGCGCACCTCGACCGCGCTCGAGAAGGCGGAGGTCGCGGTCGTCGTGATCGACGTCTCCGAGCCGATCTCGGAGCAGGACGTGCGCATCATCGACCTCGTGCTCGAGTCGGGTCGCGCCCTGGTCCTCGCCTTCAACAAGTGGGACCTGCTCGACGACGAGCGCCGCCGCTACCTCGAGCGCGAGATCGAGAAGGACCTGGCGCACGTCGCCTGGGCTCCCCGCGTCAACATCTCGGCCCGCACCGGCCGCCACCTCGAGAAGCTGGTCCCCGCGCTGGAGCTGGCGCTCGAGTCGTGGGACACGCGCATCCCGACCGGCAAGTTCAACGCGTTCCTCGCCGAGCTCACCGCGGCGCATCCGCACCCCCTGCGCGGAGGGAAGCAGCCCCGCGTGCTGTTCGGCACCCAGGCGTCCTCGCGGCCGCCGACATTCGTGCTGTTCACGACCGGATTCCTCGACCCCGGCTACCGCCGCTACATCCAGCGCCGTCTGCGCGAGATCTACGGCTTCCAGGGGTCGCCGGTCAACGTCAACATGCGCGTGCGCGAGAAGCGCGCGCGCTGACCTCGACCGCTCACGCCTCCGGCCCGCCGGGATCCTCGGATCCGGCGGGCCGGAGCGTTTGAGCGGGCGCGTGCTCAGGCGTCCGCGGTCTCGGCGGAGTTCTCCGTGAGCGGCCACCACGGCGGCAGGACCTGCGCGAACGCGTCCAGGTAGAGATCGGGGTCGCGCGGAGCGGGCAGGCGCAGCCACTCCTCCATCAGCGCGGCCGAGCCGGCCGAGATGTAGGACGCCGCGCCACCGGGCAGGCGGCTCTCCTGCGGAGACGTCACCGCACCGCTCTCGACCGCATCGGTGACGGAGCGGCGGAAGTGGGCGGCCAGCATGACGCGCAGGCCCGAGTCGCCTCCGACGTCGTCGAAGGCGCCGAGGTAGAGGTCGCGGTGCCCCTCGAGGTGATCCAGGATGCGCAGGGTCGCCTCGCGGTTGGAGGCGCCGGCCGGATCGCCGTCGCCCAGTCGCGTCACGTAGTCGACCCGGATGAGCTCGAGCTCGGTCAGGAGCGCCGCGGTGAGCAGCTCGGCGGCCGACGCCGCGTGCGCGTAGAAGGTGGAGCGGTTCACTCCGGCGCGGTCGGTGATGTCCGAGACGGTCAGGCCCGACACGGCGCGCTCGGTCGCGAGCTCGATGATCGCCCTGTGCAGCGACTCCTGCGATCGCCTCTGACGCGCGTCCATGCCGCCTCCCGTGCCGCCCGTCCGGCACCCGGCGGTTCCGGGGCGCAGGCGCTCAGTGATTCTACGCAGGCGCGGGCCCGGCTCGTTTTCACTTCCGGCCTCGCGACCCGCTAAGATAGTCGAGTTGCCCGGGCCACGTGCCCGGTCTGCCACGGGCTGTGGCGCAGCTTGGTAGCGCACTTGACTGGGGGTCAAGGGGTCGCAGGTTCAAATCCTGTCAGCCCGACAGCAAGCCCTGGTGAGAAGCCTCTTCCACCAGGGCTTCGTTGTTTCCAGAGGCGTTCCGGGAGCCGCTTCGGCGGTGATCTGCTCGCGGGGCCGGCGGTACGCGCTCAGCGGCCATCCGCCGTTCGAGCCGTGTCGGCCGGGAGCGGTGGCCGCCCGGGCTGGGCGGTCCGCGGCAACTCCCGGCCGATGTGCTGCTAGTCGGCGGTGATCCGGATGAGGATCTTGCCGGTGGTGCCGGCCTCGACGGCGTCGTGGGCGGCGGCGGTCTCCTCGAGGGGGAACCAGGTGAGGGGGAGGCCCGCGTCCTCGCCGACGGGGAGTGCTCCGTCGGCCAGCGCCGCGGTGATGTCCTCCGCTGCGGCCCGCAGGGGCTCGGCGCCGACGGTGTAGAGGAGCAGGCCCTGCCAGCGGGCGCTTGGCGAAGCTTGGGACGATCGGGATGGTGAACTCGTCGCCGTTGTTGTTCGCGTAGTAGCCGATGCTGCCGTGGTTGGCGAGCACGTCGACGTCGAGCGCGGCGTTCTGCGCCGGAGCGACCTCGACGATCTGGTGGACACCCTCGGGGGCGATCTCGCGGATGCGGTCGGCGAGCGCGTCGTCGGGGTACTGGAGGACGTGGTGGGCGCCGGCCGCGGTGGCGAGAGCGGCCTTGGCGTCGCTGCTCACGGTGGCGATGACGGTCGCTCCGGCCCACGCGGCGAGCTGGATCGCGGCGTGGCCGACGGCGCCCGCTCCGCCCTGGACGAGGACCGTGCGGCCGTCCAGTGCTCCGGGGAAGAGCCGTGCCGGGCCCTGCTCGTGGACCGTCAGGGCGCGGTGCGCGGTCATCGCTGGAACGCCGAGGCTCGCGGCGACGTCGAAGCCGATGCCCTCGGGGAGGCGGACGACGCGGTCGGCGGGCAGCACCGTGTACTCCTGCGCGCTGCCGGTGGGGCGCTGGTGCGCGGCGAGGAAGAACCAGACGCGGTCGCCCTCGGCGAGGTCCGCGACACCGGCGCCGACGGCGTCCACGACTCCGGCACCGTCCTGGTTGGGGACCACCTCGTCGAAGGCGAGGTCTCCGTCGGCGCGCGCCTTCCAGTCGGTCGGGTTGACGCCGGAGGCGACGACCCGGACGCGCACCTCGCCGTCGCCCGGAGCAGCGGGCTCGCGGTCGACGAGGGACAGGACGGACGAGGGGCCGGTGGAGGTGTGGACGATCGCTCTCATACGGGATGCAAGAGCGGGCGCGGACCGGGCATTCCCGCTCGCTCCCGGGACTGCGCGGGAGCGCGCGGGCGGACTACCCTTCCGCCATGAGCAGGATCTTCCGCACGGCGGTCGCCGACGTCCATCCGCACTACGTGGCGAAGGTCGAGAAGAAAGGGCGCACCGTCGAGGAGCTGCACGAGGTGATCCGGTGGCTGACCGGCTTCGACGAGGCCGAGCTGCAGAGGCACCTCGCCGAGCGGACGACGTTCGAGGACTTTTTCGCGGCGTCGCGCCTGAACCCGAACGCCGAGCTGATCACCGGGGTGATCTGCGGGATCCGCGTCGAGGACGTCGAGGACCCGCTGATGCAGCGCATCCGGTACCTCGACAAGCTCGTCGACGAGCTCGCGAGGGGGAAGGCGATGGAGAAGGTGCTGCGGCCGACGCCGACCGCGGTGTCCTGACCCCGGCTCTGGGCGCCCCTACTTCCCGATCTTGGCGTGGCGACGGGAGTAGGCGAAGTAGATCGCGAAGCCGATGGCCAGCCAGATCAGGAACCGCAGCCAGGTCTCGATCGAGAGGTTGAGCATCAGGTAGGTGCAGATCAGCGCCGACAGTCCGGGGAGCCACGGGTTGAGCGGGACGCGGAAGCCGCGCTTCAGGTCGGGGCGCGTGCGCCGCAGGACGATCACGCCGACCGAGACGAGCACGAACGCCGACAGCGTGCCGATGTTGACCATCTCCTCCAGGACGCCGATCGGGGTCAGACCCGCGAGCAGCGCGACGACGACGGTCACGGCGAGGGAGGTGACCCACGGGGTCCGCAGGCGCGGGTGCACGGTGGCGAGGCGCTGGGGGAGCAGGCCGTCGCGCGACATCGCGAAGATGATGCGCGTCGCTCCGATCAGCAGGGTGAGCACGACGGTGGTGAGGCCCGCCACGGCGCCGGCCGAGATGACCGTCGCCATCCAGGTCTGGCCGTGGTAGGCGAAGGCGTTGGCCAGGGCCGCGGAGGGGTCGAGCTCGCGGTAGGGGACCATGCCGGTGACGACGAGGGCGACCGCGCAGTAGAGCACGGTGCAGATCGCGAGCGAGGCGATGATGCCGATGGGCATGTCGCGCTGGGGGTTCCGGGTCTCCTCGGCCGTCGTCGCGACGACGTCGAAACCGATGTAGGCGAAGAAGACGAGGGAGGCGCCGGCGATGATGCCGCCGATGCCGAAGGTGGCGGGCTCGATGCCCGAGAGGAACTGGAGGAGCGGCTGGGTGAGACCCGAGGCCGACTCCGTGGGCGCCGACGGCGGGATGAAGGGGGAGTAGTTCGCCGAGTCGATGAACTGGATCCCGGCGATGATCACGAACAGGACGATGAAGAGCTTGACCGCGACGAGCACGAGGTTGACGCGGAGGGACTCCTTGATCCCGAAGGTCATGAGGCCGCCGAGCACGAGCACCAGGAGGATCGCGGGCAGGTCGACGACTCCGCCGTAGGAGATCGCGGGCGGCAGCACGACGCCGAGCTGGCCGAGGAGCGAGCCCAGGTAGGCGCTCCAGCCCTGGGCCACCACGCTCGCGCCGAGGAAGAGCTCGAGGATGAGGTCCCAGCCGATGATCCACGCGAACAGCTCGCCGAGGGAGGCGTAGGAGAACGTGTAGGCGGAGCCGGACACGGGCACCGTGGAGGCGAACTCGGCGTAGCACATGGCCGCGAGGGCGCACGCGAAGGCGGCGACGACGAAACTCAGCACGATGGCGGGTCCGGCGATGTCGTGCGCGGCCCGACCGGTGAGGGTGAAGATGCCGGCCCCGATCACGACGCCGACGCCGAAGACCGTGAGGTCGAGAGCGGACAGCGACTTCTTGAGACGGAACTCGGGCTCGTCGGTGTCGGCGATGGACTGCTCGACGGACTTGGTGCGGAGGAGGCTCACGGTGGTTCTCTCTGGTGGGACGACAGGCGCGGAGGCCACCCTGGAGACTAGTCGGAGTCGGGCGCGGGCGGTGCCCGCCGGCGGCGGACGGCCAGGACGACCGCGCCGACGAGAGCGGCGACGAGCAGCCAGGGGAGCAGGAACCCGATACCGATCAGGGCGGCGTTCGCGGCCGCGACGAGACCGTTCCATCCGGTGAGGAGTCCGTCGAGGAATCCGGTGGGGTCCGCGGGCGCGGCGGTCTCCTCCGGGAGCACCGTGACGCTCAGGGAGGCGAGCGACACCCGGCTCTCGAGGGCGGTGAGCTGCTGCCGGGTCGACTCGAGCTCGGCCTGGCGCTGCGTGAGAGCGGACTCGGCCGCGAGCAGGTCGGCGAGATCGCCGGCCTGAGCCACGAGCTCGGTGAGGCTGTCGACCGAGGCCTGCGCGGCGGCGGCGCGCGCCCGGAGGTCGACGGCCTGCAGAGTGACGTCCTCCCTCTCGACCGTCGACTCGGTGACGGTGCCGAGCTCAGCCAGGGAGGCCCTCGCATCGGAGAGTCGATCGGCGGGGACGCGGAGGGTGACGGAGCCGGCACCCGACGGGAGCGGTGCGGGGAAGGAGGGCTCGATCCCGTCGCTGCGGGAGTCATCGGCTGTCGCCGATCCGCCGGTGCCGGACGTGCTCGAGCTCTCGACGTAGCCGCCGAGTTCCACGGCACTCGCGGAGAGGGCCGCGATCGCGTCGGCGACGGACGGGGCCCGGAGGGTGGCGGCGGCGGTCGACGCGATCTCGCGCGTGGTCGACGCCGGGGCGCCCTCGGCGGGGAGGGCGCCGACGATGCCCGCTCCGTCCGGCACGGACCCCTCGGACGACTCCGCGCGCCGGCGCCGGCGCCGGAGTCGGCGGCCGAGTCGGGTGCGATCGCCGCGGAGTCCGACGCGCCGACCGACAGGCCGTTCACGCTCACGAGGGGGCCGACCACGACGGCGAGCACGAGGAGACCGGCGGCGACTCCGCCGATCGAGACCGCCCTCCGACGGCGCGCCGACCGCGCGGCGCGCAGAGAAGCGAGCGAGCGGAAGACGCGCGCCTCGATCGCGGAGACGCGGCGCTCGTCGAGAGGAGGGAGGAGGTCGGGTGTCTCGGTCACGGCTGTTCTGCTCCTCGGAAGTCGTCGACCACCAGGCGCAGGCGCCGACGGACGCGGGACAGGCGGTTGCGGACGGTGGCGTGCGTGACGCCGAGTTCGTGCGCGGCCTCCTCGTAGCCGCGCCCCTCCGTCGCGCACAGGCGGAACACGGCGCGGTCGAGCTCGGAGAGCCCCTCGGTCGCGCGGAGGACGGCGTCGGCCAGGGCGGCGGTGACCACCTCCTGCTCGATATCGTGCGGGGAGGCGGGCTCCTCCTCCGTCGCAGCGGTGCGCTCGCGCTCGCGTCGCAGAGCGCGCACGCGGTTCGCCGCCTGGAAGCGGCAGATCGTGACGAGCCAGGGGAGGAGGGAGTCGCCGATCAGGTCGAGACCGTCGAGCTTGCCCCACGCGACGACGAAGGTCTCCTGCGTGACCTCCTCCGCCTCGGCGGGATCGTGCAGGACGCCGTGCGCGAGCCAGTAGACGGGGCGGACGTAGGCGCGGTAAAGCGTGCGGAAGGCCGCCTCGCTGCCCGCGGCGGCCCGCCGGACCAGCTCGGCGTCGGTGGTCGTCTCGGTGATCATCGGGCCTCCCTCCGCCTGCTCTCACTGTGACAGTGTCGGCCGAGGCGGGATCGTCTCGATCGGGTGACGGATCCGTCCGACTGCCCTGCGCGCCAGCGACGCGCCAGGGGAGGACGTGTCTTCGACTTTGTGCTACCGGAGGAGCACCGCTAGATTGTCCGCGAACGACGTCGAGTCACGGCTCCAGCCCCTCTGTCGGACACGGATGTCCCGAACGGGCTCATCTCCGCCACGGCAATCCGAACGCCGGACGCAGCGGTCCACCCCGCCCCTCCGCCATTCGAAGGATCCCACCGCCCATGTCGATCGCCCCTCCCTCGGACCGCGCGACGCCCGGGGACCGGCCGGCCTCCGCGGTCTCGAAGAAGTCCGACTCCGCCGGCTACCGGCCCGAGATCGAGGGCCTGCGCGCCGTCGCCTCGCTCCTCGTCGCCTCGTTCCACATCTGGCTGGGCCGGGTCTCGGGAGGAGTCGACGTCTTCTTCGTCGTCGCCGGCTTCCTGACCACGGTGACGCTGATGGGGCAGGTCCGCCGGTACGGGCGCGTGCGCCCGGTCGTGTTCGTCTCGCGGCTCGCGTCGCGGCTGTTCCCCGCGGCGGCCGTGGTGCTCGTGGTGGTCGCGGCGGTGAGCCCGTTCCTGCTGCGGCCCTCCCAGCTGAAGCAGACCTTCACCGAGGTGCTCGGGTCGGCCCTGTACGTCGAGAACGTGGTCCTGGACCGGGCGGGGGTCGACTACCTCGCGCAGGACAACTTCCACTCGCCGGTGCAGAACTTCTGGGCGATGTCGGTGCAGGGGCAGTTCTACCTGGTCTGGCTGCTCCTCGCCTTCGCGGCGGCGGCGATCGTCGTCGTCCTGCGGCGTCGGGTGGATCTGCTCCGGGTGCTGCTCGTCGTGGTCGCCGTCGTGAGCATCGTCTCGTTCGCCTACTCGGTGCTGCTGGTCGAGCGCGACCAGCCGTCCGCCTACTACAGCGTGCTCGCTCGGACGTGGGAGTTCGGGCTCGGATCGCTCAGCGCCCTCGTGCTGACCGGGCGGACGCTGCCGACGGCGATCCGTGTGGTCGCCGGCTGGCTGGGCCTGGTCGGCGTGATCTCGTGCGGGATCGTCCTGCAGGTGTCGAGTGCGTTCCCGGGAGTGGCCGCCCTCTGGCCGACCTTCTCGGCGGTCCTCGTCCTGATCGCCGGCACGGGCCCCGCTCCGGCGTTCGGCGTCGCGCGGCTCCTCGCCCTGCGGCCGCTGGTCTGGCTCGGCGGCGTCAGCTACGGGCTGTACCTGTGGCACTGGCCGCTGCTCGTGTTCTGGGAGGAGATCTCGGGGCAGGAGCCCGGGCTGCTCGCCGGGCTGAGCATCGTCGCAGCGGCGGTGGTGCTGGCCACTCTGTCGAAGCACTTCCTCGAGGATCCGCTGCATCGGCGGGCGCCGACCGGGTCGCGCTGGCGGGCGCTCGCTCCGACGGCCATGATGCTGGTCGCTGTCCTCGGCGGCGGAGGGGCGATCGCGGCCACGAATGCGGCGATCAGCGCCGATCTCGCCCGGGCGAGCGCGATGCCCGCCTCTCCGGACGGCTGCTTCGGAGCAGCGCCGTGGAGAACGCGTCGGCCTGCGAGCAGACCCGATCCTGGACGTCGAGCGTCCCCGCGTTCGACGCGTCCGAGGACGGCTCCGAGATCAACACCAGGGAGTGCAGCACCAACAACGCGGGCGTCGAGCTGAAGGAGTGCCGGTTCGGCGATCCGGACGGCCGCCGCGTGCTGCTGATCGGCAACTCGCACGCGGCGTCCTTCTTCCCCGCCCTGCGCGGAGTCGCGGAGGAGCGCGGCTGGGATCTGCACACCTACTACAAGACGGGCTGCGTCTTCACGACCGCGTCGCGCCGCGACGACTCGTCGGTGTCGCGCTCGTCGTGCGCGACCTGGGTCGGGAAGCTGCAGGAGGAGCTGGCGGCGCAGGAGCCCTACGACCTGATGGTGACGGCGTACTCCGCGAAGAAGTCGGTGTTCATCGACTCCTCCGGCGAGCCCGACGAGCAGGCGGGCATCGACGGGTTCCGGGAGTCGTGGGCTCCCCTGGTCGCCCGGGGGACGGAGGTCGTCGCGATCCGCGACAACCCGGTCGTCGAGACGGTGGAGGAGCTGGCGTGCAGCGAGCGCCCGGGCACCGCCGACACCTGCGGGGTCGGGACCGACGAGGCGTTCGCCGAGCGGGAGCTCATGGCCGCCGCCGCCGAGGGCTGGGAGGGGGCGAACGCCGTCGACCTGACCCGCTACTTCTGCGACGAGGAGATCTGCCCGTTCGTGATCGGCGGAGTGAAGGTGTACCGCGACATGGGCCACCTCACCGAGACGTACGCCCGGACACTGGCGCCGTACCTCGGACGCGAGCTCGACCGCATCGCGTTCTGAGCCGCGGCGGCCGGGCCGCTCCCTCAGCCGGGGATCACGATCTGCTGCAGAGCCCAGGTGTTGCCGTCGGGGTCGGCGAAGTGGACGAACTCGCCCCAGGGCTGCGAATCGATGTCCGAGACCGGTGCTCCCCGGGCGAGGAGCTCCTCGCGCGCCGCGACCGCGTCGGCGACGACCATCTGCAGGCCCTTCTGCGATCCGGGGGCCATCTCGGTGATCCCGACCCCCAGGACGATCGAGCAGGCGGCCCCGGGCGGCGTGAGCTGAACCTCCGCTCTCAGGACCCGGTGCCGGGCCCGTGGTGCGAGCACCGTACGACGCCCCCTGCGGCGGGCGCCAGTGCCCGGAGCCTCGGGGCATCTCCTCCCCAGGTCGGGTATCGCGGCCGCTGTCCACGGATCGTCCTCGTCGGCCTGCGTGACGGTGTGCGGCGGAGGACGGTGTGGCGCATGGCAGATCGCGACCGCACCTCCGTTCCCCTCGACCCGTTCCTCGGCCCCGAGCTCATCCGCGCCCCGGGCTTCGCCGACCTCCTGTCGGTGATCCCGTCCCTCCTCGGAGTGCACCCGAAGGACTCGCTGGTCATCGTGCCGTTCCTCGGACGACGCGCGGTCGGAGGGTTCCGGATCGCGCTGCCGGGACGCCTCGGCGAGTCCGAGACCGCCGCCCTCGCCGGGGCCTGCGTCCAGGCCTTCACCGCGGTCCCCGAGGCCGACGCGGTGCTGGCCGTCGTCTACTCGGAGCGGAGCTACGACGAGGAGCACGGCATCCCGCTCGCGGCTCTGGGACGAGCGGTGGTCCGGCGGCTGGAGCGCACCCGGCACGGCATCGTCGGGGTCGCCTGCGTCGCCTCCGACGGCTGGGGCCGCTACACGATCGCGGCCGAGCGGCGCTCGCCGCGTCCGCTCGCCGAGATCCACGGCAGCGAGTCGGGCCTGTTCTCGCGGGCGGTCGCGGACGAGCCGCTCGACGTGGCGGAGCAGACCGCGCTGCCCGCGGTCGAGGAGGACGATCGCGCCGTGGTCGCGGCGGTCCTCGCGCACGGTCCGGTCGGGGGGATCGCGGGTCTCACTCCGATCATCGAGCGGTGGCTGACCGGTCCCTCGGTCGCCCGCCGGGAGGGACGCATCGTGCGGTTCCTGCAGTCGCCTCCGCTGCGCGACCAGCTGACGCTGCAGATCGCTCTCGGGCCGATCAGTGCGGCTCCGGCCCTGGTCAGGATGATCCGCCAGCAGGCGGAGCAGGCGCTCACGGGCGAGACGATGGACGCCCTCCTCGCGCGGCACGACGCCCTCCGGCTCCCGGGCGACGACGACCTGGCCGAGGTGGAGCTGCTGATGGGAGCGGGTCCGGGTCCGGATCCCGCGCGGCTCGCGCTCGCGACCCGTGCTCTCGCGCGGACGGCGGCGCTCGCGCCGCTGGAGTCGCGTGCGCCGGTGCTGACCGTGCTGGCCTGGTGCTGGTGGGCGCGTGGAGCGGCCTCGCTCGCCGCGGCCCACCTCGGAGAGGCCCGGAGGCTCGACCCCGTCTACTCGATGGCGCTGCTCTACGAGTCGCTGTTCTCGGCGCGCTCCGTGCCGGACTGGGTCCTCGAGAGCACGTCGCGGAGGCTCGTGTCCGCCGCGGCCCGTCCGTGAGCGGGTCGGAGCGGAGGAGGTCGGCTGCACCCCTTCCCCGGAGGACCCAGAGCGGCTAATGTACAACCCTATGGTTGTAGATGTGGGAAGCGGCACCGAGGTGGACCGCCTGTTCCAGGCGCTCGCCGACAGCACCCGGCGCGACATCGTCGCGCGGGTGCTGCAGGGCGAGCATTCCGTCACGGCGCTCGCCTCGCGGTACGAGATGTCGTTCGCCGCCGTCCAGAAGCACGTGGCCGTGCTCGAGCGGGCCTCGCTCGTCACCAAGCGGCGGCGGGGCAGAGAGCAGCTCGTGCGGGGAGAGGTGGCGGGGCTGCGCACAGCGGCCCGTCTCCTCGACGCCTACGAGGAGCTGTGGCGCGGACGAGCGGATCGCATCGCCGACCTCCTCGCCGAGGAGTGTCCGCAACCGTCCGGAGAACCGAGCAGAAGGAGCGCACGATGACCGTGCTGGAGTCCGTGAAGGACGTCGAGAACCTGACCCTGACCCTCACCGCCGAGTTCGACGCCGGCATCGACCGGGTCTGGCGGATCTGGTCCGACCCCCGCCAGCTCGAGCGCTGGTGGGGGCCGCCGACCTGGCCCGCGACGTTCGAGCGGCACGACGCCGTCGTCGGAAGCCGGAGCAGCTACGTGATGACCGGGCCCGACGGCGAGAAGGCGCGCGGCTGGTGGCTCGTGACCGCGGTCGAGGAGCCGGTGCGGTTCGAGTTCGACGACGGGTTCGCCGACGACGAGGGGGAGCCGGACGACTCGTACGGGACGACCCACGCGGTCGTCACCCTCGAGGAGGCGGGCGGACGGACCCGGATGACGGTCCGCTCGTCGTTCGAGTCGATCGAGCAGCTCGAGCAGATGGTCCAGATGGGCATGGAGGAGGGCATGCGGCAGGCGATGGGCCAGATCGACGCCCTGCTCCAGGAGTGACGGGTCAGTCCGTCAGCGCCGCCGCGTAGGCGGAGACGGAGCGGCGGTAGCGGGGCAGCGTCGGCACGAGCGCCTCGAGGGCGGTGCGCAGCGCCTCCTCGGGGCGGCCCGCGCTGTGCAGGGCGAGGGCGAGGAACACCTCGCGCGCGGCCCCCACGGTCGGGTGCGGGGCGGCCGAGCCGAGCAGGGCGACGGCCTCGTCATGGCGGCCGAGGTTCCGGAGTGTCGAGGCGTACTGGATGACCAGCTGCGCCTCCCGTTCCTCGTCGAGACCGAGGGCGAGGGCTTTCTCGTACTCGGCGGCCGCCTCCGCCTCGTGGCCGGCGCTGTCGAGAGCGCCGGCCAGCTCGAAGCGGGCGCGGCCGTCCGTGCCGGGGTAACGGGCCGCGAGCACGCGCATCCGCTCGACGACGTCGTCGCCGTCGGCGTGCAGGCGCTCGGCGGCGCGCTGCCAGGCGTCGACGTCGACCGAGAGGGTGGAGCGGAGGACGGAGGGCTGCAGCGGATCGGTCACAGCGCCGACGCTACCGCCCGACGACGAGCCCGGGCGGGTCAGGCGGTGCCGTCGGCCGCCGAGGTGGGGGAGTCGGGAGTGGTGGACGAGTCGCTCGCCGCTCCGGGCTCATCCGAGGTGCCGACAGCGCGGCGTCCCGCCTCGATCGCGGCGGTGGAGGCGGCGGCGCCGGCGACGAGCGCGAGCAGCGCCCATCCGGCGCCCCACTTCCTCTTCCCGACCAGTGCGTCGAGGGAGAGCGGGCCCGGCCCGTCGGCGACGATCGCCGCCGTCGCCGCGACGAGCAGGCCGTTGAACTCCCACCCGCCGCCCGCGTTCCAGAGGCCGTTGCTCCAGTGCACCTTGCGGACGGCCGTGACCATGGTGGCGACGATGCCGGCCGCGGCGAGCGGAGTCGCGGCTCCGAGGGCCAGGGCTGCGCCGCCGGCCGTCTCGGTCACGGCGGCCGCGAGAGCGTTTCGACGGGGCGGGTGCATCTCGAGGCTCTCCATCATCTGGGAGGTGCCCTCCAGACCCGGACCGCCGAACGAGCCGCGGAGCTTCTGCAGTCCGTGTCCGACGAACAGACCGCCGACGGCGAGACGGAGAACGAGCGAGCCGACCTTCATGGGGACCTCCTGGTGATGGGGAGCGAGCGTGCTAGTGAGGCTCGCGGGTCGCGGAGTCCCGGTCAAGGGGTCGCGGAGCGGTTCCGGAAGCAGCAGGTCGGCACGGGACGTCCGCGCCGGCGCCCGGAGCGTCAGCCGAGCAGGGTGTAGGTCGACGCCTCGAGCATCACCGTGCCGTCGGTGCAGACCTCGATCTCCGCCGGCGCGGCGACCGCGGGATCCACGTCGTCCACCACCTCGGCGACGATCCGGCTGGACCGGGCGGAGGGGCAGCCGTAGGCGCCCGGCGCGTGCCGGAGCACGCGGACGTCGGCACGGCCGCCGGGCTGCACCGTGAGGGGCTCGGCCGTGTTCGGTCCGAACGAGGAGGCGACCGCGCCGATGCGCACTCCGTCCGCGTCGGTCGGGTACACCCCCGGGATCCCGGCCAGGGCGCAGGGTGCGGTGGACACGTTCGTGAACACGAGGTCGAAGGCGCTGCTGCCCGCGCCCGACGCCTCCGGGTCGGGGACGTACTCGAGGGCGAGGTCGCTCCCGTGGCAGCGCTCGACCGGAGCCGGGGCCGGCGCGGGGACCGGCTCGGCGGGGAGGACGGTCGCCGGCGTCGGCTCCGAGGGAACCGCCTCGGGGACCGTCTCGGCCGGCGCGGGGCTCGCGCTGGGAGCAGTCGTCGCGGTGACGGCAGGAGACGGAGTCGGCGACTGCGTCGGCGAGGCGCTCACCGGAGTCGG
>NZ_MUKN01000053.1 GCF_001995175.1 Rathayibacter rhapontici
CGCACGGGGCGGTCGCCGCGGTCGGCCGAACGCGCGGGACGCTCGTCGCGGTCGTACGAGCGGGCGGGGCGCTCGCTGCTGCGCTCATCGGCGCGGGCGGCGCGCTCGTCGGCGTTCCAGCGCGCCTTCTTGGGCGCGTTCTCGTCGACGGGGCGGTAGCCGCGGTGCCCCTCGCTGCGCGCGCGGGCTTGGTCGCGGGGAAGCGCGAACGGCCTCCGAGCTGCGACTTGCCGCTGGACGCGCCGAAGCGGTTGGGCTCGAAGTTCTTGGCGGGGCGTCCGCCGGCGGGCTTCTTGTTCTTGGGCATGGCTGTGTCTTCCTGGGTTCGGTTCTGCGTGGGCTCGATGAGGAGCGGGCAGACGCACGCCGGAGGGCGCCCTCGTGGGGCGCATCCGAACGCAGCCTGCAGGAACCCGGGCGAGTCTTTGACCGGGGCCGATTCACACACATGTGATGTCTCTCACGACGACTGTCGGAGATCCGGCCCGCTTGACTAACAAACCCATCCGCGCGCAGAGCGCACGGTGTCAAGAGCCGACCACGAGAGTCTACACGCGGCCTCGCGGCCTGGCTAGGGCGGGGCGCACTCCCGCGCTAGGATGCGCCGCTGCGCCCGTGGCACCTCTCCCGCGTCAGGCCTCTCCCGCGCCGGGCCTACTCGTGCGTCACGCCTCCGCCGTCGCGCGCCGCGCCCGGTACGCCGCGACGTTCGCCCGGTTGCCGCAGTTCCCCGTGTCGCAGTACCGCTTGGAGCGGTTGCGCGAGAAGTCGACGAGCACCGCCTCGCAGTCCTCCGCCGCGCAGATCCGGATGCGGTCGCGCTCGTCCTCGCGCACCACTCGACGAAGGCCATCGCGGCCTCCACGACGATCCGCGTGGCGAGCGGGCTCTCGTCGCGCGTCGCGTGCAGGTGCCAGCCCCAGAGACCGTGCCGCACCAGCTGGGGCAGCGCCCGGCCCTCCTCGAGCATCCCGTTGACCAGGGCCACGAGATCCTCCTCGGCACTCGTCAGCCAGAGCGAGCGGAGGGAGGAGCGGACGGAGCGGACGGCGTCGAGCTCGGCCGTCGAGTGCTCGCGGCTGCCCGTGTAGCGGTTGATGCGGAGGAAGTCGTCGAGCTGCTCGAGGGATCCGAGCTCGTCCTCGCCCGTGTGCGAGAGCTCGGGCAGCGTGTTCACGAGGACGGCCGTCGAGGTGAGGGACGCCTCGACGTCATGAGCGAAAGGCATGTTGACTCCTGACAGGGCGAGCCGGTACCGTCTGGACGACCGGGTGCCGTCACGAGCATAACGAGTTTGACTCCTGAACCGGCCGGGCGAGACGAGGGACGCGCAGATGACCACCACAGCACCTCCGCGCCGGCTCGGCTCCGGCCTCGTCCTGACCCTCGCCGCCGCCGCCGCGTTCGGGCTGGGCGGACCGTTCGTGAAGCCGCTCCTCGAGGCGGGCTGGACCCCCTCGGCCGCCGTGCTCTGGCGCGCGGGAGGCGCGGCGCTCGTGCTCGCGATCCCCGCGGCCCTCTCCCTCCGCGGCAAGGGCCACGTGCTGCGGCGGAACCTCGGCACCATCGGTCTCTACGGAGTCTTCGCCGTGGTGGCCGCCCAGCTCTGCTTCTACAGCGCCATCGAGCACATGTCGGTCGGCATCGCCCTGCTGATCGAGTACCTGGCGCCCGTGTTCCTCGTCCTCTTCGCCTGGGCCCGCAACCGGAGGCACCCCGGCCGCTTCACCCTCGCCGGCTCGGTCGTCGCACTGGCCGGCCTCGTGCTGGTGCTGGACCTGTCGGGCGAGTCCACCCCCGAGCTGATCGGCATCGCGTGGGCGCTCACCGCGTCCCTCGGGCTCTGCGTCTACTACGTGATCGCCGGTCGCGTCGATCCGGAGCTGCCGCCGATCGCCCTGACCGCGGGAGCGATGACCGTCGGTGCCGCGATCCTGATCCTGCTCGGGGTGACCGGCGTCACTCCCCTGCGCGCGACCTTCGGCGACGTGGTGTTCCTCGGGAACGAGATCTCCTGGGCGGTGCCGGCCGCGGTGATCCTGGGCATGTCGACCGTCCTGGCCTATCTCCTCGGCATCCAGGGAGGCTCCCGCCTCGGCACGCGGATCGCCTCGTTCGTCGGGCTGACCGAGGTGCTCTTCTCGATCGTCGCCGCCTGGGCGCTCCTGGGAGAGCTGCCTGCGCCGATCCAGTTCGCGGGCGGCGCGCTGATCCTCACCGGAGTCGTGCTCGTGCGGCTGCAGGCGGAGGAGCCGGCACCGGCCGAGCCTGCGGCACAGGAGCCGCCGGTGCCGGTCGTGAGCAGCTGACGCGGCGCAGGCGGTTCCGGTTCGGAGCCGCGATGCGGCCCGGCCGGTTCCGGGTCGGGGCCGCTGATGCGGCGCGGCACCCCCTGATCGCGGGGGTCCTGTAGGCGGAGCGCCGTCGACCCCTTACGCTCGTCTCACCCATGCGCGAGACCTCCCGAACCCCGCGATCCTTCGCCCTGTCCGCCGCGACCCTCGCGCTGGCCGCCGCCGCCCTCGCGGGCTGCGCGAGCGCCGCTCCCGTGTCCGAGCCGATCGCCCAGGCGGCGGGCGCCGTGCCCTCGACGCAGTACTCCGACATCCCCGTCACCGCCGACCTCGTCTACGACAAGGCCACCGGCCAGGCCGTCGACGTCTGCTCGCCGGTCGACGCGGTCGACTCCGCTCCGCTGCCCGCCGTGCTGGTCGTGCACGGCGGCAGCTGGGCCCGCGGCGACAAGGCCGACGCGAACTGGCGGCCGCTGTGCCAGTGGCTCGCCTCCGAGGGCTTCGTCGCCGTCTCGGTGAACTACCGCCTCGCTCCCGCCGCGGTCTTCCCCGCGCAGATCGACGACGTCTCGGCCGCGCTCGACTGGCTCCTCGCGCCCGAGCAGACCGAGCGGCTGGGCATCGATCCGGAGCGGGTGGCCGCGTTCGGCGGATCGGCCGGCGGCAACCTCGCCTCACTGCTGGGCACCGACGACGACACGTCCTCCGAGCTCGCCGCGGTCGTCGACCTCAGCGGCCCCTCCGACCTGACCGCCGCGGGCCTCGCCGACGACGACCCGGTGGTGGGAGTCGCCGCCGCGGTCCGCACCTACCTCGACTGCCCCGACCTCGCCGAGTGCTCCGCGGCCGAGGAGGCGTCTCCGATCTCGCACGTCGACGGCAGCGAGCCCCCGTTCCTGATCGCCCACTCGGCCGACGAGCGCGTGTCGCTCTCGCAGTCCGCGTCCTTCGCGGCCGCCCTGAAGGAGGCCGGCGCACCGGTCGAGCTCCTCGTCGTCCCGGGCGCGCTGCACTCCATCGCCCTGCTCGACGACGGGCTGCGCTCGACGATCGTCGACTTCCTGCACGCGCACCTCGACGCTCCGGCCGTGCAGACCCTCTCCCTCGAGCCGGCGGGAGCGGCGGAGCCGACCTCGTGAGCGCCGCGGAGTCCGTGAGCGTCCGACTCGAGCGCACCGGCACCCCCGAGGTCGACGCGCTGCTCGCTCTCGCCGCGGAGCCGGGCGCCTCCCCACTCGACCGCGAGCACGCGCGCGTGTTCGTCGCGCGGGGAGGAGCGGACGGCGGCGCCCTCGGACTCGTCGCGCTGGCCCCCGGCCCCGACGACTTCGCCGAGCTCGTGCGCCTCGTCGTCCTGCCCGCGGCCCGCCGGCAGGGGGTCGCCCGCCGCCTGCTCCTCGCGGCCGAGTCGTGGGCGAGGGTCCAGCGGATCCGGACGCTCCGGTTCCGCGTCGACGCGGCGGATCCGGCGACCGCCGCCGGAGCCCGAGCGCTCGGCTTCACAGAGGTCGACAGCTTCGGAGCGCACGTCGGGGACGACTCCGGGACCTGCTTCGCGAAGGCGCTCTGAGCGGGTCACACCCCCAGGGCTCGTAGCCCCGCGGCCGTTCCCGCCGCGGCGATCACGACGACCACGAGCGGCGCCTTCAGGAGTGCCGCCCCGGCGCCGACCGCGACTCCCGCGGCCCGCGACACGGGAGCCGGCTCCGCCCCCTCCGTCAGCGCCGACACCAGCGCGACCGCGATCAGCAGGACGACGGTGCCGCGCTCGACGAGCCGCTCCGCCTCGTCGCCGAGCGGCATGCGGTCGCGCAGCAGCACTCCGCCCGCCCGCAGAGCGAAGCTGCCGACCGCGAGCACGACGATACCGAGCGTGACGGCGGCGGTGCTCACGAGCGGCCCCGTCCGACCGTGGCCGCGACGCCCGCGAGGGCGAGCACCGGAGCGAGTCCGAGCGGCACCACCGACACCGCCGCGAGCGCGACCGCCCCGCCGAGCAGTACCGCGGCAAGGGTCCCGGCGCCCCGGAGACCCGGCAGCGCGAGCGCGAGCAGGACGGCGGGGAACACCGCGTCCAGCCCCAGCACCGACGGATCCGCGATCACCGCGCCCAGGAGCGCCCCGACGAGGGCACCCAGCGGCCAGGCGACGAGGAGCACCGCGCCCGCCGCCCAGAACAGCGCACGGCGGCGCTCCGGAGTCCGACCCGAGAGCGCGAAGGCGACGGTCTCGTCGTTCGCGAGATGGGCGGCCAGGAATCGGCGACGGCCGGAGCGCACGATGCCGCCGGCTGCCATGCCGTAGGGCAGCGCCCGGGCATTGACCAGCAGGGCGGCGAGCGCGGCGGTCAGGGGCGCGCCCCCGGCGGCGACGACGCCCACGAAGAGGATCTCGGCGGAGGCGCCGAAGACCGAGACGGCGAGCAGGAGGATCTGCCAGAGCGGGAATCCGGCGCCCGTCGCCCCGAGCCCGTACGAGACGCCGATGACCGCGACCGACGCCCCGATCAGCCCGAGGGCGCGCCCGTCGGCGGCTCCGACCGTTCGGAGGATCGAACGCGAGGACGTCATAATGGCCATGCGGGTCAGTGTGCAGTCCCGCCGAGCGTTCGTCAAGTCGAACGCCTGACCGTTAGGACGAACATGGCCGACGCGCCCACCCCCCGCGACCTCGTCGCCGCCTCGCTCCGACGCGAGCGCGCCCGACTCGGGCTCAGCATCTCCGAGATCGCGCGCCGCGCGGGCATCGCCAAGTCGACGCTGTCTCAGCTCGAAGCGGGCGAGGGCAACCCCAACCTCGAGACCCTCTGGGCGCTCGGCGGAGCGCTCGGCGTGCCGTTCTCGCACCTCGTCGAGCCGCCGCGTCGCACGGTGCAGCTGATCCGGGCGGGCGAGGGCCCGCGGGTGGCGTCCGCGACCGCCGACTACGCCGCGACCCTCCTGAGCGCCTGCCCTCCCGGTGCGCGCCGCGACCTCTACGTTCTCGCCGCCGAGCCCGGCACGCCCCGCGACTCCGCCCCGCACGCCCGCGGAACGGTCGAGCACCTCGTGCTCACAGCCGGCCGCGCACTCGCCGGACCGTCCGACGCCCCGGTCGAGCTGGCCGTCGGCGACTGCCTGTCGTACCCGGGCGACGAGCCGCACGTGTTCGACGCGCTCGAGGCGGGGACGACGGCGGTGCTCGTCAGCGAGCACGTCTGAGCTCAGCACGTCCGAGCCCGGCACGTCCGAGCCCGGCACGTCCGAGCCCGGCACGTCCGAGCCCGGCACGTCCGAGCCCGGGAGCGCCGGGCCGGCGGACAGCGCCGAGTCAGTCGAACGAGCAGGCCGGATCCTCCGACAGCGCGCGCTCGATGCGCGCACGGTGCCCCTCGGACATCGGCGGCAGAGCGTCGAGCGCGAACCAGCCGACCTCGCTCGACTCCTCGTCCGCCACGTGCGCCTCCCCCGAGACGTAGCGGGCGCGGACGACGTGGTCGAGGTACTGCGCGCGGTCCCCGTTCGGGTAGGTCATCGGCGGCAGGGTGTGCACCCACACGAGGCGCTCGACCTCGATCTCGACGCCCGTCTCCTCCCGCGCCTCGCGCTGCGCAGTGCCGGCGACCGTCTCGCCCGGATCGATGACCCCCGTCACCGCGGTCCACGCGCCGGTGTCGGAGCGGCGCACGAGCAGCACCCGGCGCTCGGGCTCGAGCGTGTCGAGCCCGCCCCGCAGGATCACCGCGGTCACGCCGGTCAGCCAGAGCAGCTCCGTGCCGACCCGCT
Organism: Rathayibacter rhapontici; assembly: GCF_001995175.1. Lineage (GTDB taxonomy): Bacteria > Actinomycetota > Actinomycetes > Actinomycetales > Microbacteriaceae > Rathayibacter. The sequence goes on from NZ_MUKN01000053.1 coordinate 6,059, forward strand.
CGCGCAGGCTCAGGATGAAGTCCGGCGTCGCCATCAGCTCGCGAGGGCCCCGGCGTCGAACGGCTCGGGTCGGAAGTCGAACGCCACGACGCCCGCGGTGTCCAGCACCGGTCCGACGAACCCCTTGAACGCGTCGTGCGCCGGATCGAAGAGGCCCGGCCCGTCGACGGCCGGGCGGCCGAGGTAGTAGTTGAGGTCGCCCTCGGAGGAGAAGGTCAGCAGGAACGCACGGTCGAAGCCCTCGCCCGCACCCTCGGTGCTGAGCTGCGGCCCGGTCTCGATCGAGACGATGTACGGCTCCCCGTCGCGCACGCACTCGTCGGCGAGCGCGAGGAAACGCGCGGTCACGGCGTCGACCTCGGCGACCAGCGCCGTCGGGCGGAAGCGGAAGAGCACGATGTGGCGGAGGACACCCGGGCGGTAGCCGCGCGAGACGAAGGTCTCGGGGCTCACCTCGGCGAGCGCCGCGGCGGCCCGCTCGGGCCCGCTGCGCCACCGGGAGCCGATGGTCTGCGCCTCGTCCGGAGGAGTGGAGCTCTGATCGACCGTCATGCCGACGCCTTCCCGGCGCGGGCGGCACGCCGCCGCTCACGATACCCCTCGACCAGGTTGTAGATGACCGGCAGCACGACCAGCGTGAGCACGGTCGAGGACACGAGCCCGCCGATCACGACGATCGCCAGCGGCTGCGAGATGAACCCGCCGTGGCCGGTGATGCCGAGCGCCATCGGCAGCAGCGCGAAGATCGTCGCGAGGGCCGTCATCAGGATCGGGCGCAGGCGCCGCTCCGTGCCGTGCAGCAGCGCCTCGCGCACCGGCATGCCGCGCTCGCGGTACTGGTTCACGAGGTCGACCAGCACGATCGCGTTCGTGACCACGATGCCGATCAGCATCAGGACGCCGATCAGGGACGGGACGCCCAGCGGGACGCCCGTGACCACCTGGAGCAGGATCGCTCCCGTGGCCGCGAACGGCACCGAGACGAGCAGCAGGAGCGGCTGCAGCAGCGAGCGGAACGTCGCGACCATCACCACGTAGACGATGAGGATCGCCACGAGCAGCGCGATGCCCAGCTGCGAGAACGCGTCGGTCTGGTCGGCGGTCACTCCGCCGAGCTCGGCCGAGACGCCCGCGGGCAGATCGGTGCCGTCGATCGCGCTCTGCACGGCGACGTTCGCCGAGGCGAGGTCGTCGCCCTCGGGAGTGACGGTGATCGTGGCCGTGCGCTGGCCGCGCTCGGTGGTGATGCTCGCCGGGCCGTCCGTCTGCTCGACCGCGGCGAGGGTCGACAGGGCGACCGGGCCGGTGAGCGTCGGGATCTCGAGGGCCGAGAGCTCGTCGATCGTCGCGGGCGGCTGCGCATCGGCGAGGTACACCGAGAGCGTGCGGTCCTCGATCACGACGGTGCCCGCCTGGGAGGGCTGCAGCGCCTGGCTGACGATCGTGCCGACGGCGACCTCGCTGAGGCCCGCCTGCGCGGCGGCCGCCCGGTCGACCCGCACGGCGATGTAGGGCAGGGAGGAGGAGAGGTTCGACTCGGCCTGGCTGATCCCGTCGGTGCCGCGCAGCGCCTCGAGCAGCGCGTCGTTCGCGCTCTGCAGGTCGGACTGCGATGCCGTGGTCAGGTCGACCTCGATGTCCGAGGACGCGCCGAAGCCGGACGCGGCCGAGACGCTGATGTCCTCGGGGTCGGCGACCTCGCCCAGCGCGTCGCGGACCTCGGACTGCACGACCTCCTGGTCGGCCGACTCGTCGGTGGTGACGGAGTAGCTGATGCTGCTCCCGCCTCCGCCGCCGAACGCGCTCTGCAGCCCGCCGCCCGAGGACCCGATCGAGAGCTGCACGGTCTCGACGCCCTCGACGTCGAGGATCGCGGTGCTGGAGGCCTGCGCGGTGACGTCCTGCGCGTCCAGGCTCTGCCCGACCGGCACGGTCTGGGTCACCGTGAAGGTGTTCTGGCCGCTGGCCCCCAGGAAGTTGGTCTTCATCAGCGGGTAGAGCGCGCCGGTGCCGACCAGGACGAGCAGCGAGAGCAGCACCGTGACGACGGAGTGCTTGAGCGTCCACGCGATGACCGGACCGTAGACGCGCTGGAGCGCGGAGGCCGGACGCGGGGCGGCGTGGGCGGAGCGGTGGCCCTGCGCGGGCGCCTCCGAGACGGCCCGCTGAGCGGGCGCGGGCGCGACGGGGGTCTCCCCCGCCGTCTCCCCCGCCGCCGTGCGCTCCTCGTCGAGCGCCGCGCGCGCGGCCTCGCGGACGCCCGGACGCTTGGAGGGGCGCAGGAACCAGTAGGCGAGCACCGGGACGATCGTGAGCGCCACCACCAGCGAGGCGAGCAGCGCGATGGTCACGGTCAGGGCGAACGGACGGAAGAGCTCGCCGGTCGTGCCGCCGACGAACGAGATCGGCAGGAAGACCGCGACGGTCGTGATGGTCGAGGCCGTGATCGCTCCGGCGACCTCGCGGACGGCGCGCGCGATGGTGCCCGCGCGCTCCTCCCCCGCGTCGAGGTGCCGCTTGATGTTCTCGATCACGACGATGGAGTCGTCGACGACGCGGCCGATCGCGATGGTCAGCGCGCCGAGGGTCAGGATGTTGAGGGTGTAGCCGGCGGTCTGCAGGCCGATGAAGGTGATCAGGACCGACGTCGGGATCGAGATGGCGGTCACCAGCGTCGAGCGCACCGAGAGCAGGAACACCAGGATCACGAGCACCGCGAAGACGAGGCCCAGCGCCCCCTCCTGCGCGAGCGCCGCGATCGACTCCTGGATGTAGGGGGCCTGGTCGAAGACCGAGGTGAAGGTCGCGCCGTCGCCGAGCGAGGCCTCGAGGTCGGGCAGCAGCGCCGTGACGCCGGTCGACACGTCGACCGTGTTCGCGGCCGGCAGCTTCGTGATCGAGAGGGTGAGCGCGGGCTGGCCGTTGACGCGCGAGATCGAGGTGACGGGCGCCTCCGTCACGGCGACCGCGGCCACGGAGCCGACGGTCGGCAGCGCGGCGGCGGGAGCGGCGGGGAAGGCCCCCGCGGACGCGCCCGCGGAGGACGGCAGCAGCGGCAGCGCCGCGATGTCGTCGGTCGAGCCGAGCTTCTGACCGGACTGCACCGAGAAGGTCGATCCGTCCTGGGTGATCTCACCGCCCGCGACGAGTACGCCGTTCTGCTGCAGCGCGGTGCGGATGTCGTTCGCCGTCACTCCGGCGGCGGCGAGCTGCGCGTCGTCGGGAGTGATCGTCACGCGCTGCGCGGTCTCGCCGACGAGGGCGACCTCGCGGACGCCGTCGACCTCCTCGAGGTCGGGGATCACGCTCTCGCGCAGGTCGCTCGCGAGCGCGTCGGCGTCCCCGTCGCTCGAGACGGCGAGCTGGAGGACCGGCAGATCGTCGAAGGAGCCGGTGACGACCTGCGGATCGACGCCCTCCGGCAGCGTGCTGCGGATGCGGTTGATCGCCTGCAGGATCTTCTGCTCGGCGGTGGCGAGGTCGGTGCCGTAGGTGAACGACGCCGAGATCAGCGACGAGTTCGTCGAGGACGTCGCGCTGGTCGTCTCGAGCCCCGGCACGCCCTGGATCGCGGTCTCGATCGGCGTCGACACGTCGTCGTTGACCACCTCCGGAGCCGCGCCCGGGTAGCTGGACACGACCGCCAGCTGCGGGAACGAGATCGACGGCGCCAGCTCCTGCTTCAAGCCGGTGAGCGCGACGCCTCCGAACACGGCGACGACGACGGTGACGAGGGCGATGAGCGCCCGGTTCTTCATGCTGAGGACCGCGAGGAGATGCACCTCACGAGTCTTTCATCAGCCGACTGAGTACTCGTCGATCCTCAGGATGATGCGGGTGTGCTCCCAGCGACCCGGAGCGGCGGTCACACGACGTCCGCGAGGTACCCCGTCTCGGCCACGGGGTGCCGGGCGACCTGCGCCCACGCCGCGGCGAGCGCCTCGACCGCGCGGTCCGTCGTCTCGGGCGAATAGCCGATCGGGATGCGGAGGAAGCGCTCGAACGCGCCGTCGATCCCGAAGCGGGGGCCGGCGGTGATCAGCAGGCCGAAGGTGCGGGCGGCGAGCGCCAGCTGCGAGCTCGCCGGACGGCCCAGGCCCACCCAGGTCGACAGTCCGCCCGAGACGCGCGGGACGCTCCACTCCGGGATCGCGCGGGCGAGCGCCGCCTCGAGGTGGTCGCGGCCGGCGCGCAGCTGCTCGCGGCGCAGCTCGAAGACGCCCTCCATCCGCCCGAGCATGTCCGTGACGAGCAGCTGCTCGAGGATCGGGCTGCCGAGGTCGCCGGCGGAGCGGGCCGCCACGAGCTTGCGGATCGTGCCGCGGTCGGCGCGGATCCAGCCGATGCGGATCCCGCCCCACAGCGTCTTGCCGACGGACCCGATCGAGATGACCGTCCCCTCCGGCCCGTACGCCGCGAACGGGAGCGGCGACATCCGCCGGTCGATGTCGAGCTCGGCGGTGGTCTCGTCGGCGATGATCACCGTGCCCTGGCGCGCGGCGGCGGCGATGGCGCGCTCGCGCAGCTCCGGAGCCATGGAGCGGCCGGTCGGATTGTGGAAGTCGGGCATCAGGTACGCCAGCGTCGGGCTGGTGCCGCGGAGTGCGGCGATCAGGCCCTCGTCGTCCCAGCCGTCCGCGCCGTCGACGTTGACCGGCACGAGCCGGGCGCGGCGAGACGGAGCGCCTCGTAGGCGTGCGGATAGGTCGGCGCCTCGATCAGGGCGCGGTCGCCGCGCGAGAGGAGGGTGCGCGCGACCAGGGCGATCGCGTGCTGGGCGCCGATGGTCACCATGATCTGGCCGGGCTCGGTGCGCAGCCCTCGCTTCGTGTAGCGCTCGGCGATCGCCCGGCGCAGCATCGGCAGGCCGACGGTGTCGTAGGAGCCGTCGTCGAAGTGCTCGGGGACGAGCCGCGCCGCGCGGGCGTACGCCTCGCCCAGCTCGGGCACGGCGGGGAGAGCGGCCTTGGTGAAGTGAGGAAATCCGGCGCCAGGGTCGGCACAGCGTGCACCGCGGCGCCCGGGAGGCGCGTCACGCTGCCGGAGCCGCGCACGCTCACGAGGTAGCCGCTCTCGCGCAGCTCGCGGTAGGCGGCCGCGACGGTGGTGCGGCTCACGCCCAGGCGCGCCGAGAGCTCGCGCTCGGCGGGCAGCCGGCTGTCGGCCGGGATGCGGCCGTCGATCACGAGCAGGCGGATGCGGTCGGCGAGGGCCAGGTACGCGGGGCGGGTGCCGCGCTGCTCCCGCCAGTCGCCGAGGAGGGTCTGCAGGGCGCGCACGCCGAAGTGGACATCAGCCATGCGTCCAAGGTAGTCGGATTGGACCGCGCGCGGAAGGCCAATCCTGCGCTGTGATGTTTCCCGTGACCGCTTCGCCCGCCTCCCGCTCCCTCACCGCCCCGGCACCCCTCGACGCTCCCGTCCCGCTCGGGCAGTGGCGGATCCGAGCCGTTCCCCGGCTGATGGCCGGGCTCGTCCTCTACGGCGTCGCCGACGCAATGATGATCCGCGCAGCGCTCGGAGTGGATCCGTGGACCGTCTTCGCGCAGGGCCTCTCGCTCCGCACCGGACTGGGAATCGGACTGCTCACGAACATCATCGGCCTGCTCGTCCTGCTGCTGTGGATCCCCCTCCGGCAGCGGCCGGGGCTGGGCACCGTGCTGAACGTGCTGACGGTGGGGCCCGCGATCGAGCTCGGGATGTGGCTGATCCCGACTCCCGCGACCCTGTGGGGGCAGATCGTGCTCTTCTCGGCGGGCCTCCTGCTGCTCGCGGTCGCGAGCGGCGTCTACATCGGGGCGCACCTCGGACCCGGCCCCCGCGACGGGCTGATGACGGGGCTGCACCGCCGCACCGGTCTGCCGATCTGGGTCGGCCGCTCCGGAGTCGAGGCCGCCGTGCTGCTGATCGGCTGGGCGCTGGGCGGGAACGTCGGCGTCGGCACCCTCGCGTTTGCGGTGCTCATCGGCCCGCTGTGCACGGTGACGCTGCCGCTGCTGGGAGTGGGCCGGCGCGCGCACTGATCGGACAGCCTGCGCCGCGGCACCCCTCGCTGATCGAGCAGCTCCCGCAGCGGGCGTATCGAGATCCACGACCGCCGGACCAGCCGCTCGCCGGATCCCGCCCGGCACGCGCAGAACCGCCCCGCTCGAGGAACCCAGGGGGTCGGTTCCTCGAACGGGGCGGTCGTCGTGGGGGCGGGAGCGGCGCCTAGCGCTTGCCGGCGAGCTCCGCGCGGTCGGCGGCGCTGATCGACGCGATGCCCTCGGTGATCGAGGTGCCCGACGCGGCCGGGGCGTCGTGGTCGTCGGCGCCGAGCGAGGCCTCGTCGAAGGGGACGCGGCCGGCGAGGACCTCGCGGACCTGGGTCGTGTCGACCTGCTTGGTCCAGGTGCCGACGAGGAGGGTGGCGACCGCGTTGCCGGTGAAGTTGGTGACCGCGCGGGCCTCCGACATGAACCGGTCGATGCCGACGATGACGCCGACGCCGTCGACCAGGTCGGGGCGGAAGGACTGCAGTCCGCCGGCGAGGGTGGCGAGGCCTGCGCCGGTGACGCCCGCCGCTCCCTTCGAGGCGATCATCATGAAGAGGAGGAGGCCGATCTGCTCCGAGATGGTCATGGGCGAGCCGGTGGCCGAGGCGATGAACAGCGACGCCATGGTCAGGTAGATCGCGGTGCCGTCGAGGTTGAAGGAGTAGCCGGTCGGGACGGTGATGCCGACGACGGGCTTGGAGACGCCCAGGTGCTCCATCTTGGCGATCAGGCGGGGCAGAGCGGCCTCGGAGGAGGAGGTGCCGACGATCAGGAGGTACTCGCGGCCGAGGTACTTCATCAGCGAGAAGATGTTGACGCCGGTGACGATGCGCAGCAGCAGGCCCAGGATGACGACCACGAAGATCGCGCAGGTGACGTAGAAGCCGATCATCAGGGTGGCGAGGGCGACGACCGCGCCCCAGCCGGTCTTGCCGACGACCGCGGCGATCGCGCCGAAGGCGCCGATGGGGGCGACCCAGAGGACCATCGAGAGGATGCGGAAGACGAGGACCTGGAGCTGCTTGATCGCTCCGAGGATCGGCTGGCCCTTGGCGCCCATCTTCTGCAGCGCGAAGCCGACGAGGAGGGCGACGAAGAGGGTCTGCAGGATGCTGCCGTCGACGAGCGACGAGAACAGCGACACGGGGATGATGCCGAGGATGAACTCCGAGGTGGTCTCGGCCTTCAGATCGGTCGTGTCGTAGGTGGCGCCCGAGATGTCGAGGCCCTCGCCCGGGTGGAGGATGTTGCCGACGACCAGGCCGATGGCCAGCGCGAAGGTCGACATGACGATGAAGTAGCCCAGGGCCAGTCCGCCGACCTTGCCGACCGTGGCGGCCTTGGCGATCGAGCCGATGCCGATCACGATCGTGCAGAAGATGATCGGCGCGATCATCATCTTGATCAGGCCCACGAAGGCCTTGCCGACGGGCTCGAGCGTCGCGGCGAACGCGGGGGCCACGAGGCCGACGATCACGCCGGCGACGACCGCGATGATGACCGCGATGTAGAGCCAGTGGTTGCGGTCGATCCGCTTGCGGGTCTTCGCGGGGGTGACCGCGGGACTGAGCCGGTCGCTGCCGGACCGGTCGGAGGGGCGTCCGGGCGTCTTCGCCATGAGCGTGTCCTGTCTCTTCGTCGAGGGGAGGGTGTTCGCGGGTGCCGGTGCGACTGTCCGTCGTGCCGGTGAGGTGCGGGGCCGGAGCGGTGAGCGCTCCGGAACGTTCCGATGGTGGCCCCGCCGACGTCCCGGGGCGCGGTTGCGTTCATACTGTTCACGCGGAACGGCCCGCTCCGCCCGCCGCGAGAGGTGACGAGGAGGTCGCGATGCCCCGAGTGCGCGCCCCACGTGTGCGCCGCGACCGCGGACCGCGCGGCAGCATCGCCGCGCGGCTCTTCGCGGTGCAGCTGCTGTGCATCCTCCTGATCGCCGCCGCCGCGGTCGCCGTGCTCGCCGTCGACGCCCGCGGGCGCGCCGGGGACGAGGCCGCCTCGCGCAGCCTCGTCGTCGCGCGCACGGTCGCCGACAACCCGTTCGTCATCGAGTCGACGCAGGAGGCGGACCCGTCGCGCCGGCTGCAGCCGTACGCCGAGGCGATCATGGCCGACACCGGGGTCAACTTCCTCACGATCATGAACCCCGACCGCACCCGGTACACGCACCGCGACCGCGAGCGGATCGGTCAGGCCTTCATCGGGACCATCGCCCCGGCGCTCGAGGGGCGCACGTTCACCGAGACCTACACGGGCACGCTCGGGCCGTCGGTGCGCGCGGTCGCCCCGATCCTCGACGGGAGCGGCGAGATCGTCGCGCTGGTCTCGGCCGGAGTCACGCTGCAGGCGGTCGACGCCTCCTTCGCGCCCGGGTGCAGGTCGTCGCGTGGGGCGCGCTCGGCGCCGTCCTGCTCGGCGGGCTCGGCTCCTGGCTCCTCGCCCGCTACCTGCGACGGGTGACGGGCGGGCGCGGACCGGAGCAGATGAGCCAGGTGTTCGCCTACTACGAGTCGGTGCTGCACTCGGTCCGCGAGGGCCTGCTGCTGGTGGACGACCGCGGGCGCCTCGTGCTCGCGAACGACCACGCGCTCGAGCTGCTCGGGCTCGAGGGCGTCCGGACTCCGGTGCCGATCGCCGACCTCGACATCCCCGAGGCGCTGCGCGAGCTGCTCCGCTCGGACGAGCCCGTCACCGACCGGCTGGTCGTGGCCCGCGAGCGGATCCTCGTGGTCACGGAGCAGCCGGCCGCCTCTCCGGGAGCGCGGCCGCTGGGCACGGTGACGACGCTGCGCGACCGCACCGAGCTGCAGCGGATGACCGGCGAGCTGGAGTCGATGCGCACCCTCTCGGACGCCCTGCGCTCGCAGACCCACGAGTTCTCGAACCGGCTGCACACCATCGCCTCGCTGATCGAGCTGGGCCGGCCCGAGCAGGCGCTGTCGTTCGCGGCCGGCGAGCTGACGCTCAGCCAGCGGCTCGCCGACCGGCTGATCACCTCGGTCCAGGAGCCCGTGATCGCCGCGCTCCTGCTGGGCAAGACGGCGCAGGCCCGCGAGCGCGGTGTCGAGCTGCACCTCGAGACGCACCTGGAGCCGGGAACGCAGGGCTTCGAGCCCGGCGATCTGGTGACGCTGCTGGGCAACCTGATCGACAACGCGCTCGACGCGGCCGCGGCTCCCGACGGTGCCGACGAGCCGTGGGTCGAGGTCTACCTCGGCCACGCGGAGGGCGCGGGCGGCGAGCAGGAGCTGGTGATCCAGGTGTCCGACAGCGGCCCTGGAGTGGAGGAGACGGCCGACGTGTTCGCGCGCGGCTACTCGACGAAGGAGCAGGACGCGTTCGGCCGCGGCATCGGACTCGCGCTGGTGCAGCAGGTGGTGCAGCGCCTCGGCGGCACGATCGAGGTGTCGCGGCACGTCGGCGCGGTGTTCACGGTGCAGCTGCCGCTGCCGGCGCGCGCCGGTCTGCCCGCGGAGGCGACGCGATGACCCCGATCCGCGTGCTCGTCGTCGAGGACGAGCCGCTCACCGCGAGCGCCCACGCCGACTACGTCCGCCGCGTCGACGGCTTCGAGGTGGCGGCCGTCGCCGGCACCGGGGCCGAGGCGATCCGCGCGCTGCGGGCCGACTCCGGCATCGCGCTGATCCTGCTCGACATGAACCTGCCGGACATGGGCGGGCTCGACCTCTGCCGCGCCGTCCGAGCGGCCGGGCTCGACGTCGACGTGATCGCGATCACGGCGGTGCGCGACGCGGCGGTGGTGCGCGCCTCCGTCGCCGCGGGCATCGTGCAGTACCTGATCAAGCCGTTCGTCTTCAGCACGTTCGCCGCGAAGCTCGCGAGCTACCGCTCCTACCGCGAGCGGATGCACGGCTCGGCCGTCGCGAGCCAGCACGAGGTCGACGGGGCGTTCGCGGCGCTGCGGACCTCGAACGCGCCGGGCCTGGCCAAGGGCCTCTCGGCCCAGACGCTCGAGTCCGTCACCGCGCTGCTGGGCGAGGTCGGCCTGTCGGCGGCCGAGCTCGCGACCCGCCTCGACATCTCGCGGGTCACGGCTCGGCGCTACCTCGAGCACCTGGCCGACACCGGAGTCGCGGAGCGCGCACCGCGCTACGGCTCGCCCGGGCGGCCGGAGCTGGAGTACCGGCGGCGCTAGACGGCGTGCTCGCGGAGCGCCTCGCGATCTCCTCCTCGATGAGGTCGTGGTTGATCGCGGCGCCCACCCGCAGGCCGTCGGCGGCGGCCGCCATCACCTGCGCCATCGGCTCGACGAGGGAGCCGGCGGCGAAGACGCGGTCGACGCCGGTGCGTCCCACCGGGTCGGCCGAGAGGTGCCGCGCCACGCCGGAGGGGTGGTCGACGAGCTCGAGGCCGAGGCCCGCAGGCAGGCGACCGGAGACGTCGGGAGCGACGACGACGGCGTCGAGCGGCACGAGGCGTCCGTCGACCACGGCGCCGACGAGACGGTCGTCCTCGACGCGGAGCTCCTCGACCGCGCCGGCGACGAGGTCGATGCCGCGGGCGGCGAGACGGAGCGCCTCCTCCCCCGCGGGCGCCTCGTGGCCGTTCAGCAGGATCGAGACGTGCGGGCTCAGCTGGCGGAACATCTGCGCCTGGTGCGGCGCGAATCCCCCGCCGAGCACGGCGATCCTCCGCCCGCGCACCTCGAAGCCGTGGCAGTACGGGCAGTGCAGCACGTCGCGGCCCCAGCGCGGCGCGAGGCCGGGGATGGCCGGGAGCCGGTCGGCGACTCCGGTCGCGAGCAGCAGCCGCCGGGCGTGCAGCACGGTGCCGTCGGCGAGGGTCGCCGAGACGGCGCCGCCGGTGCTGGACGCGCTGACGACCTCGCCGGTCGTGATCCGGGCGCCGTAGCCCTCGGCCTCGAGGCGGGCCAGGCGGACGAGCTCGGTCGGCGCGGTGCCGTCGCGGGTGAGGACGTTGTGCGCGCCGGGCGACGGTGCGTTGCGCGGAGGGCCGCCGTCGACGACGAGGACGTCGCGGAGGCTGCGGCCGAGGGCGGTGGCGGCGGCGAGGCCGGCGAAGGAGGCGCCGAGGATCAGGACGTCGGCGGGGGCGGGGGTGCGTGTCATGGATCGAGAGTGCGCCGCCCCGGCACCGGTGTCGCGGAACCGTGCTGTTCCGGCACGACGGCACCGGCCCTCTGCCACTATCGGAGCATGGCCGACGACTCCCGACCCTCCGACGACGAGGTGCTGGCCGCCGTCGGACCGCGACTGCGCCGCCTGCGGCTGCGCCGCGACCGCACCCTCGCCTCGCTCTCGGCCGAGACCGGGATCTCGGCGAGCACCCTCTCGCGGCTCGAGAGCGGGGGCCGGCGCGCGACGCTCGAGCTGCTGCTGCCGATCGCCCGCGCGCTCGGCGCTCCGCTGGACGAGCTGGTCGGAGCGGCGCCCGAGGATCCGCGCGTGCACGGGCGGCCGATGCGGCGCTACGGCGTGCTCATCCAGCCGCTCACCCGCGACTCGGGCGCCTGCAGGCGTTCAAGCACACGATCCCGGGCGGACCGCTCGCGCCGCCCGTCGACGACCTCGAGCAGCGCACCCACGAGGGCTTCGAGTGGCTCTACGTGCTCAGCGGACGGCTGCGGCTGCGCCTGGGCGAGCACGACCTGGTGCTGCCCGCCGGCGAGGCGGCCGAGTTCGACACCCGGGTGCCGCACTGGTTCGGCCGGGCCGACGAGAAGCCGGTCGAGTTCCTGTCGCTGTTCGGGCGCCAGGGCGAGCGGATGCACGTGCGCGCCTCCACCCGGCGCTGACGACCCGGCGCCGTCGGTCCTCGCGTGCGCTCACTGCGTCGCGAGCACCTCGCGGACGAAGCCGGCGGACTTCGTACGCAGCGTCCGGATCCGCTCGGCCTTCGCCTGCTCGACGTCGAAGCCGACGTACGCGATCGGGGGCCGCGCCCGCACGTTCGCCGAGCACTGGAAGTCGGCGCAGACGAGCGTGCCGAGCGAGTCCCCCGAGCGCCCGGCGGCGCCGGCCTTGCGCGCACCGAAGAAGACGACGTCGTTGGGCAGGCGCGTGTCGCGGCACCACGAGCACTGCGCGCGGGAGCGGGGCAGCGCGTCGGCCTGCCGGAGCAGCACCCCGACGGCCCGGCCGTCGAGCGGCACCACCGCGTAGGCGCGGCGGCCGATCTTCTTGTCGCGCCAGCCGAGGAGGTCGATCGAGTCCCAGTCGAGGGAGTCGAAGCCCACCGGCAGCGAGAGGTCGGCGACCTCCTTGCGGGAGGCGTTCACGAAGGAGGCGCGCACCGCGTCCTCGGTCAGAGGGAGCATCCGAGCACCCTAACCCGAGGGGTGGGTGGGGCGAGAGCCTAACCCAGGTGCGCGACCGCCTCCGACGGCGCCTGCGCGAGGAACTCCTCCTTCTTCACCTGGATCATCGCGACGGCGACGACCGCCGCGATCACGAGCCCGACCGCCGCGGTGACGAAGACGGCGGAGTAGCCGTCGACGAGAGCCGCGGGCGAGGGCTCGGCGCCCACGGCACCGGCGTAGATCGTGGTGAAGATCGAGAGCCCGATCGAGCCGCCGATCTGCATCGACGCGTTCGCCGCCGCGCCGGCGGCACCGGCGTCGTGCGCGGCGACTCCGCTGAGGGCGAGGTTCTGCACGGGGACGAAGATCAGGCCATGCCGAGGCCGAGCACGATCAGCGCGGGCAGGACCTGCACGACGTAGGCGCCGTCGGCCGTGATGCGGCTGAGGTAGAGGAGCCCGACGGCGGCGATGACCGGCCCCGCGATCATCAGCGGACGCGGTCCGACGACGGGGAGCAGACGCGTCGCGACACCGGCGACGACCATGATCGTCAGCGTCATCGGGAGGCTGGCGAGCCCCGCCTCGAGCGGCGGGAGGCCGAGGACGATCTGCAGGTGCAGGGTGAGGTAGAGCGTGGAGCCGATCATCACGCTGCCGACGATGGCCTGGATGAGGAACGCGCCGCCGCGGACCCGGTCCGACACGATGCGCAGCGGCAGCGAGGGGTGGTCGGAGCGCGCCTGGATGCGGACGAAGAGCGCGAGGAGCAGGACGCCGACGACCAGGAAGCCGATCGTGTCGACGCGGAGCCAGCCCTGCTCGGCGAGGGTGAAGCCGTAGACGACCGCGCAGAGTCCGAGCGCGACGACGACGGTGCCGGCGATGTCGAAGCGGTTGCGGCCCTCGGCACGGCTCTCGGTGACGAGCAGCGCTCCGGCGACCACTCCGACGACGACGAAGGGCACGTTGACCAGCAGGCACCAGCGCCAGTCGGCGAACTCGGTGAGCAGGCCGCCCAGCACGAGGCCGACGGCGGCGCCCGCGCCGGCCACCGCGCCGAAGACGGCGAAGGCCGTGCTGCGCTCGCGTCCGCTCGGGAAGGTGACCGTGAGCAGGGCGAGCGCGGCGGGGGCGAGCAGAGCGGCGAACGCGCCCTGCAGCCCGCGGGCGGCGATCAGCTCGGTGCCGGAGGAGGCCAGGCCGCCCCACGCGGACGCGGCGCCGAAGCCGATCATGCCGATCAGGTAGGTGCGCTTGCGCCCGGTGTAGTCGGCGATGCGGCCGCCGAGCAGCAGCAGGGCGCCGAAGGCGAGGGCGTAGGCGGTGACGACCCACTGGCGCTCGACGTCCGAGAGGCCGAGGTCGCGCTGCGCCTCGGGGAGCGCGATGTTCACGATCGTGCCGTCGAGCACGACGACGAGCTGCGTGAGCGCGAGGATCACGAGGACCCACCAGCGGCGGGACGGGGAGTGGCTGGTCACGGAGGCCTTTCGAGGAGGGTGGGAGCGGGACCGGCGGGTCCTGATCCGCACCGCGTCGTCGGGGCCGAACCAGCCCAACCGGTTGGTTGGGCACGGACGAGTGTAACGTTCGTGCGGCCGGAGGTGCGAGGGTGAGCGAGACGACGACGGCGGGCTCCGAGCCCGCGCGCGAGCGGATCCTGCGCGCCGCGACCGCCGAGTTCGCGGCCCACGGCTTCGCCGGAGCGCGGATCGACCGCATCGCCGCCGCGGCGGGCCTGAACAAGGAGCGCCTCTACGCCTACTACGGCGGCAAGCGCGGCCTGTTCGTCTCCTCCGTGGTCGGAGCCCTGCAGGAGCTCGACGCCCTGCTGCTCGAGCGGGCCGTCGATCTGCCGGACCTCGCCGAGCGGATGTTCGACCACGTCTGGGACCACCCGGAGTTCCTCCGCCTGCTCACCTGGGCGCGGCTCGAGGGCCCCGGCTTCTGGGAGGAGGCGAGCGAGCGGCTCGGCACCGTCCCCGCCCCCGAGATCCGGGTGCGCGAGTGGCAGGCGGCGGGAGCGGTGGATCCGGCCTGGGCGCCGGACGACGTGTTCATCGCCCTGCTCGGCCTCTGCGAGATCTGGCACCTGACGCCGTTCGCGGACCGCTCGGGCGGGGACGCGGTGCGCGCGCGGCGCCGGGCGTTCGTGGTGCACGTCGCGGCGCTGGTCGCGGGGCCGCCGCCCGGCGCCGACGCGGTCAGTCCGCGGTCGTGAGCCGCTCGAGGTAGCCGGCGAACGCGAGCAGGTCCTCCTCGGGCCACGTGCGCAGGGCCCGGTGCATCCGCTGGCGCTGCTCGCCGCCGAGGTGCGCCATGCGCTCACGACCCAGGGCCGTCAACGCGAGGAAGCGCGCGCGCCCGTCGTCGGGGTCCACGGTCATCTCGACCATGTCCAGCTCGGCGAGCTGGCGCACCTGCCGGCTGATGGCGCTCCGGTCGACGCCCAGCCGCTCGGCGGCGACGCTCGCGTGGATCGGACCGCAGCGCTCCAGCATCCGCAGCAGCCGCAGGCCGAACGGAGGGAGCGACGGGTCGATCGCGGCCGCCGCGTCGCGCACGGCGATGCGGACCTGCACGGCGAGCGCCGTGATCTGCTCCTCGACCTCGGCGAGTGCGCGCGGGGACGCCGCACCGGGAACGGATCCCGGCGCGGCGTCGAGGACTCCCGAGGGAGTCATCAGCGGCGCTCGACCACGTCGATCGAGCCGGTCGGCCGCGCCTGGCCCACGGGACGCAGTCCCGCCTGGCCGTCGGCCGTCGCGATGAGCGCGTCCTCCGCGTCCTCGACCACGCGGGTCGAGCCGGTGGCGGGGGCGCCGGGCTCCGACTTCAGCTGGATCGCGTTCTTGGTGCCGAGATCGACGTTCGGGAGCAGGATCACGGCGATCAGGGTGATGATCGCGAGCGGGATGCTGAAGAGGAACACGTCGCCGACGCCGATGCCGTAGGCGCTCTCGACGACGATGCGGAGCGGCTCCGGCAGCGTCGCGACCTGCGGGATCGTTCCGCTGCCCAGCGTCTGGGCGGCGAGCGCCTGATCCGCGGGCTCGAGGCCGGCCACGCCGGTGCCGATGCGGTCGGCGATCACGGTGCCGAGGATCGATCCCAGGACCGAGACGCCGATCGTGCCGCCGAGGCTGCGGAAGAACGTGACCGCGCTGGTCGCGACTCCGAGGTTCTTCACCTCGATCGAGTTCTGCACGACGAGGACGAGGTTCTGCATCAGCATGCCCAGGCCGGCGCCGAGGACGGCCATGTAGATCCCGACGAGCACGAGGTTCGTGTCGTAGCGCAGCGTGCTCAGGAGGTAGGTGCCGATGACCGCGAGCACGCCGCCCGAGACCATGATCGCCTTCCACTTCCCGGTGCGCGAGATGATGCCGCCGAAGATCGTCGAGGCGATCAGCAGGCCCGCCATCATCGGGATGGTGAGCAGACCCGACTGCGTCGGCGTCGCTCCGCGCGAGAGCTGCATGTACTGCGCGAGGAACACCGCGGTGCCGAACATCGAGACGCCGACCGAGACGCTCGCGACGACCGCGAGGCTGAAGGTGCGGTTCTTGAACATCCCCATCGGGATGATCGGCTCGTCGACCGTGAGCTCGACGATCACCGCGGCCACCAGCAGCACCACGGCACCGCCGACCATGAGCGCGGTCTCCCACGAGGCCCACTCGAAGTTCTTGCCGGCGAGCGAGACCCAGATCAGCAGGAGCGAGACGCCCGCGGCGATGAGGACCGCGCCGAAGTAGTCGATCTTCACGGTGCGCTTGGGGTGCGCGGGGAGGCGGAGTGTCACCTGCAGCAGCACGATCGCGACGATGGCGACGGGCAGCGCGATGAAGAAGTTCCAGCGCCAGCCGAACGCGTCGGTGACGACGCCGCCCAGGAGGGGCCCGCCGACGGTGCCCACGGCCATCACGCCGCCGAAGAGGCCTGCGTACTTGCCGCGCTCCCGCGGGCTGATGATGTCGGCCATGATGATCTGGCTCAGCGCGGCGAGGCCGCCGGCGCCCAGGCCCTGGAAGACGCGGAACACGATCAGCATGTTCGTGTCCTGCGAGAAGCCGGCTGCCGCGGATCCGAGGACGAAGACCGCGAGGGCGAGCTGGATCAGCAGCTTGCGGTTGAAGAGATCGGCGAACTTGCCCCAGAGCGGGGTCGAGACGGTGGTCGCCAGGAGGGTCGCGGTGACGACCCAGGTGTAGGCGTTCTGGTCGCCCTTCAGGTCCGAGATGATCAGCGGCAGCGAGGTCGAGACGACCGTGCCGGCGAGGATCGAGACGAACATGCCCAGCAGCAGGCCGCTGAGCGACTCCAGCACCTGACGATGCGACATGGCCCCGTCGGGGCCTGCGGGGGTGTGGCGGTCCGGGGCGGAGGCCTCCGGAACGGTGCGCTGTGCGCGGGACATACGGCTCCTCGAGTGTGATCTGCGGTTCTAGTTGACCGGGGTCAACTATTGACCAAGTGCAACTATATAGCCGAGCGCGGGTTTTAGCCAGAGGGGTCGAGGAAACGCTCGGAGGGGTCCGTCATCGAGACGGATGCGGTGAGGGTGGCCGCTCAGCGCGGCGAGCGCACGGAGTTCCGCCGGCGCACGAGCACCACGGTCACGACGACCGCCGCGACGAGCACCGCGAGCACGACCACTCCCACGGGCGAGCCGGCCACCGCGCCGATCACGGCCCAGAGCACGGCGAAGCCGACCGTGGCGTAGATCAGCGCCCAGGCGGCGCAACCCGGGATCATCGCGAGGAGGTAGACGATCCAGCGCATCCGCGCCGCACCGGCCGCGGCGTTGACCACCGTCTGGAAGCCGACCGTCAGGAAGCTCAGGGTGACGGCGGGCGCCCCGTAGCGGGCGAGCACCGCGGCGGCCCGTCGCATCGCCGAGGACTCGAGCCACCGGCCCCACCGGCGGGAGGCGACTCCCGCCGCGATCGCCCGCGCGAGCCAGTAGGTGGCCTGCGCGCGGAGGAAGACGACGGCGAACAGGGCCGCCAGCAGCTCCACGAACCCCAGCTCGTCGAGGAGAGCGGGCACGGGGCCTCCTTCTGCTCGAACCGGGTGCGCAGGCAAGGCTACCCTTGGCTGGAGCGGCCGTCCCGTCCTCCCGCCCTAGGCTCGACGCATGGACAACATCGACCGGAAGATCCTCGATCTGCTCCGCCAGAACGCCCGGGCGGGGTACGGCGACATCGGAGGGGTGGTCGGGCTGTCCGCCTCCGCCGTGAAGCGCCGCGTCGACCGCCTCGTGGCCGACGGCGTGATCCGCGGCTTCACCATCAAGGTCGATCCCGCGGTCGACGGCATGGCGACGGAGGCGTACGTCGAGCTGTTCTGCCGCGGCACCGTCGCCCCCGACGAGCTGCGCCGGATCCTCTCCGCGGTGCCCGAGGTCGTCGATGCCGGCACCGTCACCGGATCCGCGGACGCCATCGTGCACATCCGCTCGCGCGACATCCCGAGCCTCGAGCTCGCCCTCGAGAAGGTGCGGATCGCGCCGAACGTCGACCACACGCGCTCGGCGATCGTGCTCTCGCGCCTGATCCAGCGCGGCGAGGCGTAGGGGGGCTCGAGCCGTCGGGCTCCGTGCGAGCGGCCGGAGTCAGTGCGAGCGGCCCGCGACCGCGTCGGCCAGGCTCGCCAGGGGCGAGGTCGTCGCCCTCCCCCGGGCCTCGGCGCCGTCGGCCAGCCCGTAGGCCGTGTAGAGCGTCGTCACCGCGAGCCAGCGCAGCGGCTCCGGCTCCCACCGCCGGACGCGGTGGTCGACCCACGGCAGCTCGGTGAGCGCGGTGCGCTCGCCGAGCACCAGGTCCCGGAGGGTCCTCCCGGCGAGGTTGGTCGCCGTCACCCCCGTGCCGACGAAGCCGCCCGCCCGGCCGAGCCCGGTGGCGCGGTCGAGGCCCACGGTCGCGTGCCAGTCGCGCGGCACTCCGAGCACGCCCGACCAGACGTGGTCGATCCCCACTCCGCGCAGCACCGGGAAGAAGCGCTCGAGGATCCCGCGCAGCTTCGGGAGCGTGCGCGGATCGGTCGCCCCGTCGACGTCGATCCGGGAGCCGTAGCGGTACGGCACTCCCCTGCCGCCGATGGCGATGCGGTCGTCGGCCGTGCGCTGGGCGTACATGTAGGCGTGCGCGGAGTCGCCCAGCGTCTCGCGTCCCGCCCAGCCGAGCTCGTCCCACACCGCGGCGGGCAGCGGCTCGGTCGCGACGAGCGAGGAGTTCATCGGCAGCCACTCCCGGCGGTGACCGGCGAGCTCGGCGGTGAAGCCCTCGGTGGCGCGCAGCACGATGTCGGCACGGACGGTCCCGCGCGCCGTGACGGCGGCTCCGGGGCGGATCTCGTCGACCCGGGTGTCCTCGTGGATCACGACTCCGAGCGCCTCGACGGTGCGCGCGAGTCCGGCCGCGAGCTTCGCCGGGTGGATCCTGGCGCAGTGCGGGTGCCACATGCCGGCCGAGGTGCCGCTCACGGCGATCCGCGCCGACGCCTCCGCCGCGTCGAGCAGCTCGACGTCGGTGTGGGCGCGGGCGCGGGCCGCCGCGACCGTCGCATCGAGGCGGCGCTTCTGCGCCGGACCGCGGGCGACCTGGTACTCACCGCCCTTGACGATGTCGGCGTCGATGCCCTCGGCCGCTGCGACCCGGATCACCTCGTCCACCGTCTCGTTCACGGCGAGCTGGAACCGGTCGACCGCGTCCCGGCCGTGACTGCGGGCGTAGGAGGAGACGCCTCCGGTGATCTCGTTCGTCAGCCAGCCGCCGTTGCGGCCCGACGCCCCGAACCCGGCGAAGCGCTGCTCGAGCACCGCGATCCGCAGATCCGGGGCGGCCTTCTTGAGGTAGTAGGCCGTCCAGAGGCCCGTGTAGCCGGCGCCCACGATGCACACGTCGACGTCCAGCGGCCCCGGGAGCGCGGGCCGCGGCTCCGGTCGCCCCAGCGAGGACCACCAGAACGACACGTCGCCGTTGACCGGCTCCCGGGACGGCATCGGGTCAGTAGGCCATGCCGGGGAAGGCGGCCATGGCCTCCGAGAAGAGCGCACCGGTCCACACGATGACGATGAGGAACGTCACCGCGACGACGCCGAGGAAGATCCAGAGCGGCAGGAGGCCGCCGCCAGTGACGCGCTTGACGACGACGCTGCGGCCGATGACGTACACGTACGGCGCGGCGAGGAACGCCCACGCCCAGTGGAACGGGCGCTGGATGCCGGCGCGCTTCAGCTGCCTCCAGTCGAGGAACGCGAAGACGACCTCGGCCGCGTAGATGAGGAAGCCGACGACCTGCACCGCGCCGAGGCCGAGGAGGTAGGCGGTGGACACGCCCATCGACGACGTCGTGCCGTAGGCCGAGTTCACCGCTGACTCGACGACGAGGCTCGGCGGGAGCAGCAGCACCGACAGGGCCGAGAGCAACGGCAGCAGGACGACGACCCAGATCCACGGCGTGGCGCTGACGATGCTCGTGTCGCGCGGCTGCTGCGCGGGGCGCGACGGTGCGGAGGCGTAGGGCTGGGCGGGGTTCTGCGCGGCGTAGGGGTTCTGCTGGGCGTAGGGGTTCTGCGGCGCGTACGGGTTCTGCGCCACGGGCTGCTGCGCCGACGGGTCCTGCGACGCGGGAGCCTGCTGGCCGTACCGGGGCTGCTCCCCCGGAGCCTGCTGGCCGTACCGCGGCTGCTCCCCCGGAGCCTGCTGGCCGTACCCGCCGGTGGGGGCGATCGGGCCCGGAGCCGCGGGCCCCGTG
>NZ_MUKN01000054.1 GCF_001995175.1 Rathayibacter rhapontici
GTCCCCTCCCCCGACGTCGTCGTCACCGCCGACGACGTCCTGCACGGCAAGCCCGCCCCCGACTGCTACCTCGCCGCCGCAGAGCGCCTGGGCGCCTCGCCGCCGACGCGGTCGTCTTCGAGGACGCCGAGGCGGGTGTCCGCGCGGGCCTCGCCGCCGGGATGCGCGTCGTCGTGGTCGGCGGGCACGAGAGCCCGAGCACCGAGGGCCTGCCCCGCATCGCCCACTACTCCGACGCGCGGGTCGACGTCGACGGGGACGACCTGCTGATCGACCTGGGCTGACGGCAGCGGGCCCCCGCGATCCGAGGATCGCGAGGGCCCGCTGCACCGGTGACGAGGATCAGAAGTCGAACTCGCCGATGTTCTCCGAGTCGAACACGAACGGGTCGCCGAGGAGCACGGTCGCGTCCTCGCCCACCTCGAACGTGCCGAGGTCGCCCGCCTCGAAGGAGTCGCCGGTCTCGCCGGTGATGTCGCCGTCGATCAGGGCCTTCGCGGCGTAGGCCGCGAGGTAGCCGAGGTCTCCCGGGTTCCACAGGGCGAACGCGGTGACGGTTCCGTCCTCGACGTACTCGCGCATCTGGTTCGGCGTGCCGAGACCGGTCAGCGAGACCTTCCCCTTGTAGTCCGAGGTCGAGAGGTAGCGCGCGGCCGCCGCGATGCCGACCGTGGTGGGCGAGACGATGCCCTTGAGGTCGGGGTGCGACTGCAGCAGCGCCGCCGTCTTGTCGAAGGAGGTCTGGTCGTCGTCGTCGCCGTAGACGGTGTCGACGAGGGTGACGTCGGGGTGGTTGGCCTCGAGCTCCTCCTGCATCAGCTCGATCCAGGTGTTCTGGTTCGTCGCGTTGGCCGACGCCGAGAGGATCGCGATCTCGCCCGAGTCGCCGATCTGCTCGGTGATCAGGTCGACCTGCGCCTTGGCGATGCCCTCGGCCGTGGCCTGGTTGATGTAGAGGTCGCGGCAGTCGGCGTTCGTGTCGGAGTCGAAGGTGACCACCTTCACGTCGTTGTCGCGGGCCTCGTTCAGCGCGTCGCAGATCGCCTTGGGGTCGTTCGCCGAGATGACGATCGCTCCCGCGCCCTGCTGGGTGAGCGTGTTGATGTAGGAGACCTGGGCGTCGGGGGTGGCCTCCGACGGCCCGACCTCGGCGTAGCTGCCGCCGAACTCCTCGATGGCCTTCTCGCCTCCGGCGTCGGAGGTGTCGAAGTAGGCGTTGCCGAGGTTCTTGGGGAGGAAGGTGATCGCGTAGTTCGCGTCCCCTCCGCCCTCGGAGCCGGAGCCCGCGTCGGAGTCGCCGCCGGCGGAGCATCCGGTCGCGACGAGCGCGAACGCGACCGCCGCTGCGGTCACGGAGCCCAGACGCCGGAGCGTGCGGCCCTTCGTGGGAAACGTCATCGTTTCGTCCTTTCGATGTGAGGTGCGGGGGCGGCGCTCGCCGTCCCCGTGCGGGAGGTGCTGTCGGTGCGGACCGGTCACGGGCGGGTGCCCGGGGCCGATCGGGGTGTCCCGGAGCGGGTGCGCTTCTTCTGCACCCACGCCAGGAGGCTGGTGGTCACCACGGAGAGCACGAGGAGCACTCCGGTGATGATGTTGATGACGTCGGAGGTGACGTTGGCCAGGCGGAGCGCGCTGGCGAGGATCCCGATCAGGACGACGCCGGCGAGCACGCCGTGCAGGGCGCCGCGGCCGCCGAAGATCGAGACACCGCCGAGCAGCACCGCCGCGATCACCTGGAGCTCGAGGCCCGTGGCGTTGTCGCCGCGGGCGGATCCGTAGCGGAGGGTGAAGTAGACGCCGGCGAAGGCCGACACCACTCCCGAGAGCAGGAACAGGACGAACTTCGTCCGGTTCACGTTCACGCCCGAGAAGGTGGACGCCTCGTCGTTCAGTCCGATCGCGTAGATCCCGCGGCCGAAGGAGGTGAAGTGCAGGAGCACCGCGAACACGATCGCGAGGATCACGATCGGCACGACGATCGACGGGACGGGCGAGTCGCCGATCTTCGAGGTCGCGAGGTCCGTCCAGAACTCCGGGAAGTCCGTGACGGCGGTGGTGCCGAGCAGGCCCACGGCGAGCCCGCGGTAGAGCGCGAGCGTGCCGATCGTCACGGCGAGCGAGGGCAGGCCGACCACGGTGATCAGGAAGCCGTTCAGCGCCCCTCCCACCGCTCCCGCCAGCAGGGCCACGAGCGCGGCGACCGCGAACGGGGCGCCGGCCTGGGTGAGGATCCCGGTCAGCACGCTCGCCAGGCCCACCGTCGAGGCGACGGAGAGGTCGATCTCGCCCGTGACGATGATCAGCGTCATCGGCAGGGCGATCAGCAGCACCGGGGCGATGTCCAGGAGGAGGTAGGTCACCGTGATCGGGCGGTCGAAGTTGCGGACCGTGGCCGAGGCGACGAGCACGACGAGCACGAGCAGCACGATGATCGCGGTCTCTCGGGTGAGCAGCAGGCGCCGGAGGCGTCCGTGACCGTAGTCGCGGTACGTCCGCGCCGTCCGCACGGCGGTCGTCTCGGTCGACAGAGAGCTCATCGCGCGTCGTCCCTTTCTGCCAGGAGCCGGCGGGACTGCCGGATCGAGAGGACGCGGTCGAGCACGATCGCGCCGATGATGAGGACGCCGACCACGGCGCGCTGCCAGAAGTCCTGCACGCCGAGGATCGGGAGCGCCCGGTTGATGGTCAGGAGCAGGACCGCGCCGAGCGCGGCGCCCCAGACCGTGCCGGAGCCGCCGAAGATCGCGACACCGCCGATGACCGCCGCTCCCACCGCGTCCAGCTCCCAGCCGGAGCCGGCCTGCGAGTTGACCGTGCCGTAGCGGGCCGCGTAGAGCACGCCGGCGAGCCCGGTCAGCGCCCCGCTCAGGACGAAGGCGGTGAGGATCCGGCGCGTGACGGGCAGGCCGTAGAGGCGCGCCGCGTCGGGCTCGGAGCCGATGGCGTAGAACTCGCGCCCGGCCCGCAGGTTGCGCATGCAGTAGCCGGCGACCACCAGCACCACGAGGGCGATGATCGTGAGGATCGGGATGCTCAGGATCTGACCCGTTCCCAGCGCCAGGAAGTCCTTCGGCATGTCCGAGGCGTTGACCCGGTCGCTGCCGGCCCACGCGACGTTGATGCCGCGGTAGGCGTAGAGCGTGCCCAGCGTGATGACCAGGGCGGGCACCTTGGCGAACGCGACGAGCGCGCCGTTGATCAGTCCGAGCAGACCGCCGAAGAGGATCCCGGCCACGAAGACGACGATGATCGGCAGCCCCGGCACATCGAGGAAGAGCCGACCGGTGAGGTAGGCGGTGAGCCCGAGGATCGAGCCGACCGAGAGGTCGACGCTGCGGGTGATCACGACGATGGCCTGGCCGACGGCGACGAGCACGAGGATCGACGGCGTCAGCAGCAGGTCGCGCCAGCCGTCGGGAGAGAAGAGGAAGGACGGGTTCTTGACGGTCGTCACCGCGACGAGGAGCACGATCGCGAGCAGGATGCTCGTCTCGCGCGCCGTCGCGAAGCCGCGGAGTCCGCGGGAGAGGCCGCCGGAGGAGGGCGTCGGCCGTCCCGTCGAGGGCGCGGTGGTCGTCGCGGCGCTCATGCGGCGCTCCCTTCGGTGCGGTGCGGGGCGGTGGGATCGGCGGCGAGGGCGCCCGTGCCACCGGTGGCGGCGAGCATCACGGCCTCGCTGGTGGCGTCCTCGCGGGCGAGCTCGCCGGTCAGCCGGCCCTCGCGCATCACCAGGACGCGGTCGGCCATGCCGAGCACCTCGGGCAGCTCGGAGGAGATCATGAGGATCGCCATGCCCTCGCCGGCCAGCTGCGAGAGCAGCCGGTGCACCTCGGACTTGGTGCCGACGTCGATGCCGCGGGTGGGCTCGTCGATGATCAGCACCTTCGGGTTCGTGGCGAGCCACTTGCCCAGGACGACCTTCTGCTGGTTGCCGCCCGACAGGGTGCCGGCGACCGTGTCGAGCGCGTTGGTCTTGACCTCGAGGCGCCCGGCCCAGATCCGCGCCGCCGAGTTCTCGGCCCCGCGGGTGAGCAGACCGCCCTTGGTCAGGCCGCGGCGGATGGCCGTCGTGATGTTGTTCGAGACGGAGGCGTCGAGCACCAGGCCCTGCTTCCGGCGGTCCTCGGGCACGAGGGCGACTCCGGCGCGCATCGCGCCGGCCGGGTCGCGCCGGGGCAGCGGGGTGCCGTTCAGCGTGACGGTGCCGCTCTGGTACGGGTCCACTCCGAAGACCGCGCGGGCGACCTCGCTGCGCCCGGCGCCCACGAGCCCGGCGAGACCGACGATCTCGCCCGAGCGCACGGTGAACGAGATGTCGTGGAACACGCCCGGCTGGGTGAGCGAGTCGACCGCGAGGACCACCTCGCCGATCTCGGCCGGCTGCTTCGGGAACAGCTCCGTCACGTCGCGGCCGACCATCTGGCGCACGATGCCGTCGATCGTGGCCTCGCTCGTCGGGGTGGTCGCGATGTAGGAGCCGTCGCGCATCACGGTGATCGTGTCGCAGAGGGCGAAGACCTCGTCGAAGCGGTGCGAGATGAACACGAGCGCGCGGCCCTCGTCGCGCAGGCTCCGCGCCACGGCGAAGAGGCGCTCGACCTCGACGCCCGACAGGGCGGCGGTCGGCTCGTCCATCACCAGGACGGAGGCGTCGAGCGAGATGGCCTTCGCGATCTCGATGATCTGCTGATCGGCGATCGAGAGGCCCTCGGCGGGCCGCTCCGGATCGATCGCCACGCCGAGCCGGCGCATCAGCTGCTCGACCTCGGCGCGCATGGCCCGGCGGTCGATCCGCCCGAAGCGGTCGGTGGGCTGGCGGCCCATGAAGATGTTCTCGGTGACCGAGAGGTCCGGGAACAGCGTCGGCTCCTGGTAGATCACGGCGACGCCCGCCGCCTTCGACTGGGCCGTGGCGGTGAAGTCGACGTCCCGGCCGTGCAGGCGGAACTCCCCCGCGTCGCGGCGGTGGACGCCGGCGACGATCTTCACCAGGGTCGACTTGCCGGCTCCGTTCTCGCCGATCAGCGCGTGGATGGAGCCCGAGTGCAGCGAGAGGGTGCCCGAGCGCAGCGCGATGACGGCGCCGAAGGACTTCACCACCCGGGCGAGCTCGAGCGCCGGGGCGGGCGCGGTGTCTGTCACGGAGGTGCCTCCTCGTCGAGGGCGTGGGGATCGTGGGCGGAGCAGCCGATCCGCCCCACCGCCCGGGGTCCGGGTGGCGGCGGTGAGATTCTGAATCGATTCAACCGCCGTTCAGGCATACTCTAGGGACGGCGACCGGGTCGGTCAAGACGAGCAGTGCCGCTCGTTGCACGGTCGTGACGGAGGGGAACAGTGGCAGCGAGCATCCGCGACGTGGCGCAGCACGCGGGCGTGTCGGTGGGCACCGTGTCGAACGTGCTCAACCGCCCCGACGAGGTCTCGGCCGAGAACCTGGCGCGGGTGAACCTCGCCATCGAGGAGCTCGGCTACGTCCGCAACGACGCGGCGCGCAAGCTCCGCAACGGCGTCAGCTCGACCGTCGGCTTCGTCGTGCTCGACGGCCGCAACCCGTTCTTCGGCGATGTCGTGCACGGAGCGGTCGACGAGGCCTCCCGCCACGGCATCGCGGTGCTGCACGGAAACACCGACGAGGACGTCGCCCGCGAACGGCACTACCTCGACCTCTTCGAGGAGCAGCAGGTGCGCGGCGTTCTGATCTCGCCGCACGGGGACATCACCCGCCGGCTCGAGCGACTGCGCGAGCGCGGGATCCCGGCCGTGCTCGTCGACCGCTTCAGCGGCGACGGCCGCTTCAGCTCGGTCTCGGTCGACAACGTCGCCGGCGGTCGGATGGCCGTCCACCACCTGATCGCCACCGGTCGGCGGCGCCTGGCCTTCGTCGGCGGGCCCTTCGAGATCCGCCAGGTCGTCGACCGGCTGGCGGGGGCGCGGGTGGCGGCCGAGGACAGCGCCGACCCGGTCGACATCGAGGTGGTCGCCACCTCCGCTCTCACGGTGGCCGAGGGCGTCGCGGCCGGCGAGCGCCTCGTCGCGCGCCCCCGCCGCGAGCGGCCCGACGCGGTCTTCGCCGCGAACGACCTGCTGGCGCTGGGCCTGCTCCAGTCGCTGGCGGCCGGCGGGCGGATGCTCGTCCCCGACGAGATCGCGCTCATCGGCTTCGACGACATCGCGTTCGCAGCCGCGGCCGCGGTGCCGCTCTCGTCGATGCGCCAGCCGAGCACCACGATCGGCCGCACCGCGCTCCGGGTGCTGCTCGAGGAGGCCGCCGACCCCGAGCTGATCCCCCGGCAGACCGTCTTCCAGCCCGAGCTCGTCGTGCGCCGCTCGACGGAGCCCTAGGAGGAGCGGCTCCGGCGGCTCAGTACCGGATCGCGTCGATGACCTTGACCCGGACGGCCACGATCGCGGGCACGAGACCGGCGAGCGCGCCGACCAGAGTCGCCGCCCCGAGACCGAGCAGGGCCGCCTCCGCGGGGAACGGCGGGATGTCCTCGATGCCGTTCTGCTGGACCCAGTCGACGGTGATCGGGTTGGTGACCAGGATCACGGCGATCGCGACCCCGACGACGCCGGCGACGACCGTCGCGACCACGCTCTCCATCATGATCGAGAAGAAGATGCGGCCCGAGGAGGCGCCGAAGCTGCGCCGGATGCCGATCTCGCGGATGCGCTGCCGCACGGTCACGAGGGCGATGTTGAGCAGACCCAGCGCTCCGAGCGCGAGCACGAGCCCGGCGACGCCCCCGATCACCCAGGTGAGCACGGCGAAGGGATCGCTGTCGTAGGCGAGGTAGTCCTGGCGGCTCACGCTGGCCTCGATGCCGGGGCCGAGCGCCGCGGCGATGTCGCGCTGCACCGCCTCGGTGAGCGCGTCCGCGATGTCGAGCGGCACCCACATCTCGTAGTTGGGCGTCGATCCGCCGCCGAACTCGTCGTCGGCCGGCGTCTGCTCGGCGATGCCCGCGTACGAGTCGGCGAGCATCATCATCGTGGGCTCGGTGTCCCACTGGCTCACCGGAGTGACGCCCACCACGACCGCCGTGGTGTCGCCCTCGGAGCCCAGCAGGGCGACCGTCGGGTGCGTCGCGAGATCCGGCCGGCCGAGCCTGTCCCACATGATCTCGCTCACGACCACGGCGGGCGCGAGCCGGCGCTCGTCGCGCTCGGTGAACCACGCGCCCTCCTCGACCTCGAGGCGGTGCATCTCGGCGTAGGGCTGATCGACCGCCGTCACCGGCACGTCGACGGCGCCGTCGGCGAACTGGACGCGCGTGGAGCCGTAGGTGGTGCGGCTCGCGTAGGTGATGTCGTAGCGCTCGAGCACCTTCTCCCACGCGCCCTGCAGGGCCGCCGCGTCGACGACGCCCTCCGGCCCCGTGGCGTACGCGCTCACGGAGAGGCTCGCGGGGCGGCCGCTCGAGCGCTCCATCTGCTCGACGTTGGCCTGGCGGGCGATGCCGCCCGCAGCGACGACGCCGGTGAGGGCCGCCACGGCCACCGCCACTCCGATGAGCGAGAGCAGCACCCGGCCGCGGTGGATCCTCAGCTCCGTCCAGGCCTCGACGATCGCGCCCGCGACTCCGATCAGGCCGCGCATCAGAGCACGCCCTCGGAGTCGGAGGCGGGACCGCCGTCGGGATCGACGACGGCGACGGGCGGCGCGACGGCCGCCGCGTGCGCGGGCACACGCTCGTGCAGGGTGCCTGCCGAGGACGCCGCGCCGAGGCGGCCGTGATCGAGCCGGTAGTGGCGCTCCGCGCGGGCGGCGATCGCCGGGTCGTGGGTGATGGTCACCAGCGCGGAGCCGGACTCGCGGGCGATCTCGTCGAGCAGGCTCATCACGGTCTCCCCCGTGTCGGTGTCGAGTGCGCCGGTGGGCTCGTCGGCGAGGATCAGCCGCGGTCGGCGCACGAGGGCGCGGGCGATGGCGATGCGCTGCTGCTCCCCGCCCGACATGCGGCCGGGCATCGAGTCGACCCGGTGCCCGAGACCGACGCGCTCGAGCATCTCGGCGGCGAGGTCGCGGCGGCGCCAGAACTCGCGCCCCGTCGCGTAGAGCAGCGGCGTCATCACGTTCTCGCGGGCGGTGCGGCCGTCGAGCAGGTTGAACTGCTGGAAGATGAAGCCGATGCTCCCGCCGCGGATCCGGGCGCGCGCCCGGGCCGACAGCGTCTCGGTCGGCACGCCCTCGAGGAGCATCCGGCCGTCGGTCGGCTCGTCGATGAGGCCGAGGATGTTCAGGAGCGTCGACTTGCCGGAACCGCTCCGTCCGACGACCGAGACGTGATCGCCCTCGCCGACCTCGAGGTCCACCCCGTCGAGGATCGTGAGCGGCTCCGCGTCGGGCAGGGGCACGACCTTCCGGATCCCCTCGAGCCGGAGGATCGTCACGGGCAGAACACCGAGCCGTCGGGGTTGGCCACGCACTCGCCCGACTCGAGGGAGGGGTCGACAGCCGCGGCGCCGGGCACGAACTGCAGCAGCTCCACGCCCTCGTCCACGCCGCCGGTGATCTCGACGCTGACGCCGTCGGTGAGGCCGAGGGTCACCGGGATCTCCTCGGTCGAGCCGTCCTCGGCGAGGCGGAAGACGACTCCGGACTCGGCGGTGCCCTCGACCGCGGTGGTCGGCACGACCAGCACGTTCTCGGCGAGGCCCCCGGCGAGGGTGACCGACGCGGCGAGGCCCGGGAACACGGTGACCTCGGCGGGCACCTGGCAGCGGAAGCTCGTGCCGGAGCCCGTGGCACCGGCCTCGCCCGTGCCCGCGCCCTCGGTGCCCTCGCCGGCCAGCGGGGTGGTGATCGTGAGGCCCGTGCAGGCGAACGCGGCGGGGCCGCCGGTGATCGCGACCTGCGCCTCGGTCGGACGGTCCTGGATCCGGTAGAGCTGCTGGGCGTCGATGGTGCCCGTGACGGAGTAGCTGGGCGGCGCGACCTGACCGGTCACCTCGCCGACCGTCACGGCCTGGTCGTGGATGACGCCCAGCGCGCTGAGCACGCCAGCCGCCTCGGCGTAGACCCGCTCGAAGCGGACCGCCGGCGGGGGCTGCGAGACGCTCACGGTGCCGTCGGCGGCCGTGGTCTCGACGGGTTCGCGCACGGTCTCGACGCGGATGTCGTAGACGAGATCGCCCTTCGCGACGGTCGCGCCCTGCGGGATGTAGACGTCGTCGACGGTGCCGACGGCGGTCGCCTTCAGCGGCACGGCCGGGTCGGCGGCGACGGTCCCCTGGAGCTCGAGGTCGTTGGTGATGGTGCCGCGCGCGACGGCCACGACGGGCTCCGTCAGCTCGCCGGTCGGAACCGTCGGATCGGCCTCGGCGGAGGTGTCGGGGAAGAACGCGATCTTCACGAGCGCGATGCTCGCCGCTCCGATGATCACCATCCACACGATCGGGAACACCCAACGTCGAACCGCACTCATCTCGTCCCCCGGCTCCGCGCGACAGCGCTCCCGGTGCTCCCCCGTGGGGCACCGAGGTGAACCTTAC
Source organism: Rathayibacter rhapontici (assembly GCF_001995175.1). Taxonomy (GTDB): domain Bacteria; phylum Actinomycetota; class Actinomycetes; order Actinomycetales; family Microbacteriaceae; genus Rathayibacter. The sequence continues at coordinate 9,496 of NZ_MUKN01000054.1, forward strand.
CCAGGGCCCGGGGCGCCGGTCCCGCGTTGCGACATGCGGCGGCGCGGAGTCATCCCTGAGGAGGAGGGAGGGGGACGCCGAGCGTCCCGAGGACGCCCGCGACGCGCCGCGCGCGGGTCGCCTCGGCCTTCGCGCCCTCGACCGCGACGACGTGCGCCTTGCGGGCGCTCGGCGACAGTGCCTCGAACCGCTCGGTCAGCCCGGCGGCGCCCAGAGCTCGCGCGAGGTCCTCGGGCACCGCGATCTCGCGCGGAGCGGTGTCGAGCTCGATCTCGACGTCGAGGGCGTCACCGCCTGCGATGCCCGTGGCGGCGCGCTTGTCCGCCGAGAAGGGGACGAGCGCCCTTCCGCCCATCACGCCCACCGTGCTGCGGTACTCGAACCCGTTCACCACGACCCGGACCGCCGGCCGTCCGCCGCCGCCCAGAGCCGCGATGACGTCGGGCGGGACCTCGACGCCGGTGTTGCGGCCGACCTGGTGCATCGTCGTCGTGAAGCGCATGGCCCGAGGATGGCAGAGCCCTCGGCCTCGGACCAGGGGTGCGGAAGGGCTCAGCCCTGCGCCCGGTCCGCCTGCTCGCGCTCGAGCGCCGGACCGAGCGCGGTGCGTACGGCGTCGACCGTCATCCGCCCGTCGGGATCGAGGCGGGTGAGCATCCGCGCCATGATGTCGGCGAGCTGCGGGATCTGCTCGGGGTCGAGCGGGTCGATGACGTCGGCGAGTACCGTCGCCACGTGCCCGGGCGCGGTCTCGACGAGCTTCGCCAGGCCCTGCTCGGTGAGGACGGCGTTCGTCGCGCGTCCGTCGGTCGGGCAGGGGCGCCGCTCGAGGTAGCCGCGGCCGACGAGCCGGGTGACGACGTGCGAGAGCCGCGGCAGGGTGGCGTTGGTGCGGGTCGCGAGGGTCGTCATGCGCAGGGTCCGCTCGGGGGCGTCCGAGAGCATCGCGAGCGTCATGTACTCGAAGTGGGTCAGGCCCGCCTCGCGCTGGAGCTGCTGGTCGAGCGCGCCCGGAAGCAGCTCGACGACGGCGATGAAGCGGATCCACGCGCCCAGCTGCTCGGAGGTGAGCCAGCGGGGCTCGGGCGTGGTCGAGGACATGCTCCCACCCTACACGATTCGTTGAAGCGACAACCTTTTGACCGATCCGCGCGTCAGATGACGTCGTCGGACAGGGCGATCGGGTTCCCGAACCGGTGGTTGGTGATCGAGATCGACTGCTCCCGGAGGAACGGCAGCAGCTCCACGCGGCCCGACGGAGTGACGGGGTTCGCGAAGATCGCGACGTCCGGCGCACCGCCGAGCGCCTCGGCGAGCGCCGACGCGAGCGGGATCCGGGATCCGTCGGCCCGCTGCAGCGGGATCGGCTTGCCGGTGCTGCCGCGCGTGAGGCCGGTGACCACGTCGGTGAAGGAGCGGGTGGCGTTGCGCGCGTCGATCACCGCCTCGATGCCGGGGCCGAGCGAGGGGCCGGTGCGGCCCTGCGGCGACGCGAAGGCGTCGACCCGGTCCGACACGATGTCGCCGACGATGCGGATGCGCGACGCCGTGATGCGCCCGGCCGCCGCGCGCGCCAGCCACTGCGCATCGGACTCCACGACCACCTTCGGCACCAGGCCGGCCATCTCGGCCAGCTCGTCGCCGCCGAGCATCTCGAGCACGCGCGGCGGCAGCGGGATCGACGTGGAGATGTCCATCCGCGACCGGGTCAGCAGACCCGCGGCCACCACCCGGAGGAGCTCCCCCAGGTCGCCGCCGTCAGCGAGGCGCAGCGCGATCGGCACGCGCAGGTAGCGGAACAGGTTCCGCTCCACGCCGACCTCCGAGATGTCGGTCACCACTCCGAACTCCGTCGACCAGGCGAGCTGGTCCGAGAGCGCGGAGCGGCGCAGAAGGTCGAACTGCTCGTACTGCAGCGACGACTGCGCGGCCTCGATGAACTGGCGGGCCCGGTCGTCCAGACCGCGCAGGTGCAGCGTCGAGGACGGGCGGGCGGGCGAGGGCTTCCACGACCCGAGGCCGATCAGGTGGTTCGGTCCGCCCGCCTTCGAGCCGCCCCCGACCGAGGAGCGCTTCCAGCCGCCGAACGGCTGCCTGCGCACGATGGCACCGGTGATGCCGCGGTTGACGTAGAGGTTGCCCGCCTCGACCGAGTCCAGCCAGAGGGCGAGCTCGTCGGCGTGCAGGGAGTGCAGCCCGGCGGTCAGCCCGTAGTCGGTCGCGTTCTGCATCCGGATCGCGTCCTCGAGCGTCATCGCGTGCATGATCCCGAGCACCGGCCCGAAGAACTCGGTGAGGTGGAAGTAGCTGTTCTCGCCCACGCCCTCGCGCACTCCCGGCGACCACAGCCGGCCCGTGCCGTCCAGACGCCGCGGCTCGACGAGCCAGGACTCGCCGCCGCCGAGGCTGGTGAGCGCGTGGGCGAGCTTCCCGGTCGGCGCCTCGATCAGCGGGCCCATCGCCGTGGCGGGGTCGTCGGGGTACCCGACGCGGAGCGACGTGACCGCGTCGACGAGCTGCGCGCGGAACCGCTTCGAGCGGGCGACCGAGCCCACCAGGATCACCAGCGACGCGGCCGAGCACTTCTGGCCCGCGTGCCCGAAGGCGCTCTTCACGATGTCGGCGACCGCGAGGTCGTAGTCGGCGTGCGGAGTGACGACGATCGCGTTCTTCCCGCTCGTCTCGGCGACCAGCGGCAGGTCCGGGCGCCAGGAGCGGAAGAGCTTCGCCGTGTCGTACGAGCCGGTGAGGATCACGCGGTCGACCAGCGGATCGGTGACGAGCGCGCGCCCGAGCGACTCCTCGTCGAGGTCGACGAGGGCGAGCAGGTCCTGCGGCACCCCGGCGTCCCAGAGCGCCTCGACCAGGACGGCGGCCGAGCGGCGGGCCTGCGGGGCGGGCTTCAGCACCACTCCCGAGCCCGCGGCGAGCGCCGCGAGCACCGAGCCGGCCGGGATCGCCACCGGGAAGTTCCACGGCGGGGCGACGACGGTGATCCGCGCCGGCACGAAGGTGGCGCCGGTGATCGCGTCGAGCTCGCGCGCGCGGGTCGCGTAGTAGTGCGCGAAGTCGATCGCCTCCGAGACCTCGGGATCGCCCTCGGCGAGGGTCTTCCCGGTCTCGGAGGCCATGACCTCGAGCAGGCGGTCGCGGTTGGCGGCGATCGCGAGCCCCGCGCGGTCGAGGATCGCGGCGCGGTCGTAGCCCAGGCGCTCGCCCCAGCGCTCGGCGCGGCGGCCCACCGCGCGCAGGAGCTCCTGCAGCGCCTCGGGCGAGGTGATGCGCGCGGTGTCGGCGGTCGCGGTGCCGATGGTCGAGGCGGCGATCCGGTCGGTGATCAGTCGGGCCCAGCGGCGGTTGCCGGGCAGGGACGGGTCCGTGTCCGGTTCGTTGCGGAAGCCGGCCGTCGCCGCGCTCGCGCCCGATCCCCGGCTGAGCCCGAGCACGGCCTGCGTCAGCCCGGCCGCCGCCGGGTCCAGCGCGTGCTCGCCCGCGCCCGCGTGCTCCTGCACGAGGCGCAGCCCCGAGCCGGAGGACCACTCGCGCAGCCGGTCCTGCGTGCGGTTCGGGGTCGGCACCCGGTCGTCGAGCGCCTCGAGCGAGAGGCGGAAGCGCTCGAGCTCGCGCTGGAACACGGTCTCGTCCTCGAGCTCGAACACGGCCGAGAGGAAGTTCTCGGGACTCGAGTTCTCCTCCAGGCGCCGGATGAGGTACGAGATCGCGACGTCGAACTCGCCCGGGTGGACGACGGGCGTGTAGAGCAGCAGTCGCCCGACGTCCTCGCGGATCGCCCGCGCCTGGCCCGTCGCCATGCCCAGCAGCATCTCGAAGTCGACCGCGTCGACCACCCCGCGGTCGTTCGCGAGGAGCCAGGCGAACGCGACGTCGAAGAGGTTGTGACCGGCCACTCCGATCCGCACCGCGTCGGTGCGCTCGGGGTCGAGGGCCCAGTCGAGCACCCGCTTGTAGTTCGTGTCGGCCTCGGTCTTGCTGCCGACCGTCGCGAGCGGCCAATCGTGGACCGCCGCGTCGACCCGCTCCATCGGCAGGTTCGCGCCCTTCACCACGCGCACCTTGATCGGCGCCCCGCCGCGGGCCCGCCGCGCGGCGGCCCAGGAGGTCAGCCGCTGCAGCACGCCGAGGGCGTCGGGAAGGTAGGCCTGGAGCACGATGCCCGCCTCGAGCTCGAGGAGGTTCGGGTGGTCGAGCAGACGCTGGAAGACGGCGACCGTCAGATCGAGGTCGCGGTACTCCTCCATGTCGAGATTGATGAAGGTCGGGGTCGGGCTCATCGCCGCGGCCTCGTAGAGCGGAGTGAGCCGCTCGACGACCCGCTCGACGGCGTCCTCGAACGCCCACATCGAGAGCTGGCTCGCGATGCTCGAGACCTTGATGCTCACGTAGTCGACATCGTCGCGCTCGAGCAGCCTGCGGGTGCCCTCGAGCCTCCGCAGCGCCTCGCGCTCGCCGAGCACCGCCTCGCCGAGGAGGTTCAGGTTCAACCGGTCGCCGCCCTCGCGCAGCTTCGCGATCGAGGCGCCGAGCCGGGCGCGGAGGCGTCGACGACCAGGTGCGCGACGAGCTGCCGCAGCACGCGGCGCGCCGCCGGCACGACGACCCACGGGAGCACCGGGCCGACCGCTCCGCCGGTGGCGACGGCCGCGCGCAGCCAGGAGGGGAGGAACGCGGGGGTCCTGGAGGTGAGCGCCGACAGGTTCTCCGCAGCGACCGAGACGTCCTCCGGCCGCGCGACGCCGTCGACGAAGCCGACGGTGAAGTCGAGGCCGTCCGGATCCTGCAGCACCCCGGCGAGGCGCTGGGCGGCCGGGTCGGGCTCGAAGGCGCTGCTGCGCTCGAGCCAGTGCCGCGCCAGGGTCTCGACGCGCGCGATCATCGACCCGGGGTCGTTCTCGGGCACGGCGGGGGACGTCGACTGCTCCATCCCACGAGGCTATGCCCGAGTCGGCATGCAGGCGGGGCGTGTCGTCGCGCCTCTGGGAAGACTCCCGAACCCGGGCCCGTCCGGTGGACGCCGGAGCGGGCGCGCGGGACGATGGGCGCACCCGACCGCTCCCGCTCCTGATCGGAGATCCGATGGATCCGCTGCCCGTCCCGCAGGGCGCGATGATCGCCGCCCAGGCCCTCATCGACAGCACCGCCGCGTTCGACGGGGAGGCGACGGGGCTCATGAACCGCGCCGTGCTGGAGCGCGCGCTCAGCCCCATCGAGGAGGGCGTGGTCGATCTCGACGGCGTGGTCGTGCCCACGGCGTCCGACGTCGCCGGCGCCTCCGTCATCTGCCTGACCTGGCTGACCGGCCGGCTCGCGGAGTCGAGCGGGCGCAGCACCGAGGAGATCCTGTTCTCCCTCCGCGAGTTCGTCGCGGAGGCGCTGCGCACCGACGACGCCTGAGCCGTCCCGGGCTCGCGCCCCGCCGCCCGGCCGACCACACTGGCCTGCATGGCGCGAAGCACAGCCCGACGCGATCGGCACCGTCCCCGCGACGCTCAGGACCGCGAGCGCAGCGGCACCGCGCCGGGCCCCCGTCCCGCGCGCACCCCGTCCGACGCGGCGGTCGACGTGGTGGTCGTCGGCGCCGGGCACAACGGGCTCGTCGCCGCGGCCTACCTCGCCCAGGCGGGGCTCGACGTCCTCGTCCTCGAGAAGAACGAGCACACCGGCGGCGCGGCGGTGTCCGAGTCCCCGTTCCGCGGCGTGGAGGCGCGGCTCAGCCGCTACTCCTACCTGGTGAGCCTCCTGCCGCGCGCGATCCTCGACGACCTGCGGATCGACGTGCCGCTCGTGCGCCGCCGCTACTCCTCCTACACGCCCGATCCCGCCGACCCCAGCCGCGGCCTGCTGGTCGACACGCAGGATCGGGAGGCGACGGCCGCCTCCTTCGCCCGCCTCGGCTCACCCGAGGATGCGGAGCCGTTCGCCGACTTCTCGCGCCGCACCGGCCGGATGGCCGAGGCGCTCTGGCCGACCCTCACCCAGCCGCTCCTGCGCCGGAGCGAGGCGCGGCGGCTGGTCGGCGACGACTCCGTCTGGCGCGCGATGATCGAGCGGCCGATCGGCGAGGTCATCGAACAGAGCATCGCGAACGACCTCGCGCGCGGCGTCCTGCTGACGGATGCGCTGATCGGCACCTTCGCGGGCGCCGCCGACGCGGACCTCGCGCAGAACCGCTGCCTGCTGTACCACGTGATCGGCCAGGGCACGGGCGACTGGGACGTCCCCGTCGGCGGAATGGGCTCGGTCTCGGGCGCCCTGGACCGGGCCGCGCGGGACGCCGGGGCGAGGATCCTCACGGGCACCGAGGTGACCGCGATCGGGGCCGACGGCGAGGTCGTCTACCGCCGCGGTCCGCGCAGCCGTCGCGTCCGCGCCCGGCACGTGCTCTCGAACGTCGCGCCGTTCGTGCTCGACGCCCTGATGGGCGGCACGTCCGGAGTCGGAGCGGAGCGCCCCGAGGGAGCGCAGGTCAAGATCAACCTGGTGCTGCGGCGCCTCCCGCGACTGCGCGACGAGAGCGTCGCTCCCGAGGCGGCCTTCGGGGGCACCTTCCACGTGAACGAGGGCTGGGACGCGCTCGAGACCGCTCATCGGGCCGCGGCGACGGGGCGCACTCCCGTGCCGATCCCGTGCGAGATCTACTGCCACTCCCTCACCGACCCCACGATCCTCTCGCCCGAGCTCGCCGCCTCCGGGGCGCACACCCTCACCGTCTTCGCCCTGCACACCCCCGACCGCTGGCTGACCGCCGAGAACAACGCGGCGACCCGCGAGCGCCTGCAGGAGGAGATCCTCGACTCGATCGACTCGGTGCTCGCCGAGCCGATCCGCGACCTGCTGCTGCGGGACGCCGACGGCGAGCCCTGCATCGAGACGCGCACCACGCACGACCTCGAGCAGAGCCTCGGCCTGCCGGGCGGCAGCATCTTCCACGGACCGCTGTCGTGGCCCTTCGTCGAGGACGACGACCCGCTCGACACCCCCGCCCGGCGCTGGGGCGTCGCGACGGCGCACCCCCGCGTCCTCGTCTGCGGAGCGGGCGCGCGCCGCGGAGGCGGCGTCTCGGGTCTCGGCGGGCACAACGCGGCGATGGCGGTGCTGGAGGAGCGCGGCGCGTAGGCCGACGGCGGCTCAGTGGCCGCGGTGGTCCTGGATCGTCATCCGCGGACCGTGTCGGGGCTTCCTCGCGCCGCTGCAGCCGATCAGCCGGATGATGCGCTGGCGGTGCCCGCGCCACGGCTCGAGCAGCTCCAGCATCCCGTCGTCGTCGACGCCCAGCCGCCCCGTCAGGGCGAAGCCCACGCCGCGGCCAGGTGGTAGTCGCCGACGCTGACCGCGTCGGGATCGCCGTGCGCCCGCATCATGACCTCGGCCGCCGTCCAGACGCCGATCCCCGGGACCGAGCGCAGCCGCGACTCGACCTCCGCTCCCCCGCGGCCGAGCGAGAGGGTCCGCTCGAGGCCCGGAGCGACGAGCGCGGCGGTCAGCAGTGTGCGGGAGCGCCGCGGATCGACGCCGGCCCGGTGCCACTCCCACGACGGGATGCGGCGCCACTGCTCGACCGTGGGCGCCACATGCAGGGCGACGGGGCCCGGAGCGACCTCGCCGTAGCGGCGCACGATCGTGCGGTAGGCGCGCCACGCCTCCGTGCTGGTGACCTTCTGCTCGAGGATCGAGGGCGCCAGCATCTCGAACACCAGCCCGGCGCGGGCGAGCCGCAGGCCCTCGACCCGCCGCAGCACCTCGGCGAGCGGGCGGTGGGAGGAGAGGTCGAGCCCGCTCCAGTCGTCGCCGTGCCCCAGCAGCTCCGGCACCTGGTCGATCAGCCACTCGGCCCCCTGGCCCCAGGCGCGCGCGTGCACGGCGCCGTCGGCCGCCTGCACGAGGTGCAGGGTGCCCGCGCCCCGCGGTGTGCGGAACGCTTTCCAGAACCCGGAGGCGTCGATCAGCATCGTCGGGTCGCCCGTGCCGCGCAGCAGCGTCCGCACGGTGAGCGCGAGGCTCACCGGCACGGCCGGCGCGTAGACCGTGGCCCGGGCGGGCACGGGAGCGGGAGGGGCGGAGGTCACGCAGCGATGGTAATCGCGCCCTCCGACAGCGCCTCCGACGGAGCCTCTCGACGGGCCTCCGCGCGCGACCGACGGCCCCTGCGGCGACCCCGCCCGGCGTTCCTCCGGTGACAGGTCTTCGGAGCCGCGGCCCCGCCGGATTGGACCAGGACCGATGACCACATGCGCAATCTTTTCTCGACGATTCCGCTGGTCAGCGCGGTGTTCGCGGGCGTAGCTTCACGCTGTCGCGACGGCACGTTGAGTCGTCCGGCATCCCGCCTATCACTGGAGATGCGCACATGTTCGACACTTCCTTCATCCGCAACGCGATCGTCAAGAGCTCCGAGACCGCTCTCGACCGTCGCCGCTTCTTCGAGGCCACCGGCATCGCCGGCCTGGGCATCGGAGCAGCCGCTCTCGCCGCCCCCGCGGCCTCGGCCGAGGAGGTCGCAGCCACCGGCCCCAGCGACGCCTCGATCCTCAACTTCGCGCTCAACCTCGAGTACCTCGAGGCCGAGTTCTACCTCCGCGCGGTCTACGGCACGGGCCTCGGCGGCTCCGACGTGACCGGCAAGGGCACGCCCGGCGGCGTCATCGGCGGCCGCCCGGTGCCGTTCAAGACCCCGTGGCTCAAGAGCTTCGCCACCGAGGTCGCGAACGACGAGAAGGCGCACGTGAAGTTCCTCCGCGCGGCGCTGGGCACGGCCGCGGTCGCCCGCCCCGCGATCGACCTCAAGGCCAGCTTCAACGCCGCTGCAGCCGCGGCGGGCGTCATCCCGGCCGGCGGGACCTTCGACCCGTTCGCGAGCGAGGCCAACTTCCTGCTCGGCGCCTTCGTCTTCGAGGACGTCGGAGTGACGGCGTACAAGGGAGCGGCGCCGCTCATCCAGTCGAAGGCGTACCTGGACGCCGCCGCGGGCATCCTCGCGGTGGAGGCGTACCACGCGGGCGCCATCCGCTCGGCCATCTACGCGGCCGACCTGTCCGACCCGGCGAACAAGCTCTCGGACGCGCGCGACAGCCTCGACGGCTCGAGCGAGCGCGACCAGGGCGTCAAGGTCAACGGGCAGACGAACATCGTCCCGACTGACCGGAGCTCGATCGCCTTCAGCCGGACCCCCGGCGAGGTCCTGAACATCGTGTACCTCAACCCCAAGGCCTCGCGCACCGGCGGATTCTTCCCCCGCGGCGTCAACGGCACCCTGAACACCAGCAAGGCGAACTAGCGCGGCACGACGACGGGCCCTTCCTCGAGGCGGCGAGGAGGGGCCCGTCGTCGCGTGCGGGACCCGGACCGACTGCCCGGGTGCGCCGGTCGCCCCGTCGTCCTCTACTCTGAGCGGGTGAAGATCGGGATCCTGACCTCCGGGGGCGACTGCCCCGGCCTCAACGCCGTCATCCGCGGTGCCGTGTACAAGGGCATCAAGGTGTACGACCAGGAGTTCGTGGGCTTCCGCGGCGGCTGGCGCGGAGTGGTCGACGGCGACCTGATGCCGCTCGAGCGCTCCGACATCCAGGGCATCGCGAAGCAGGGCGGCACGATCCTCGGCACGAGCCGGACGAACCCCTTCGAGGGCCCCAACGGCGGCCCCGAGAAGATCGCCGCGATGATGGAGGCCAACGGCATCGACTCGATCATCGCGATCGGCGGCGAGGGCACCCTCGCCGCGGCGAAGCGGCTGACCGACGCGGGCCTCAAGATCGTCGGCGTCCCCAAGACGATCGACAACGACCTCGGCGCCACCGACTACACCTTCGGCTTCGACACCGCCGTCGGCATCGCGACCGACGCGATGGACCGCCTCCGCACCACCGGCGACTCGCACGGCCGCTGCATGGTGGCCGAGGTCATGGGCCGACACGTCGGCTGGATCGCGCTGCACTCCGGCATGGCCGCGGGCGCGCACGTCATCCTCATCCCCGAGAAGCGCACCTCGATCGACCAGATCGTCGAGTGGGTGCAGAGCGCGCAGGACCGAGGGCGCGCGCCGCTCGTCGTGGTCGCCGAGGGCTTCTCCCTCGACACCATGGACGACGCCCACTCCGAGCGCGGACTCGACGCCTTCGGGCGCCCGCGCCTGGGCGGCATCGGCGAGATGCTGGCACCGATGATCGAGGAGCGCACGGGCATCGAGACCCGCGCGACCACGCTCGGCCACATCCAGCGCGGAGGGACGCCCACGGCGTTCGACCGGGTCCTCGCGACCCGCCTGGGCATGGCCGCGATCGACTCCGTCGTCGCCGAGCACTGGGGCCGCATGGTCGCCCTGCGCGGCACCGACATCTACCACGTCGGGTTCGCCGAGGCCCTCGGAACCCTCAAGACCGTGCCGGACTCCCGGTACGAGGAGGCGCGCACGCTCTTCGGCTGAGCGGCGCGCCCCTCGGGCGGCTCAGCCCTTCGCGCCGTCCGGGGTCGCCGTGGCGACGATCTGCGCGCGGCCCAGCGTGTGGAAGTGCACGTTGAAGCCCAGGATCGCGGGCGTCGACTCCGGATCGAGGTCGAGGCGCTCGACGTCGAGGGCGTGCACGACGAAGAAGTAGCGGTGCTCGCGGTCCGGCGGCGCCGCTCCGATGAACTGGCGCAGCCGCATCTCGTTCGGCAGGGTCTGCGCGCCGGGCGGCAGCAGCTCGAAGCCGGCGGCGCCGGCACCGGTCGGCAGCTCGGCCGTGTCGGCGGGCAGGTTGTAGAGCGCCCAGTGCCAGAACCCCGAGCCGGTCGGCGCATCGGGATCGAAGACCGTCACAGCGAAGCTCTTCGTCCCCTCGGGCGCTCCCGACCAGGCCAGGTGCGGGGAGACGTCCTCGCCGCCCGAGCCCTCGCCGTAGTGGCGGGCGTCCAGCGGGGCGCCGTCGGTGATGTCGTCGCTGGTCAGCGCGAAGGACGGCACCTCCCCGAGGCGGGCGTAGGGGTCGTAGTTCCAGTCGGACATCCGGTTCTCCGTTCGGACGGGGCGGCCCGCGATCGCGAGCCCTCTCCAGCGTACGAACGCCCGCGACGAGGGCCAGGGCTTGCGGAGCGGGCGCTCAGGACCCGAGGTAGCGGCCGGGCCGGTGGTTGAAGGCGAGCACGAGGTTGAGCACCACGACGCCCGCGGCCGAGATCAGCACGTTCACCGGCGGCACGACGAGCAGCGCGGCGACCACCACGCACGCGTCCAGCGCCATCATCACGTAGCCCGCCCGCCAGCCGAGCCGCTCCTGCGCGATCAGCGCGACGATGCTGAAGCCGCCCAGGCTCGAGCCGTGCTGGAAGAGGATCAGCAGCCCGATGCCCGCGAGCACGTCGCCGGTGATCACTCCGTAGACCGGCTCGATGCTGAGGGCGCCGAAGGCGAGCGGATGCAGCCCCGCCAGCACCGAGACGAGCACGATCGAGAACATGGTGCGCAGGGTGAAGCGCCAGCCCTTCTTCCACAGCGACAGCGCGAGGAACGGGATGTTGACGACCACCAGGATCACGCCGAACGGGATGGGCAGCGGATAGCCCAGCAGCAGCGCGAGCCCCGCCGTGCCGCCCGTGACCGCCTCGCTCGCGCGCAGGAGGAACAGGCCCAGCGAGACGACGAACGCTCCGGTCACGAGTCCGAAGACGTCCTCGATGCGGGAGTGCGGCACGGTGGCGGAGGCGTCGGTCACCCGCCGATGCTGCCACAGCCGTGTTGCGGCGCCGTTTCGCGGGGCGGCGGCGCCTCGTAGGATGTGCCGGTGCTGCCGAAGATCCTGCTGTTCTACCGCTTCGTGCCGCTCGCCGACCCCGAGGCGATCCGCCTGTGGCAGCGCGAGCTGTGCGCGTCGCTCGGGCTGCGCGGTCGGCTGATCGTCTCGAAGGACGGCCTGAACGGCACCCTCGGCGGGGAGATGGGCGCGCTGAAGAAGTACGCGCGCCGGACGAAGGAGCACCCCGCCTTCCGCGGCATGGACGTCAGGTGGAGCGCCGGGACCGGGCTCGACGCGGAGGGCGCCAGCCTCGACTTCCCCGGTCTCTCGGTGAAGGTGCGCGACGAGATCGTCTCGTTCGGCGCGCCCGACGAGCTGCGGGTCGACGCGGACGGCGTCGTCGGCACCGGGACGAGACTGCAGCCCGACGAGCTCGACGCGCTGGTCGCCGAGCGCGACGACGTCGTCTTCTTCGACGGCAGGAACTCCTTCGAGGCCGAGATCGGCCGCTTCGACGGCGCGGTCGTCCCGGGGGTCGCCAGCACGCGCGACTTCGTCGAGCAGCTCGACTCCGGGGTCTACGACCACCTCAAGGGGCGGCCGATCGTGACGTACTGCACCGGGGGCATCCGCTGCGAGGTGCTCTCGAGCCTGATGACCGCGCGCGGCTTCGGGGAGGTGTACCAGCTCGACGGCGGGATCGTCCGCTACGGCGAGGCACGACGCGACTCCGGGCTCTGGCGCGGCGCGCTGTACGTCTTCGACGGCCGCGGCTCGCTGACCTTCTCGCCCGACGCGAGGTGCTGGGGCGCTGCGCAGGCTGCGCCGCGCCGACGAGCCGGATGCGCAACTGCCTCGACCCCTCCTGCCGCACCCAGCTGGTGGTGTGCGGGGAGTGCGACGTCCTCGCCTGCGCGGCGCACGACGGGGCCTCTAGGGTCGGGGCATGAGCATCGAAGCGCGCGGACGCACCCTCGTCGACCTCCACACCGACCCCGAGCTGCTGAGCGTGGTGAACGTCTGGGACGTCGTCTCGGCGACCACGATCGCCGCCCTGCCCGCGACCCGGGCGCTCGCCACCGCGAGCCACTCGATCGCCGCGTCGTTCGGCTACGAGGACGGCGAGCGGATCCCGCTGGACCTGCACCTGGGCATGATCGCGCGCATCGTCGCCGCGGTCGAGGTCCCCGTCTCGGCCGATCTCGAGGCCGGCTACGGCGACGCCGGCGAGACCGTGCGCCGGGCGATCGAGGTGGGCGTCGTGGGCGCGAACCTCGAGGATCAGGCGAAGCCGCTCCCGGAGGCGCTGCGGGCCGTCGAGAAGGCGGTCGCGGCGGCCGAGGCCGAGGCGGTCCCCTTCGCGCTGAACGCCCGGACCGACGTGTTCCTCCGGGCTGGCGAGCGGGACCGCTCCGAGGTGCTCGCCGACGCCGTCGAGCGCGGCCGCGCCTACCTCGACGCCGGGGCCACCTGCTTCTTCGTGCCGGGGCTCCTCCAGGACTCCGAGATCGAGGCGCTCGTCACCGCCCTGGGCCGGCAGCGGATCAGCGTGATCGGCGTCCCCGGATCGCAGTCGCCCGCCCGCTTCGAGGAGCTGGGCGTCGCCCGGATCTCCTACGGGCCGTGGACGCAGCGCGTGGCGCTGACCGCCCTGCAGGACGCGGCGAGTGCGCTCTACGAGGGCGGCTCGCTGCCCGAGGGGACCCGCCCCCTGAACTGAGCGATCGGGCGGGACGCCGATCGCCCCGCGGGCGTAGCGTGGGCCCATGTACCGAGCCATCGTCGTCGAGCAGCTGGACGCCTCCGACACCGACACCCCGAACCGCGCCTCGCTGACCGAACGCGACGAACCCGACCGGTCGCACGGCGACGTGGTGATCGCGGTCGAGTACTCGAGCGTCAACTACAAGGACGCCCTCGCGCTCGCCGGGCGGCCCGGAGTCGTCCGCCGCCCGCCGCTGGTGGCCGGGATCGACCTGGTCGGCACCGTCGAGTACGCCGACGGCGCGGCGGCCGACCGCTTCGACTCCGGCGACCGGGTCGTGCTCACCGGCGCGGGCCTCGGCGAGCGGGTGGACGGCGGACTGGCCGAGCGCGCCCGGGTCGACTCCGCGTCGCTGCTGCGTCTGCCGGGAGCGTTCTCGTCGGCCCGGGCCGGCGCGATCGGCACGGCCGGGTTCACCGCGATGCTCGCGGTGCTCGCACTCGAGAAGCACGGCGTGCTCCCCGGCTCGGGACCCGTCCTGGTCACCGGCGCGGCCGGCGGGGTCGGCTCCCTCGCCGTCGCTCTGCTCGCGCGCCTCGGGCACGAGGTCGTGGCGTCGTCGGGTCGCGCGGTCGAGGAGGGGGACTTCCTGCGCCGCCTCGGGGCCGCCGAGGTGATCGACCGCGCGGAGCTGCAGGAGGCGGGGAAGCCCCTGCAGTCCGAGTGCTGGGCCGGGGCGGTCGACTCCGTCGGCTCGCACACGCTCGCGAACGTGCTCGCCCAGACCCGCTGGGGCGGCGCGGTCGCGCGTGCGGACTCGCCCAGGGGGCCGATCTGCGACGACGGTGATGCCGTTCATCCTGCGCGGAGTGACCCTCGCCGGCGTCAACTCGGTCGAGGCCCCGCGGAAGCTCCGCGAGGAGGCCTGGCGCCGTCTGGCCCACGACCTCGACCTCGAGCTGCTGGACGGGCTGACCTCGACCGTGTCGTTGAGCGGCGCGCTCGACATCGCGGGCGACGTCCTCGCCGGCACGGTGCGGGGGCGCACGCTCGTCGATGTGCGGGCCTGACCTGCGCCGGCGGTCGCCCCGCCGATCGCACCGCGGCCGGAAACCGCGCGGAAACAGGGCCTGCGTAGGGTCGGCCCCATGACCGCAGTCGACAAGAGCGCAGCCGGACTCGGCGAGCGCCAGTACCACATCGGCGTCGCACCGGGAGAGGTCTCGACCGTCGCCCTCCTCCCGGGCGACCCGTTCCGCGTCCCGATGATCGCCGAGTTCCTCGAGGACGCCCGCGAGATCGCGCACAACCGCGAGCACCTCACGATGACGGGCACCTACAAGGGCCACCCGATCACCGCGACCAGCACCGGAATGGGCTGCCCCTCGACCGCGATCGCCGTGGAGGAGCTCGCGCGCGTCGGGGTGAGCTCGTTCATCCGCGTCGGGAGCTCGGCCGCGACGCAGCGTGGCATCGAGCCGGGCGCGCTGCTGGTGAGCGAGGGGACGCTGCGCAACGACGGCACGAGCGCGGCGTACGCGCATCCGGGCTTCCCCGCGGTGCCCGACCTGGCGCTCACCTCCGCGCTGCTCGAGGCCACGCGCGAGATCGCCGAGCGGGAGGGGGTGCCGGTGCACTCCGGGATCAACGCGAGCGACGACGCGTTCTACGCCGAGACTCCGGAGTGGATCGCGACGCTCGAGCGGCACGGGATCCTGAACGTCGAGATGGAGTCGAGCGCGCTGTACGTCGTCGCGCGGCTGCGCGGGCTCCGGGCGGGCATGGTCTGCGCGTGCTCCAGCAACCTGGTCGACGGAGCGAGCCTCTACTCGGGCTCGAAGGACCGGCTCGCGCAGGGCTGGCGCCTGAGCATCGAGGCGGCACTCGAGACGGCGGTGCGGCTGGAGCTCTGAGGGCCGCTCGGGCCGCCGGAGCCGCTACTCGGCGGCCTCGGTGGCCCCGCTGGGCTCGGCGGAGGCGTGGCCGACGGAGGAGTCGGGGCGCGGGGCGCGCGGTTCCGGAGCGGGAACCTCTGTCGCAGGGAACTTCTTCTTCGCGGCCGGCTCCTTCGCGGGCGCCCGCCCCTCCCCGATCACCTCGGCCACGGCGGACGTCTCGGCCACCGCCTGCTCGGTGTCGAGCGACGCGTCCTCCGCGGGCGACGCGGGCGGCACGGCCGGACGGTCCGCGTCGGCCGCGCCGACGGCCTCCGTCTCACGGGCCGTAGCGGCGTCGTCGACCGCGGCGAGCCGGGCCGCGGCCTGCTCGGCCACCTCGGGCACCACCACGAGGTCGTCCGTCTCGATGATCGGGATCGCCGCCGTCGTCGGCCCGAGCTGCAGGGCCGCGATGAGCTCGGGAGCGTGCTTCGTGCTGATGATCAGGCGCGACCAGTCCTCGTCGACGAGGTCGAGCACGACGGCCGACGCGGTGCGCTTGATGAGCAGGAAGTCCTTGCCGCCGTGGAACTTCCAGGTGCCGGCGGCGATCGTCAGCGGCACGGCCGTGCCCGGTGCGCGGATGCCGCGGACCCAGATCCAGGGATCCTCGGTGACGGTCGCGGAGCGGATGCTCGATCGGTCGATCACGACGTCGCCGCGGTGGAAGGCGAGCAGTCGCTCCGCCCTCGTCAGGCGCAGTTCGAGGCGGTCGGGGAGCACGGTCACGACGGGCATGCCTCTAGTCTGCCCCGAGTCGCGGTGCCGTCGGGGGAACGGATCGAGCGGCCGGTGCGACCATGGTGGGATGCCGATGGACCAGGAGGAGCTGCGCCGGCTCGACGCGCTGCTCGCCGAGCGCCAGGCCGAGGCCCGCAGCGAGGCCGTCCGGCTCGACGAGGCGCTGGCCGAGCTGCTGCTCGCGCGCGGCGACGGCACGGCGGACGACGAGCACGATCCCGAGGGCACTCCGCTCTCGGCGGAGTGGTCGCGGATGGCCGGAGTGCGCGATGCTCTGGCGCGGGCCGAGCGCGAGCTGGCCGACGCCCGCCGCCGGGTGGGCGAGGGCGCCTACGGCGACTGCGTCCGGTG
>NZ_MUKN01000055.1 GCF_001995175.1 Rathayibacter rhapontici
GGCCGCGCGCTCGCGCTCGCGCTGCGCCTGGGCATCGCGGAAGCCGCCGACGGCCGCGTCGATCACGGCGTCGGCGGAGGAGAGGGCGGCCAGCAGTGCCAGCGGATCGTGCGGGCGCACGGCGGCGGCGCGCTCCACCTGGGCCAGGGACGCCTCCGTCTGCGCGACGGCGGTGCCGACGCTCTGCACGAGAGGGGCGGTCGCCGGGTCGGAGGCGTCGAACGCGGCGACGAGCGCGCGACCCTGGGCGACGTCGGCCCGGATCTCGCCGACGCGGGCCGCGAGCGTCCGCTCCGCCTCGCGCAGGTCTGCAGCGCGGGTCGCCACCGCCTCGAGGAGGCCCGCCGCCTGCTCGGCGCCCTGCTGACCCGCCTGCAGCAGCACGGCCGCGCGGCCGGTGTCGCCGGCGGTGAGCGCCGCGCGGGCCGACTCCACTCCGTCACGGGCGAAGCGGAGCCGGTCCTCGGCCTGGTCGGCGTCGTCCTCGACGTCGTCGATCGCGGAGGGGGAGTAGGAGACGGCGAGCTCGCCGAGGATCGCGCGGGTCGGCGCGACGCGGACCGCGACCGCCTCGATGCGCGCGGAGAGCTGCGTCGCCACCTCCGGAGCGTTCTTCTCGAGGTCGCGGAGCTGCTCGAACGCCTCCGCCTTCTCGTCCAGCGCCTGCTCGGCGTCGGCGCAGAGCTGCAGGATCCGGGAGTAGCCGTCGCGGCGCTCCTGGTCGGTCTCGGGCTCGGTGTCGTCGAGGCGCTGCTGCAGGCCGAAGGCCTCGCCGAGGAGCCGCTTCGCGGTCACGAGCGCCTCGCGGAAGGGGCCGGTCGCGTCGGAGCCGAACTGCGCCTCCGCGAAGCCGACCTCCTGCTCGCTGGTGCGCACGGCGTCGTCGGCGTGCACGAGGGCGGATCCGGCGCGGGTGGCGAGCTCGTCGATCGAGGCCTCGACGGCCTCCGCGGCCTTCCGGCGGCGGGAGCGGCGCACGAGGAGGAGGACGACGACGCCCAGGACCACGAGGACGGCGAGGACAGCGAGCACGGTCGTCGCGCCCCGGCCGAGCGACTCCCCGGCGGTCGGCGCGTCGAGGCGCTCGCCGATGCCGTCCGCGGCGGCGACCGCGGCTCCCGCCCAGTCGCCCTCGACGAGCTGCGGCTCGATGTCCTCGCTCTGCAGGGACGAGAGCTGCGCGTCGTCGAGCGCGAAGCCGTCGGCGACCGAGACCTGGTACTGGCGGGCGCGACCGCGACCGCGAGGAGGACGTCGTCGTCGCCGAGCCCGTTCAGCTCCGCGGTCGCGTCGGCCCAGCGCTCGTCGCCCGAGACGCCGGTGAAGCTGTCGACGTACGTCACGAACAGCTGGACGCGCTGCTCCTCGTACAGCCGCGCGACGGCCGACTCGATCTCGGCCGCGTCACCGGAGCCGAGCGCGCCGACGGAGTCGAGCACGGGGGAGGCGCCGAGCGTGACGGGATCCTCCGCGACGGCGGCGGGGGCGCCGGCCAGCACCGCTGCGGCGCCGATCAGCAGCGCCGTGACGGTGCGCAGGAGGGGTCGTCGCGCGGCGGCGCGCTCGCGGACGTCGGACCGGTGGTTCGCTGACGCGGTCATCGCGCACACTCCTTCGTCGTTCGCCTCCCGAGTGTAGACAGGCGACGGAGGCGGGCGGTGTGCGCAGAGCCGACCGAATCAGCCCGCGGTGTCGATCGACGCTTCGACCGCGGCCTGCTCGTGGAGGTGCGTGTACGCGTCCCGCAGCTCGGGCGCTCGCGACACGGTGAAGGTCCACGGGACGTCGGTGAACTGCTCGCCCTCGAGCAGGGCGAGGACGGCGCGGCGCAGGGCATCGACGACCTCCTCGTCGGCCAGGCAGCCGATCGTCAGCTCCGAGACGGCGGGCGATCCTGCCGCGGGGCTCTTCTGAGCATCAGTCATGGTCGTGCAGACGCTAGCCTCCGAGACCGTCCGTTCGTCCGCGCGGCGCGGCGCGACGCTCCCCGTCGACGAGATCGTGCGGCAGTCGACGGAGGTTCACCGCAAGTGGTCCTCTCGCTCGAGGTCGGGCTGGGGCCGGCCGCGGGCGCTTCCGGTGCCCGCGGCGGATGGGAGAACGCCGAGAGGCGGAATGCGGTCGTCACCGGCGCGGTTCCCCTCCGCGGTGCGACTGCAGGTCGCGCCCGCCCGACCCCTGACGAAAGGCCCTCCGTGGATCCCTTCACTCCCCTCACCGCCGGTGACCTCGAACTCCCCAACCGCGTCGTCATGGCGCCGATGACGCGCCTGCGCGCCGACGAGAAGGGCGTCCCCGGCGCCCTCATCGCCGAGCACTACGCCCAGCGCGCGAGCCTGGGCCTGATCATCAGCGAGGGCGTGTTCCCCAGCGCCGAGTCCAAGGGCTACGCCGGGCAGCCGGGCATCGAGACCGCCGAGCAGGCCGAGGGCTGGCGCGTCGTCGCCGACGCCGTGCACGCCGCCGGCGGCCGGATCGTCATGCAGGTCATGAACGCGGGCCGCGTCTCGCACACCGCCATCACCGGGACCGACCGCATCGTCGCTCCCAGTGCGATCGCGATCGACGGAGAGGTCCGCGTCCCCGGCGACGACAAGGCCCGCTTCCCCGTGCCGCACGCGCTGACCACCGAGGAGCTCGCCGTCGTGCGCGACGAGTTCGTGGCCGCCGCCCGCCGCGCGGTCGACGCCGGCTTCGACGGGGTCGAGGTCCACTCGGCCAACGGCTACCTGCTGCACGAGTTCCTCTCGCCGGTCTCGAACGTGCGCACCGACGCCTACGGCGGAAGCCCCGCCGCGCGCGCCGCGTTCCCGATCGAGGTCACCCGCGCGATCGCCGACGAGATCGGCGCCGGCCGCGTCGGCATCCGCATCTCGCCGAGCCACAACATCCAGGACGTCCTCGAGACCGACGACGACGACGTGCGCGCCACCTACGAGGCCCTCGTCGACGGACTCGCTCCGCTCGGGCTCTCCTACCTCAGCGTCCTGCACGCCGAGCCCGCGGGCGAGCTGGTCCAGGACCTCCGCTCGCGCTTCGGCGGCGTCCTGATCGCGAACAGCGGCTTCGGATCGCCGACCACGCGCGACGAGGTCCGCTCGCTGATCGCCGACGGCCACGCCGACGCGGTCGCGGTCGGCCGTCCGGTGATGGCCAACCCCGACCTCGTCGAGCGCTGGCAGGGCGGCCACCCCGAGAACGAGCTCGACCAGGCCACCGTCTACGCGAGCGGAGCCGAGGGCTACACCGACTACGAGCGCCTCCCGGTGTAGTCGCACCGACGACGAAGGCCCGCTCCCTCTCGGGGCGGGCCTTCGTCGTCCCCGGGTCTCAGCCCCGGTGCTTCAGCTCGTCCTCGATGGCGGCGTCCTCCTCGGGGGAGAGCTCGTGCTCGACGTCCTCGGGGCCGGCGGTCTCGCCGACGCGGCCCTCGCCCAGGGCCTTGATCGACTCGATCTCGTCGGTGAGCGCGGCGTCGTCCGGGGAGCCGCTCACGAGCCCGACTCGATCTCTCCGGCCGAGACGGCCTCGGCGTACTTGCGGAGGTCCGGCCCGGGCTCGAAGTCGATGAAGCGGTCCTTCAGACGGGCGTTCAGCTCGGCGAAGACGTCCTCCCAGGGCTCGCCCTTCTTGCTCTGCGCGAGGTCGAGCACCGCCTCGCGGAGGACACGGTCCGAGTCCTCGAGGATCTTGCTGCGGGCTTCGTCGTTCCAGCGGATGTCCTGTGCGTCCATGCTCCGACCGTAGGCGGGGGCGCGGGGGCGACGCAGGGACTTGCGGAGTGCGGATCGGAGGCGTAGGCGCCGCCTCCGGTCCGCACCGCTCACGCCAGGGCGGGCAGGACCTCGCGCTCGAACAGCTCGATCCCGGAGCGGTCGTAGGCCGCATCCGGGAAGTAGAAGATGCCGTAGTCCATGCCGCGCGCGGCCATGTCGGCGAGGCGGTCGACGATCTGCGCGGGGGTGCCGACGGCGAGCGCCTCGGGGGAGCGGTACTCCGCCACGAAGGACGCGGCTCCCTCGGCGCCGAGGAACGGGGTGACGCGCTCCTCCAGCCGATGCAGGCCCTGCTCGACCTCGGCGTCGGTCTCGCCGATCATCACGTTGTAGTTGGCGCTGCGGGTGATCGCCGAGAAGTCGGTGCCGAGGCGCTCGCAGTGCGCGCGGAGCACGTCGCTCTTGTGGTCGAACGCCTCGGGGGCGCCAGCGAAGTTCGTGTACTGCGCGTACTGCGCCGCGATGCGCAGCGTCACCTTCTCGCCGCCGCCGGCCACCCAGAGCGGGATCCCGCCCTCCTGCAGCGGCAGCGGGCGGTTGATCGCGCCGTCGACCGTGTAGTACCGGCCGTCGAGCGTCGCGGAGCCGGTGGTCCAGGCCTGGCGCATGATCTGGACGCCCTCGTCGAGGCGGCCGAGCCGCTCCGCGATGCGCGGGAAGCCGTAGCCGTAGGCGCGCCACTCGTGCTCGTACCAGCCGCCGCCGATGCCCATCTCGACCCGGCCGCCCGAGACGACGTCGACGGTCGTCGCGATCTTGGCGAGGTGCATCGGGTTCCGGTACGACATGCAGGTGCACATCTGGCCGAGGCGCACGCGGGAGGTCGTCGCCGCGAAGGCCGCCATGAGCGTCCACGCCTCGTGCGTCGCCTCCTCCGTCGGCACGGGGACGGTGTGGAAGTGGTCGTAGACCCAGATCGACTCCCAGGCGCTGGCATCGGCGTGCCGGGCGAGGTCGTTCATGGTGCGCCACTGGTCGGCGGGGTCGATGCCGACGAGGTCGTGGCGCCAGCCCTGGGGGATGAAGAGTCCGAATCGCATGCCGCCGACCCTAGGGCGGCCCGGGCGAGAGGTCGAGGGGGTGCGGGGGCTCCAGTACGCTTCCCAGCGATGCTGACCGACACCCTCGACCTGGGCCTCCCGATCATCCTGCTCATGGTGCTCGCGGCCTTCGCCGCAGGCTGGATCGACGCGGTGGTGGGCGGCGGCGGACTGCTGCAGCTGCCCGCGCTGCTCCTGGTGCCCGGCATCTCGCCGGTGCAGGCGCTGGCCACCAACAAGCTCGCGTCGATCTTCGGCACCACGACCAGCGCGATCACGTTCTTCCGGCGGGCGAGGCCCGACCTCCGCACCGCTCTGCCGATGGCGGCCGTCGCCCTCGCGGGCAGCTACGGAGGCGCGACGCTCGCGGGGCTGCTGCCCTCCTCCGTCTTCAAGCCGATCATCGTCGTCGCGCTGATCGTCGTCGCCGTCGTCACGATCGCGCGCCCGACGATGGGCAGCGTCACCGCGCTCAAGCACGCGGGGCGGCGGCACCTCGTGACCGCCGCGGTGCTCGGCCTCGTGATCGGCTTCTACGACGGCCTGATCGGCCCCGGCACCGGCACGTTCCTGATCATCGCCCTGATCACGGCGCTCGGCTACGACTTCCTGCTCGCGAGCGCGAAGGCCAAGATCGTGAACGTCGCGACGAACCTCGGGGCGCTGCTCTACTTCATCCCCGGCGGGCACGTCGTCTGGGTGCTGGGCCTGTTCATGGGCGTGGCGAACGTGGCGGGGGCGTACCTGGGCTCGCGGATGGCGGTGGCGAAGGGGAGCCGCTTCATCCGGATCGCGTTCCTCGCGGTCGTCGGAGCGCTCATCCTGAAGCTCGGGTTCGACGTGTGGACCGAGAACCTGGCGCCGCTGCTGGGCTGAGCGGCGCTCCTCAGGGAGCGACGACCTCGGCGATGATCGTCTCGATCTCGCCCAGGTGCTCGCGCATCGCCGCAGCGGCCGCCGCGCCGTCGCCGCTCGCGAGGGCGTCGAGGATCCTGCGGTGGCCCGCGATCGACGCGGCGCGCCCGCGGTCCTCGAGGTGGGAGTAGAGACGCGCCTCGACGGTCCAGGACGTGGTCAGGTCGCTCATGGTGACCAGGAGCGGGTTGCCGGTGAGCCGGGCGACGGCGACGTGGAACTCGACGTCGAGCCGCACCGAGCGGTCGGGGTCGTCGCAGCCCGCGGCGCGGTCGAGCACGTCCTCGAGCGTGCGCAGCTCCTCCGGACCGGCCCGCAGGGCCGCGAGGCGCGCGATCTCGGGCTCGAGGACCCGCCGCAGCTCGGCCGAGTGCTCGAGCTCGGACCGGTGGGGCTGCAGGCCGGAGGCGAGCAGCCGCTCGGCGGGGGGCATGGCGCTGACGCGGGTGCCCGAGCCCTGCCGGCGCTCGACGAGTCCCGCCGCCTCCATCCGGGCGAGGGCGTCCCGGACGGCGGTGCGCGAGACGCCGAGCTCGGCGGCGATCGCGCGCTCGGAGTCGAGCCGGGCGCGGGGAGGAGCCTGCCCCGGGCGATCTGTCCCTCGAGGTGCCGGACGACGACGGCGGGAACCGTCTCGGCGGCGGAGGTCTCGACCACGGGCTGCCCTTCCTGCGCCCCGGGACGCGGGGCGGACGCTCCGATCATCACACGCGGCCGGCGGTCGTCACGCACTCGAAACACGGGCGAAGCGCGGGCGCAACACCGGTGCGCTTGATTGGTCCTACCACTTCGGCCCCGGCCGTCCGCCCTCGTCCTCGGAGTCCTCATGAAGCTCAGCGTCCTCAAGAACCCGGCGACCCGGATCGGCCTCGCCGCCGTCGCCGGGATCGTCTTCGGCCTGATCGCGGGGGAGTGGGCGGGGAACCTCGAGTTCCTCGGCCAGATCTTCATCCGCCTGATCCAGATGGCGATCGTGCCGCTCGTGATGGCGTCGGTGATCGTGGCGACCGGCTCGATGGGCGGGGTCGGCACGGGCCGGCTCGCCGCCCGCACCTTCGGCTGGATGATCGGCTTCTCGATCGTCGCCGCGTCGGTCGCGGTCGCCCTCGGCCTGCTGCTTCAGCCCGGAGCCGGCGCCACCTTCTCGGGCGAGCTCGACCCGGCGCTCGAGGAGTCGGCCGCCGAGGCCGCGGGCTGGCAGGACACGCTGCTGGGCTTCTTCTCGACCAACATCATCGCCTCGATGTCGACGGCCACGATGGTGCCGGTCATCGTCTTCTCGCTCCTGTTCGGCATCGCGCTGAACAGCTACGCGACCTCCACCGGCAACACGCTCGTGCTCAAGGGACTCGAGCAGCTGCAGCAGATCCTGCTCGTCCTCATCCGGCTCGTGATGCGCATCGCGCCGATCGGAGTGTTCGCGCTGCTCGCGGCGCTGACCGGCGAGGTCGGCCTCGCGGTGGTCTCGACCGCGCTCGCGTACCTCGGCACGACCCTGCTGGGCGTCGTGATCCTCACGGTCGTGTTCGTCGTCGTGGTCACCGTGCGCACCCGCCTCGACCCGCGCCGCCTGCCGCGCAAGCTCGCCGAGCAGACGGTGATCGCGATCACGACCACCAGCTCGGCCGTCACCTTCCCGACCGTGCTGCGCAACACCGTCGAGAAGGTCGGAGTGAGCCGCCGGGTGGCCGACTTCACCCTTTCGATCGGGCTCACCATGGGCTCCTACGGCGCGGTGCTCAACTACACGATCGTCGTCCTCTTCCTCGCGCAGGCCGGCGACGTGTCGCTCTCGCCCGGGCAGATCCTGCTCGGGATGGGACTCGCGATCCTGCTCAACATGGGCACCATCACGGTGCCCGGCGGGTTCCCCGTCGTCGCGCTGTTCCTCGCGACGACCCTCGGCCTGCCGATCCAGGCGGTGGGCCTGCTGATCGCGGTCGACTGGTTCACCGGGATCTTCCGCACGTTCCTGAACGTGAACGGGGACACCTTCGTCGCGATGCTCGTCGCGAACGCCGACGACGAGATCGACCGCGAGGTCTACGCGGGCGTCCGCGAGGCGGAGCGGGCGGACGTCGCGGCCTGACCTGCCGGGCGGGCGCAGAACCTCAGCGGGGAGGGCCCGTCGCGCACGACGGTGCGCGACGAGCCCTCCCGACCGAGGTCCTGCGGCGGATCAGCCGAAGGGGATCGCTCCGACCAGGACGCCGACCGCCAGCATCACCAGCGACACGACCACCGCGCGCCACAGCACCTTGCGGTGGTGGTCGCCGAGGTTGACCGCGGCGAGCGAGACGAGCAGCAGGATCGCGGGGACCAGCGGGCTCTGCAGGTGGACGGGCTGGCCGGTGACGGAGGCGCGGGCCATCTCGACCGGGTCGATGCCGTAGTTCGCGGCGCTCTCGGCGAGCACGGGGAGGATGCCGTAGTAGAAGGCGTCGTTCGACATGAAGAAGGTCATCGGGATGCTCAGCACGCCGGTGATGACGGCGAGGAACGGGCCCAGCGCCGGCGGGATCACGTCGACGACCCACTCGGCCATCGCGTCCACCATGCCGGTGCCGTTGAGAACTCCGATGAGCACGCCCGCGGCGAGGACCATCGAGACGACGCCGACGATGCTCGGCGCGTGCTTCACGATCTCGGACGCCTGGTCCTTCATCTTCGGGAAGTTGATCAGCAGCGCGACCGCGGAGCCGACCATGAAGACGTAGGGCAGCGGCAGGATGTCGGCGACCAGCAGCGTCATGACGGTCAGGGTGAGCGCGAGGTTCACCCAGATCAGCTTCGGGCGCAGGGTCTCGCGCTCGGGGTCGAGCATGGTGTCGGCCATCGCAGTGTCGGCGTCGTCGGCCTGGACACGGGCGGCGACGGCGACCTGGGCGCCGCGCAGCGACTCCGGGCCGCGGAGGAACGAGAACTTCTCGCGGGCGACGGTGCGGATGCCGCCGGTCAGCGCGGCGAGGCCGCCGGTGCGCGGTGCGCGGCCGGCGCCCACCAGCTCGCGCTCGATCATCGGCTCGGCCAGGGCGAGCGAGCCGAGGCGGCGGCGCTCGCCGAGCCCCAGGAACCAGGCGAAGACGAGTGTGACGGCGAGGCCCACCGCGAGGGAGGGGAGCATCGGCACGAAGATCTCGCTCGGCGACACCTGCAGGGCGGCGGCGGCGCGGACCGTCGGGCCGCCCCACGGGACGATGTTGAGCGTGCCGTTCGCGAGACCGGCGACGCAGGTGAGGACGACGGGGTTCATCCCGAGCCGGAGGTAGATCGGCAGCATCGCCGCGGTGGTCACGATGAAGGTGGTCGATCCGTCGCCGTCGAGCGAGACGGCTCCGGCCAGCAGCGCCGTGCCGAGGACGACCTTCGCCGGGTCGTCGCCCAGCGCGCGGACGATGAAGCGGATCAGCGGGTCGAAGAGACCGACGTCGATCATGATGCCGAAGTACATGATCGCGAACATCAGCAGAGCCGCCGTGGGGGCGAGGCTGCCGATGGCCTCGATGACCATGTCGCCGATGCCCAGTCCCGCTCCGGCGAAGAGGCCGAAGATCGTGGGGACGACGATCAGCGCGACCATGGGCGTGAGCCGCTTGGTCATGATCAGGGCCATGAAGGCCAGGATCATCGTGAATCCGAGTACTACCAACACTGCTGACTCCTTCGTCGTCGTGCGTCCTGCTGCCCGTCGCGAGCGGCGCTGTCCGGGTCCTGAGAACCCTAGGGAGACCCGGCCCGGACGCCCGGGTATCGCTCATAAGCGCGCGATCTGCGCATAGTGTGGGTTCTGCGCATTCTGCGCAGGGAGGAGGCCGCATGCGCTTCGCGACCCACGTGCTCGTGCTGCAGCTCGCGACCGTCTCGGCCGCCGTCCTCGTCTGCGCCGGCCTCGTCACCGCGCTCAGCGTGCAGCAGCTGCGCGGCGAGGCGGAGGAGACGGCGCTCGCCATCGCCCGCACCGTCGCCGAGGACCCGGACGTGCGCTCGGCCGTCGGCGACTACTCCGCCGACCCCGGCACTCCGGACGCGGTCGGCCTGCGGAGCGGACCCCTCGAGGACCTCGCCGCCGGAGTGGAGGAGCGCACCGGCGCGCTCTTCGTCGTGATCACCGACGACCAGGGCATCCGGCTCGCCCACCCCGACCCCGACCGGCTCGGCGAGGTCGTCTCGACCAGCGCGACCGAGGCGCTCGCCGGACGCGAGAGCGTCTCGTGGGGCACCGGCACGCTGGGGGAGTCGCGCGGGCGAAGGTGCCCGTGTTCGCTCCTGCCGGCGGCGGCGGGGTCGTCGGCGAGGTGAGCATCGGCTTCGCGCGCTCGAGCGTCTTCGACGACCTGCCCACCGCGCTGCTGGGCGTGCTCGCCGCGGCGGTGGCGGCGCTCGTGCTCGCCGCGGTCGCCTCCGTCTTCATCCGGCGCCGGCTGCTGCGGCTGACCCTGGGCCTCGCCCCGGAGGAGCTGACGGCGCTCGTGCAGGACCAGGCCGCGGTGCTCGACGGGGTCGACGAGGGCGTGCTCGCCTTCGACCGCGACGGTCGGGTCGGCGTCTGCAACGCGCGCGCCGCCGCGATCCTGGGCTCGGACGACCCGTCCGGGCACGCGCTGCAGGGGCTGATCCTGGCCGAGCTCGAGCTGCCGACGCCGCTGGCCGACGCGATCGCCGCCGCGCTGCGCTCGCCCGAGCGGGCACGGGCGGCGGGTGCGGAGGGGTTCGTCGTGCACTCGCGCATCGTCTACGTCGACATCCGCCGGGTGACCCGCGGCGACCGCGACCTCGGCATCGTCGTCGTGCTGCGCGACCGCACCGATGTCGCGGCGCTCAGCCGCCGCCTGGACGCGGTCGGCTCGATGACCAACGCGCTGCGCGTGCAGCGGCACGAGTTCGCCAATCGCCTGCACGTGGTGGCGGGCCTGCTCGACGCCGGCCGGACCGAGTCGGCGCGCGACTACCTCGACGAGGTGCTCACGCGCGGACCGCTGAAGTACCCCGTGCAGCACGCCGACCGGCTGCAGGAGCCGTACCTCCAGGCGCTCGTGGGCGCGAAGGGGATCGAGGCGGCCGAGCGCGGCGTGCTGCTGACCCTGGGCGACGAGACGCTCGTGCGCGGAGTCGTCGTCGAGCCGGAGGACGTGGCGACGGTGGTCGGCAACCTGGTCGACAACGCGGTGCGGGCGGCCGCGCTCGGCGCCCGCGACGTGCGCTTCGTCGAGGTCGAGCTGCTGGACGACGGCGACACGCTGTTCGTGACGGTCGCCGACTCGGGCGACGGGGTCGCGGATCCGGACACCCTGTTCGAGCGCGGACCCGCGGAGGACGACGGGGACGACGACCGCGTGCACGGCCGCGGCTTCGGGCTGCCGCTCTGCCGCGAGGTGGCGGCGCGGCGCGGAGGAGCGGTGTGGCTGTCCGATGCGGGCGGCGCCTCGACGGGAGCGGTGCTCTGCGCGCGGCTGCCCGGTGCGGTGCGTCCGCCCGAGACCCAGGAGGAGCGATGACCGACCCCCAGGAGCGCACGGTGCTCGTCGTGGACGACGACTTCCGCGTGGCGCAGCTGCACGCCGACCTCGTCGACGGACGCCAGGGGCTGCGCGCGCTGCCGCCGGTCCACACCGCGCGGGCCGCGCGGGCGGCCGTGCTCGACTCCGCCCCCGACCTGCTGCTGCTCGACGTGCACCTGCCCGACCAGAGCGGCATCGCGCTGCTGCGCGAGCTCGACACCGACGCGTTCGTCGTGAGCGCCGCCTCGGACGGGGCGACCGTGCGGCGCGCGCTGCACGCCGGCGCGCTGGGCTACCTGATCAAGCCGTTCGATGCGCGGCTGCTGGGCGAGCGGCTCGACGCGTACGTGCGGTTCCGCAACGTGCTGCGCGAGGACCGCGCGGCCGACCAGGAGGCGGTGGAGCGGGCGCTGCGGATCCTGCACTCGGGCGACGCCGCCGCGGCCGGCCCCTCGCGCTCGGCCACCGAGCAGCTCGTGCTCGCCCGTCTAACCGAGTCCGGAGCCGAGCTCTCGGCCCTCGAGGTCGCCGAGCGCGCCGGGATCTCGCGAGCGACCGCCCAGCGCTACCTCTCGGGCCTCGCCGGCCGCGGCCTCGTCGAGATGACCCTGAGCTACGGCTCGACCGGCCGCCCGGAGCACCGCTACCGCGCGAAGTGAGGGCCCATGCCGGGAAGGACGAAGCCCCCCGGGACTCGTGGTTCCGGAGGGCTTCGTCACAGGGTGGGAGCCGAACAGGTGATCCGCGTGCCAGCGGATCGCCGTAGGCGGACGCAGGACGCTCTGCGGGACCGTCCCACGCAGGGAAGCCGACCGCGGTGCGCAGCTGTGCGGCGCACAAGACGATTCAGTGCCCTGCGTCGGCTTCCGCCTCCACGCGGCGGCGCTCGGCGGCCTCCTTGGCCATGCGGCGGCCCTTCGGGCTGACCAGCGAGGCGATGACCGTGACGGTCAGCACTCCGATGATCACGGTCAGCGAGAGGCCCGTGCCGATCTCGAAGACCTCCACGTGCTCACCGTTGTTGATGAACGGCAGGGTGTTCTCGTGGAGCGCGTGCAGGATCAGCTTCACGCCGATGAAGGCGAGGATCGCGGCGAGGCCGTAGCTGAGGTACACCAGGCGGTCGAGCAGGCCGTCGATCAGGAAGTACAGCTGGCGCAGGCCCAGCAGCGAGAACGCGGTCGCGGTGAAGACCAGGAAGACGTCGTTGGTGAGGCCGAAGATCGCGGGCACGCTGTCGAGGGCGAACAGGATGTCCGTGCCGCCGATCGCGGCCATGACCAGGAGCATCGGAGTGAGGACGCGCTTGCCGTCGATGGTCGTGTAGAACTTGTCGCCGTCGTAGGTGTCGCTCGTCTTGAAGATCCGCTTGGCCAGACGGACCATGATGTTGTCGCCCGAGTGCTCGTCGCCCGGCTTCACCAGGTTGAAGGCGGTGAGGAGCAGGATCAGGCCGAACGCGTAGAACACCCAGGCGAACGAGTTGATCAGCGCGGCGCCGAGGAAGATGAAGCCGGTGCGGGCGATCAGGGCGAAGACGATGCCGAAGAGCAGCACCTTCTGCTGGTCGGCCCGGGGCACCTTGAAGCTCGCCATGATGATCAGGAAGACGAACAGGTTGTCGACCGAGAGAGCCTTCTCGGTGATGTAGCCCGCGAAGTACTCGGATCCGGGGGTCGGCCCGCCGAAGACGAGCACGCCGAGGCCGAAGAGCACCGCGATGCCGACGTACAGGGCCGACCACACCGCCGACTCCTTCAGCGTGGGCTCGTGCGCCTTGCGCACGTGGAAGAAGAAGTCGAAGAGCAGGAGCAGGACGATGAAGACGATCGTCAGGGTCCAGATCAGGGGCGATACGGTCATCAGTGGGGGAGGCCTCGCTCGTGAAGGGGTGGGGACGGTCGGCGTCAGGGGTCGGGCGCCGGCGACGGGATCGGGCAGGTGAGAACGCTAGCGACTCGTCGATGCCGGGTCGGCTGCTGCGACCCGATGATGAGTATCTTCTCAGTTCTCGGGCCCGCCGTCGCGTCCAGCGGCCGGTGGTCCACACTGGTGCCATGCCGGACACCGCGGTCGACAGGACCTTCGACGACGCCTACGGGGTGACCATCCACTACCGCTGGTGGTCGCACCCCGCTCCGCGCGCGCTGGTGCAGATCGCGCACGGCGTGGGCGAGCACTCGGGCCGCTACGTCGAGCTCGCCGAGGCGCTCGTCGCCGCGGGCTACGCGGTGGCGGCCGACGACCACCGCGGGCACGGGCGCACCGGCCTCCAGCAGCACGGCGGCGACGCGTCGCAGCTCGGCCGGCTCGGCCCCGGCGGGCTCCGCGCGACGGAGGAGGCGGTCAACCGGCTCACGCGCGAGCTCGCCGCCGAGAACGCCGGCCTCCCGATCGTGCTGCTGGGCCACTCCTGGGGCTCGCTGATGGCGCAGCGGATCGTCGACCACCACTCCTCCGACTACGCCGCCCTGGTGCTCAGCGGCACCGCCTACCGGCTGCCGTTCTTCATGAACGGCGGCGACCTCACCAAGCGGCACCGGCAGCCCGAGGGGCTGGGGCTCGAGTGGCTGTCGCGCGATCCGGCCGTCTGGCAGCTCTTCCACGACGACCAGCTGACGTTCACGGATCCGCTCGCGAAGCGGATCGGGATCGTGGAGACCCTGCGACTGGTCGGCCGCCCCGCGCGCCGCATCGCTCCTCCGCTGCCCCTGCTCATCGTCATCGGCGCGAGGACACCCTCGGCGGCGAGCGGTCGGTGCGGGCGCTCGCCCGGGCGTACCGGCGCCGGTCGGGCTTCACCGACGTCTCGGTGCGGGTGTACCCGGAGGCGCGGCACGAGCTGTTCCAGGAGCTGAACCGCGTCGAGGTCACGGCCGACCTCGTCGCCTGGCTGGACGAGAGGTTCGACTCCCGGCCCGCCCGGCCCGCTCCGGCCTAGGCTGGCCCCATGCATGGCGAGTACAAGGTCCCCGGCGGAAAACTCGTGGTCGTCGACCTGGAGGTGGTCGACGGCAGGTTCGCGGACTTCCGCCTCGCGGGCGACTTCTTCCTCGAGCCCGACACCGCGCTCGACGACATCGACCGCGCGGTCGTGGGGCTGCCGGAGGAGAGCGACGCCAAGACGATCGCCGCGGCGATCCGGGCGGCGCTGCCGAGCGACGCGGTGCTGCTGGGCTTCACGCCCGAGGCGGTCGCCGTCGCGATCCGCCGCTCGCTGCAGAAGGCGACGAGCTGGCGCGACTACGACTGGCGGATCGTGCACGCGAAGGCCGTCTCGCCGGCGATGCACCTCGCGCTCGACGAGGTGCTGACGGCCGCCGTCGGCGAGGGCCGGCGCGAGCCGACGCTGCGCATCTGGGAGTGGGACCAGCCGGCCGTCGTGATCGGCAGCTTCCAGTCGCTGCGCAACGAGGTCGACCTCGGGAACGCCGAGAAGTACGGCGTCGAGGTGGTGCGGCGCATCTCGGGCGGCGGCGCGATGTTCATGGAGGCGGGCAGTGTCGTCACCTACTCGATCTACGTGCCCGGCGACCTGGTGCAGGGGCTGACCTTCGCCGACTCCTACGCGTTCCTCGACGAGTGGACGATCAGCGCGCTGCAGTCGCTCGGCATCGACGCGGTCTACCAGCCGCTCAACGACATCACCTCGCCCTCGGGCAAGATCGGCGGAGCCGCGCAGAAGCGGCTGGGCTCCGGAGCGGTGCTGCACCACGTCACCATGAGCTACGACATCGACGCCGAGAAGATGGTGCAGGTGCTGCGGATCGGCCGCGAGAAGCTGTCCGACAAGGGCATCGCCTCCGCCGTGAAGCGCGTCGACCCGCTGCGCAGCCAGACCGGGCTCAGCCGTGCCGAGATCATCGAGCGGATGAAGGACACCTTCGTGCGCCTGCACGGCGGGACGCCGGGTGACCTGACCGACGCGGAGTACGCGGAGGCCGAGGAGCTGGTGCGGACGAAGTACTCGACGCAGGAGTGGCTGCGCCGGGTGCCGTGAGCTCGGCGGGGCGCTGAGCTGGTCGGGGCGCTGAGCCGGCCGGGGCGCTGGGCGACGGGGCTCAGCTCGCCAGCAGCTCCTGGTAGTCGGGGTGCTCGGCGATGAACTCGGCGACGAACGGGCAGGCCGGCACGATGCGCGAGCCGAAGCGCTCGTGCGCGTCGTCCAGGGCCGCCTCGACCAGGCGGTCGCCGAGCCCCTCGTGCCGGTGCTCGGGGGCGATCTCGGTGTGCAGGAAGACCACGTCGGACCCTCGCAGCGCGTAGTCGGCCAGGCCGACGTTCTCGCCGTCGACCCACAGCGTGTACCGGGACTCGTCCTCGTCGTGACGCACCTCAGAGATCATCGCGTCACTCTACGCCGGGGGTCGCCGGGAGCCCTCGAGGCCGGCGGCGGAGGCCTGGGCGTGTCGGCGGACCGGCGCCGCACTGGCAGAATTGCGGGATGCCCCTCCAGATCGCGGACGGCGTCCCCGAGCTGCGGAGCGCGGTGATCCACGCGGACAACCTCGACGTCCTGCCGCAGCTGGCCGACGGGGCGTTCACGGTCGTGTACCTCGATCCGCCGTTCAACACGGGGCGCGCCCAGGTGCGCACCTCGACGACGTCGGTGCGCTCGGCGACCGGGACGATCGCCGGGTTCAAGGGCCGCAGCTACGAGCGGATCCGCGGCGACCTGCTGCAGTACGACGACCGGTTCGACGACTACTGGTCGTTCCTGGAGCCGCGGCTCGCCGAGGCCTGGCGCCTGCTGGCCGACGACGGCACCCTCTACCTCCATCTCGACTACCGCGAGGCGCACTACGCGAAGGTGCTGCTCGACGCGCTCTTCGGCCGCGAGTGCTTCCTGAACGAGATCATCTGGGCCTACGACTACGGGGCGAAGGCCACGCGCCGCTGGCCGACCAAGCACGACACGATCCTGGTGTACGTGAAGGATCCGCGCGGCTACCACTTCGACTCCGTCGCGGTGGACCGCGAGCCGTACATGGCCCCCGGCCTCGTGACGCCCGAGAAGGCCGAGCGCGGCAAGCGGCCGACGGACGTGTGGTGGCACACGATCGTGTCGCCGACGGGCCGCGAGAAGACGGGATACCCGACGCAGAAGCCGGAGGGGGTCCTGCGGCGCATCGTGCAGGCGTCGAGCCGCGAGGGCGACGCGGTGCTCGACTTCTTCGCGGGCTCGGGGACCACGGGCGCGGTGGCGCACGCGCTCGGGCGCCGCTTCGTGCTCATCGACTCGCACGCCGACGCGGTGGCCGTGATGCGCCGGCGCTTCGCGTCGCTGGACCCGGCGCCGCTGTTCCTCTGAGGCGCTGCGGGCTCTGCCTCTGCCCGCTTATCCGAAAGTTGCGGTGATCGCGCGCGCTTACCGCAACTTCTGGAGAAGCGAGAGGCGGGAGACCTCTCCACAGGCGCCGGATCCCTCATCCGGTTGTGGAAAGCGGGGAGCGGGCGGTGACCGGGGCGATCCTGTCGCCATGAATCAGAGCGACAACCCTCTCGGAGCCTTCTCCCGCGCGTCCGCCATCGAGCGGGGGTGGTCAGAGGATCGCATCCGGCGGCGCGCACTCTCGCGTCCGTTCCACGGCGTCCGCACCGTGATCACGCCGCGCACCCATCTGCAGCGCGCTCAGGCGTACGTCCCTCGCCTGCGGGAGGGCCAGTTCTTCTCGCACCTGACGGCGGCGGTGCTCTACGACGTCCCGCTGCCGGCCCTCGCCGCCGAGGACGATCCGGTGCACGTCGCCGTCTTCTCTCCCGCCAGGCCTCCGCGATGCCGCGGCGTGGTCGGCCACGCGCTGAACGGCGGGCGCTTCGCCGTGACGACCCGGCGCGGTCTCCCCGTCACGGACGCGGTGTCGACGTGGCTCCTGCTCGGCACGGTCCTGGCGTACCGGGAGCTCGTCGTGGCGACGGACCACCTCCTGTTCGTCCCCCGCTACCGCAGTGACGGCCCCGATCGTCCGTTCGCGCGTCGCGCCGACCTCGAGGCCGCTCTTGCGGACTTCCACGGCGCCGGTGCGCGAGCGCTGCGCAGCGCGTTGTCCCGGGCATCGGACGCGGCGGCGTCCCGTCCCGAGACCGGCCTCCGGCTGATGATCGTCGAAGCCGGCCTGCCGGAGCCCGAGCTGAACGTCCCCATCCGCGTGGGCTCGAAGCTGCTCACCGTCGGAGACCTCGTGTTCGCCCGGTGGAAGGTGCTCGTCGAGTACGACGGGGAGCAGCACCGCACCAGCGACGCGCAGTTCGCCCGGGACCGCGAGCGGCTGCTCGCCCTCCAGCTGGCCGGGTGGATCATCGTCCCGATCCGCGCCGAGGGCCTGCGCCGGGGGAGCGCCCGGACGATCGCCGAGATCCGCGCGGCGCTGCACGCGCACGGCTGGCGCGGCTGAGCTCCGGATGCAGCCCGCATGGCGCTGCTCGCCCGGTCCCACTGCGACGCCCTGAGCCCGTCGCTCCCGCAGAAGTTGCGGGAAGCGTGAGCGGTCACCGCAACTTTCGGAGTACGGCGTGGTGGGAGTCGGTCTGAATGAGGAGGAGGAGAAGCGGAGGCGGTGCTTGCACAGCCGTTGCGCGGTGCGTGAGCAGCTGCCGCCGCTTCTGGAGTGCGGTGATGAGTTGCCGCTGAGGGGGAGGGAGAGGGTCGGCAAAAGCCGCCTCGGTTCTGCAGTAGTTGCGGGAAGCGCGAGCGTTCACCGCAACTACTGGAGAAGGGCGGGGGCGAGGTGGCGCGACGGTGAGTGGACTCGGGAGCCGGCGGTACCGCGGTAGTCGCGGTGAGCGCGAGCGGATACCGCAACTCCTGGAGAAGTGCGTCGGGAGAAGTGCGAGGGGCCGGGGTGGAGGGTGGGTGAGTGGTGCGGGGCCGCAGCGATTCCGCAGTTGTTGCGGGAAGCGTGAGCGGATACCGCAACTTGTGGAGAAGCGTGCGCGGCGGGAGTGAGGCGCGGGGTCCGGAGGGGACGGCGGCGGGCGGCGTCAGGAGCTGGCGCGGACGACCAGTTCGGTGGGCATCAGGGTGCGGTGCTCCACCGGGAGGCCCTCGATGCGGGCGACCAGGAGCTCGGCCATGCGGGCGCCCAGGTCGACGGGCATCTGGCGGACGGTGCTGAGGGTGGGGGCCGCGGTGCGGGCGAACATGTCGTCGTCGAAGCCGACGACGGCGACGTCCTCGGGGATCCGCCGGCCGGCGGCCCGCAGCGCCTCGTACGCGCCGACGGCCATCTGGTCGTTGGCGGCGAAGAGCCCGTCGATCGTGGGGTCGCGCTCGAGCAGTCGGCGCATGGCCTCGCGGCCGCTGTCGGGGGAGAAGTCGCCCCACTCGACGAGCGAGTCGTCCAGGCCCGCGTCGGCGAGGGTGCGGCGCCAGCCGACGAGCCGGTCGACGCCCGGGGGCATGTCGGCGGGGCCGGCGATGGTGGCGAGGCGGCGGCGTCCGCGCTCGACGAGGTGCGCGGTCGCGGCGGCGGCCCCCTCCGCGTTGTCGACGTCGACGAAGTACGAGCCGCGCTCCTCCGGCGAGAGCGGGCGGCCGCCGAAGACGATGGGGAGCGAGTTGGCCAGGGCCGCGTACGAGTGGTCGCCCGAGTGGTGCGAGACGACGAGTGCGCCGTCGACGTTGCCGCCCAGGAGGTAGCGGCGGGTCTTCTCGCCGTTGGTCTCGGACGCGATCAGCATCGAGAGGGTGTAGTCGGTGTCGGCCAGGCGCATCGCCGCGCCCTGCACGATCGAGGCGAAGAACGGATCGGCGAAGACGCGCGCCGTCGACTCCGGCACGATCAGCGCGATCGACTGCGTGCGCCGCGAGGCCAGCATGCGGGCGGCGCGGTTGGGCACGTAGTCGAGCTCGCCGATCGCCTTCTCGACCGCGGCGACGATGTCGGCGGCGACCTGCGGGGCGCCGTTGACGACCCGCGAGACGGTCGCGCGCGACACTCCGGCGCGCGCGGCGACCATCTCGAGGGTGGGGGAGCGCCCCGCCTCGCGGCCGATCGATCCGTCGGACACGGGTCAGCCCAGGAGCGACGCGGCGGAGCCGCCGAGCAGACGGGAGTAGACCAGGCCGGAGTCCTTGATCGTGCGCTCCTGGGACTCGTAGTCGACGCGGACGATGCCGAAGCGCTTCTCGTAGCCCCACGCCCACTCGTAGTTGTCGAGCAGCGACCAGACGAAGTAGCCGCGGACGTCGGCGCCCTGGTCGATCGCGTCGGCGACCTTCTCGACGTGGTCGAGCACGTACTGGGTGCGGTCCACGTCGTGCACGCGGCCGTCCTCGAGGACGTCGTCGTACGCGGCCCCGTTCTCGGTGACGTAGAGCGGAGGGAGGTTCTCGTACTCCAGGCCCAGGCGGGTGAGCAGGTAGCGCAGTCCGTCGGGGTGCACCTCCCAGTCCATCGCCGTGCGCGGCAGGCCGCGGCTGGGGAAGGTGATGAACTCCGACCCCACGAACGGCGAGGCCGTCTCGCGGTCGGTCGCGACGGCGAAGTCCTCGGTGCCGGCGGGGAGCGGGTGACCGGAGACGTTGTCGTCGTGGTAGTGGTTCACGCCGAGGAAGTCGAGCGGCAGCGAAATGAGGTCGAGGTCGCCGTCGACGATCAGCTCGTCCAGTCCGAGTCCGGCGACGTCCTCGAGGAGGTCCTCGGGGTACTCGCCGCGCAGCAGCGGGTCGAGGAAGATCCGGTTCTGCAACGCGTCGAAGCGGCGGGCGGCGTCGAGGTCGACCTCGTCCTCGGGATCGTCGGGGACGGCGTTGGAGAGGTTGAGGGTGATCCCGAGGTTCTGCGCGCCGAGCTGGCGCAGCGTCGAGACGGCGAGGCCGTGGGCGAGGTGGGTGTGGTGCACCGCCGCGAGCGCGGCCTGCTGCGAGATCACTCCAGGGGCGTGCACGCCCGCACCGTACGAGAGCAGCGTCGAGCAGAACGGCTCGTTGAAGGTCGTCCAGTGCTGGACCCGGTCGCCGAGGCTCTCGTAGACGGCCTCGGCGTAGTCGCGGAAGCGCTCGGCGGTGTCGCGGTTCGTCCAGCCGCCCGTCTCCTCCACGGCCTGCGGGAGGTCCCAGTGGTAGAGCGTGAGCCACGGCAGGATCCCGGCGCCCAGCAGCTCGTCGACCAGTCGCGAGTAGAAGTCGAGGCCCTCGGCGTTGACGGAGCGGTCGCCCGGCTTCACGCGCGACCAGCTGACCGAGAAGCGGTACGAGCCCAGGCCCAGCTCCTTCATCAGCTGCACGTCGGCGGGCATGCGGTGGTAGTGGTCGACGGCGACCTCGGGGGTGTCGCCCTTCGCGACAGCGCCGGGGACGCGCGAGAACGCGTCCCAGATGCTGTCCTCCTTGCCGCCCTCGTGGCCGGCGCCCTCGATCTGGGCGGCGGCCGTCGCGGAGCCCCACAGGAACCCGACGGGCCAGTCGCGCACGGCGAGGCGCTCGGCCCGGGCGGTCTGCTCAGCGAGGCTCGGCGACTCGGTGGCGGGGGTGCGGGCAACGCTCATGGGCGACTCCTTCGGCTGGTACGGCCATCCTACGGCCTTCGATGGAGCGCTCTCCCGCCGCCGTTCCGGCACCGCGCCGAGATCTCGGGGCGGCGCCGGAACGGTTCAGCTCCGCCGGTCGTCGGGCGCGGTCGGAGTCGTGCGGACGGAGTCGGTCCGCACGTCGGGCTCGATGCTGCCCGCGGCGAGGTCCGCGCCCGCCCGGGCGGCGAGCTGCGGGTCGGTCCGGCGGAGCT
The DNA here is from genome assembly GCF_001995175.1 of Rathayibacter rhapontici. Lineage (GTDB taxonomy): Bacteria > Actinomycetota > Actinomycetes > Actinomycetales > Microbacteriaceae > Rathayibacter. The sequence goes on from NZ_MUKN01000055.1 coordinate 20,955, forward strand.
CCTCGGCCCGCTCGTCGTCGGCGGCGAGGTCGTGCGCCTCCTGCATCGCCGACTTCGCGCGCAGCGGCGGCGTCCTGAGGAACCACGACAGCACGAAGGCGAGCAGGACCACGCCGAGGGCGACCGAGAAGACGGTCACGGTGGCGTCGTTGAAGCCGGTGAGGAACGGCGCCGAGAGGGCGCGGTCGGCGGTGTTCAGGAACGAGGTGTCGCCGTCGAGCGCGGAGCCGATCGCCGAGGTGTCCTGCGACTGCAGGAGGCCGAGGATCTTCTCGTTCGCGGGATCGGCGAGCACCGCCGGGTCGGCGAGGGCGGCCTGCAGATCGGAGGCGATCGCGGGCTTCTGGAAGGCGCCCGCGATCGTGTCGGGGATGCGGGTGAACAGCACCGAGAAGATCACCGCGGTGCCCAGGGTGCCGCCGATCTGCCGGAAGAACGTCGAGGCGCTCGTCGCGACTCCCATGTTCGCCACGTCGACCGAGTTCTGCGAGGCGAGGGTCAGTGTCTGCATCATCTGGCCGAGTCCGAGGCCCAGCAGCAGCATCCCGCCCATCATGAACAGGACCGGCTTGTCGATGGAGACGAAGGTGAACCAGAAGAACGCCGCCGACATCAGGAAGGTGCCGACGATGGGGAACGCCCGGTAGCGGCCGGTGCGCGAGATGATCTGGCCCGAGACGATCGAGGCGATCATGAGGCCGAGGATCATCGGCAGCATCAGGAAGCCGGACTCGGTGGGCGTCGCTCCGTTCACGAGCTGCAGGTAGAGCGGGATGGTCATCATGCCGCCGAACATGCCGAAGCCCACGAGGACGCCCAGCACGGTGGCCATCGAGAAGGTCGGCGAGCGGAAGAGCTTGAGCGGGATCAGCGCGTCGTCGCCCATCATCCGCTCGGCCGCGATGAAGCCGACGATCCCCAGGACCCCGACGATGTAGCAGACCCACGCGATCGGGGAGCTCCAGCCCCACTCGCGGCCCTGCTCCGCGATCAGCAGGAGGGGGCCGGCGGCGACGACGACGAGGGCGGCGCCCCACCAGTCGATGCGGACGGAGCGGGTGCCGGCGGGCTTGGGCAGGTGCAGGAAGCGGAGCACGATGACGAGCGCCACGGCGCCGATCGGCAGGTTGATCAGGAACACCCAGCGCCAGCCGGTGATGAACAGGATCTCGGGCGTGCCGGCGAGCAGGCCGCCGATCAGCGGGCCGACGACGCTCGAGACGCCGAAGACGGCCAGGAAGTAGCCCTGGTACTTGGCGCGCTCGCGCGGCGGCAGGATGTCGCCCATGACGGTCAGCGCGAGCGACATGAGACCGCCGGCACCGAGCCCCTGCACCGCGCGGAAGCCGGCGAGGCCGAGCATCGAGGTCGCGAACCCGGCCAGGAGGGAGCCGATCAGGAACAGGACGATCGCGATCAGGTAGAGCGGGCGCCGGCCGAAGATGTCGGAGAGCTTTCCGTAGATCGGAGTCGCGATGGTCGAGACGATCAGGTAGGCGGTGGTCACCCACGCCTGCTGCGAGAGTCCGTCGAGGTCGTCGGCGATCGTGCGCATCGACGTGCCCACGATCGTCTGATCGAGCGAGGACAGAAACATGCCCGCCATCAGCCCGAAGATCACGAAGAGGATCTGGCGGTGCGACATGACCGCGCCCGAGGGCGTCGGTGCTGTCGGTCGGGAAGCGGAGTCGGCCATGGGTGTCCCCTCGTCAGGCGGGCACCGTCAGGGCACGGCCGACCGCCGCGAACGTTGCGTGCTGCGCAAAGTTACACCGGGGGTCGACGCGCCTCCAGAGCCCGCGGCGAGCCTGAACGGGATCTCAGGAGGCGCGCGCGGGCGTCACTCCGCCGCGGTGGAGGGCTCCTCGGTCCAGCCGGCCTCGCGCAGCGCGGCCCTCGCCTCGGCGCGCGCCGAGTAGGGCGTGCGCACCCCCTGGATGTCGCGGTAGTTCTGGTGGCCCGGGCCCGCCCAGAGGATCGAGTCGCCCTCCTCGGCCAGCGCCACCGCGACGCGGATCGCGCGCTTGGGGTCGTCGACCTCGTGGATGTCTCCGTCCGGACGCGCCGCGCGGGCGCCTCGACGAGCGTGCGGCGGATGGAGGCCGGGTCCTCGAAGCGCGGGTGGTGATCGGTGACGACGAGCACGTCGCTGCCGGAGACGGCGGCCTGGGCCATCGCGGGCCGCTTCAGCGTGTCACGGTCGCCGTCGGCGCCGAACACCATGATCACGCGGCCGCGGGTCACTCCGCGGACCGCCTCGAGCGTGTGCTGGAAGGCGTCGGCGCTGTGGCCGAAGTCGACGTAGACGGTCGGGCCGCGCTCGCCCGAGACGCGCTCGGTGCGACCGGGGAGCGAGACGGCCACTCCGCCGTCGCGGTGCAGCGCCGCGCGGATCTCGCCGAGCGGTCGGCCCGACTCGACCAGCATCACGATGGCGAGCGCCGCGTTCGCCGCCATGTGCGCGCCGATGATCGGCACCGAGGTGGTGATCGCCCGCGACTCGCGGTTCTGGATGCGGAAGCCGGTGCGGCCGAACTCCTGCTCGAGGATCGTCACCGTCCAATCGGCCTCGACGTCCGGGAGCGAGGTGATCGTGGTCACGGGGACTCCCGCGGTGTCGCGGATGCGGGCACCGGCGGGGGAGTCGAGCGAGACGACCGCGCGGCGGGCCCGGTCGGGCTGGAAGAGCTGCGCCTTCTGGGAGAAGTAGGTCTCCATGTCGCCGTAGTCGTCGAGGTGGTCGTGGCTGAGGTTCGTGAACCCCGCGACGTCGAACACGACTCCGTCGACCCGGTGGCGCGTGAGCGCCTGGGCGCTGACCTCGATCGCCGCGGCTCCGACCCCGTCCTCGTGCATGCGGGCGAGCAGCGCGTGCAGCTCGGTCGCTCGGGCGTGGTCAGGCCGCTCGTGATCGAGGTGTCGCCGATGTGGCGCTCAGCGGTGGAGCTGAGCCCCGGGACCACGCCGAGCTGACGGAGGATCCCCTCGATCATGTGCACGGTCGAGGTCTTGCCGTTGGTGCCGGTGACGCCGAAGAGCACGGGGGCGCGCTCGGCCGTGCCGTACACCGCGGCGGCGACGGCGCCGAGGCGCGAGCGCGGGTCGTCGACGACCAGCACGGGCAGGCCCGTGGCGCGGGCGAGCTCCGCGCCGGCCTCGTCGGTCATCACCGCGGAGGCGCCGCGCTCGCGGGCCTCGCCGACGAACTCGGCGCCGTGCCGGTTCACTCCGGCGAGGGCGACGAACAGATCGCCGGGCTCGACGTCGGACGCGGTCAGCACGACCCCGGTGACGTCGGCGTCGACGAGGTCGTCGGCCGGGATCTCGAGGGTGCGCGCGAGGGCCGAGAGAGGGACCGCGGGAGCGAGGCGGGGTCGGAGCATGGGGTCCTTTCGTCGCCGGGATCGCCGGTGCGGGGCCGAGGGGGCGGACTCGCGCGATCGCCGGTGCTGTCACCCACGGTAGGGGAGCCGCTGATGTGGATCCCTGAAGGATATTGGAGTCGGGCTCGAAGATCCGGTCGCCGGGCGGTCGACGGGAGACCTCGACGGACCCGCGTCTAGGCTCGGAGGATGACGTCGAGCGAGAACGAGACCCCCGGCGGACGTCCCGTGCGGCGGCGCGCACTGGTCATCGGCGGCGTCGCGGCGGCCGCGGGAGCGACCGCGTTCGGCGTCGGCGCCGCGATCGGAGCCGGCCGGGGAGTGCCGGGCCCGACCCCGGCGCCGACGAGTCCCGCGACCTGGACGCCCACTCCTACTCCCTCGGCGACGGCGACCCCCGAGCCGGCGCCGACCGTCACGGAGGTGCCGACGCCCACTCCGACTCCGGGCATCGACCTCTCGGCGAACTCCGTCGACGACGCGGCGAGCCCGTGGGTGGTCGTCAACAAGCTGCGGACGCTGAACCCGGTCGACTACGTGCCGGCCGATCTCGTCTACCCGGACGTCCGCTACGTGAACCGCCAGCCGATGCGGCAGGCGACGGCCGACGCGCTCGTCGCGATGGTCGGGGCCGCGTCGACGGAGGCGGGACTCGCGCTCGCCGTGCAGAGCGCGTACCGCTCCTACGACACGCAGGTCAGCGTCTACGCGGGCTGGGTGTCGACCCGCGGTCAGGCCGGAGCCGACGCGACGAGCGCGCGGCCCGGGCACAGCGAGCACCAGACGGGATGGGCCGTCGACGTCGTCGGCGCGTCCGGCGCCTGCGCGCTGGAGATCTGCTGGGGCGAGACCCCGGAGGGCGTCTGGGTGGGGGAGAACGCGCACCGATTCGGGTTCCTCGTCCGGTACAAGCCGCAGAACACTCCGATCACCGGATACGAGTCCGAGCCGTACCACCTGCGCTACGTGGGGACCGAGCTCGCGCAGCACCTGCACGACACGGGCGTCGAGACGCTGGAGCGTCTGTTCGGACTTCCGGATGCGCCCGATTACGCGCCCGGATCGGCTTCCTAGGCGCTCTAGCGATCACATCCGGACGTCCGGCGACGTGACACGCGCCGCTCGTTACCGTACTGTTACCCGAAGCGTTTCCGGACGACCCCCTCCGTCCGAGCGCGACAGCCCCTTGACAGGGCCATCCCGTCTGTAGATCAGTGCGTCACCGTGCCGTCGCATCCCGAACCGTGAGATACCTCTGTGCCCCCCAGCTCCATCCGCTCCACCCCGACTCCGTCCCCCACCGCCCCCGAGGTCGTCGCTCCCGACGCGACGCCGCGCCCCTGACCCGCCGCGAG
>NZ_MUKN01000056.1 GCF_001995175.1 Rathayibacter rhapontici
GGCTACGAGCACCTCGCGGTGGCCGTCGTCCCGCCCGGGCGGCCGGAGGAGCTCGCCGAGACGGCCGCGCGCCTGCTCGGCGATCCGGCCGGACTCCGAGCCCGAGCGGAGGAAGTGGGACGGATCGCCCGGTCCCGCCCCTACAGTCGTTACGTCGAGGAGATGCGCTCCTTCGTCCTCGGCTCCCCGATCCAGTACGCCGTCCGGTGACGGCCGGGCCCCCCGCTCCACCCCGCCTCCGATCGCACCGCCGGCATCCGCACCGCCCGCGCCCCCTCCTCCCGCTCCGACTCCAGAAGGATCCACGACCGTGATCGATCTCCTGCCCCGTCGGCTCGTCGTCGCCGGTGTCTTCTCGGCCGCCACCGTCGTGGTGGCGGCCTGCTCTACGTCATGACCACGCGCTCCATGACCGGCAGCGCCAGCCTCGTCGTGCTCGCCGCCGGAGGGATCGTCGGCGCCGTCGTCGTGCTCCGGGTCCCCGCGCACTGGCTGCCCGCGCTCGCGCTGGCGCTCTTCGCGATCATCCCCTCGCCCCTCACGCCGTCGGGCTTCACCTTCCGGGTGACGCTGTGGGCGGTCGTGCTCGTCGTCTGGGTCCTGCGCCGCGCGCTCTCGCCCGAGCTGTGGCGGGCTCCCATCCGGGAGTGGACGAGCGAGCTGGTGCTGACCGCGCCGCGCGCGATCGCGATCCTGAGCGGCTTCGCGCTCCTCGCCTGGTCGGCCGTGGTCTCGCTCCGCTCCGAGTACGCCTCCGCCGGCGTCTCGTGGATGATCAGCATCGCCGTCTGCGTGATGCTCCCCCTCTTCGTGTTCGACGCCCAGCGCGAGGCGGTGCTGCTGCGCAAGACCTGGGTGATCCTCGCGGCCGTCTTCGGCTTCTACGCCTGCATCGAGCTGGTCCTGCAGGGCTCGCCGCTGTACGGCACGGTCTACGAGATCCTCGGCCGCGAGTCGACCCAGCACTGGTCGCTGTACCGGGCCGAGGCGACCTTCGGCCACCCGCTGCTCGCCGGCACGTTCTTCACGGTCGGCGCCGCCCTCGGGTTCGGCGCCTGGCTGCAGGGCTCGCGCCGCTCCGATCTGATCTGCGCGATCATCGCCGCAGCCGGAGTCGTCGGCACCGTCTCGCGCGGCCCGATGGCGGCGGTCGGCATCGCGATCGCCGTGACCCTGGTCGCGGTGGCCTTCATGAACCCGAACCGGTCGCTGTCGCGGCCGGGCTCCGTGGCCATCGCGGGCGTGATCGCGGCGGTCGGAGTGCTCAACTTCGAGCCCGTCACCGCCCGCAACAACAACCTCGACGCGGCGATCTCGGCCGATGCCCGCGACGAGGGCATCACGGTCGCGCTGCAGGCGGCGGACTTCTCGAACTGGCTCGGCTCCGGAGCGGGGACGTCCGGCATCACCGGCCGCCTCTTCTCGGAGGTCGTCATCGAGAACTCGTTCCTGCAGCTGCTGATCAGCGTCGGGATACCGGGCGTGATCTTCTTCCTGGTCTTCGTCGGCGCCCTCGCCGCCAGCGCCCTCTCGAAGAAGGACGTCGCCCCCGCGACAGCCCTGCTCGGCTTCCTCATCTGCCTCGCCGGCTACAACGCGATCGACGCGGTGCGCCCGAGCCACCTCCTCCTGGGCTTCCTCGTGATCATCTGCCTGAACCCCGTCCACGTCCCCGAGTTCTCCAAGGGCATCCGGATGCGGCGCCAGCCGCGCGGTGCCCGGATCTTCGACGCCCCGGTGACCGCCAGGAGCGCACGATGACCGGGGGGCGCGACGGCGCCGCGAACCTCGTCGTCCAGCAGTCGCTCGCACCGCCGGACGCCACGACCCAGTACGTCGACTCGATCGTCGACGGGCTCGCGCCCGGGGTCGAGCTCCTCTTCTTCTCGTGGCGCAGCGCGCTCACGGCCCGATACGACGTGCTGCACGTGCACTGGCCCGAGCTCATGATCCGCGGCCGCAGCCGGAGCCACCGGTTCCTGCGCCGTCGGGCCCTGGACGTCCTGCTGGTCCGCCTCGCCCTGCAGCGGATCCCACTCGTGCGCACGGTGCACAACGCCGAGCCGCACGAGAAGGGACCCGTGGCGGAGCGGCGCTCGCTGCGGCGCATCGACAAGGCCACCGACCTCTTCGTCCGCCTGAACCCGACCACGGTCACGCCGCCCGGCGTCCCCGCCGTCACGATCCTGCACGGGCACTACCGCGACCAGTTCGCCCGCCACCCGCAGCCGCCGTCCGAGCAGGGCCGTCTGCTGTACTTCGGCATCATCCGCCCCTACAAGGGCGTCGTCGAGTTCATCGACGTCTTCCGCGGGGTCGAGGACCCGACGCTCTCGCTGCACGTCGTGGGCAGCCCCTCCGCGGGCCAGCGCGAGCTCGTGGAGGAGCGCGCCGCGCGCGACGACCGGGTCTCGGCGACCCTGCGCCGGGTCGACGACGACGAGATGGTCGAGGAGATCGCCCTGGCCGAGCTCGTGGTGCTGCCGTACCGCGAGATGCACAACTCCGGGTCGATCCTGGTCGCCCTCTCCCTCGCCCGGCCCGTCCTCGTCCCGAGGACGCCCGCCAACTCCGTCCTGGCCGAGGAGGTGGGCAGCGACTGGGTCATCGAGTACGACGGCGAGCTCACCCCCGACACGATCACGGCGACCCTCGCCGACCTCCGCGCCCGCCCCCGCACCGGGACCCCGGCCCTCGCGGGACGCGACTGGGACAGGCTCGGACTCCAGCTCAAGGAGGCGTACCAGGGCGCCGTCGTCAGGAAGAAGAAGTCGAAGCGATGAGCGCAGCGCCCAAGGCCCCCGGCAGTCTCGGTCGCTCGGCGACCCGCGGCGCCGCGGTCACGATCGGCGGCCAGGCCGTCCGCATCGTCATCCAGCTCGGGAGCATCGTCATCCTGGCGCGCCTGCTCGCGCCGGCCGACTACGGTCTGATCGCCATGGTCACGGCCATCATCGGCATCGGCGAGATCTTCCGCGACTTCGGGCTCTCCTCCGCCGCCATCCAGGCGAAGGAGATCAGCCGCGGGCAGAAGAGCAACCTCTTCTGGATCAACTCCGCGATCGGACTCGTGCTCACGCTCCTGGTGATCGCGGCGTCGTGGCCGGTGGCCGCGCTGTACGGCGACCCGCGGCTCCAGCTGCTGACGGTCGCCCTCTCGTCGACGTTCCTCCTCAACGGAGTCGCGACGCAGTTCCGCGCCGACCTCGCCCGCCACCTCCGCTTCGTGAAGCTGACCGCGGTCGACATCGCGGGCCAGGTCATCGGCCTCGCGCTCGGCGTGATCCTCGCCCTCTCGGGAGCGGGCTACTGGGCGCTGGCCGCGTCCCAGGTGGTGCAGCCGCTGGTGGGAGTGATCGTCCTGATCGCGATCACGGGCTGGCTGCCCGGCCGCTACCGCCGCGGCGAGCCGATGAAGGCCTTCCTCCGCTACGGCGGCGGCGTCTTCGCGACGCAGGCGCTGACCTACGTCAGCAAGAACGTCGACTCGGTCATCATCGGAGCCCGGTTCGGCCCGGTCGACCTGGGTCTCTACAACCGCGCCTTCCAGCTGATGATGCTCCCGCTGCAGCAGCTGAACGCGCCCGCGCAGAGGGTCGCCCTGCCGGTGCTCTCGCGCCTGCAGGACGAGAGGGAGCGCTTCCGCACCTTCATCCTGTTCGGCCAGTCGGCGATGCTGACGGTCATGGGCCTCGTGCTCGCGGTGCTCGGCTCCCAGGCCGACTCCGTCATCCGGATCCTGCTCGGCGAGCGCTGGCTCGCCTCGGTGCCGATCTTCCAGATCCTCCTCGTCGCCGGCTTCTTCCAGGCGACCGCCTACTGCTCGTGGTGGGTGTTCCTGGCGAAGAACCTCGTCCGCCAGAGCGTCTGGTACAGCCTCTGCACCCGCCCGCTGATGGTCGTCCTGATCCTGGTCGGCTCGAACTGGGGCGTGACCGGGGTGGCCGTCGCCTACGCCGCGTCCCTCGCCCTGACCTGGCCGATCGCGCTGCTCTGGATCGGCCGCACCTCCGATGCGCCCGTGGGCGAGATGTTCCTCAACGGCCTGCGCAGTCTCATCGTCTTCGGCAGCATCACGGTCGGCGCGTTCTTCGCGACGATCGCGCTCCCGGCCGACGTGCCGATCCTGCGCCTCGCCGTCGGCGTCGCCGCCGTGCTCGTCGCGTCGGACTGTGGATGCTCGTGCTGCCCGCGTTCCGCCGCCAGATCCTCGGGCTCGCCGATGCCCGCCGCCACCTCAAGCGCGCGCCGAAGGCCGCCGCCGCTCCGGTCCCCACCGACGAGCCGACCCTCGAGTCGGACCCCGCCGCTACCCCTAGTGAAAGAGACCGATGAAACTCAAGCTCGGAGTCGTGAAGTCCTGGAAGAAGGACTTCGTCACGACCACGCTCCTTCCCGCGAAGCGCGACGCGAAGGTCTTCCGCGCCGCCGTGTCGTCGCTCCCCGCGACCCCCGGCGCCCACCTGCTGCTGGCGGCGCCCGGCAGCGGCAACATCGGCGACCAGGCCATGCTCGAGGCGTTCCTCGAGAACACCTCCGGCCCGGTCGTGATCATCGAGCGGTTCGCCGGTGATGTCGTCGTCCCCGCCGACCAGGCCGACCGGGTCGAGGTCGTCGTCCTGTCGCACCTCGTCTACGGAGTGGGGGAGGACCACGCGGCCGACCTCCGACGCTTCGCCGCGCTGGTGCGCCGTGCGAGCACGTTCTCGGTCATCGGCGCCGACATGATGGACGGCAAGTACAGCCTCCGCGGATCCGTCCGACGCTCCCTCCTCGCGCAGCTGGCCGCCGAGGCGGGAGTGCCGACGCGCATCCTCGGCTTCAGCTGGAACGGCAGCGCCCGCCTGGCCGCCAAGCGCAGCCTCGCGGCGGCGTCCCGCGCCGGAGCCGTCCCGATGCTGCGCGACCCGGTCTCGGCCGAGCGCGCCCGCGGCGACCGCGCGAAGGGCGTCGTCGAGGTCACGGACATCGTGTTCTCGGCCAGGACCCGCGACCGCAGCGCCCGCGACGCGCTCGACCTGCCCGTCGGAGTGCCCTACGCCCTGGTCAACGCGAGCGCCCTCGTCGCGAAGTCCGTCGACCAGGTTCCGGAGTACGAGCGGATCGTGGCGCGGCTGCGTGCCGCGGGCGTGCACGTCGTCCTCCTGCCGCACGTCTCCCGTCCCATCGGCGACGACAAGGTCGCGGTGCGCGCGGTGGCCGAGCGCGTCGGGACCGAGGGCGTCACCGTCGTCGACCGCGTGCTGTTCCCCGCCGAGATCCGCGGCCTCGCCGAGGACGCGCTGCTGGTCGTCACCGGCCGCATGCACCTGGCGATCATGTCGCTCTCGCTCGGAGTGCCCGCGATCACGCTGGCCACCCAGGGCAAGGTCGAGGGCATCATGCGCCTCATCGGCCTGCCCGAGCTCTGCGTCGAGCCCGTGCCGGGCTTCGCGGACGCGGTCCTCCCCGTGCTCGACCGGATCCTCACCGGACCGGACGGAGGCGGACTGCGCGCGACCATCGCCGCGGCGCTGCCCGAGGTCACCCGGCTCTCGGCGCTGAACACCCAGGGACTCGACTCGGAGGTCGTCAAGTGAGCACGACAGCACCGTCCACCCGTCCGGACCGGATCATGTTCGTCGTGACCTCGCTGCACGGCGGCGGGGCCGAGTTCGTCGCCCGCACCTGGATGCAGTGGCTGCTCGATGAGGGCTACCACGTCGACGTCGTCACGACCTCCTCGAAGGCCACGGACGAGTACCTCCCCGAGGGCGCGGTGCTGCACCGCATCGGGAACGGCACCGGCCACGTGGGCAAGGCGAAGATGCTCAAGGAGCTCTTCCAGCGCCGCACCCCCGACGTCGCCATCGGCCTGCAGGGCTACCCGAACATCGTGCTGCTGGCGGCCGCCGAGACCACTCCGAAGCGCTACCGGCCCAAGACGATCGTGAGCGAGCGCAACCTCGTCTCCCTCGGGATCCCCGGGTTCTCGAAGGTGCAGAAGGTGCAGCTGGGCCTCGCGAAGACCCTGTACCGCCGCGCCGACCACGTGATCGCGATCTCGCACCCCGTGGCGGGCGAGCTCGTCGCCGGCTTCGGCGTCTCGGGCGAGCGCTGCACGGTGGTCCCGAACCCCGCGACCGCCAAGGTCGACCTCACGCAGCGCGTGCACCGCGTGCCCGGCGCGGCCAACGGCCTGCAGATCGTGCTGCCCTGCCGCCTCGTCGTGCAGAAGCGGCCCGAGCTGGCGATCCGCGCGGCCGAGGAGCTCGGCCGCCGCGGCGTCGACGTGCGCGTCGTCTCCTTCGGCGGCGGGCCGCTGCTCGACAGCATGCGCTCCGAGGCGACCGAGCGGAACGTCGTCTTCGAGGACATGGGCTGGGTCGAGGACTGGTTCACCCACTTCGACGAGAACGCCGTCGTGCTGCTCCCGTCGCTGCGAGAGGGCTTCGGCAACGTGCTCGTGGAGGCCGCGGCCGCCGGTGTGCCGTCGGTCGCCGTCTCGGGCGCCCTCGGAGTCGCCGACGCGATCGTCCCCGGTCTCACCGGCGAGCTGTCGCTGACGGCGTCCGCCTCCGACCTCGCCGACGCCCTCCTCCGGGCGAGCGAGCTCGAGGTCACGGGGGTCGAGCGCTGGCTCGACCGCTTCTCTCTGGAGTCCAGCGGACGCGCGCTCGAGATCGTGCTCGCGCGAGTGATGGCGCAGCCGTGACCTCCGCGCAGACGCTCGTCTCGATCGTGCTGCCCTGCCACCAGGAGGAGGAGCACCTCGCCTCGGCGCTGGAGCGCCTGCTCCGGCAGACGCACGACCGGATCGAGATCCTGGTCGTCGACGACGCCTCGACGGACCGCACGGGCGAGATCGCCCGCTCCGCCGCCGAGCGCGACGAGCGCGTGCGCCCGCTGACCCAGGAGGTCAACGCCGGAGTCGCGGCCGCTCGCGAGCGCGGTGTCGGCGAGGCCCGGGGCGAGTGGATCTGGATGGTCGACGCCGACGACGTCTGGCCGGACGACGCCGTCGAGGTCCTGCTGGCCGCGGCGGTCTCGACGAGGGCCGACGTGGTCGTGGGAGGCGCTGTCACGGTCGAGCCGGGAGGCACCACTCCGATCGGCGGCCTCCGCGGACCCGTGGCGCTGAGCGGCCGGGGCGCGTTCGACGCGCTCCTCGTGGGCGAGCTGACCGGGCACCTCTGGAACAAGCTGTTCCGCCGGAGCCTGTTCGACGGCATCGACTTCACGAGGATCCGCCAGCACTCCGACCAGGCCCAGGTGGCCCAGCTCCTCGCGGCGGCCGACGAGGTCGCCGTCATCCCGGACCGGGTGTACGAGTACCACCTCCGCTCGGGCTCGATCATCCGCTCGGGCGCGAAGCGGGCCGACTCGCTCGCAGCGCTCGCCCGGGTCGTCGAGACGACGGCCGAGCGCCTGGACCCCCGCCTGACCCGCTCGCCGGAGTTCGCGTACTACCAGGCCCGGTTCAACCTGCTGTCCCGCTTCAAGGACGCCACCTCCGGTGCCCACGAGGCCGGCGAAGCGGACCGACTCTGGCGCGAGACGCACGGTGAGGCCTCGCTCCGGCACCTGATCGCGCTCGCCGGACGCCGCGACGCCAAGCGCGCGGTCCTCTTCGCCCTGGCCTGGAGAGCGCCCGCGCTCTACCGGCGGGCGATGGATGCGGGCCGCGCTCGACGATGACGGACCGGCGGCGCCCTCACGAAGGGGGGCGTCGCCCACGGCTCGTAAGGACCGGGATCACGTGTCCCCTCGAATCCTTCCAAGTAGGTGCGAGTGTCGCGCCTCCCGTAGGCTGGCCGGGCTGCTACGCGAGCCGGCCACGTCCGGTCCTGTCGAGCGGCTGGATCCGAGGGTGGTCCGAGAAGTGCAAAGGGGGGTGGAGATGGTCAAGATGATGAAGGCGCCGGCCAATGCTCGGCGCGAATGGGTCGACTTCGCCAAGGGCGCAGCGATCCTGTTGGTCGTGTATTACCACACTTCGCTCTACCTGGGCGATATCGGCGTGGAGAACACGCTCGGGCGGATCAAGGTCGTCTTCGAGCTCTTCCCGATGCCGGTCTTCTTCCTCGTCTCAGGGCTCTTCGGGAGCCGGATCGCGACGTGGTCCTTCCGCGACCTCTGGCGCCGCAGGCTCTACCCGCTGATCTGGCTGTACGTCATCTGGTCCGTGCTGCGCATGGTCTTCTACCTGGTCGTCCCGCTCGCCAACGGCGGACTGGGCGAGCTGCCGGCGACGGACCCGCTCAACCTCCTCCTCCTGTTCTTCTGGCCCAGCAGCAGCTACTGGTTCATCTACGGCCTCTTCCTGTTCACCCTGGGCGCCTGGCTCCTGCGCAGGGTCGACCACCGGGTGCAGGTCGCCTTCGCGGCGATCCTCGGCACGCTGTTCACCACCGGGCTGATCAACACGACCAACGTCGGCTGGAACCGCATCGGCGCCCTGTTCGTCTTCTTCCTGGTGGGGACCCTCTACTCGAAGAAGATCATCGACTTCGTCGAGCAGAAGGGCGCGAAGGCGTACCTCATCGTGACGCCGGTGTTCCTCGTGCTCAGCGTCGTGCTGTTCGTCTTCCCCGTCCGCTGGGTGCCGTTCCTGGTGCTCGCGGCGCAGATGGCGGCCGTCGCGATGGGCATCCTGGTGTCCCGCTCCCTGTCCCGCGTGCGGTTCCTCCACTTCGTCACCACGTGCGGCGAGCGGAGCCTGCACATCTACCTGCTGCACCTCTACGTGATCGTGGCGAGCATCACCTTCCTCCGCTTCGCCCTCCCCGAGGACCGCTCGCGGCTCGCCGGGCTCGAGGTGCCCCTCCTGCTCGTCGTCCTGGTCCTCGCGGTCGTGATCTCGCTCTTCGTCACCCGGTACCTGTCGAAGGTCCGCTGGATCTACGTGCCGCCCGCGATCCTCGGCGGCCCCGGCGCCAAGCGCAAGCCGCGCGCCGGCACCCCCGCCGTCAGCCCCGACGCCCGCGCGACCGATGCCGTGACCACCCCGGACATCGCGCCCGCACACCTCCCTCCCCCCGATCCACGAAGGCGGACACCGAAGAGTGACGAAGGCAACCACGTACCGCAGAGCCGGACTCCTGGCGATGGCCCTGGCCGCCGCCGCGACGCTGGCGGGCTGCACGGCGAGTCCCGAGCCGGTCTCCACCCCGGCCGGCTTCACGACCGAGAAGGCCATCGAGTACCGCTCGATCGACGGCACGTCGCTGAAGGCGGACGCCTGCCTCCCGACCGGCGAGACCGAGCCGCTGCCGGCTCTGGTCCTGATGCACGGCGGCGGCTTCGTCGAGGGCGCGCGGAACGAGGGCGGCATGTCCGAGCTCTGCGCCTACTACGCGCAGCGCGGCTACGCGTCCTTCACCATCGACTACCGCCTCCTCCCCGAGAGCCTCTACCCGGGGCAGATCGAGGACGCGCAGGCGGCCGTGGAGTGGCTCCGCGACCCGGAGCAGGTCGAGCGCTTCGGCATCGACCCCGCGCGCATCGGGGCGATGGGCAGCTCGGCCGGCGCCATCATCGCCGCGTCCCTCGGGACCGCGGGCGAGGGCCCGCTGACCGAGCTCCCGGGTCAAGACGGTCGTCGCCTTCTCGGCGGTCGCCGACATGACCGAGTCGGGTCTCACCCTCGGCGATCCCGCCCCCGAGGCGGAGCAGCAGATCGTGTCCTACCTGGGCTGCGAGTCGGTCAGCGAGTCCTGCCCCCAGGCGGTCCCCGCCTCGCCCATCACCGCGGTCGACGCGAGCGATGCGCCGCAGATCTGGCTCACGTCCGAGAACGAGCTCGTCCCCGTCGAGCAGGCCGAGGCGATGCAGGCGGCGCTCCAGGGCGTCGGAGTGACCGCCGAGGTCGGGATCGACGGCGAGCAGCACCACGGTCTGCAGAACAACACGCCCAACAACAAGAAGGCGATCCTCGCCTTCCTGCAGGCGAATCTCTGATCCAGCGCCGCCCGCTGCACCTTCTCCGATGAGCCGCGGAACCCGGCTGAAACATCACGACGCTAGAGTCGGCTGCCGAGCACCCACGGTGCCGATCACGAAAGGGACACCAGAATCATGACCTTGAACGGACTTGTCGCCGGCATCTGGCGGAGGTGGATCGTGATCGTCGCCTTCACCCTCATCGGCATCATCGGCGCCCTCATCGTCAACGCGGTCGTGCTCCCTCAGTACAGGGCCGAGGCCCGCGTGTACGTGGCGGTCTCGACCACCGGTGCCCTCTCGACCACCGACCGCGTGGCGGCCAACAGCGCCGCGGCGCAGGCGACGGTCACCTTCGTCGCCCTCGGCACCTCCGACACGGTCCTGCAGGGCGTGATCGACAGCCTCGGGCTCGACGAGACGATCGAGGACCTCGCCTCGCGCGTCGAGGTCACCTCGGAGCTCGAGTCCGTCGTCATCACCATCGCGGCGACCGATCCCAACGCCGAGCAGGCCGCGGTGATCGCGAACGCCCTCGCGGCGCAGCTCGACGCCTCCGTGCAGGGCACGGAGACGCCGGCGGTCACGGCTCAGCCCGTCCCGGTGATCCAGCTCGAGGTGCTCAGCCAGGCGATCCCGCCGCTCATCCCCGTGACGGGAGGCCCGATCGTCCTCCTGATCCTCGGTCTGCTCGCCGGAGCCGTGATCGGCGTCGGAGTCGCGATCGTCCTGACCGCGCTCGACCGCCGCATCCGCGACGGCGACGACGTCCGCACCGCCCTCGAGCGCCCGCTCCTCGGCGTGGTGCCGTCGAAGGTCGCCAAGCTCGGCGAGCTGCTCGCGTCCGACCGCATCCCGGCCCGGTACTCCGCCGTCGCGTTCGAGCTGTCCTCGATCGGCCGCGCCCGCTCGGTCAGCTCCTTCGCCCTCGCGCCGGCCACCTCGAGCACGCCGCACATCACGAGCGCCGTGCTCCTCGCCAAGGCGATCGCCGCCGTCGGCTCCTCGGTCGTCCTCGTCGACGCCACCGCCGACGGGTCGGCCCTCGCCGACGCCGCGGCGGGGCGCCCCGGACTGCGCGACGTCGCATCCGGCACGGCGTCGCTCGACGCGGCCGTCGTCCGCCGTCCCGAGGACGGCATGGACCTCCTGCCCGCCGGTGGCCGCAACGCCGCCGCGGCCGGTCGTCCCGAGGCCCTGCGCGCCGTCGTCCGCGAGCTCGAGCAGGCCTACGACATCGTGCTGCTGATCACCGGAGTGGTCGGCTCGACCGAGGAGTCCATCGCGTTCCGCGGTCTGGCCGACGCGGCCGTCCTCGTCCTCGTCGAGGGCAAGGTCGAGGGCCGCCAGGCCGCCGCCGACACCCACTGGATCGAGACCGCCGGGACCCCGGTCGTCGGCGCGCTCGTCGTGGCCCGTCGCCGCCTGCAGAAGACGCCCGCGATCGTCTGATCGACCCTCCACGACAAGCGCGTGCCGCCCGACTCCTCGTCGGGCGGCACGCGCTTTCGTCGTACCGGCGGCACCTTCCGCCTCGACCCGTCGCCGGCTGAGCAGCCCCGCAGGCACCGGGTCCGGGTGGTGGGGGATCTCGATCCGCCCGCTGCGCGGGCTGCTCGATCAGCAGGAAGGGGGACGAAGGGTGTCCGCTGGGTCGGCCTCCTGCTGGTCGAGTAGCCCCGGAGGGGCGTATCGAGACCCACCGGCTCCCTGCGGCGTGGCATCTCGACACACCTCCTGCGCGGGCTGCTCGATCAGCAGGAGCAGGGGGCGCTCGTTCCCCTCGTGTCTCACGGGCCCGCCCCCTCGCGCCCGCAACGACAGCGCCGCCCCCGTCGAGGTCGACGGGGGCGGCGCGGGTGCTCGGGCCGGCGCGGGGCCGGTCAGTGCGTCACGGGGTGCAGGGCTGCGTTCCGACGGGGTCGGCCCCCGAGTTGGAGCAGCTCAGCGTGTTGCCCTCGGTGTCCCACTTCGACGGCTGGTGCAGGTAGACCGGCTCCGACGTCGAGCCGACGGCGAGGTTGCCGTCGATCGTGTTGTCGTTGCCCGAGCCGTCGGCGCGCGTGATGACCTGGTAGCCGTACTCCGTGCCTCCGGTGGCCGTGTTGCCGCTGACCCGCCACCCGTTGCCCGACACGAGGACGAGCGAGGCGACGTCGGAGTCCAGGCGCGACCCGGCCGAGACAGTGTTGCCGAGGATCGACCCGTCGAGGGTGCC
The DNA here is from genome assembly GCF_001995175.1 of Rathayibacter rhapontici. Taxonomy (GTDB): domain Bacteria; phylum Actinomycetota; class Actinomycetes; order Actinomycetales; family Microbacteriaceae; genus Rathayibacter. The sequence continues at coordinate 12,140 of NZ_MUKN01000056.1, forward strand.
CTCCTTCGCCTCGATCGGCTCGGCTCCCGTGTCGCTGATCGTGTTGTCGATGATCGAGATGCGGGCGGAGCGGTCGGGCTCGCAGCCGTTGTACTTGCACCAGTTGCGGTCGGAGGTGCCGATGTACACGCCCTCGCCGTACTTGGCGGTCACGAGTCCCGTGCGGCGGATGGTCGTCCCGGTGATCAGCGAGTCGGTCGTCTGGCTGCGCAGGTGCACGGCCTCGTAGCCGATGCCGGTGACCGTCAGTCCCGCGATCGTCACGCCCGCGCTCCCGATCACCTGGACGCCCTGGAAGGCGTCGCGCACGGTGAAGCCGGCGAGGTGGACGTCCTCGACGTCGTTGAGGATCAGCGCGGTCCCGGAGGAGATCGAGCCGGCGGTCACGACGGCGTTCGGGGAGCCGCAGAGCCAGACGTCCTTCTTCTTCCGCAGGGCGAACTCGCCGGTGTACTCGCCGTCGGCCAGGCGGATCACGTCGCCGGAGCGCGCGGAGCCGAGCGCCGAGGTCAGCTCGCCGGAGTCGGACACCGTCGTCGTGGGGGCGGGGCAGTCGAAGGCGGCGCTCACGGCGTCGCGCTGCGAGGCCAGCGCCTCCGTCGTCGGGACGGACTCGTTCAGGCGGGCCCGGCGTCCGGAGTCGTCGATCCCCTCGACCCAGTAGCGGTAGTCCTCGTCGGCGGACGCGGTCTCGTCGCGGTACAGGCGCACAGGGTCGGCGACGGTGGCGAGCTTCCGCTCGGCGGAGCCGTCGGCCTTCGAGCGGAAGACGTCGTAGGTCTCGGCGCCGGAGGAGAGCGGGGCGTTCCAGGCGACCGCGTAGCCGTCGACCAGGGGAGCGAGCGTCACTCCGCCGACCGCGAGCCCGTCGGCCGAGAGGACGAACGCGTCGACGATCAGGTTCTCGCCCGACGACCTCGGGTTCTTCTCACCGGTGAACGAGACGGTGACGGTGTGGCGGCCCTGGCCGAGGCCGTCCTTCTCGAAGACGGGCACCTGGTACTCGTCGGTCGGGCTGTAGCGGTCGACCGCTACGGCCGGTCCGCCGTCGATCGAGACGTCCGCGATGCCGGAGGAGTCGGTCGTGCGGCTGAGCCAGCGGAACGACGTGCCGATGAAGTCGAACGAGACGGAGCCCTCGGAGGTCAGGTACTTCATGGATCCTCCGCTGTCGCCTCCGCTGAGGTCCTTCCAGCGTCCCGTCCACTTCAGCAGGGGGTCGGTCTCCTCGGCGACGAGCGGAGCGGTCGCGGTCGGGGTGAGTGCAGGCCGTGACGGCGTCGACGGGTCGCTCGTCGGCGCGTCCGGCTCGTCGGTCGGCTGCGGCGCGGATCCGTCGCCGCGGACGATGTCGAACGCGTCGACCACGAGGTTCTCGTCCTTCGAGGCCGGGGCCCGCGTGCCGGTGTACGAGATCGTCACCGTGTGCTGCGCGTCCGGCAGGCCGCTCCGCGAGAAGACCGGCACCTTGTACTTCGCCGTGGGGCTGTAGCGGTCGACCGTGGCGATGTCGTCGCCGTCGAGCGAGACGGAGGCGATGCCCGCGTAGGGGGTGGTGCGGCTGATCCAGGTGAACCCGGTTCCGCGGAAGGTCAGAGTGACGGATCCGGCGCGGTTGAGGAAGCGGATGCCTCCGGCGCTGTCGCCCCCCGACATGGTGCGCCAGGGGCCGTCGTAGACGAGGGCGGGGTCGCCCTCCTGCACGCGGACGGTGTTGCCGGCGCCGGGGTCCAGCGGGGCCGCCGAGGCGGCCTGCGGGATCAGGGGGGTGGCGAGCAGGGCGAGTGCCGCGACGAGGGCGCCGACGACGGCGCCGCGACGTCGGCGCGAGGCGCGGCTCCGCTCGCGGGAGAGGGTGTGCGGTGAGTGGTTCACGGGTGGCTCCGGGGGCTCAGGGGGGCTCGGGGGGCGTGCAGGCGGGAGCGCGACGAGCCCTGGTGGCGGGCTCCCCGGCTGTCTCGACGTGGATCCGCGGCGCCGGTGCTCGTCGGAACGGGCAGGACAGGGCTGCGATCCGGGCGGACGGGAACCGGCCGGGGCTCGACGGCGAGTGGGGTGCGGTGGCGGACGGAGAGGGGGGTCCGGGCTTCGGGGTGATGCCTCTGGAACGCCCCCACCCTACCCGTGCTCGCTGTCCCACTACTTGGGGGTGCGAGCGGAGACGGTCGCCCGTGACTGAGAATTCATCTGCCCGATTCATCGACGAAACATCCGGTGAGATAACGTCATGAGACCGTCGTGTCGATCGGCTTCCCGACGCCCGTGCGCGGCGGCGCGCTCGACCGCGACGGGGGATCACGAGAGGTGGCGATGGACGGGATCACGACCGGCGCCGGATCGACGGACGCCGCCCCCTCGACCGGGTCGGGCCCGACGGGCGGACGCCGGACGAAGCGGGTCGTCCCGCGCTGGTGGTTCCTGCTGCGGCGCGCGCTCCTCGTGCCCCTGCTCGCGCTGGCGCTGCTCGGTGCCGGGATCCCGCTCTACGTGACGCCGCCCATCGAGCGGATCCCCGAGCAGGCCGACGCCGTCTTCGTCCTCGGCCCCTCCACCCGGGCGCGCGTGGAGTACGCGCGCCGCATCATCGAGTCGGGTGCCACCGACGTGATGGTGCTGTCGGTGGGTCCGGAGGAGATGCAGGCCGACTACGAGGACAAGAAGTACAAGAAGTGCAACGAGGAGGGCGGCGACGTCCTCTGCTACGCGGCCGAGCCGCTGACCACCCAGGGCGAGGCGAGGCAGCTCGAGCGGATGGCCGAGGAGTACGGCTGGGACTCGGTGATCGTGATGACGAACGAGCCGCACATCGTCCGCGCGCGGATGATCCTGGAGCGCTGCTACTCGGGTGGGATCTCGATGATCCCCTCGAACGAGCCCATGGGATTCGACTACCTGATCGGCCAGTACTTCTACCAGACCGGCGGATTCCTGAAGGCGTTCTTCGTCACGAACACCTGCTGAGCGCTGCGATAGTGTTCATGCGCGTCGCGCCGAGGTGCTTCGCGAGGACGTCCGGAGCCGCCCCGGGGAACGCCCGGCCGGCGGATCGCCCCGAGTGGACGACGCGACAGACCCCGACCCGCATCCGAAAGGCCCGCCTGTGACGCAAGCACGCTCGATCTTCGCCGTCGGACGAGGACAGTACGAGAACATCGGCGACATCATCCTGCGGCGCCAGCTCCTCGACTGGCTGCGCGAGGCGGGTCCGATGCACGTCTACGTCGGGCACTCCCCGTGGGGCTACGACGAAGGCCTGCGCCTGGGGCCGGACGACACGGTCTACCGCTCGCTGGTGCGCTGGTACGCGGCCCTGGCCCGCGAGGCGCTCGCCGGGCGCGCGCACTCGGTCTTCAAGCCGGGCGAGATCCAGCTGACGCTGATCGGCATGAAGGAGCACCTCGTCATGCTCCCCGGGATCGCCCTCGTGCGCCTGGGCGGCGGGAAGGTCATCCGCGCCGGAGTCGGGACGCGGAACTTCGCCCCGCTGCCGCGCGCGATCATGTGGCCGTCGATGGCGCTCTCGAGCTACACCCGCTGGCGCGACGACCGCACCGCGTCGTACATGCGGGTGGGAGCGGCGATGCCGGACCTCGGCTACGGCGAGGGCGCCACCGACGACGAGATCCGCTCGTTCCTGCAGGAGCCGGAGGACGAGCGCCGCATCCTCGTCCTCTCCCTCCGCGAGGACCACGAGGTCGATGCGCGCCCCTACCCCCGCAAGGAGTGGCTGGACGCCATCGCCGCGTACGCGCAGCGCGAGGACCTGGACATCCACGTGGTCACCCAGGTCGCGGTCGACTCCGACCGGTCGCGCCGCCTGGCCGCCGACCTCGGCGCCGAGCTCCTGGACTGGGACCCGAGCGACACCCACGACCAGCACGAGGTGAAGCTCCGCGAGCTCTACCGCCGCACGCGCATCGCCCTGAGCGACCGCCTGCACGTCATCATCATGGCCTTCACCGAGGGCGCGGTCCCCGTCAGCCTGCAGATGGACTCCTCGACCAAGGCGTCCCGCCACTTCGAGACGATCGGCGTCGACGGCGTCACCCTCGACATGTCGAAGGCCCGGCCCGAGGACGCGGTCGAGTTCCTCGGCGCCGTCGCCGGCCGGCGTCGCGAGCTGCTCGAGGCGCTGCTGGAGGCCCGCACCCGCCTCCGCGGCGTGCGCGACGACATCCAGTCCCTCCTCCGCACGCCCAGCCGGGGGAGCCGCACCCGCGGTGCCGCCGCCAAGCGCCCCGTCTACCACGTGGGCCGCAGCGGCGAGGTGCCCGGGGGCATGACCCAGGTGGTCAACGGCTACCTGAGCTGGCCCTTCGAGCGCTCCGAGGTCGGAGTGATCTCGTCGCGCACCGCTCCCGGCGAGCACGTGGCGGGGGCCCGCCTGGCGGCGTCGGCCGCCGCCAGGATCGTGGCGCTCGCCAAGCGCGAGCCGCAGGCGGTCGTCGTGGTGCACCTCTCGGAGCGGGGCTCGTTCCTGCGCGAGGGGTCCCTCCTGCGCCTCGCGCACCGCCTGGGCCTGCGCACCGTCGCCCACCTGCACGGCAGCGAGTTCGCCGCGTTCACGCGTGCGCACCCGTCGCTGGTGAAGAACGTGCTGCGGAGCGCGGACGAGGTCATCTCGCTCTCGGAGGAGACGTCCGACATCTGCCGGCGCTACGTGCCCGCCGACCGCGTGCACCTCGTGCCGAACGCGATCGAGAAGGGGACGCCGTCGGCCAAGACCGGCACCGTCGTCTTCGGCGGGGTCGTCAGTCGCCGCAAGGGCGTCGACGTGCTCCAGAAGGCCTGGGCCGACCTCGCGAAGGGCGACACCTGGCGCCTGCTCGTCGCGGGCCCGATCCGCGAGGAGGACATCGTCGACCGGAGCATCCCCGGCGTCGAGTTCCTCGGCTCGCTCGAGCACGACCGCCTGCTCGAGCTGCTCGACGAGGCGGCGATCGCGGTCCTGCCCTCGCGCGACGAGGCCATGCCCATGTTCATCCTCGAGGCGATGGCGCGCGACTCCGCCGTCGTCTCGACCGCCGTCGGCGGGATCCCCGAGGTGCTCTCGGACGGAGTCGGGTCCGTCGTGCCCGCGGGCGACGCCGAGGCGCTCGCCGCCGCGCTGCGCGAGCTGATGGACGACGCCGAGCGCGCGCGCAGATGGTCGAGCGGGCCGCCCGCCGGTTCGACGAGCGCTTCTCGGCGACCGCGGTCTTCCCGCGGGTCGAGGACGTCTGGCTCGGCACGGTCCCGCGCTGAGCCGGGGCCGCGCGCCCCACGGGTGCGCGGCTCTGCTCGATCGGTGACCCGCGGGGGACCGGGAACTCGCCGGGGATAAGGCTGGGGAAGAGGCGCCGGGCGCTCGTGCGCCGGGCGGGGGCGTAAAATCGTCGTGCCTGCGGGATCCGGCGGGTTCGCCCGCGTCGGCCGATGCCCGCGTCGGACCGCATCCCGAGCGGTCCGCCCGTGAGCCGGACCGCCCCCTCCTCCCCAGCCGACCGCACCACCAGAGAGGCTCGATCGTGGCCGAAGCCGCCGACACCGCCCGGACGACGAGCCGCACCTGGCTCCTCCCGCTGGGTCGCGCGATCGTCGCCGCCGTCGCCGGATGCACGGTCACGTTCTCCCCGGACCACAGCCCGGCCTTGGGCCTGGCCGTGTTCGCGGGCTTCGCACTGCTCACCGGCGCGCTGTCGCTCCTCCTGGCGCTGCGCGTCCTCTCGGGTCCGGGCCGCACTCCCGCACTCGTGTCGGCCGGAGTGACGCTCCTCGCCGGAGTGCTCGCGCTGGTCGCGCTCCCCGTTCCCTCGCTGATGCTCTTCATCGCCCTCGTCTCGGGCTGGGGCCTCGTCGCGGGCACCTTCGAGCTGGTCTCGGGGCGCCGCCGCAGCGGGCTCGCCGCTCGCGACTCCGTCGTCGTCGGAGCGGGGACGCTCCTGCTCGGAGCGGTCTTCGCGCTCCTCCCGCCCCACCCGGTCGTCTCGGTGGGGCTCCTCGGCGCCTACGCCGTGATGGTCGCCGTCTACCTCGGGATCGCCGCGTTCTCGCTCAAGTGGGCGGGCGCCTCCGACGCCGTCGCGCCCTCCACCCCGACCACCGGAGGAGACCGATGACCGCCGAAGGCCCCACCCCCGACTCCGGCTCGACCCCGGGCGCCGACGACGAGCAGTTCGCGCCGCGCACGTTCCAGCCCACCCGGAAGGACCGGCTGCGCCCGCTCGAGCTCATCGGCTTCTCGGCCGTCATGGCGCTCTTCGTGGGCGGCGTCGTGCTGCTGTCGACCCGCGAGCTCGTGGTCGCGCTGATCTCGTTCGGAGTCACCTTCATCGTCGTGCTCGTCGCGATCGCGATGTTCTCGCTCACGTTCAAGCCCGACGGTGCCGAGATCGCCGACATCGACGAGCAGGACCGCGGGCACGGCGCCTGACCCTCGTCGCGGTCCCGTGACCACCTGAGCGTTCCGGGGTCCTTCGTCCGCTCCCGTGTCGGAGGTGCGCGTTAGCCTGCCGCCGTGGCTGAGCCGATCGGACGATGGTGGCGGCGCCGGCGCTTCTCGCGCGGCGTCGACGTGCCGTACCCCGTGGGCACCTACCGCGAGGCCTGGCGGTCGTACCCGGTGCTCGTGCGCCAGTACCGACCGGAGTACAACGAGGGCATCGTCCTGAGCCAGATCCCGCCGGCCGCCGACGTCTACCTCTGCTGGCTCTGCGAGACGGGTCACCTGTTCGTGGCGACGCCCGAGGAGCAGCGGATGCGGCCGGGGCGCGAGAGGCGCCGTTCGTCGTGGTGCCCGGACTGCGCCGAGGTAGCGGCTCCGCGGGCGCCCCGGGCGGCGCCGATGCGGGAGGACGTGAGCGAGCCGATGGTGGTCGCCCTCGCCCGGGCCGCGTCGGCCGAGCCCGCACGCGGGGCCGCCCCGCGCGGCTCCTCCCGCCGCCCGCCCCGCCTCTGCTCGAAGACGCCCGATCTCCCCGTTGGCGAGCCGTTCGCGAGCCGCTGCGCTCCTCCGCCCGCCTCGGCCGTCGAGGCCCGACTGCGGGCGCTGCTCGCCGAGCGGCTGCAGTTCGAGCAGGGGCTCACGGCGGTCCGGCTCCGGCAGCCGTTCTTCGACCATCTCGAGGCCTGGCCCGACCTGGTCCTCGCCGAGCTGCGCGTCGCGATCGAGTACGACTCGACGGGTCGGCACGGGCTCGAGCACGTCGGCAAGCGCGAGGAGGCGGATCGGCGGAAGGACCGCGCACTGCGGGCGGCGGGCTGGGAGGTGCTGCGCGTGCGCACGGGGAGGCTCGCTCCGCTCGGGCCGTTCGATCTGACCGCGTCGGCGGTCTCGCCGGTGCTCGCCGACCGTGTCCTCGAGCGGCTGCGCGAGATCCGGGGGCCGCTGCTCGTGGATGCGTGGAGCCGCTGACCCGGGCGGTCGTCAGGTGCGCAGCGCCAGGGCCTCGCTGACCCAGCGGCGGTGCGTCGCCCACGGGTCGGGCTCGCCCGCGCGCACCGTCTCGACGTGCCGGTCGAGTGCGGGACTGCGCGCGAACCACTCCGTGCGCTCGAGGCGCTCGGCCGCGAACTGCGCGTGCCGGTGCTGCTCGAGCGGGCGGCCCCCGCGTTCGAAGGCGAGCAGCTCCTCGTGCCGCAGCCGGTGCAGCCTCTGGCGCGGGTTGGCGCTCGTGCCGATCTTCAGCCGGTCGCCGAAGCGGATGTAGTACACCACCTCGACGCGCGGCGGCCCGAGCTCGCCGTCGAGGACCTCGCCGTGCCGCCACTCACAGGCCGCGCAGAGCCAGGCCGACGGCAGGCGGACGCCGAGCCGGGAGCCGCAGACGGGGCAGGGCGAGGGCAGGGCGTCGACGATCCCGTCCTCGCGGGCGACCCAGTCGTGGGCGAGCCCGAGGTGCCCCGTGCACAGCGGAACGGGTGCGCCCGCCTCGATCGGCAGAGCGCACCCGTCGATGCTGCAGGCGGTGACGGCGGAGGTGCGGCGGCGGGGCATGCCCCGACGCTACGCACGACCGCCGACACCGGGGTGGCGGCCGCCGTCAGTTCAGGCGGTCGACCAGGGCCGAGGCGGCGCCCGTGTAGCCCGCGGGGGTCAGCGCCAGCAGGCGCGCCTTCGCGGCCTCGCCGATGTCGAGCCCGTCGACGAACGCCGCGAGGTCCTCGGCGCCGAGGCGCTTGCCGCGGGTGAGGTCCTTGAGCATCGCGTAGGGGTCGGTGATGGAGGAGCGGCCGGCGGTCACCTCCGCGCGGATCACGGTCTGGATGGCCTCGGCGAGCACCTCCCAGTTGGTGTCGAGGTCGGCCGCGAGCGCACGCGGGTCGAGGTCGATCTCGAGCAGGCCGCGCGCGATGTTGTCGAGGGCGAGCAGGGAGTGGCCGAAGGCGACTCCGATGTTGCGCTGCGTCGTCGAGTCGGTGAGGTCGCGCTGCAGGCGCGAGGTGACCAGTGTCTGCGCGAGGGAGTCGAGCAGTGCGCTGGAGAGCTCGAGGTTCGCCTCGGCGTTCTCGAACCGGATCGGGTTGATCTTGTGCGGCATGGTCGACGAGCCCGTCGCTCCGGCCTGGGGGATCTGCCGGAAGTAGCCGAGCGAGATGTAGGTCCAGACGTCGGTGCAGATGTTGTGCAGGATCCGGTTGGCGTGCGCGGCCTTGCCGTAGAGTTCCGCCTGCCAGTCGTGCGACTCGATCTGGGTCGTCAGCGGGTTGAAGTCGAGACCGAGCGAGGTGACGAACTCCTCGGCGAGACCGGCCCAGTCGACGTCGGGATCGGCCGCGAGGTGCGCGGCGAACGTGCCGGTCGCCCCGCTGAACTTGCCCAGGTACTCGGTGGCGTCGATCTGCGCGAGGACGCGCTCGAGGCGGTACGCGTAGACCGCGAACTCCTTGCCCATCGTGGTCGGCGTCGCCGGCTGGCCGTGCGTCCGGCTGAGCATCGACTCGTCGCGGTAGCGCACCGCCAGCTCGCGGAGGGAGTCGACGACCGAGCGCAGCTTGGGCTGCCAGATCTCGCCCACGGCCTGCCGCACGACGATCGCGTAGGAGAGGTTGTTGATGTCCTCGCTGGTGGCGGCGAAGTGGGTGAGCTCGGCGATGCGGCCCAGGCCCAGGTCGGCCAGCCAGTGCCGGACGAGGTACTCCACGGCCTTCACGTCGTGGCGGGTGGTCGCCTCGAGGGTCGCGAGCTCGTCGATCTCGGCCTGGCCGAAGTCGCGGGCGCGTCGGCGCAGCTCCTCGGCGGTGGCGGCGTCGACGGGCTCGGAGCCGAACAGGCGGCGGTCGGTGAGGGCGAGCAGCCACTCGACCTCGACGTGCACCCGCGCCCGGTTCAGGCCCGCCTCCGAGAGGTACTCGCCGAGCGAGGAGACGGCGGAGCTGTAGCGGCCGTCGAGCGGGCTGAGCGGCTGGAGGGGGAGCGTCATGCGGTGGTGCCTTCCGGTTCTCGGGGGGAGTCGGTGAGGGACGCGCGGTTGCCGCGCAGTCCGGGTTCGATCTGGGCGAAGAGCGACTCGCAGGCCCGCTCGATGAGCGCGAGCACGGAGTCGAACGCCGCCGCATCGGAATAGTAGGGGTCGGGGACATCGCCCTGCGGGGAGAGGCCGGGCTCGAAGGCGAGGAGTCGCCGGACCTTCTGGCGGTCGACGTCCGTCCGCGCCCAGGCGCGCAGCGCGCGCTCGTGACCGTGGTCGAGGGCGACGACCAGGTCGAACTCCGCGAAGCGCGCCGGATCGAAGAGCTGGGCGCGGTGGCGGGCGCCGTCCAGGCCCCTGCGCTCGAGGGCGTCGAGCGCGCGGTGGTCGGCCTGCTCGCCGAGATGCCACTCGCCGGTCCCGGCCGAGGTGATCTCGATGACCGAGCCCAGGCCCGCGCGCTCGGCCAGAGAGCGGAGGACGACCTCGGCCATCGGCGACCGGCAGATGTTGCCGGTGCAGACGAAGCACACGGCGAAGGCCGAGGGCGCGAGGGGGCGGGGGGTCACCCGCTCATTCTGGTGCACGAGGGCTCCCTCACACCCGGTCGATCCGCTCGGCCCTCCCCGGGAGCGACCCGGCGGCGCCCGGTCGCGGGGCCGGACGGCGAGGCTGACCGCGCGGGGGCCCGACGACGGAGGCGAGCACGGTGATCGAGGACACGACGAGCGGGGCGGGGCGGCAGCTGCGCGCCCTCGCCGAGCGGATGGGGGAGCTGCGGGCGGAGGCGTCCGGGCTCGCTCCCGACGCCGACTGGGAGGACGCGGCGGCCCGGGGCTTCGCCGAGCGGGCGGCCGGCGTCCTCGGCGCTCTCGCGGTCCTCGAGGCGAGTGCGGCGATGCTCGCGGAGGGTGTGCGGTGAGCACGAGGGTCGAGACCCTCGAGCTCGACGAGCGGAAGCGGACGCTCGGCGTCCTCGGCGCGGGTCTCGCCGAGTGCGCGGCCGTGGTCGACGCCGCGGCGCCGGCCGTCGCCCTCGCCTCGCCCGAGCGCACGGGCGAGCTCGCCCTGCTGGGCGTCCGGCTGCGCCTGCTCGCCGAGGAGGCGGAGGTGCTGCGGGCGGCTCTGGCGAGCGCTGCCGCCGCCTACGAGCGGGCGGAGGAGCCGCCACCGCTGCCGCCCGGGTCCGCTCCCGTGGTGGCGGTGGTCGCGTTCGCGCGACGCGCTGAGGAGTCGATCGGGCACCGCGCACCGACCGCGCTGGCGGACGCCGCGGCCCTCGTGCGCGCGACGGCGGAGGCGGTCCACGGTGTCGGAGCCGCGCTGCTCGCGGGCGGCGACCGGGCCGCGCTCGAGCAGGAGCGCGACGAGCTGGTGCGGGCGCTGCTGGGCGATCCGCTCGTGCTCGAGGGGATCCGCGCGCTGATCTCGACGATCGGGCTGGGGACCGAGATCGGGGTGCTGCTGCTGCCGCCGCCGATCGCGGCCGCGCTCGGGGCGCCGCCCGACGAGCGGGTGATCGGCACCGGCGTCGGCTCGGCCTCCGGGGTGCTCGTCGTGCTCGGGACGCTGCTGGGTGCGGTGCCCCCGCCCGGCGAGCGGCGGCTCCGTCTCGAGGAGGTGGATCCTCCGGCGCCGCCGTTCGGATCGGCCGCCGCCCCGCCGGGCGGCTGGGGCGAGCTCGCGGGGCGCGTCCCGTCGAGCGACCCCGACGGGCCGCAGGTCGTGATCGAGCGGTACGGGTCGGAGTGGATCGTCGCCGTCTCGGGGACCACCGACTGGAGTGGGGACCCCGAGCAGGCCTTCGGGGCCGCCGCGAACCTGCAGGCGATGAGCGGGGGCGCCGGGACCTCGGTGCAGGGGACGCTGGCGGCGATGGAGGCGGCGGGCGTGCCTCCGGGGGCGCCCGTCACGATCGTCGCGCACTCGCAGGGCGGGCTGATCGCGGCGCGCGTCGCTCAGTCGGGGCGATACGACGTGCACGACGTCGTCGCGTTCGGCAGCCCGATCCGGGGCCTGGATCTGCCCGACGGCACGCGGACGGTGTCGGTCGAGCACTCGGACGACCTGGTGCCGGCGCTCGCCGGATTCGGGCGGACCAGCGCGCTGGAGCCGGGCGCGCCCGCGTGGAGCGGGGCTCCGATCCCTCGGCGACGCTGCAGGAGGGCGCCGTGCCCGCGCATGCTCTCGACTCCTACGTCGCCACCGCGCAGGCCCTGGAGGGCGACCCGCGCCTGGCGGTCGCCGGCGCGGGGCTGTTCGCGCTGTGGCGCGCGGCACCCGACTCCCGGGTCGGGGTCCGCGTGACGACGGTGCCGGTCAGCTCTCGCGGCCCCGCAGGAGGGGGCGCACGAGGAGCCCGATGAACCAGTTCACGATCGCGAGCACGAGGGCGCCGAGCACGCCCCACCAGAAGCCGTCCACCTGGAGTCCGAAGCCGAACAGGCCGCTGACCCAGGCGGTCAGGAGCAGTAGCGCCCCGTTGACGAGGAACGAGATCAGGCCGAGCGTGAGCAGGTACAGCGGGAACGCGACCACCCGGATCACCCCGCCGACGACGGCGTTCACGACTCCGAAGATCACCGCCACCAGGAGGTACGTGAGGACGGCTGCGGCGGGCCCCTCCTCGTACGGGGCGACGCGGACCCCCGCCACCACGAGCGTGGTGAGCCAGATCGCGACGGCGTTGGTCAGGAGGCCGAGGAGGAGTCTGCGCATGCCTCCACTATCCCGGTCCGACGGGCCGCCCGCGAGGTGCGGCGGGTCAGCGCTGGGGGTCGTCGATCGACGGCGAGGGGACGGGCGGGCAGAGGGAGGGATCGCTGCCGCAGTCGGGGATCGGATCGATCGGCGGCTGCCGG
>NZ_MUKN01000057.1 GCF_001995175.1 Rathayibacter rhapontici
TGCCGGCGTCGCGCGCGGCGCCCTCGAGCACCACGCGATCCGCGGCCAGACGCGATCGCCGTCGACGCAGAGCACCCGGCCGGGCAGCCCGGCGACCGCCAGACCGGCCAGTGCGTCGAGGAGGCGCTCCGCGGCACCGGCGCGGTCGCGCCACCAGCCGTCAGGGCGGGAGCCGACGACGTTCGCGGCGTCGACGACCAGCACGGGCAGCGCCGCGTCGAGGTCGCGCAGCCCGCTCCACGAGGCGCCGAAGCCGGGATGCAGCGGCAGGGTCTCGACGTCCTCGGGCGCGACCCACCGCAGCTCGGTGCTCTCGGCGTCCGTGATGCGCGGCTCGAAGTGCTCGAGCGCGTGCGCGAGGACGGTGGTGTAGCTCCAGGGGCCGATGGTGACGACGCTCGCGGCATCGGGGACGACGAGCTCCGGCGGGACGCCCGCCTCTTCCGCCGACTTGCGCAGGGCGGCCTCGAAGGCCGACTCCTCGGGGTGGCGGGCTCCTCCGGGGAGCCCCCAGGTGCCCCCGAAGTGGCTCCAGGCGACGCGGTGCTGGAGGAGCACCCGGCCGTCGGGATCGCGCAGGAGCAGACCGGCGGCGCCGAAACGGCCCCAGAACCGGCGCCCGTCCCCGACCTCGACCCAGCCGTCGCCGAGCGACGCGTCGAAGGGGTGGCGCGGAAGGGCGGCGTCGCCGCCGCTGTCGCTGCCCGTCATGCCCTCCAGCCTGACACACCGCGCCGGCACCGCCGGACGGGACGACGCTCCGTGGCTGGCAGAATCGGACGATGCGCCGGTCAGGAGTCCTCCGTCTCGCGACGGTGCTCTGGCTCGCGGTCATCGCGCTGATCACGCTGACCCCGGCGCCGTACCCGGCCGGGGAGCCGTCGACGCTCGTCCGCTCGATCATCGCCTTCCTCGGCTCCACGCCGCTGACCTCGTGGTTCGACTACGACGTGGCCGAGTTCACCGCCAACGTGCTCATGCTGGTGCCGCTCGGGGCGATGCTGGCCGCGCAGCTGCCTCCGCGCCGCCGTCTGCTCGCCGCCCTGATCGGGCTCGGCGTCTCGGTGCTCGTCGAGACGATCCAGCTGCTCTGGCTGCCGTCGCGCGTCTCGGACGTCCGGGACCTCGTCTCGAACGGGCTCGGCTCGCTCCTGGGCGCCCTGCTGACGATCGCGCTGCTCCGCTTCTCCGCTCGCCGCCCCCTCCGGAAGGACCGCACCGCCCATGCCCGCTGACACCCTCGTCCTCCTCGACCGCCCGTCCCCGTCGTCGCCCGGCCACGGCCTCGCCGCGGCGGCGGTCGTCGATCCGAGCGGAGTCGGCGGGATCGACGTCACCGATCTCGGCTTCACCCGGGGCGACGGCGTCTTCGAGACGATCAACCTCGTCGAGGGGCGGCTGCAGGCGCTCGACGCCCACCTCGACCGCTTCGCGGCCTCGGCCCGGATGCTGGAGCTGCCGGAGCCGGACGGGGCCGCGTGGCGGCACGCGATCGGCACGGCGGTCGCCGCGCACCCGAGGGTGCCGGAGGCGATGGTGAAGACGATCCTGACGCGCGGACTCGAGGGCGACGGACGCCCGACGGGCATCGTCTTCGTGCAGACGAGTCCCGACTTCGGACCCGCGCGGCGGGACGGGGTGCGGATCGTGCTGCTGGACCGGGGGCTGCGCTCGGACGTGCAGCAGACCTCGCCCTGGCTGCTCGCGGGGGCGAAGACGCTCTCGTACGCGGTCAATCGCGCGGCGGCGCGGGAGGCCGCTCGGCGCGGGGCGGACGACGCGCTCTTCGTCTCGAGCGACGGGTTCCTGCTGGAGGGGCCGACGTCGAACCTCGTGCTGCTCGCGGACCGAGCACTGCTGACCCCGCCCCCGAGCCTGGGCCTGCTGCCCGGCACGACCCAGGCCGACCTGTTCGCGCTGGCGGACGGACTCGGCCTGCGCACCGCCTACCGGGCGCTCCGCCGCGAGGACCTGGACGCCGCGGACGCCGCCTGGCTGGTCTCGAGTGCGCGGAACGCGGCTCCGATCCGCGCTGTGGACGGGAGCGAGCGCCGCGTCGACGCCGAGCTGTCGGCCCGGATCAACGCGGCGCTGCTCGCGCGCTGACGCGGCGGAGCGCCGCGCGCTAGGAGAGGTCGGTCACGTCCGTCGCCGCACGGCTGATCAGCCCGCCCCGCACGCGCACGGCGGCGGGGTCGAGGTCGACTCCCTCGCGCTGGTCGGCGGCCTCGTCGTTGATGACGGCGGACACGAGCCCGCGCCAGTCGGTGCCCTCGGCGACGGCGTCCTCGGAGCCGAGCCGGCTGGAGACGAAGACGGCCTCCGCCTCCTCCCCCGCGTGCGAGATGACGGCGAGCTTCCCGACGGCGCGGCCGTCGGGGTGGCGGACCTGCCACTCCTCGTGGCCGGACGGCACGAGCGCGTACTCGGCGCCCGAGTGCTCGAACGCGGTGTCGCGCAGCTCGGACGGCAGTCCGCTGTGCGGGGGCGCGCCGCGGGTCGGGACGCCGGTGCCGCCCTCGGAGGAGCGAGCGCTCGTCGTGCTCATGCCGACGTCGCCCGGGGTGCCGGCGGCCGTGCTCGTGGCGGTGGCCTCCGCCACGGGAGCGTCCTCCTGACCGGTGTAGGTGCTGCCGTTGGGGTTCGAGCCGGTGTTGCCGTTGTCGGTGCTCATGAGGAGACCTCCTTGTCGGGCGGTCCTTCGGACCGCGGGGTGTGCGGGTCGCTCGAGCGGTCCTGGGGGACCACTCGGCGCTGGCGTTCGTAGACTGGACGGATGCAGATCCCGGTCACCGGCGCCGTGCGCGTGGACGCCTGGCTGTGGGCGGTCCGCGTGTACAAGACGCGGTCGGCCGCGACCTCGGCGGCCCGCGCGGGCCACATCCGCGTCAACGGCGAGCGGGCGAAGGCGGCGCAGACCGTGAAGGTCGGCGACGAGGTCCGCGCGCGCATCGCAGGATTCGACCGGCGCCTGATCGTGCGCGGGCTGATCGTGAAGCGGGTCGGCGCGCCGATCGCCGCGGAGTGCGCGGAGGATCTCACTCCGCCGCCCCCGCCCCGCGAATCGGCGCCCGCGATCATCGAGCGCGACCGGGGAGCCGGACGGCCGACCAAGCGCGACCGCCGCGAGATCGAGCGGCTGCGCGGCTTCTGAGCGTCACTGGGTCGCTCCGGCTCACGGGGCGAGGGCGCGCAGGCGCTCGAGGAGCCCGTCGGCCGCCTCGTCGAGGAAGCGCTGCTGCAGCTCGTCGCCGACCTGGACCAGCGCGATGTCCGTGAATCCGGCCTCGATGTAGGGGACGAAGCTCTCGGCGAGCTCGTCGAGGTCGGGTCCGCAGGCGATCTGCTCGGCGACGTCCTCGGGGCGCACGAACTTCGACGCTCCCGAGAAGCCCGCGGGGGTCGGCAGGTCGGCGTTCACCGACCAGCCGCCGGCGAACCAGCGGAACTGCTCGTGCGCGAGGGCGATGCCCTGCTCCTTGTCGGGAGCCCAGCAGATCGGGATCTGCCCGATCGTGCGCGACGGCGCGGCATCGGCGCCGCGGACGGCCGTCCACTGCGAGATCAGCTCGGCGTCGGGCTCGGTGGTGATCAGGTGGTCGCCGAGCGGCGCGAAGCGCTCGATCGACTTCTCGCCCGAGACGGCGAGGCCGATCTCGACGGGCTTCTCCGGCAGGTCCCAGATGCGCGCGGAGTCGACGCGGAAGTACTCGCCCTCCCACGTCACCAGCTCGCCGGTGTGCAGCGCGCGGATGATGTGCACCGCCTCCTCGAGCATGTCCTGGCGGACCGAGACGGCCGGCCACCCCTCGCCGACGACGTGCTCGTTCAGGTTCTCCCCCGAGCCCAGACCGAGCGTGAAGCGGTCGTCCGAGAGGATCGCGAGAGTGGCGGCCTTCTGGGCGACGACGGCCGGGTGGTACCGGATCGTCGGAGCCGTGACGTAGGTGGTGAGGTCGATCGTGGACGTCGCCTGCGCGACCGCGCCGAGGAGCGCCCAGGCGTAGGAGGCGTGCCCCTGCTCGGTCAGCCAGGGCGAGTAGTGGTCGCTCGAGACGGCGAACTCGAAGCCGTGCCTCTCGGCCTCGACCGCGTAGCCGACCAGCTGCTTGGGTCCGCTCTGCTCGGTCATCAGGGTGTATCCGAATCGCACCATGGTCGCTCCTCGTTCGCTCGGCGTCGCGTGCCCGGAGGGCACGGTCCCATGGTGCGCGGCGCCCCGGGCGGCTGCTAACCCCTTGCACGGGCGACCGGCGGCGGCTAGCGGGAGCGGTCAGACGAAGCGGACGCGGCTCTGCACGCGGGTGCGGACCTCGAAGGACTCGCCGTAGCCGCCGAGGCGGTCGTCGGTGCCCGAGCGCAGCAGCTGCGGGAGGAGCGAGCGCCGGATCAGCACGGCGCCCTGGTGGCGTCCGCGCTCGACCTGCTCGTAGGGCTGCTCGAGGCCGTCGTCGGGGACGACGACGACGCTCGCCGAGAAGCGCACGCCGAGCTCGCGGCCCAGGCGCCGCGCGGCCTTCGAGAGCGACGCGATCGGCTTCTCGTCGTCGGCGACTCCCGCTCCCTCCACCTCGCCCTTGCGCAGGCGCACCGTGTCGCCCCAGTCGGCCGAGGTCAGGGCGAGCAGCCCGGACGGGCCGAGGACGACGTGGTCGATCTTGAGCCCGCCGTCGCCGACGGCGACGTCGTTCCAGATCGTGTAGGCGATGCCCAGCGAGGCGACGAGCGAGGCGGTGGCCTCCTCGGCCTGCGCCTTCGCGAGCCAGCGCCGCACCTCGCGCGGTGCGGAGCGGACGATCGCCGGATCGAACGGGTCGTCGATGTCGACGCCGCGGCCCACCCACTCCCGCACGAGGCGCAGGTAGTACTCGCGCGGCGCCGCCCGGGTGGCCGTAGGACCGGGCGCGGACGGCGGAGGCGGTCTGCGGCCGGGGAGAGCCCGTGTAGGGGGTCTGCGGGGACTGCGCGCCGGGCGCCGGCGCTCCGCGGTCGTAGTCGGTGCGGGCGGAGGCGCTGCCGATCCGCTCCCAGGCGAGCTGGACCGCGTGGAACGAGGCGGCGTCGCCTCCGGTGTCGGGGTGCGTCTCGCGGAGCAGGCGGCGGTAGGCCTTCCGCAGCTCGTCGTCGGACGCGGTGGCGGGGACGCCGAGGACCTCGTAGGGCGTGCGGGCGGCGTGGCTGTCGGGCATGGTCTTCCGGAGTGATCGAGGAGCGGTGCGAGCCCTCGAGCATATCGGCGGCGGCCGGGCGGCCGATGGGAGCGCGCAGGGCGTGCGCTCGGAAGCGGCCGGGGGTCGGGAGCGCCCGTGCAGGCGCTCCCGACCGGCTCAGCCCTCGGCGAGCATCTCGCGCACCAGCGGGATCACGCGGGTGCCGTACAGCTCGAGGTTGTGCATGATCGCCGCGTGCGGCAGGGTGCCGGCGCTGTACTTGAGGTCGAAGCGGTCGATGCCGAGGGCGCCCACCGTGCTCGCGATCTTGCGGGCGACGGTCTCGGGCGACCCGACGTGCAGCGCGCCGTCGGGGCCCGCCTCCTCCGCGAACCGCTCGGGAGTGAGCGGGGACCAGCCGCGCTCGCGGCCGATGGCGTCGGCCATGCCCTTGTAGTGCGGGAAGTACAGTTCGCGCGCCTCCTCGTCGGTGTCGGCGACGAAGCCGGGCGAGTGCACGGCGACCGGGAGGCGCGGCTGCTCGAGCTGGTCGAGGGCGCGGCCGAAGAGGTCGACGTACGGGCGGAAGCGGGCAGGCGAGCCGCCGATGATGGCCAGCACCAGCGGGAAGCCGAACCGGGCGGCGCGGACGACGGACTCCGGGCTGCCGCCGACGCCGATCCAGGTGCGCAGTCGCCCGTTCTCGACGGCGGGGAACACGCTCTGCTCGGTGAGCGCGGCACGGGTGCGGCCCTCCCAGGTCACAGGTCCCCCCTCGAGGAGGGCGTGGAAGAGCTCCAGCTTCTCCTCGAACAGGAGCTCGTACTGCGAGAGGTCGAGTCCGAAGAGCGGGAAGGACTCGGTGAAGGAGCCGCGGCCGAGGATGACCTCCGCGCGTCCGCCCGACACTCCGTCGAGGGTCGCGAAGCGCTGGAAGACGCGGACGGGGTCGTCGGAGGAGAGGACGGTGACGGCGGATCCGAGGTGGATGCGCTCGGTGCGGCCCGCGATCGCGGCCAGGACGACGTCCGGAGCGCTGACCGCGAAGTCGGCGCGGTGGTGCTCGCCCACGCCGAAGAAGTCGATGCCGACCGCGTCGGCGAGCACGCCCTCCTCGACGACGTCGCGCAGGACCTGGCCGTGCGGGAGCAGGGCGCCGTCGGCGCCGCGGGTGACGTCGCCGAACGTGTCGACGCCGAACTTCACTTCATGCATACTCATGGACTTCTGCAACCTCCCGAGGTCGTGGGCTATTCCTGCGGCGCAACGGCGATGATCCCGGCCGCCACGGCGGGCTCGCGGTAGGCGCGGCCGAGGGACTCCGTGGTGTCGTGCGCGTTCAGACCGCTCGGATTGGGCAGGACCCACAGCGGGACGCCCGCGATCCCCTCCTCCTGACGCCCCTGCGTCGCCGAGCGCCGGCCGAACGCCGCGCGGTACGCGGTGATGCCGACCATCGCGACGGCCGAGGGGCGCACCCGCTCGACGGTGGCGACCAGCCGCCGGGCCCCGTCGCGCAGCTCCTCGCCGCTCAGCTCGTCGGCGCGCGACGTGGCCCGCGCGGCGAGGTTCGTGATGCCGATCCCGCGGTCGATCAGGAGGCGGCGGTCCTCGTCGCTCATCCCCTCTGAGACGCGCATCGGCCGCTCGAGGATCCCCGCCGCGAGCAGGGCCGGGTAGAAGCGGTTGCCGGGGTGCGCGAAGTGCGCTCCCGTCGCCGCCGTCCAGAGGCCCGGGTTGATCCCGACGAAGAGCAGGCGGACGTCGGGGCCCAGCAGATCCTCGACGGTGCGGTCGCGGAAGGACGCGAGCTGGGCACGGGTGAAGGGCACGACTCCATCCTCCCCCGGACGCCCCGCCGCAAGTAGTCGCCGACGCCCGACAGGGGTGGAAGCATGGAGCCATGACGAACGCATCCCAGGACCACCCGATCCAGCACGGCAGCGACGACGCGGTGCTCGACGAGAAGCTGCGGGGGATCCTGCTGCAGGTCGCCGGCGATCTGCAGCTGCGGCCCGACGAGGACCCGGAGGCGCTGCTGCGCCAGCGCCTGCGCGACACCCGCATCGAGCTCTCGGAGGAGAGCATCCCCGGGCTCGCGAAGAGGATCCCCGGTCTGACCGATCGCAGCACCGGCGAGATGAACCCCGGAGCGCACTGACCTACTCCGGGACCGCCGGGCCCTTGCGGTGGTGGTCGAACACGATGCTGGTGCGGGTCGACGCGACCGCGGGGTGAGCCGACAGGTTCGACACCACGAAGTCGCGCACGTCGTTCGAGTCGCGGACGGCGACGTGGATGATGAAGTCCTCCGATCCGCCGAGGAAGAACAGCTGCACGACCTCGGGCAGCGCCCGGATCTCGTCGGCGAACCGGGTGATGGCCTGGCGCTGACCGACCCGGATGCTCACGCTGATCAGCGCCTGCAGCGTGAGGCCGAGGGCGGCCGGGTCGAGCTCGGCGGTGAAGCCGGTGATGATGCCGCGCTCGACCAGCGAGCGCACGCGCGAGACGCAGGTGGACGGCGCGACGCCCGCCTGCTCGGCGAGGCGGCTGTTCGGCGTCCGCGCATCCGCTCGCAGGAGCCGCACCAGTGCGCGATCGACCGGATCGAGGTCGCCGAGGTCGTGCAGATCCTTCGGTCTCATCGCCGCCGCCTCTCCTCGTACCGCCGATCGTGCGGAACTCCGGGCGATCTTCGACGATCCTGCGGAACGTCACCCGTCCGAAACACGATCTTCGCACGATAGGAGCGACGTCGGCGCAGGATCGGCGTCCACCGCCCAGCGTCGGGCGCTGCACCTCGGGCGCCCGCGAATCGAGGAGCCGTCATGCGCATCGGGATCCCCAGCGAGATCAAGAACAACGAGAGCCGCGTCGCCGCGACGCCCGCAGGCGTCCACGAGCTCGTCCGGCGCGGGCACGACGTGCTCGTGCAGTCGGGCGCGGGCCTGGGCTCCCGACTCACGGACGAGGACTTCGCCGCGGCCGGAGCACGGCTCGCCGCCGACGCGACGAGGTCTGGGGCGAGGCCGACCTCGTCCTCAAGGTGAAGGAGCCGATCGAGGCGGAGTACCCGCGGATGCGCTCGGGCCAGGTGCTCTTCACCTACCTCCACCTCGCCGCGTCCCGCCCGTGCACCGACGCGCTGCTCGCCTCCGGGACCACGGCGATCGCCTACGAGACGGTCCAGCTGCCGAACCGGCAGCTGCCGCTGCTCTCGCCGATGAGCGAGGTCGCGGGGCGCCTGTCGATCACCGTGGGCGCGTACCACCTGATGAGCGCAGCGGGCGGACGCGGCACCCTGCTGGGCGGCGTGCCCGGCACGCCGAAGGCGAAGGTCGTCGTGATCGGCGGAGGAGTCGCCGGCGAGCACGCGGCGGCGAACGCGCTCGGGATGGGGGCGGACGTGACGATCGTCGACCTCTCGCTCCCCCGGCTGCGCGAACTCGAGAACCGCTTCGGCGGAGCGATCCAGACCCGGGCGTCGTCGACGTACGAGATCGCGGCGCAGGTCGCCGACGCGACCTGGTCGTCGGTTCCGTGCTGATCCCCGGCGCCCGGGCGCCGAAGCTCGTCACCGACGAGATGGTGGCGACGATGAAGGCGGGCTCGGTGCTCGTGGACATCGCCATCGACCAGGGCGGCTGCTTCGAGGGCTCGCGGCCGACCACCCACGACGACCCGGTGTTCGCCGTGCACGACAGCGTCTACTACTGCGTCGCCAACATGCCCGGCGCGGTGCCCGAGACCTCGACGCGGGCGCTGACCAACGCGACGCTGCCCTACGTCGTCGCGCTCGCCGACAAGGGCTGGGAGACGGCGCTGCGGAGCGACCCCGCACTCGCGCAGGGGCTCAGCACGCACGACGGTCGGGTCGTGAACGCGGCCGTCGCCGAGGCGTTCGACCTGCCGGTCACGCGGGTCGAGGACCTGCTCGGCGGCCGGAGCGCCGGCTGAGGACCCAGACCAGCGCACCCGCCGCGACCACCGCGGCGATCAGGCCGAGGACGTGCGCGATCAGCGACGGCAGCCCGTTCCCGGGCAGCAGGAAGCCGTACGGGACCCAGCCGTCCGTCCGTCCGCGGACGAGCACGACGACCAGCCAGACCAGCGGGTAGGGCAGGACCATCGAGAGCCGGCGCCACGGCAGAGGCGGCCGGTCGGCGACGAGGGCCCAGTCGAGGACGGCGAGCACCGGCAGGACGACGTGCAGCAGTGCGCTGACCCACGGCGGCGCGGATCCCGTGCCCGGCACGAGGGTGTTGTAGACGACTCCGACGACGAGGAGGTAGGCGGTGGCGATCCCGCGGATCAGGCTCGACGACTCCGAGGGCGTGCGCCCGAGCAACGCGGTCGCTCCCGAGACGAGCAGCACGACGCTCAGGATCAGGCTGGTCTGGTTCGTGAAGTAGCCGAAGTAGTCGACGAAACTCGCGTCGCCCACCGCCGCTCTCAGGCCGTAGGCGTAGCCGAGCACCGCGAGCACGACCACCGACACGAGCAGGCGCGCCACGGCCGCGGCGGGCGGAGTCGCGGGGACCGCCCTACGCACGCGGATCGTCCTCGCCGCTCCCCCGGCTCAGCCACCCGGGCCCGTTCGGATCGGCGGCGGGCCGTGGCGGAGCGGCGGGCGGATCAGCAGCCGGACCTGCTCGACGACGCCCAGGACGACTCCGGCGCCGAACAACGGCAGGCCGAGCAGGAGCACGAGCCACAGCGGAGCGTGCCGACCGCTGCCGCCGATGTCGGCGGTGAGGTCCCAGCCGGCGTCGGAGGCGAGCACGGCGATCGCCGCGACGAAGAGGCCGCTGACCAGCGCCAGGGCCCACGGGTGCTCCTGCAGGTACTGAGGCGCTCGGCCCGAGCGCGGCGCCCTCACGTGCGCGCCTCCGTCCGCACGGGCTTCAGCCGCTCGGGCGCGTCGGTCGCGGGGACCCACTCGCACCGGAAGGCCCCGCTGTAGCCGAAGAGGACGCCGAGCAGGCTGTTGCGCACCTCGAGGTCGACGTGGAAGGCGTCGTCCACCTCCGACCAGTACTCGTGCAGCGTCGCCCGGCCACTGAGGAGCATCGGGAAGCGGAAGGCGATCGGCCCCTCGTAGAAGCGCTGGGCCCCGGACGTCAGCACGAGGCCGCCGCGGTCGTCGACGCGGAGATCGAGGTCGACCGCCAGGTGCTGGTGGGACCCGAGGTAGTCGACGACCCGTCCGTCCACGAGCACCATGGTCGCGTCGAAGCGCGCGCTGCGGCCGGGCCTCGTCGCGTAGGTGCGCACGAAGGTCACCGTCTCGCGCCCGAGGGAGTCCCGGTACGGGTAGTTCTCGATGGTGAAGGGCACATCGGTGCCGACATCCGGCACCAGGATGCGGCGGAGGCGGCCGAGCTGGAGGAACGGCACGGTCCACCAAGGTCCGCGGCGGATCGTCATCGCCCCGCGGCCGATGCAGGCCTCGGCCGAGTCGAGCCCGACGCCGAAGCGCCTCTGCATCTGCGGGTGCAGGCGCGCGAAGTCCGGCCCCAGCGCGGCCTCGAAGACGGAGCTCACCGACCGCTCCGGGGTGCGGGCAGCGACGCCAGAGTGCTCGGGGCGTCGCGCAGGTGGTCGTCGCGGCGCCGTCCGCCGACCGGGGCGCGCAGGACGCGCGACGCTCGCGGGCGGTCCTTCCGCCAGACCTGCAGGACGCTGGCCAGCGGCCACTCCTCGGGCTCGGCCCCGTCCTCGAGCCAGATCCGCAGCCGGTCGAAGCTCCACGCGGTCGCCCAGCCCAGCAGCGGGCGGACGACGACGTCGAGCGGACCCCATCCGGGCGTGTAGTCGTAGCCGGTGAGGAAGCGGATGCGCCCGTCGCCGGTGGGGACGTAGCGCCAGTAGCCGCGCCCGGAGCGGATCGGCGACAGCCGGTCCTCGGTCGCGAAGCTCAGGGCCGATGTGCGCGTGCCGTCGGCGCGACGGCGCTCGCCGAGACTCACCCCGGTCCCGCGCACGTCGTGGAGAGCGGTGCGCCGCAGGTAGGTGAAGCGGGTCTCTCCCCCGCTCCCGGGCGGCTCGGGCACGATGCGGGAGAAGCGGACGTCCCAGCGCACGTGCGAGACGGGATCCTGCGTCGCGCTCCATACCGCCTCGAGATCGGCGTCGATGATCGTCTCGACGTAGATCGCCCGTGCCCCCATGCAGCGAGCGTAGCTCTGCTCCGGCCCACGACGGCGCCGCTGTCCGCGCGACGGACCGGCCGCGTCGTGTCCTCTTCCGGACGTGTCCTCTAGAGGTTCTTGCGGGCGGCGGAGAGAGGTCACGACACTGAGGGCACCCCGGTCGGCGAAGGCCGGCCACTCGCGCCGTCCCGACCGAGTGGCCGGCGGTGCCCGCTAGTCGCTCGCGGGCGCGGAGCCGCCGTCCGCGGTCCACGCCGTGCCCAGCGCGAAGAGCGTCGAGACGCCGTGGTGCTCCATGGCCGCGGCGACGCGTCGGCGCCCGGTGCGGGGGTTGATCCCCAGGCGGTGGGAGGCGGTCTCGAGGGTGATCCCCGTCCGCATGAGGCGCAGCAGCGACGTCCACGACTCCTCGACCGCGGCGACCGGGACGGCCTGGCGCCACAGCTCCTCGAAGTACGCGCTGACGAGGCCCGCGAGGGCGGCGTGCCGCACGCCCACGACGCTGGTCGGCCGGGTCTCGCCCCACTGGAACGGCACGGCCAGGTGCTCGCCGTCGACCCAGAACCAGCTGGGCGGGTTGTCGAGCAGGCGGTAGTCGACTCCCGCCTTCTGATAGGCCTCGATGCGCGCGAGGACACGGGGGTCGCTCACGCAGGAGGCGGGCATGATGACCCGGACGCGGTCCTTCGCCGCCAGCGCCTGCCCGAAGCGGACCGCGCGCTCGGTGGGCGGATCGAGGAAGCGCTCGACGTCGGGCAGGACGGCGATGAGCGTGCCGGAGTCGCGACGGACGAGATCGAACCAGAGGTCCTCGGACGCGTGGCGGCCGTGCCGCAGCAGTGTGGGCACGAGGTCGGTCGACGCCTCCCCGACCGACCAGGCCCCCATCAGCCCCGGCAGTCCCGCCATGACGCGCTCGATGCCCTCGACCGACTCCGCCGTGGCACGGCGGACGGCGTCGGTGTGCCGGGCGATTCTTGCGGCCGCCCACTCCGCGGGAGGGATGTACGCGAGCTGGTCCTCCGAGCCTGCGAGCAGCCCCCGCTCGCGCAGCCGCCGCGCCCCCGCGAGCACGAGATCGGGGTCGACCTGGAGGAGCTCGGCCGCCTCGGCGATCGTGGCCGGACGCCCGCGGTGCAGTGCCGCGAGCAGGTTCTCGTCGTCCATGGATCTCCCGTGATCTCTTCCCCGGGGACGACAGTTCCGTGTCGCGGTCCTGTGTGCAAGTCCGCCTCGCCCTCCGGCCGGAGCGACGCCCTGATCGGGGGTCCGGGAGTGCCGGGAACGGCGTCAGCTCAGACCGAGGCGCTCCACGATCTCGGCGATCTCCTCCTCCGGGGCGTTGCCGACGTCGACCGTGATGTGCCGCTCGTCGTCGCCGAGGGGCTCGAGCAGGCCGAACTGCGAATCGAGCAGCGTCGTCGGCATGAAGTGGTCGAGCCGCGAGGCGAGGCGCCCGGCGACGACCTGCTTCGATCCGGCGAGGTGCACGAAGACGAGGTCGTCGCGCCGCAGGATGTCACGATAGGCGCGGCGCAATGCGGAGCAGGTCACGACGACCGGGCGGCCGCTCGTGATCCGCTCGTCGACCACCCGGGTGATCTCGGCGAGCCAGGGAGCGCGATCGGAGTCGTCGAGCGGGGTGCCGGCCGCCATCTTCTCGACGTTGGCGCGCGGGTGCAGGTCGTCGCCCTCGAGGAAGCTCCAGTGCAGGAAGCCCGCGAGCAGGGCGGCGACCGTCGACTTGCCGCTGCCGGAGACGCCCATGACGACGATCGCGCGGACCGGCGCGGTGGACGCGGCGGGAGTGGTGGTCGGGTGCGGCATCAGAGTCCTCCTACGAACAGGCCGATCACGAGGACGCCGGCGAGCCCGGTCACCGAGACCAGGCACTCCATCACCGTCCACGTCTTCAGCGTCTGGCCGATGGTGAGTCCGAGGTACTCCTTGACGAGCCAGAACCCGGCGTCGTTCACGTGCGAGAGGAACACCGAGCCTGCGCCGATCGCGAGCACCATGAGGGCGACCATCGGTCCGTCCATCGTCTCGGTCAGCGGCTGGAGGATCCCTGCGGCCGTGACCGTCGCGACGGTCGCGGAGCCGGTGGCGATGCGGATGACCACGGCGACGAGCCAGGCGAGGAGGAGCGCGGACGCTCCGCTTCCCTCCGCCAGCTGGGCCACGACGCTGCCGATGCCGGTGTCGACGAGGACCTGCTTGAATCCGCCGCCCGCGCCGACGATCAGCAGGATGCCCGCGATGGGCGGGAGGGAGCTGGAGAGCGAGTCCTGGAGCTCGGAGCGGTTCATCCGCCCGCCGCGGCCCAGCAGGACCAGACCGGCGAGCAGGGCGATGCCGAGGGCGATCGTGGGGGTGCCGAGGAAGTCGAGGACCGCCTTCCAGGCCGCGTCGGACTCCGGGGCCGCGATGTCGGCGACGGCCTTGCCCAGCATGAGCACGACGGGGAGCAGGATGCTCGCGACCGCGGCGGTGAATCCGGGGCGGTGCTCGCGGGCGTCGCCGGCGCCCTCGCCGAAGAGCGGCGGGGTCTCGACGGGCGCCCACTTCGCTGCCAGTCGGCCGAAGAGCGGACCGGCGATCACCACGGTCGGGATCGCGACGAGCACGCCGAAGGCGAGCGTGACTCCGAGGTTCGCGCCGAGCGCGTCGATCGCGACGAGCGGCCCGGGGTGCGGGGGCACGAGACCGTGCATGACCGACAGACCCGCGAGAGTCGGGATCGCGACCTTCATCAGCGGCAGTCCGCTCCGGCGCGCGACGAGGATCACGACGGGGATGAGGAGGACGAGCCCGACCTCGAAGAACATGGGCAGGCCGATCAGCGCCCCGACGAAGCCCATCATCCAGGGCAGCGCGCGAGTGCTCGACCGGGCGATGAGGGTGTCGACGATGCGGTCGGCGCCGCCGGAGTCGGCGAGGAGCTTGCCGTACATGGCGCCGAGGCCGATCAGGATGCCGACGCCTCCCATCGTGTTGCCGAAGCCGAGCGCGAAGCTCGCGACGGCGTCCGCGGGAGCCATCGCGGCGACGAGGCCGGTGGTCAGCGCGCCGATGAGCAGCGAGACGAAGGGGTGCAGCTTCAGCCAGGTGATCAGCACGACGATCACGGCGATGCCGAGGATCGCGGCGAGGATCAGCTGCCCCTGGGGAGCGGTGGTGGCGACCTCCTCCCCCGCGGCGCGGAGGAGGGAGGGGAGAGTCGGTGTCATGAGCATCCTTGATCGGTCCGACGGCGGTCGGCGGTCTCGCCTGGGCGAGATATGTCCGACATAACCGGTGTTCTCGACGAGTATGTCCGATGAATGGCGCGGAGTCGAGCATCTCCTTGGGAGGATGGGCGCATGACCGCGACGCCGCCGCCCTCCCTGCACCACTCGGTGCTCGACGAGCTCGGCTCGCAGATCGTGCGCGGGGAGCTCGCCCCGGGGACCGCGTTCAGCGCCGACGAGCGGGCCGAGCGGCGCGGAGTGTCCCGCTCGGTGATGCGCGAGGCGGTGCGGGTCCTCGAGTCGCTCGGCCTCGTCACCTCCCGCCGCCGTGCGGGGACGCAGGTGCAGCCGCCGGAGTCGTGGAACGCCCTCGATCCGCGCGTCGTCGCGTGGAGCCTGGACGGGCCGGACCGCCAGCGCCAGCTCCACCAGCTCAGCCAGCTGCGCCTGGGGGTCGAGCCGCTGGCCGCCCGGTTGGCCGCGGTGAACGCGACGGCGCAGCAGCGCGAGGCGCTGACCGACGCCGTGCGCGTGATGTCGGCGCACGCGCACTCGGCCGATCAGGGCGCGTACCTCTCGGCCGATACGACGTTCCACCGCACCCTGCTGTCGGCATCGGGCAATCGGATGCTCGCGCAGCTCGCCGATCTGGTCGCGGAGGTGCTGGCGGGGCGCACGCGCAACGACCTGATGCCGCGCGAGGCCGACAGCGAGGCGCTGCAGCTGCACCGGGCGGTCGCGGTGGCGGTGTCGGAGGGGGACGGTGTGGCGGCGGAGGCCGCGATGCGCGCGATCGTGGAGGAGTCGGACCGGGCTGTGCAGGAGTCCTGAGGGGGCCCCGGGCGGTGGTCTCGGCGCGGAACCGGCGCGCGGCACATCCGGTGGCGTGAAGCGCTTGCCGCGCCGGATGAACGTGAGCGGATGTCAGTAGTCGCTGGTTTCGTATTCGTCTGACGGGATCAGACGTGGTGGAGGTGCTCGAGGTCGTGCGCGAGCGCGGAGATCGGGCGGGTGAGTCGGCGCGGGCGGCGTCGCCGGTGCTGCTGGCGGCAGCGGTCGAGCTGCATGCGGCGTACGGGGCGGCGGTGTCGTGTCCGGAGGCGTTCGCGCAGGGTCTGCCGCGGGGCACCTCGCCTCCCTCTGCACCGCCCACCACCACGTCCGCCACGGTGACCGCTGGACCTACACCCTCCACCCCGACGGCACCGCCCACTGGACCACCCCCACCGGACGCCGCATGACCACACGACCGGGCGACCTGCTCCCTGACCCGCCGCGGCGCCGGCCGGCTCCGCTGTTCGAGGCGAAGTGGGCGGCGTGACGGAGGAGCAGCAGACGAGAGCGCCGACGGGCGGCGCTGGTACCGCACGCCGCCTCCGGGGTTGCCGTGGAGCGTGGCGGAGCGCACAGTGGAGGCATGGTCGAGGGCTACTCCTCCGCGCAGGTGCGGGCCGCGGAAGCGCCGCACCTGGCTCGGCGCGAACCGCTCATGCAGAGGGCGGCGGACGGCCTCGCCCGCGAGATCCGCGTGCTCCTGGCCGGGCGGCGCGACCGCAGCGGACCGGGGACCGTGCTGGTGCTGGTCGGGCCGGGGAACAACGGCGGCGACGCCCTGTACGCGGCGGCCGAGATCGCCTCCTCCGGTGTCGACGTCCTGCTCGTGCTGACCGCCGACCGCTGGCATCAGCGGGGACTCGCCGTGGCGCTCGACGAGGGCTGCGACCGCGTCCCGGCGGACGACGTGAGAGCGCTGCTCGCTGCGATCGCGCGCGCCGACGTCGTGGTCGACGGGATCCTCGGGATCGGCACGCGGCATCCGGCCCTCTCAGGACGGCCCCGCTCGATCGTCGAGACGGTCATCGACGCTCTGGCCGACCGCGAGGAGCGTCCCGTGGTCGTCGCGGTCGATCTGCCGAGCGGCATCGGGCCCGACGACGGCAGCGTCCCCGACCCGACCGTCCTGCACGCCGATGTGACGGTCACGTTCGGCGCGATCAAGGCGGGGCTCCTCCTGCCGCCCGGCGACGCTACGCGGGGCGGATCCGGCTCGTCGACATCGGGCTCGGGCCCGACCTGGCCGGCGTCGAGCCGCTCGTCCGGGAGTGACGCGGGCTCGAGCAGCAGGTTCCGGCGCACTCAGCGGGTGAGGAGGTGCGACTTCTCGGGGTGCTCCTCGAACCACTGGCCGACGTACCAGCAGAGCGGCACGATGCGCCGAGTGCTCGAGGTCTCGATGTCCTCGACCGCGAACGCCACCAGCTCGCCGGCGAGGCCGCGGCCCCGGAACGGCGGCGAGGTGAAGGAGCGCACGAGCGAGACGGCCTCGTCGTTCTCGCGGTAGTCGAGGACGCCGACCAGCGCGCCGTCCTGATGCAGCTCGTAGCGGGACGCGTCGTCCACGCGCCGGAAGTCCTGGACCATCCCCTCAGCGTAGGACGGCTGCGGGGGCTGCGGGACGGATGCGGAGAACCCGCTCGTCAGGAGTCGTCGCCGAGCAGATCGCCGTCGACGTAGAACCAGCGGCCGTCCTCCCGGTCGAACCGGCTGCGCTCGTGCACCAGCCCGACGCCCTCCGACGAGCGGTACGACGCGCGGAACTCGACCAGTCCGTCGACGTCGTCCTCCCCGCCGCGAGCGGTGTCGACGATCTGCAGGCGTCTCCAGCGGACGTCGTCGTCGAGGTCGACGCGCGACGGGCGCGTCGAGGGGTGCCAGCTCGCGAGCAGGTACGGGGCGATCCCGAGCACGTTCGCGCTGTAGCGGCTGCGCATCAGCCGCTCGGCGGTCGGCGACGGGGTCTCGCCGAGGTGGGCGGGGCGGCAGCAGTCGGCGTAGTGACGGCGGCTCCCGCACGGGCAGGCATCGGCGGGGTGCATCCGGACAGTGTCGCAGGTGCAGTGCCGCAGGTGGAGTGCCGCCGGTGCCGCGCCCGGTGAGCCGCGAGGTGTGCATTCCCTCCACGTCCGCCCGCGCGGCTTGAGACCCGCTGCGGATCTCGGAATCGTGGCCGTCTCATCGACCACGGACGGAAAGGAACGACCGATGCTCACGCTCACCGACAACGCCAGCACCGTCGTCAAGACCATCACGGGACAGACCGAGACCCCCGTCGAGGGAGGCCTGCGCATCAGCGGGACCGACCTCGACGCCCAGAACTTCGCCGTCGCCGTCGCGCCGGCGCCCGAGACGACCGATGCCGTCGTGGAGCAGGACGGAGCACGCGTGTTCCTGGACGTCGCCGCCTCCGTCGCCCTCGGCGACAAGGTGCTCGACGCGCAGGTCGACGAGAGCGGCACCGTCAGCTTCGGGCTCGCCGCCCAGGGCTGACCTGCTCCGTCGGCGGTTCACGCCGGGACGTCCGAGAGGCCGCCTCCCCGATCGCGGGGGGCGGCCTCTCGTCGGTTCGACCCCGATCAGGCGGCCGGTGTCAGGACAGGATGTCGCGCGTCGTGAACCGGCCGGCGGCCAGAGCCCCGAACACGGCGACGTAGGCGAGCTGCAGCAGGGCGTTCTCGCCGAAGGAGCTCCACGCGATCGGGTCGCGCAGCAGATCCGCGAAGTCGAACCAGCGATCCGTGAACAGGAACGGGTGCAGCGCGTCGAGCTGCGAGAGCGACCCGACGATCTGCGCCGCGATCGAGACGACCACGGTCGCCGCCATCGCTCCGACGGGGACGTCGGTCAACGTCGAGACGAAGAGCCCGATCGCGGCCAGCCCGACGAGCGAGAGGGCCACGTAGACGGCGATCGCGAACGCACGGCCGATCGCGTCGGCCAGCGGCACCGTGCTGCCCGAGAGCAGCGTCACCGGGCCGACCGGGAAGAGCGCGAGGCCGATCAGGATGCCGACCACCATCACCGTCAGGGCCGCGGCGAGGCAGAACGCGAGCGAGGCCGCGAACTTCACCGCCAGCAGCCTCAGTCGGCCGACGGGTGTCACGAGCAGGTAGCGGAGTGTCCCGAGGGACGCCTCGCCCGCGATCGCGTCGCCGGCGACGACTCCGATGGTCAAGGGCAGGAACAGCGGCACCGCCACGGTGATCGCGGCGAAGCCCGTGAAGAGCCCGTTGCCGCCGATGGCGCCCACGAAGGACGGACCGCCGCCCTCGCCCGAGAGGCGGACGGCCACGGCCAGCAGGACGGGGATCGCGGCGAGGGCGGTCAGCAGCGCCCAGGTGCGGCGACGACGGAAGAGCAGCGCGAGCTCCGAGAGCAGGAGCCTCCCGCTCCTCCGCGGGTGCGACGGGACTCGGAGACCCTCGGCTCAGCGCTCGACATCGAAGCCCTCCCCCGTCAGCTCGACGAAGCGCTCCTCGAGCGACGGCCGGCGGACCGCGACCCCGCGCACGCGGACCTCGGCGGCGACCAGCCCGGCGACGACGGACTCGGCCGCGACTCCCGGAGGCATCGCGGCCAGGACGAGCGGCGGGTCGCTCGGGTGGTCGGCGGGGGCGACCCGGGGGGCGAGTCCCAGCTCGACGAGGCTGCGCAGGGCCCGCTCGGGATCGGAAGTGACGAGCTCGAGGGTGGCCGCGTCGCCGCGGAGCTCGTCCAGCCCGCCCTGGGCGACCAGGCGCCCCGTCCGCATGACGGCGGCGTGGGTGCAGAGCTGCTCGATCTCGGCCAGGAGGTGACTGGAGACGAGGACGGTCGTGCCGTCGGCGTTGAGGCTCCGCACGAGCGAGCGGACCTCGCGGGTGCCCTGGGGATCGAGCCCGTTCGTCGGCTCGTCGAGGACGATCAGGTCGCGCGGCGAGAGCAGGGCGACGGCGATGCCCAGGCGCTGCTTCATCCCGAGCGAGTAGGAGCCGACCTTCTTGCGGGCGGCGGCGCTGAGGCCCACTCGCGCGAGCGCCTCGTCGACGCGGCGCCGCCGGGTGCGGGAGGAGGTGCCGGCCTCGGCGGCGTCGAACCGGCGGAGGTTCGCGGCACCGGAGAGGAACGGGTAGAAGCCCGGACCCTCGACGAGCGCGCCGACGCGCGGGAGGACCTCGGCCGAGCGGCGCGGCATGCTCTCACCGAGCACCGTGATGCTCCCCTCCGTCGGCGCGGCGAGGGCGAGGAGCATGCGGATGGTCGTCGTCTTGCCCGAACCGTTGGGCCCGAGGAACCCGAAGACCGCGCCGCGCGGCACGGCGAGGTCGAGCCCCGAGACGGCCTCCTGGCGCCCGAAGCGCTTGGTGAGGCCGTTCGTCTCGACCGCGAGGACGGTCGCGGTCACCGACCGGCCGCGTCGACCAGGACGTCGACCGGCACGGACCCGGCGAGGACGCGGCCGTCGTCGGTGAGGAGCACCGAGACCAGCGCGGACTCGAGGGCGCGACCGCCGTCGACGCGCGTGGTGATCGCGTCGAGAGGGGCGAGCGCCTCGGAGTCGCCCGCGGGCAGCTCGACGACGGTGGCCCAGCCGGTGCCGGTAGTCACCGCGTCGGACGGCTCGGTGCCGGGCTCGAGCGACGCGTCGGCTCCGGGCTCGACGGCCGGGTCGTCGTGCTCCGGGGCCGCCTTCTCGACGACCTCGGCTCCCTCGGGAGCGGTGAAGGCGAACATGGCCGCGTCCGGAGCGTCGAAGTCGATGCTCGAGTACGCGACGCTGAACGCGGGCGCGGTGCCGCCGCGCGCGGTCGCAGCGACTCCGAGCGGCAGGCCCGTCTCTCCGTCGATCGAGACCGTGACGGAGCCGATGAGCGTCGTGCCCTCGCGCGGAGTGAGGACGAGCTCGTACGCGTCGCGGCCGGCGACCTCGACGTCGGAGCCGACGGCCACCGCGGTGGTCGGATCGATGCTCGCGAGCAGGTCCTCGGCGATGCTGGACGGAGTCGGGACCTCGCCCGACGGCACGGTCGCGGGCGAGGCGGCGCCGGACTCCGGCGGCAGGAAGTGGGTGGCGGTGTTCTCGGCGGAGTCGTAGACCCAGACGCCCTCGCCCTTCGTCGCGACGACGTCGCGCTCGGCGAGCCGGTCGAGGACCTGGAGGCGGGCGCCCTGCTCGGCGTCGACGAAGACGCGGGCCTCGTGCGAGCCGGTGGCCAGCTCCATGAGGGCGTCGGCCGGGGCCGCGTCTGCCGCGCCCGACGCGCTCGGGGACGAGCCGCCGAGGGCCGAGAGGTCCGGCAGGCCGAGGTCGGAGGTCTGCTCGATCTCTCCCGAGAACGCGGTGACGTCGTTCTCGGCGGCGAAGGTCAGGAGCTCGGAGGCGGTCTTCTCGGGGAGGTCCCCCGCGGCGCTCGCGGAGAGGGGCAGGGCGACGGCCGCAGCGACGACGACCAGGGGGACGGCCGCAGCGGGCGCCCAGCGCTTCCATGTGGTGCTCATACCCCCGGAGGGTACGCGGCGAACCACCGAACCGCCTGCGAGTCGCGCGACGACCGCCGGCTCAGGAGATGCGCTGAGCCGAGACCACGACGTTGTCGACGTAGTGGCCGTAGGAGTCGTCGAACACCCCTCCGCAGGTGATCAGCCGCAGCTGCGCGGTGGGAGTCGGGCCGTAGACGTCCTCGGTCGGGAAGTCCTCCTTGGGCACCGTCACCGAGCCGGTCACCTCGAAGGTGCGGGTGCTGCCGTCCGAGAGCACGACGTCGACCGTGTCGCCCGGGACGAGCTCCGAGAGGTCGAGGAACACACCGGGGCCGATGCGGGAGTCGACGTGGCCGGCGATGACCGCCGGGCCGATGTCGCCGGGGACGACCCCGTCCCGGTACCAGCCCGCCAGGTCGACGGCGACGGGGGGCTGGATCCAGCCGGTCCCGTCCCGCGTCAGGGACTCGAGCGTCGAGTCGACGCCGATCGCCGGGATGACGACGCGCTCGGGCACGACCGCGGAGCGGGCCGGCGCCAACGCGGCGACCGGGTCCTGCAGCGCCGCCGCCGCACCGGGGCCGAGGGTCGACGCCGCGGTCGCGGGAGCGGATGCGGCGGGCGCCGTCCCGTCGACCGACTCCGCCGCCGAGCAGCCCGCCAGCGCGAGCAGGGCCGCGAGGACGACCGCCGCGCGGGGACCCCGCCGCATCAGCTCGTGCGTCCGCCGACGCTCGAGCGCCGGGCGAGCAGGGCGACAGCTCCGGCGATCAGGCCGTAGACCGCGAGGACGGAGACCACTCCGAGGGCGCCGGAGACGACGGGGGCAGCGCTCGTCGAGGCGACGTGCACGGCGGTCGCTCCTCCGCCGGTCTGGATGCCTCCGGTGGGCAGATCGCCCACGGCCGCGGAGTCGAGCACGGGCGAGAGCACGAGGCCGGCGCTCGCGTCGTCGAGGACGAAGAGCGAGGCGACGGATCCGGGAGCGAGGTCGAGGTCGGAGCTGGCGGAGACGGAGCCCGCCGAGACGTCGAGGGCGGAGGGTCCGGCGGGCACGCTCGTGTAGGGCGAGGCCGTGCCCTGTGCTGCGGCGGTCGCGAGGGGGATGCCGGCCTCCGTGGAGACGTCGACCCGGGTGGCGGTGGTCGAGGCCTGGATCACGCGGACGCGGGCCTGCCCGTCGGCGGGCGGCGTCAGGTCGTCGGTGAACACGGTGGTGCTCAGGACGGCGTTGCGCCCGAGGGCGGCGACGGTGAGCGGCGTGCCCGCGGTGACGTCGACGGCCTGCTCGATCACGGGGGCGGTGCCCTCCGGGGCGTCCGAGGGGACCATCGAGACGACGTACGTCCCGGTGTCCAGGGTCCAGTAGGGGGAGACGGCCCCGTAGGCGACGTCGTCGAGCGAGAACTCCGCCCCGCCTCCCGCGAGCGACGTCAGCGTCACGTCGACCGCCTTCGTATCGGGCGAGAGGTGCGCGACCCGCACCCACCCCGTCTCCTGCTCGGCCGCCGAGGCGGGCGCGGCTCCGAGTGCGGCCAGCGCGGACGCTGCGGAGAGGACGACCGCGGCGCGGAGAACGCCGCGGCGACGGGAGGAGCGGGTGGTCGGGAGCATGGCGGTTCCTTCGGGTAGGAGGGCGTTCAGGGGGCGCCCGGGAGCAGCCCGGACGGCTCGTCGAGGTCGAGGGTCACGAGCAGGCCCGCGTCGGTGGACTCGACGGAGGTGGGGACGAAGTCGCCCGTCTGGCTGCCGAGCCACGCCGTGGCGGACGCGGTGGCGTCGGCGTCGCCGGGGACGGCGGCGCCGTTGTAGCCCGAGAGCAGCATCTGGTGGCGCACCCCGTCGGGCTCCCCCGTCCCGGCCGGGAAGTCGGCGACCGACAGCGGAGAGGCGGCGAGCTGCTGACCGAGCAGGAGGAGCAGACGGGAGTCGACCCGCCCGGCCTCGAGGAGCTCGCGGGCGGCGGGGGTCGCGGTCAGGGCGGGGTTCGTCGCCAGCTGCCCGCCGGCCGACGCGCGCGCCGCCGTCAGGACGGCGTCGTCGGCGGCGGCCTGGTCGGGACCGTCGGTGAGGACCTGCCGCACCTCGACCGCGGAGTCGCCGCTGCCGAAGCTCACGACCGGCTCGGAGTTGTCGAGCGCGGTCGCAGTCTCTCCTGCGGCGTCGGCGAGCAGAGCGGGAGTGGCGAGGACGTACTCGACCACGCGCCAGGCCGAATCGGGCGCGGCCGCGGCGAGGGTCGACTCCGCCACGATCGTGTCGGCCGGGAACCCGGCCCCGGTGACCTCGGGAACGAGGCCGTCCTCGACGAGCAGCACGGAGTCGGGGTCGAGCGAGGAGGCGATCCAGGCGACCGCCTCGTCGGTGGCGGCGGGGTCGGCGGCCGGCGCGGCGGCTCCCTCTCCGCCGCCGTCCTGCACGAGGAGCGGCACGGCGACGAGGGCGCCGCCGATCACGAGGACGCCGGCCGCGATGCCGGCGCCGATCAGGAGGCGTCGACGTCGGGGACGGACGGGGACGACCGCGCCCTCGTCGTCGGAGTCCTGGTCCCTGCCGTGCCAGCGGTGCTCGGAGGCGGGGACGGGAGCGGGGGAGGGCGGACCGCTCGCTGCGATCGGC
>NZ_MUKN01000058.1 GCF_001995175.1 Rathayibacter rhapontici
CGGCCGTCGGCGCCGTGGTCGGGGCGGCCGTGGGCGTCGAGGTCGGCGCCGTGGTCGGGCCGGCCGTCGGAGTCGGCGTCGGCGCCACGACCTGCGAGGCGGGCAGGATCTGCACGATCGACGGACGCGGGGCCGCGAACGCCCCGGCGGGGACCGCTCCGCTCGCCGCGAAGTCCGGGAAGTACGAGGTCGGGGCCTCGAAGGTGCCGTCCTCGCCCGGGTGCTGCACGGCGACGAAGACGTGCTGGTCCTGGTCGTGCACGATCGGGCCGCAGGTCTCGGCGTCGACGGGCACCGAGAGGAACTGCTCGACCTTGCCGCGGTCCGCGCCCTCCAGCGACACCTTGAACAGGCCGTCGTTGTAGCCGATGCCGCTGGGCGCGCCGTCGGTCGAGATCCAGAGGTTCCCGACGGAGTCGAACGCCAGGTTGTCGGGGCACGAGATCGGCGAGACCTTCTCGGCCGGGAAGCCGGAAAAGTAGACGACGTCGCCCTGCGCCGCGTCGCCGCAGAGCATCAGCAGGTTCCAGGTGAAGGTGCGGCCGGTCTGGTCGCCGCCGTCCTCGATGATCTCGACGATGTGGCCGTCGCGGTTCTCGGTGCGCGGGTTGATCTCGGTCGCGCCCTCCGTGCCCTCGGTGCCGCGCTCGGAGTTGTTGGTGCAGGCGACGTAGATCCGGCCGCTGACCAGGCTCGGCTGCACGTCCTCGCAGCGGTCCATCTTGGTCGCGCCGGCGAGGTCGGCCGCCTGGCGGGTGTGCACCAGGACCTGCTCGACGCTCATGCCCGCGATGGCGGAGGCGCCGCCGACGACCAGCGGGAGCCACTCGCCGATGCCGTCGAAGCCGCCGTCCGAGGGGACCGCGCCGGTGCCGGTGATCTCGGCGACGGGGGAGTCGCCGGTGAAGCGGGCGACGTACAGGTCGCCCTCCTCGAGCAGCGTCTTGTTGTGCGCGCGGTCGCCCTCGATGTAGCGCTTCTTCGAGACGAACTTGTAGAGGTAGTCGAAGCGCTCGTCGTCGCCCTGGTAGGCGACCACGCGGCCGTCCGGAGCGATGATGACGTTCGCGCCCTCGTGCTTGAGGCGGCCGAGCGCGGTGTGCTTCTTCGGCGTCGACTCCGGGTCGAAGGGGTCGAACTCGACGATCCAGCCGAAGCGGTTCGGCTCGTTCTCGTAGCCGGGGGTGCGGGCGTCGAAGCGCGGGTCGTCGAGCTCCCAGAGGCGGGAGGTCTCCTCGTCGGTCAGGCCGTAGCGCTTCTCCTCGGCGCTCGTGCCGGTCGCGCGGAAGTAGCCGTTGAAGTTCTCCTCGCCCGAGAGGATCGTGCCCCACGGCGTCGTGCCGCCGGCGCAGTTGCCGAGCGTGCCCAGGACGGTGCGTCCCTCCGGGTCGGCGACGGTCTTCAGGAGCGACGAGCCGGCGGCCGCGCCGGTCACCTCGTAGGGGGTGTCGATCAGGTAGCGGCGGTTGCGCTCGCCCCCGCGGACGTAGGCCCAGGGGCGGTCGACCGCCGTGCGGACGAGCTCGACGACGCTGAGGCCGTGGGCGGCGCGGCCCACCTCGCGCACGCGCTCCGGCTCGGACTCGAGCTGGGCGGCCGGGAACATGATGTTCTCGTTCGTGTACTCGTGGTTGACGACCAGCAGGGCGCGCAGGCGCTTCGAGCCGGGGATCTCGACGATGTCGGTGTAGTCGTTGTTGTAGCCGAACTGGCCGGACTGCGCCGCGCCGGTCTGGTCGGTGATGTCGAACTCGGCGCTGTCGGCGAAGAGCGGGTCGCCCCAGCGGATGATCGGCTGCCAGGCGAAGCCCTCGGGCACGATGAACTGGTCCACCGTGGCCGGCACGGGCGCGATCGGAGTGAAGACGAGCGGGGACGCGTCGCCGGCGGCCGCGGCCGTGGCGGCTTCGGCGGTCGGGGCGCTGGGGGACGCGACGGCGATAGTGACCGCGCCGGCCAGGCCCAGGCCCAGGGCGCCGCGGCGCGAGATCTGCGCTCCGACGATGTCGCGGAAGTAGCTGTTGTGCGACGTGTTGCAGGTCGCGGCGGAGCAGGCGTTGGCGCACTTCAGCGCACAGGTGACGGGGCTGCGCTTCCCCCGGGTGTGCCCGGCCATGGGCAGCAGCAGTCGGCGGGAGGTGTCGGTCATCGTCGTCTCGTCCTTCGATTCGCAGGCGTGGGGAGACCTCGAGGGAACCAGGGGCAGCGGGCGGGCACGTCACCCGGCGGCGGATCCGTCCTGAACGCGAGGTGAACGTCGAGCGACGTAGGAGAGGCTCACCTCACTCGAGCGAGCCGCCCGCTTCCTGCTGGTCGAGCAGCCCCGCAGGGGCGTATCGAGACCCCCGCGCCTGCGCTCTACCGCTTCCGCGCGTCGCGGGCCTGGATCAGCGGCACGGCGTGCTCCTCGATCCAGTCGACCACCGGCAGGAGCCTCTCGGCCAGCTCCGCGCCCAGCGGAGTCAGGCTGTAGTCGACCCGCGGCGGGATCACCGGGTGCGCCTCGCGGTGCACGAAGCCGTCCTCCTCGAGGGTGCGGAGGGTCTGCGCGAGCATCTTCTCGCTGATGCCTCCGATGCGCCGCCGCAGCTCGGCCCAGCGCTGCGTGCCGGGAGCGAGCGCCGCCAGGACGAGCACCCCCCACTTGCTCGTGACGTGGCCGAAGATCTCGCGGCTGCCGCAGTCGGCCGAATAGACGTCGGCGGCGACGAGGGTGCTGTCGGTGGTGATCACGGTGCCTCCTGGAAAGGGTGTCCCTAGTACTAACGAAATAGTGCGTACTGCATTCCGGGAAGTACTCGGACGGATCCGCGGTTGCAGGGTGGGTCGGCGGAACCTCGCCGCCCTACGGAAGGACCACCTCATGACCCTCGTCGTCACCGGAGCCACCGGCCACCTCGGACGCCTCGCCGTCGAGCACCTGCTCGCCCGCGGCACCGCCGCCTCCGACATCGTCGCCACGGGCCGCGACGCCGCGAAGCTCGAGGCGCTCGCCGCCGACCTGGGCGTGCGCATCGCCGTCGCCGACTTCGAGGACCCCGCCTCGCTCGACGCCGCCTTCGCGGGCGCCGAGGCCGTCCTGCTCGTCTCGGGCTCCGAGGTCGGCAAGCGCGTCGCCCAGCACACCGCCGCGATCGACGCCGCCGTCCGCGCCGGCGCGCGCCTGGTCTACACCAGCGCCCCGAAGGCGACCACGAGCACCCTGATCCTCGCTCCCGAGCACAAGGCGACGGAGGAGGCCATCGCCGCCTCCGGCATCCCCGCCGTGATCCTCCGCAACGGCTGGTACAACGAGAACTACGAGCAGACCGTCGCCGAGCTCGCCTCCACCGGCACCACGCTCTCCAGCGCCGGCGAGGGCCGCGTCTCGAGCGCCGCCCGCAGCGACTACGCCGAGGCGGCCGCCGTGGCCCTGGTCGACGCCTCCCTCGTCGGCACCGTGCACGAGCTGTCCGGCGATGTCGCGTGGTCCTTCGACGAGTTCGCCGCGATCGTCGGCGAGGTCGCCGGTCGCGAGACCTCGATCACGCACGTCGACTCGGCCGAGCACGCGCGGATCCTCACCGAGGCGGGCGTCCCCGAGGGCGGCGTCGGCTTCCTCGTCGGACTCGACGCGAACATCGCCGAGGGCCTGCTCGGCGGGACCGACGGATCGCTCGCGCGCCTGATCGGCCACCCCACCACTCCGATCCGCGCGTACGTCGAGTCGCAGGTCGGCTCCTCCGCGACGCAGGCCTGATCCACCTCTGGCTCGCGGAACGCCGTTCGGCTCGCGGAACCTCACGGTTCCCGCGAGCCGAACGCGTTCCCGCGAGCCGGGAGGCACCGCTCCGGACCCTCCCGGCGTCACATTCCGTCATCCTCCGTCACGCGCCGTCACCGCTCCCCGTAGCCTGAGAGACCGCTCACCCCGCACCGACGGCCGTCAGGAGCCCCTGCCCGTGATCACCGCGACCGGCCTCTCGAAGACGTTCGGAGGCGCCCGCGCCGTCCGCGCGCTCGACGACGTCAGCCTCCACGTCGAGGAGGGCGCGATCTTCGGCGTCGTCGGCCAGTCCGGCGCCGGCAAGAGCACGCTCCTGCGCGCGGTCAACCTGCTCGAGCGCCCCGACTCCGGCACCGTCGAGGTGGGCGGAGTGACGCTCACCGACCTCGACGAGCGGGCGCTGCGCCGCGCCCGCCACGACATCGGCATGGTGTTCCAGCACTTCAACCTGCTCTCGAACCGCACGGTGCAGCAGAACGTCGAGTTCGCGCTCGAGACCATCGGAGTCCGCGGCGCCGAGCGCCCGCGCCGTGCCGCCGAGATGCTCGACCTCGTCGGCCTCTCGGCGCACGCGGGCAGCTTCCCCTCCCAGCTCTCCGGCGGTCAGAAGCAGCGCGTCGGAATCGCTCGCGCCCTCGCCGGCCGCCCGCGGGTCCTCCTCTCGGACGAGGCGACGAGCGCCCTCGATCCCGAGACGACCCGCTCGATCCTCGATCTGCTCCGCCGCCTCAACCGCGAGCTGGGGCTCACCGTCCTGCTGATCACGCACGAGATGGACGTCGTCAAGCGCGTCTGCGACTCCGCCGCACTGATGGAGTCGGGCCGGATCGTCGAGCAGGGCGAGCTCGTGCAGCTCGTCTCGACGCCCGGCTCCGTCCTCGCCCGCGAGCTCTTCCCCCTGGGAGCGCTGCCCGAGGACGACGGCTCGGCGATCATCGACATCACCTTCTCGGGGGGCTCGGCCGACCGCCCCGTCATCGCTCAGCTCGCGCGCGGCTACGAGATGGACGTGTCGATCCTCGGCGCCGTCATCGAGACGATCGGAGGCAGCCAGGCTGGCCGCACGCGCCTCGCGCTCCCGGGCGATCGCACCACCGTCGCCCGCGCCGTCGCCGACCTGCGCTCGCAGGGGCTCGCCGTCGAGTGGCTGCGGGGAGGCGAGGCCGCGTGATCGACGTGAACTCCCCCACGTTCTGGAGCGACCTGATCGAGGTCGTGCTCAAGGGCCTCGGCGAGACCCTCTACATGGTCGGCGTCGCCACCCTGGTGACGATCCTCGTCGGCCTGCCGCTGGGCATCGTCCTGGTCGGCACCGAGCGCGGCGGGTTCCTCGAGCGCCTCGGTGGATCGAGGGCGCTGGGCACCGCCGTGAACCGCGTCCTCGGCTTCATCGTGAACCTCGGCCGCTCCGTGCCGTTCATCGTGCTGATGATCGCCCTCATCCCGCTCACGCGCCTGATCATCGGCACGTTCATCGGATCGACGGCCGCGATCGTGCCGCTGGCCATCATCGCGATCCCCTTCTTCGCCCGCATGGTCGAGATCGCGCTGAAGGAGGTGGACCCCGGCCTGTACGAGGCCGCCGCGTCGCTCGGCGCCTCCCGCTGGCAGCTCGTGCGCCGGGTCCTGCTCACCGAGGCCCGCCCCGCGATCGTGCTCGGCCTCTCGACCACGATCACCTCGATCATCAACTTCTCGGCCATGGTCGGCGTCGTCGGCGGCGGTGGACTGGGCAACGTCGCCCTCACCTACGGCTACCAGCGCTACAGCTGGATCCACATCGTCGCGGTCATCGTCGTGCTCTTCGTCATCGTGCAGATCGTGCAGGCGGCGGCCGCGCTCGCGGCGCGCCTGGTCGGGCACGACCGGCGCGCGAAGCCCGAGCAGGCGATCGCGGCGCTGGAGTCGGACGCCGCCGGCTCTCCGCACCCCTCCCCTCAGAACCCGGACCGAGAGAAGACGCCATGACCCGCTCCCGCACCATCCGCTCCGCCGCCCTCGCCGCCGCGGGGATCCTGATGCTCGGCCTGTCCGCCTGCTCGAGCGACTCCGGCTCCGACGCGTCCGCCGACTCCGGCGACCTGGGCACGATCAAGGTGGGCGCCCTCGCGACCCCCGCCGGCGACCTCCTGACCTGGGTCGACGAGAACCTCGCCGAGGAGAAGGGACTCGACATCGAGTGGGTCGAGTTCAGCGACTACAACACGCCGAACCCCGCGCTCTCGGACGGCAGCACCGACGCGAACCTCTTCCAGAACGTCACGTTCCTCGAGACCTACAACTCGCAGGCGGGCGGCTCGCTGGTCAGCGCCGGTGAGGTCTACCTCCCCGCCGCCGCCTTCTACTCCGAGTCGCTCGAGAGCCTCGACGACCTCGAGGACGGCGCCACCGTCGCGATCCCCAACGACCCGACGAACGAGGGCCGCGCGCTCAAGCTCCTCGCGTCGGAGGGGATCATCGAGGTCGACGACGACGTGACCAACCTGCAGGGCATCACCTCGAACCCGCGCGACCTGCAGTTCACCGAGATCGAGAACGCCTCGCTCGCCCTCGCCCTCCCCGACCAGGACGCCGTCTTCGTGACCGCCACGTTCGCGCTGCCCGCCGGCCTCACCGAGGACCAGTCGATCCTGATCGAGGGCACCGACAGCAGCTACTACAACGTGCTCGCCACGACTCCGGAGCTCGAGGACGACCCGCGCGTCGCCGCGCTCTACGAGCTGCTGACCGACCAGCGCACCAAGGACCACCTGCTGGAGGAGTGGGACGGCCTGATCGTCCCCGTCTCCTGAGGCGCGTCCCGCCCCGGAGGTTCCGACCGCTGGTGAGCACCTCCGGCTCGTGAGACCGCGTTCGGCTCGCTGGGACCGCTGGATCTTGCGAGCCGAACGCGTTCCTGCGAGCCGGAGTCGGGTCGCGGGTGGCGCCTCCGGAGGCGCGCCGCGGCGCCTCGGACCCGCCCGGGCCGTCGCCGCACGGGCGGGTGTCGGCGGCCCGTCGTAGGGTGGTCGCCATGACCTCGACGACGCCTCGCTCCGGTATCGACCTCCCCGAACTCGACCCCGCGACGCGCCCGCAGGACGACCTCTACCGGCACGTCAACGGCCTCTGGATCGACCGCACCGAGATCCCGAGCGACAAGGCGCGCTACGGCTCGTTCCACGCGCTGCAGGAGGAGGCCGAGAAGGCGGTGCGCGACATCATCGTCGAGGCCGCGACCGCCGAGCAGGGCTCCGAGGAGCGCATGTTCGGCGACCTCTACGCCTCCTTCATGGACGAGCCCCGCGCCGAGGAGCTCGGCGCGACCCCGATCGCCGACGACCTCGCCGCCGTGCAGCGCGTCGACTCCATCGCGGGCCTGCTCGCCGCGATCGGCGCCTTCGAGCGCACCGGCGTCCCGGGGCTCTTCGGCCTCTTCGTCGACAACGACCCGGGCCACCCCGAGCGCTACCTCGTCTTCGTCAACCAGGGCGGCCTCGGGCTGCCCGACGAGAGCTACTACCGCGAGGAGGAGTTCGCCTCCGTCCGCGAGAAGTACACGCCGTTCGTCGCGCGCATGCTCGAGCTGGCCGGCATCGGCGCGGCCGAGCAGCGCGCCGAGCGCATCGTCGCCCTCGAGACCGGGATCGCCGCCGCGCACTGGGACAAGGTGCGCAGCCGCGACAGCCAGGCGACCTACAACCTCCGCTCCTGGTCCGAGGTCGAGGAGCTCGCCGCGGGCATCGACCTCGGCGTCTGGCTGACCGCGATGGGCGCTCCGGAGGGGGCGCTCGCCGAGGTCGTCGTCCGCCAGCCGAGCTTCCTCCAGGGCCTCGCCGGCCTCCTGAGCGACGACAACCTGCCCGCGTGGCGAGACTGGCTGTCGTGGCAGGTCGTCCGAGGCGCCGCCGCGTACCTCTCGAGCGACTTCGTCGACGCCAACTTCGACTTCTACGGCCGCACGCTCACCGGCACCCCGCAGAAGCGGGAGCGCTGGAAGCGCGCCGTCTCGCTCGTCGAGGGCTCGCTCGGCGAGGCCGTCGGCCGCACCTACGTCGCCCGCCACTTCCCCGAGAGCGCCAAGACCGAGATGGACGTGCTGGTCGCGAACCTCATCGAGGCCTACCGCCGCTCCATCGTCGACCTCGACTGGATGGGCGCCGAGACCCGTGAGCGCGCGCTCGAGAAGCTCGCCAAGTTCACCCCGAAGATCGGCTACCCGGTCCGCTGGCGCGACTACTCCGCCCTCACGATCGACCCGGCCGACCTCGTGGGCAACGCCCGCCGCGTCGCCGCGTTCGAGTTCGACCGCGAGCTCGGCAAGATCGGGAAGCCGCTGGACCGCGACGAGTGGTTCATGACTCCGCAGACCATCAACGCGTACTACAACCCGGGCTTCAACGAGATCGTTTTCCCCGCGGCGATCCTCCAGTTCCCCTTCTTCGACGAGACCCGCGACCCGGCGGCCAACTACGGCGCGATCGGCGCGGTCATCGGCCACGAGATCGGCCACGGCTTCGACGACCAGGGCTCCCGCTTCGACGGCGACGGACGCCTGACCGACTGGTGGACCGCCGAGGACCGCGCGGCGTTCGAGGAGCGGACGAAGGCGCTCATCGCGCAGTACGACGCCCTCGCGCCCGCGACGACCCCCGGGCACCACGTGAACGGCGCCCTCACCATCGGCGAGAACATCGGCGACCTGGGCGGCCTGAGCATCGCTTGGAAGGCGTACGTTCTCTCGCTCGAGGGCCAGGAGCCGCCCGTGATCGACGGTCTGACCGGCGCCGAGCGCTTCTTCCTGTCGTGGGCGCAGGCCTGGCAGCAGAAGTCCCGCGACGAGGAGACGATCCGCCTGCTGGCCATCGATCCGCACGCCCCGGCCGAGTTCCGGTGCAACCAGATCGTCCGCAACATCGACGAGTTCTACGCTACTTTTGACGTCACCGAAGGCGACGCCCTCTGGCTCTCCCCGAGCCGGCGCGTCACCATCTGGTAGTCAGGATCCGGTGGTCGCCGAGCGGCCGCCGACCCCTCCCGCGGACGACCATCCGGGCATCGAGAGCCGACCGATGCCGCCGGGTCCGTCCGTGCATCGCGCGCCGTCCCGACGCGTCGACGGACCCGTGGTCCGCCCCTCCGCACGAACCGCTCACCCGACCCCGGAGAGGGGCCCGATCCGTGGTGATCCCCCACGACACCCGCCGCGAGACCCGACGAGCCCGCCGCGGCCGGCACAAGGGCTCCGAGGATCGCGACAACTTCCAGCGCGGCTTCGACGCGCTCGGCCGGCTCGCGCTCGACGGAGTGGTCGTCTCGGCCTGCGCCGTCGACCTCGCGACCGGCCGCACGCTGTTCGCCGTCGACGACTCCGTCTCGATGCCGACGGCCGGCATCGGCACGATCCTGCTGCTCGTCGAGGTCGCGGCCCGGCTGGCGG
Source organism: Rathayibacter rhapontici (assembly GCF_001995175.1). GTDB lineage: Bacteria > Actinomycetota > Actinomycetes > Actinomycetales > Microbacteriaceae > Rathayibacter. The sequence continues at coordinate 9,186 of NZ_MUKN01000058.1, forward strand.
GCGATCCGCAGGAGAACCTCCGCCTCCTCGATCGCACCGCCGCCGACGCGGTCGCCGGCTCCGGTGTCTGGCAGCACCTGCAGGTGCCGTCCCTGCCGATCGCCGATCTCGCAGCCCTGGTCGGAGCGACGAGCGACACCCTCGCGACGAACGTGCTCCTCCGCCGGGTGGGCCTCGACGCCGTGCGCGAGCGCGCCGAGGGCCTGGGCCTCTCGCGCACCGCGCTCCTCGACGTCGTGCGCGACGAGCGCGGCCCCGACGACGCGCCGCAGCTCTCGATCGGCTCGGCCCGCGAGCTGACCTGGCTGCTCGCCACCCTCGCGAACGGCGAGATCGTCGACTCGACCGTCAGCTCGCGCGTCATCGGCTGGCTCTCGCTGAACCCCGACCTGTCGATGGTCGCCTCGGCGTTCGGCCTCGATCCGCTCGTGCACCGCCGTCCCGACCACGGCGTGCTGCTCGTCAACACGACCGGGACCGACACCGGCGTGCGCGCCGAGACGGGTGTGCTGCGCGGTCCGCGCGCCTCCGCCGCCTACGCGGTGACGACGCAGTTCGACGACACCTCCCTGCACTACCGCCTCGCGGTCCTCGAGGGCATGCGCACCCTCGGCGTCGACCTGCTGGAGTACGTGCACTGAGCGGCTCGTCCGCCGTCGGTGCGAGCGGAGCGGCGGCGGCCGTCCGTCAAGGCCGTGACCGCCTCGCGCACCCGACCTAGGCTGCCGACAGCGGCACCGCCTCCGGTGCGGACCGCGGAGGAGGAACCATGAGCAGCTTCGGCTTCGACGCCCCCGAGGACGTCACCGACACCAGCCGTCCCGACCCCGACTCGATCCCGGCGCCCCCGGAGGACCCGGCGCAGGTCGACGACCTGGAGGCGCTCGACGAGGCCCTGGACGAGGGCGCCGACTCGCGCCTCGGCGACGAGCAGGACCCGCCGGAGCACCCGGTCGTCCCCTCGCCGAGCTGACCGCCGGCGCGCTCCTCCGGTGATCGTCGCAGCTGCGCGCGATCTGCGCGACTTCCGGAGGAGCGCGCCAGAGGTGAGCGCCGGCGTCAGCCGCGGTAACGCGCTTGCCGGGTGCCGCGGGCTCACCCGCGCCGACCCCGTCAGCCGCTCGCGGAGCCCGTCCGGCCTGCAGTGCATCCGGGTTCCGCGAGCGCGGCACCGGTGTCGCTCCGCCCGGCCCCGTCAGTCGTGCGGAGGGTCGCGCGGGAGGTCGGCGCCCGCGGTGACGGCCACTGCCGCGACCAGCACCGCGGCGTTCGCCCAGAACACGCCGGCCGAGCCCAGCGAGCCGGCCGTCGTGCCGATGGCGACGGGCAGGGCGATCTGCGCGAGTCGGTTCGCGGTCATCCGCAGGCCCAGGGCGGCGCCGTGCACCGACTCCGGAGTGAGGCGCACCACCCACGCCATCGTCAGCGGCTGGGGGACCCCGAGCGCGAGCCCCAGACCGATCATCACCACGATCGCGCCGCCCGCGTCGACCAGGGGCAGCGCGATCAGCGCCGCGACTCCGCTCGTGATCGACACGATCAGCAGCGCCTTGCGGCCCAGGACCGAGACGAGCCGCCCGAGCCCGATCCGGCTGAGCACCGAGACGACCGCCCGGACGGCCAGCAGCAGTCCGACGGCGACGGCGGGGACGCCCTGCTCGGTGGCCCACAGCGGCATGTAGGTGTAGAGCAGGTCGACCGTCACCAGCACGGCCGCGCTGACCGAGAGCGAGCGGAGGAGCCCGGGGGTGCGCGCGACGTCGCGCATCAGGAGCGGGCCGGCCGACGACTGCGCCGCAGGGGGCGCGGTCCTGTCGACGCGCTGGAGCCGCCTGCTCCCGACCAGGCCCGCGAGCACCAGGACGCCGCAGGCCGCAGCGCCGAGCAGCGCGTTCGGAGCAGCGCCGGCGCCGGCACCGAGGGCCGCGACGAGCGTCACGATCGGAGGGCCGAGCAGCTGCCCGACGGAGGCGGCGGTGGTGAGGGTGGCGAAGCCGCTGTCGCTCGAGCCTCCGCGCGCGCGGTGGGCCACGAACGTCTGCTGGCCGATCATCACGAAGAGGTTGCCGAGTCCGATCACCGCGGCGGCCACCAGCAGGCCCGGCACGCCGGCCGGCAGCGCCAGGAGGCCCAGGCCGAGGATGAAGACGGCGATCCCGAGGAGCGAGACCCGCGCTCCGCCGACCCTGTCCGAGAGCCGGCCGGTGGGCAGCGCGCCGATCAGCGCGGGGACGGCGGAGGACGCCGCCACGAGACCGAGGACGAGCGCATCCGCGCCGAGCTCGACGGCCCGGTAGCCGATCATGAGCCGGATGCCGACCCATCCCGACTGCACCAGGGCGGCCTGCGCCCGGAGGGCCGGCCGCCAGCCGTCGCTCACCGCCGGCCGGTCACGGGCGCAGCGGGATCTCGTCGGCTCCGCCCACGAGGCGCGTGAGGTCGTCGATGTCGCTGCGGACGGCGCCGTACCGGACCGGATCGAGGTGGAAGACGGCCAGCTGCAGCGCGTAGGCGATGACGATCGGCACGACGAGGGTGTTGTACTCCGAGTCGAATCCTCGCGGCGAGGCGAGCAGGTGATCGGGAGCGGGGCGGAAGTGGTAGCCGGGCGTGTCCGTGACCAGGATCGCCGCGCCCCCTCGGCGCTGCGCCTCGCTGACCAGGGTCGGCAGCGAGGTCGGAGCCTCGCGCAGGGCGAGGGCGACGAGGACGCTGGTGGCGTCGAAGCTCACGAAGTGCTCGGCGAGGTCCTTGCCGCCGTAGCCGAGGGTGACCACGACGAGACCCAGTCGACGCAGGCGGCCGGCGAGCAGATCGAGCGCCGCGCGCTCGTCGGCGCTGGAGTAGAGGTAGACGGTCCGCGCGGCGTGGATCGCTCCGGCGGCGGAGTCGAGCGACTCCTGCGGGATGTAGCGCGCCAGGCGCTCGAGTGAGGCGGCCTCGTCGGTCGCGAACGCGAGCAGGTCGTGCCCGGTCGACGCGCGCATGACCGGCACCGATTCGACGTGCGACCCCTCGTCGCGCTGCAGGTCGGCCCGCAGATCCGGGTAGCCGCGGTAGCCCAGCTTCTGGGCGAGCCGGACCACCGTCGACTCGTGCGTCTGCGATCGGCTGGCGATCTCTGCCGCCGTGATCTCGGACGCGTTCGTCGCCGAGAGCAGGACGTTCATGACCCGCCGCTCGGACGGACTGATCTGCCGCGTGTTGCTCGCGACGACCGATTTGAAGCTCACGCGCACTCCCCTTCGAGTCGATGAGGACCCTACCGGTCCCGCCTTGACAGTCTGACAGCTGCATGCAATTCTGTGCAATGTCGCAAGTCGGGGCACTGCAGCCCCGCATCCGCGACTCGAGGAACCCGCAGAGAGGCGGAGGACGACGATGTCCACGATCGAACCCAGAAGCACCGCGTCCGGCGGATCCCGGACACTCGACCCTCGCACCGTCACGGAGTGGGCGCTCGCCGGAGCCGCCGCGCTCGGGGGTGCCGCACTCGTCGTCTCCGGTGCCGGCTACGGCCTCACCGCACCGACCGGCGTCGGTGCGGGAATGATGCCCCTCGTCGCGGGCCTCTTCGTCGGCGTCGCCGGCCTGCTCTGGTCGCTGCGGCTCCTCCGCGCGCACCGCACCCGCTCCGTCCTCCCCGTCGCCGAGGTCTCCGACTCCACGCTCGGCGTGTTCCTCCAGGGCGAGGACGACGAGCTCGACGACGCGCGCTTCCCCGACCGGAGGGGCTGGACGCGCGTGGGAGTCGTCGTCGGCTCCGTCGCGGTCGCGGCGCTCCTGCTCCCGGTGCTCGGCTACTCCGTCACGATGGTCGCCCTGCTGACCACCGTGCTCGTGCTCGTCGGCGGTCGCAAGCTCTGGATCGCGGCCCTCGTGGCCGTCGCGACGACGGGCGCCTCGCGCCTCGTCTTCGAGGTCTGGCTGAACACGGCCCTGCCGCACTCGACCCTCGTCCCCCTCGCCTGGCTGGGGCTGTGACCATGGGATTCGGCGAGCTCTGGGGCGGCCTGCTCACCGTCCTCACCCCCGATCACCTGCTCTTCGCGCTGATCGGCTGCATCATCGGGATGCTCGTGGGCGTCCTGCCCGGCTTCGGCCCGGCTGCAGCGGTCTCGCTGCTCATCCCGGTCACGTTCGGGCTCGACGCCACGACCGCGATCATCATGCTCGCGGCGATCCTCTACGGGGCGGCCTACGGCGGCACGACCACGGCTGTGCTGCTGCGGATCCCCGGGGAGGCGTCCTCGATCGCCACCACCCTCGACGGGTATCAGATGGCGAAGCAGGGCCGGGGCGGTCCCGCCCTGGTCACCGCCGCGGTCGCCTCGTTCGTCGGCGGCCTGATCGGAGTCGTCGGGTTCGTCCTCGTCGCTCCCTTCAGCAGGCTCGCGCTCGAGTTCGGCGCTCCGGAGCTGTTCCTCGTGTCGGTGCTCGGCATGGCGCTCGTCGCGAGCTTCGCCGGGAAGGACCCGGTCAAGGCGCTGCTGAGCGTGGGGCTGGGCCTCGCGATCGCCAGCGTCGGGATCGACCAGGGCCAGGGCGTGCAGCGCTTCACCTTCGACCTCCCCGAGCTCTTCGACGGGCTGGGCCTGGTGGCCGTGGTCATGGGCGTCTTCGGGATGAGCGAGATCCTCGCCCAGGCCCGCGGCGGATCCTCCGGCTCGCGCCGCCCGATGAAGGTGGGGCGCCTCCTGCCCACGCGCAGCGACCTGCGCCGCTCCGTCCTCCCGTACCTCCGCGGTTCCGTCATCGGCTTCGCCATGGGCCTGCTGCCCGGGTCTCCGGGCGCCGCGACGTCGCTCGCCTCCTACGCCCTCGAGAAGAAGGTGTCGAAGCGGCCCGAGGAGTTCGGCCGCGGAGCCGTCGAGGGCGTGGCCGGACCGGAGGCGGCGAACAACGCGCTCGCGGTGTCGTCGATGATCCCGCTGTTCACCCTCGGCATCCCGACCAGCGCGACCGTCGCGATCATGGCCGGTGCCTTCACGATCAACGGGCTCATCCCGGGTCCGCTGCTGTTCCGCGACAACCCCGAGGTGGCCTGGGCGATCATCGCCAGCCTCATCGTCGGCAACGTGATCCTGCTGATCCTCAACGTCCCGCTCGCCCGGGTCTGGGTCGCGGTGCTGAAGGTGCCGTTCCACTACCTGATGGCCGTGATCATCGCGTTCATGTTCCTCGGCACCTACAGCATCAACGGATCGACGTTCGACATCCTCGTGATGCTCGGCGCCGGGGTCATCGGCTACCTCTTCTCGCTCTTCGCGGTGCCGCTCACGCCCCTGGTGCTCGCGATCATCCTCGGCCCGCTGCTGGAGGAGAACTTCCAGCGCTCGCTCGCCCTCTCGCGCGGCGACTACTCGGTGTTCGTCAGCGGTCCGCTGAGCATCGGGCTCGTCTCCGTCATCGCGCTGGCCGTGCTTTTCGGAGCCGTCCGGCCCGCCCTCTCCGCCGCCCTCGCGCGACGCGCCTCCCGCACGATCCCCTCCGACCAGACGAAGGAGTCTGTCTCATGACCCGAACCCCCCACCGCACCGCAGGGGCCCTGATCGCCCTCGCCGCCGGCTCCGCCCTGCTCGCCGGCTGCACGTCCTCCGCCGCCGCTCCGGGCGCGCCCCGGCCGCGACCTTCCCCGAGTCCGGGCAGACGATCGAGTGGATCGTCCCGTCCGCGGCGGGCGCCGGCAACGACATCCTCGCCCGCATCCTGGCGCCGGTGCTGTCGGAGGAGCTCGACGCGAACGTGAAGGTCGTGAACAAGGAGGGCGGCAGCCAGGTCATCGGCCTGAACTACCTCGCCTCGGCCGCGAAGGACGGCGGCACGATCGGCTTCACCAACATCCCGTCGATCTTCGGTCGGTACCTCGACCCGAGCAAGCAGGCCGGCTTCGACCGCGAGAGCTTCGCTCCGATCGGATCGTTCGCGCTGAACGACGTGGTGATCGGAGTGAACGCCTCGAGCCCGTACACCTCGCTCGAGGAGCTGTTCGACGCCGTCGAGGCGGCGCCGGGCGAGATCACGGTGGGCACCGACTCCCGCGCGGGGGACGATCACGTCAACCTGCGCACGATCGAGAAGGAGCTCGGGCTCGACTTCAACATCGTCCACTACAACAGCGGGGCCGACAAGATCGCCGCCCTGGTCTCGGGCGAGGTCGACTTCGCCCTCGGCGGCGTCTCGAGCTTCATCGGGCAGTACAAGTCGGGCGAGATCTCGATCCTCGCGGTCGTCAACGACCAGCAGAGCCCGTTCCTCCCGGACGTGCCGACCATCGCCGACGCCGGGTTCGAGCTCGAGCCGATGACGAACAACTTCGCGATCTCGGCTCCCGCCGGAACCCCGGAGGAGACGATCGCGGCTCTCGAGGGCGCTCTCGAGGCGGCCACGCAGGACCCCGAGGTCTCCGAGAAGCTCGAGGCCGCCGGCACGGTGCCCACCTGGGAGGACGCGGCCGAGGTCGCCGCCCTCTGGGAGGAGCGCGAGAAGACCGCGAAGCCCGTCATCGAAGAACTCATCGCCGAATAGCCCCGCCCACCGGAAGGACACCCCTCATGTCACGGATCCCCCTCATCACCGATGAGCTGATCGACCGGGCGCGACTGCTGCCGACCGCCAACATCGGCGACGCGCAGGAGCGGTTCGGCATCGCCTCCGGCCTGCACCCCGTCTGGGCGGGCGCACGCCTCGCGGGCCGCGCGTTCACCGTCTGGACCCGCCCGGGCGACAACCTCCTGATCCATCGGGCGCTCGACGCCGCGCAGCCCGGCGACGTGATCGTCGTGAACGGCGGCGGCGACGTCACCCGGGCGCTGATCGGCGACCTGATCGGGCTGCGCGCCGACACGCTCGGCATCGCGGGCTTCGTCATCGACGGAGCGGTGCGCGACGCCGGCACGCTGGGCGACGTCGGGATGCCGGTGTTCGCGCGGGCGGTCAGCCCGGCGGGACCGTACAAGCACGGGCCGGGCCGCCTCGACGAGCCGGTCGCGATCTCGGGCGTGGTGGTCGCTCCGGGAGACCTGGTCGTCGGCGACGCGGACGGCGTCGTGGTGGTGAAGGCGGCGGAAGCGGAGGCGGTCGTCGCGGCCGCGGAGGCCATCGAGCGGGGCGAGGCCGAGAAGCGCCGCTCGATCCTCAGCGGGGCGCCGCGCGCGCTCGCCTGAGGGTGGCCGTTGCGGCTCCCGCCTTGCTGTCGCGGGAGCGCTGCTCCTCTCCTTCCTTGCTGATCGAGTAGCCCGCGCAGCGGGCGTATCGAGATCCACGATGTCTCGGCGCGGGTGGGTCTCGATACGCCCTGCGGGCTACTCGACCAGCGGCAGGGGCGCGCGACCCGTGCGACTACCGGATCCCGCTCCGCGCGAAGCCCTGGACGAAGTACCGCTGGAACGCCAGGAACAGCACCACCATCGGCAGCACCGACACCAGGGCCAGCGCCATGCTCGCGCTGTAGTCCGGCGTCGACTGCCCCTTGAGGTACAGCAGTCCGATCGGCAGCGTGAACAGGTCGTTGTCCTTGAGCGCGATCAGCGGCCAGGCGAAGTCGTTCCACGAGCCCAGCAGCGTCAGCAGCACGAGCACCGCGATCAGCGGACGGCTGAGCGGCAGCACCACCTGGAGGAACACGCGCAGCTGACCGGCTCCGTCGATCCGTGCGGCCTCGAGCAGCTCCTCCGGGATCGAGAGGAAGAACTGCCGGGCGAGGAAGATGCCGAACGCCGCGGCGGCCCCCGGCAGGATCACCGACCAGTAGGTGCCGTAGATCTCGAGCCCGGCGACCAGCCGGAACTGGGCGACCATGATCGCCTGCACCGGGATCATCATCGTCGCGAGCGCCAGGAGGAACAGGGCGTTGCGGCCCGGGAAGCGCAGCCGTGCGAACGCCCAGCCCGCGGTGAGGTTCACCGCGACGGTGAGCGCGGTCACGAAGGCGCCGATGACGACGGAGTTGACGAACCAGTCGCCGACCGGGAAGCGCTCGAACACGGTGGCGAAGTTCTCGAGGCTGAGGGTGCTCGGCCAGAACCGGGGCGGGCCGGGCGCGAAGACCTCGCCGCGGGGCGAGAACGCGATGACGAGCATCCAGTAGAGCGGGAAGAAGACGATCGCCGACGCGATCACGGCGACGACGATGCGCAGGGCGACGCCGGCGCGGGAGCCGTCCCGTCCGCCGCGACGGCGACGGGTCATGGAGGCGGCGCGTGCGGCATCGACGGCCGGAGCGATCTGGGTGAGGGTCGAGGAGGTCATCGGGGGTCCTATTCGACGAGGTCGCGGGTGCGGCTGGTGCGCCACTGGACGTAGGTGAAGACGAGCGTGATCAGCAGGATCACGACGCCCAGCGCCGCTCCGTAGCCCTGCTCGCGCACCTGGAAGCCGTTGCGGTAGGCGTAGGTGCCGAGCACGGAGGTCGAGAAGCCCGGCCCGCCGCCGGTCATTACGAAGACGATGTCGAAGACCTGGAACGAGGCGATCACGTTCATGATCAGCAGGAAGAACGTCGACGGGCCGACCAGCGGCACCGTCAGCGCGCGGAACTGCTGCCAGCGGGTCGCGCCGTCGATCCGCGCCGCCTCGTAGAGCTCGGGGGAGACGCTCTGCAGGCCCGCGATGTAGATCACCATGTTGAAGCCGATCCGGAGCCAGACCGCGGTGATCATCACCGAGATCATCGCGGGCGCGCCCTCGGACTGCCACGAGACGGGCGAGGCGCCGAGCGAGGTCAGCACCTTGTTCACGATGCCCGAGGACTCGCTGAAGATCGTGACCGCGATCATGCCGGAGGCGACTCCGGAGATGACCAGCGGCAGCACGATGATCGTGCGGTAGACGCCGCGCGCGGGCAGCACCGAGTTCAGCAGCACGGCGAGGCCCAGCCCGCCGATCAGCTCGATCGGCACGGTCACGGCGGTGAACAGCAGAGTGTTGGCGAGGCTCTGCCAGAAGACGGGATCCGCGCCCATCCGCGCGTAGTTCGCGAAGCCGACCCACTCGGGCGTACCGAAGCCCCGCGAGTCCTGGAATGAGAGCTGGATCGCCCAGAGGATCGGCACGAAGAGGAACAGCGCCATCAGCAGCATGTTCGGCGCCACGAAGCCGTAGCCCGTGAGCGCCTCCCTGGTGCGGGCGGCCGACCGCCGCCGGGCGGGCGCGGGCACGCCCTCCCGGCGGCGGAGCGCGGCGGTGGTCATCAGCTGGTCGCCTGCCCGATGGCGTCGGAGAGGTCGGTCAGCGTCTCCTCGGTGCTGCGGCCGTTCACGAACGCCTGCTCGAGCTGGTCCTGCATCGCGACCGAGATCTGCGCGAGGAACGGCGAGGTGAGCTGCTGCACGTCGCGCGGGGTGATCGTCGAGGCCTGCTCGACGAAGACGGGCATGACGTCCGGGCGCACCGCGAACTCGATCGAGGCGGGGTCGATGTCGGAGCGGGTGGGCAGCTCGTTCGTCGCCGCGCAGAACTCGGCCATGTTCTCGGCCTCGGTCATGAAGGTCAGGAACTCGGCGGCGAGCTCGGGGTTCTCGGTGTCGGCGGTGGCGACGAGGGCGTTGCCGCCGAGGTCGGTGGCTCCGCGCTGGTCGACGGGCATCGGAGTCGCGACCCACTCGAAGTCGGCGAGGTCGTCGATGTCGGGCACCAGGAACGAGCCGGCGAACGCCATCGCGGCGGTCTCCTCGGTGAAGAAGGAGTCGGCGTAGGTGGCCGACTTGACCGAGCTGGTCGGGGGCACCCAGTCGTTCTCGAAGAAGCTCTTCGTGAAGTCGAGCGCCTTGGCGCCCTCGGGGGAGTCGATGGCGGGCGTGGTGCCGTCCTCCTCGAGGAGGGCGCCGTCGGCCTCGAACAGCCAGCTCAGCCAGCGCGGAGTGCCGCCGAGCTGCCAGTTGTAGACGAAGGGGTACTGCTCGGCGGGGAGGGAGGCGCGCAGCGTCGTGGCGACCTCGGCGAACTCCTCCCAGGTCCAGGCCTCGTCGAGCGTGGTCGGCACGTCGGTGATGCCCGCGGCGGCGAGCAGCTCGGTGTTGACGAGCAGCGCCGAGACGTCGGTCTGGTGCGGGACTCCGTAGGGCACGCCCTCGAACGAGACGGCCTCCCAGAAGGCGGGCGTGAACGCGTCGATCTGCTCCTGCGTGACGTACTCGCTGACGTCGAGCAGCTGCTCCTGGCTGGAGTAGACGCCCAGGTTGCCGTAGTCGACGCGGAACACGTCGGGTGCCTCGCCCGAGCTCAGCTGCGCGTCGATGTTGCTGAACATCTGGTCGTAGGGGACGGCGTTGAGCTGCACGTCGACGCCCTCGTTCGCCGCCTCGAAGTCGGTGATCAGCGACTCGAAGGCCGCCTGCTCGGACTCGCTGGCCCAGGTGGTGAAGGTGAGGGAGCCGGCGTCGGATCCGCCGCCGCCCCCTCCTCCGAAGCCGCTGCAGCCGGTGAGGGCGGCGGTGACGGCCAGGACGGTGGCGGTGGGGAGGAGTCGTCGTGTCTTCATGGTGTCCTCTGCTGTGGGGTGCGGTGCGGGGTGCTGCGGTGTGTGCTGCTGCGGTGTGCGCGGGGTGGTCGGGGGTCGAGGCGGTCGAGCGCGTGCTCGACGAGCGAGACGAGGCCGTGCGGGCCGAGCTGGCCCTCGAGCGAGGCGAGCGACTCGCGGGCCTCGCCGGGGTCCTCGGAGTCGAGGGCCGCGTGAGCCGTGGCGGTCGCGTCCTCGATCGCTCGGACGCAGCCGAAGCGGGCGATGCGCGAGTCGTCGATGGCGGCCTCGCCGTAGCCCGCGCGGAACGCGCGGCGCTGCTCGTCGCTGATCGGCTGCGCGAAGATCACGCCGAGCTCGATCAGCAGCAGGTCGACCTCGCGCGGGGCCACGGTCGCCTCGTCGAAGTCGATGAGCCAGGGGCGGCCGTCGACGCCGATCACGACGTTGCCCGGATGCGGATCGCCGTGCAGGGGCACGCGCGTGGTCGGCGTGCGCTCGCGCTTGAGGCGCCGCTCCGCCCGGGCGAGCGCCTCGAGGCGCGGTCGGTGGGCGCGCCAGAGCCGGGCGACGGCGTGGTCCTGCACGGCGTGCATCCGCTCGTCGAGATCGGCCAGGCGGGCGAGCGGCGGGGCGTCGGCGCGGCGGATCCCGCGGCGGACGGGGGCGCCGGCGGGCGGCTCGGAGTCGTGCACGGCGCGCAGGACGATGCCGAGCCCCTCCCACGAGAGGGCGTCGGGGCCGGAGTCGACCGCGTCCTCGCCGAGGATCCACGGGGCGACCGAGACGAGGACGCCGTCGTCCTCGGTCCACGGGCGGCCGTCGTCGGCGCGCAGCGGAGCGATCACGCCCGGCACTCCCGCGTCGGCGAGCGAGGCGGCCAGCGACAGCCCGAAGCGCCCGTCGCGGCGGGTCGCCTTGACGCTCCACAGGGCGCCGGAGTCGTCGGTCGCGCACCAGACGCGGGCCCGGTCGTCGAGTCCGCCGGTCACCGGCTCGAGCCGTGCGATCGGCACGCCGAACCGTCGTCGGACCTGTTCGTCCACCGCGGCTTCCAGAATGCTCATCCGTGTCATCGTGACGCCCGAACGGGGCGGAAACACGGACTTGCGGATCGGGCGTGGAGGTGCGCGGGGTGCTGCTGTGCTCAGCGCGCGGGGCTCAGCGCGCGGGGCTCAGTCCGGAGCGACCGCCGCCAGCCACTGGCGCACGAGGGGCACGACGAGCGCGGGATCCTCGTCGGCGTCGAGCGCGCGGACCGCGCGGTCGGGCGCCCGCCACTGCACGCGGGTGTCGTCGAGGACCGGCGCGACGTCGTCGGCGCGCGCCGCGACTCCGCGGTGCAGCACGACCTCGACCCGGTCGCCCGGCCGCAGGCGCAGCGTGACCAGGTGCTCGCCGATCGCGTAGCTCGGCGCGTTCCACTTCACCGACTCGACGAGCCGCGGATCCGCGGACAGCACCGCCTCGCGCACCCGCGTGATCTGCTCCAGGCGCGGATGCCGCATCGCGGCGACGTGGGCGGTGGCGGCGGCGTCGAGTCGGGACATGGAGTCACCGTGGCACGCGATCGGCGTCGAGTCGACGCTGCTCGCTGGTCGAGCCGCCGATCCTTGCCGGTCGAGTAGCCGTCGCAGACGGCGTATCGAGACCCGCCCCACCCGGAGCCTCCGTGCACCACTCTCCCCACCGTCATGCGTCAGGCTGGACCCGTGCAGTTCAGAGTCTTCACCGAACCCCAGGAGGGCGCGAGCTACGAGGATCTCCTCGCCGTCGCCCAGGCGACCGAGGCCCTCGGCTTCGACGGCTTCTTCCGCTCCGACCACTACCTCCGCATGGGCGAGGGCGATCCCGGCCCCGGCCCGTCCGATGCCTGGACCTCGCTCGCCGGCCTCGCCCGCGAGACCGAGCGGATCGCGCTCGGCACGCTGGTCTCCTCCGTCACCTACCGCCCGCCGGGGATCCTCGCGATCCAGGTCGCCCAGGTCGACGCGATGTCGGGCGGCCGGGTCGAGCTGGGCCTGGGCACCGGCTGGTTCGAGAAGGAGCACGCCGCCTACGGCATCCCGTTCCCGCCCCGCCGCTTCGACCTGCTCGAGGAGCAGCTCGAGATCGTCACCGGCCTCTGGTCGACCCCGGTCGGCGAGCGCTACTCGTTCGCGGGCGAGCACTACACGCTCACCGACTCGCCCGCGCTGCCGAAGCCCGCGCGACTGCCGGTCCCCGTGATCGTCGGCGGAGGAGGGCCCAAGCGCACCCCGCGCCTCGCGGCCCGCTTCGCGAGCGAGTTCAACCTGCCCTTCCCCGAGTTCGACTCGATCCGCGGCTCCTTCGACCGCGTCGACGAGGCGTGCCGTGCGATCGGGCGCGAGCCGTCGTCGCTGGTGCACTCGGTCGCGCTGATCGCGGTGGCCGGAGCGTCCGAGGCGGAGTTCGCGCGCCGGGCCGCGGCCGTCGGGCGCGAGCCGGCCGAGCTGCGCGAGCACGGTATCGCCGGCGGCGTGCAGGAGGCGGTCGACCGCCTCGAGTCGCTGCGCGCGTCGGGCGTGGAGCGGGTGTACCTGCAGGTGATGGACCTGCACGACCTCGAGCACCTCGACCTCTTCGCGCGCGAGATCCTGCCGCGCCTGTCCGCCTGACCCCGCCCGCGCTCCTCCAGAAGTTGCGGTGACCGCACGCGCTTCCCGCACTTCTGGAGAGTCGGCGGCTCAGCGGGCCCGACTCCGCGGAATTCGTCGTACTCGAGCTCGACTACGACGACTTCAGCGGACTCGAGTGCTGCGGCCTCAGCGCGGCCAGCGCGGTACCGGAGTCGGAGTCGCGCGGGTGTCTCCTCGCCGCGCGCTTCTCCAGAAGTTGCGGTAACCGCCCGCGCTTCCCGCAACTTGTGGAGAGTCGCCGCGCGCCGCCCCCTCCGCCCGCCCGCGACCTAGGCTGGACGGGTGCCTGAGACCATCGAGCGCCCCGACGAGCGGCTGCGCACCCGCTCCGCCGCGGACGTCCCGTGGATCGTGCTCGTGTGGGACGACCCCGTGAATCTCATGTCGTACGTCTCGTACGTCTTCCGCAGCTACTTCGGCTTCGGCCGCGCCGAGGCGGAGCGCCTCATGCTGCAGGTCCACACCGAGGGTCGCGCGGTCGTCGCGCAGGGCAACCGCGAGGAGATGGAGCGGCACGTGGAGGCGATGCACGGCTACGGCCTGTGGGCGACGCTGCAGAAGGCCGACGCATGAGCACCGCGGTCCTCACCGCCGCGCCCCGCCGCAGCAC
>NZ_MUKN01000059.1 GCF_001995175.1 Rathayibacter rhapontici
CCCCACCCTAAGTCGCCTCCTCCCACCCCCGGCAGCCCCGCCAGCCCGCCCCGAACACGGCTCGTGCGCCCCGCGCACGGCCCACTCCCCGCTCGTGCACCCCGCGCACGGCACACTCCCCGGCTCGTGCGCGCAGCGCACGGCCCCTCGCCTCACCGAAGTCCACCGCGGGGCGTGGGTGGTGCAGTCGCAAGGCGGAGGAGGAAGCGATACCGGCGGTGCCGCGCCCGACGACAGCACAGCGAGCGCCTCGTCCAAAAGTTCGAGCGCGGGTGCTGGAGGGGGCAGTCGCAAGGCGGAGGAAGGAGCGATACCGGCGGTATCGCGACTGACGACAACGCCGCGAATGCCCCCTCCAGCGCCCGCGCTCAGCGGCGGGTGGCGTCGTCTACTTCGCCGACCAACTCCTCGATGATGTCCTCCAGGAACAGCACTCCCGTGGCCGTCCCCTGCTCGTCGAAGGACCGGGCGAGGTGCGCTCCGGTGCGGCGCATGATCGCGAGGGCGTCCTCGAGGTCGGTGGCTTCGAAGATCGAGGCGAGCTGGCGGATCCGCTTGGCCGGGATGGGCAGGCGGAACTTGGCCCCCTCGGTGTCCCCGTCGAGGTCGAGGACGTCCTTGAGGTGGATGTAGCCCTCGGGCGCTCCGTCGGTGCCGAGGACGACGTAGCGCGAGAATCCGTGCTTGGCGACGGCGCGCTCGACGTCGGCCGGGGTGGCTCCGGCCGGGAGGCTGACGATCCCGTCGAGCGGGAGCGCGACGTCGTGCACCTTCTTCTCGGTGAACTCGAACGCGGCGAGGAGGGTGCTGGAGTCGCGCAGCGTGCCCTCGCGGGTGGACTGGTCGACGATGGTCTGCACCTCCTCGAGGGTGAAGGTGCTGTTCGCCTCGTCCTTGGGCTCGACGCGGAAGAGCCGCAGCACGCCGTTCGAGATCGCGTTGAGGGCGACGATCAGGGGGCGGATGACCCGGGCGATGGCGACGAGCGGGGGCGCGAGGAGCAGCACCGCCTTGTCGGGCATCGAGAACGAGATGTTCTTGGGCACCATCTCGCCGAGCACGACGTGCAGGAACGACACGATCAGCAGGGTGATGACGAACGCGACGGTGCCGGTCAGCTCCTCCGGCAGGCCGACGGCGTGCAGCGGGATCTCGAGCAGGTGGTGGATCGCCGGCTCGGAGACGTTGAGGATCAGCAGCGAGCAGACGGTGATGCCCAGCTGGGTGGTCGCCAGCATGAGGGTGGCGTGCTCCATCGCGGCGAGCGCGGTGATGGCGCTCCGGCGACCGCTCTCGGCGAGGGGCTCGATCTGGGAGCGGCGCGCGGAGATGACCGCGAACTCGGCTCCGACGAAGAAGGCGTTCGCGGCCAGCAGCACGACGAGCCACGCGATTCCGGCCCAGTCATTCATCGCCGGCCTCCTTGCGCGATCGGTGGGGTCTGCCCGCGTCGGCCAGCGGGTCCGGCAGCGTGTCGGGCTCGGCCTCGGGGTCGGGGGTGAAGCGGATGCGGTCGATGCGGCGTCCGTCGAGGCGCTCGACGCGGAGGGATCCTCCGTCGACGGCCACCTCGTCGCCCGCGGCGGGGAGTCGGCCGAGCTCGCTCATGACGAAGCCCGCGACGGTCTCGTAGGGCCCCTCCTCGGGGATGTGCACGCCGACGCGGTCGCGGACCTCGTCGGGGCGGAGCATGCCGGGGAAGGTGGTGGAGCCGGGCAGCTTGACGACGTCGGGGCGGGAGCGGTCGTGCTCGTCCGCGACCTCGCCCACGAGCTCCTCGACGAGGTCCTCGAGCGTGGCGACGCCGGCGGTCCCTCCGTACTCGTCGACGACGACGGCGAGCTGGAAGCCGCGGCCCCGCAGCTCCGTCAGCAGCACGTCGAGCTTCATCGTCTCGGGGACGCGGAGCGGCTCGGAGCGCAGCGCCGTGACCGGCACCTCCGACCGCTTGCCGCGCGGCACCGCCACGGCCTGCTTCACGTGCACGACGCCGACGATGTCGTCGATGTCGTCGTCCGTGATGGGGAACCGCGAGAGGCCGGTCGTCCGGGCGAGATCGAGGACGTCCTGCGCCGTGCTGGAGCGCTCGACGGTCGAGAGGCGCAGGCGCGGCGTCATGACGTCGCCCGCGCTCAGTGCGGAGAAGCGCAGCGTCCGCCCGAGCAGGTCGGCCGTGTCCTCCTCGAGGAGGCCGGCGCTGGCGGAGTGGCGGACGAGGCTCGAGAGCTCCTCGGCGCTGCGCGCTCCCGACAGCTCCTCCTTGGGCTCGATGCCGACGAGGCGCAGCAGCGCGTTGGCGCTGCCGTTCAGCAGCGCGACGGCGGGGCGGAAGACGGTGGTGAACGCGGTCTGCAGCGGGACGACGAGCTTCGCCGTCGCCCGCGGCAGGGCCAGCGCGAAGTTCTTGGGCACGAGCTCGCCGAGGATCATCGACAGCAGGGTGGCGATGACGATGGCCACGACGGTCGCGATCGGGGCGACCGCCGCCTCCGGCACGCCGAGGCCCAGGAGCGGCGGCTCGAGCAGGGTCGAGAGCGCCGGCTCCATCGTGTAGCCGGTGAGCAGCGTCGTGAGCGTGATGCCCAGCTGCGCGCTCGAGAGGTGCGTCGACGTGACCTTGAGGGCCGCGATCGTCATCCCGAGGCGGGTCTCGCCGCGATCGCGCCGCGCCTCGAGGTCGGCCCGGTCGAGGTTGACGAGCGCGAACTCGCTCGCGACGAAGACGCCGGTGCCGAGGGTGAGCAGGAGGCCGACGCCGAGCAGGAGCCACTCAGTCCCCATGGCGGGCACCTCCGCTCGAGGCGGCGGGGATCAGGGCGTCGGAGTGCTCGGGCGACGCGGGTCGGACGGGTCGGTCCGACGGCGGATGAGCAGAGGGAGGGTCGTCCATTGTGGCGTCGAGTCTATCCGGAGCACCGGGCCCCGCGGGGTGCACGGCCGCAGGTCAGAGCCACTTCTTCGCCTTGAACACGGCGTACAGCCCTGCGCCGAAGGCGACCATCAGCCCCAGTGCCCACGGGTAGCCGAACTCCCAGTGCAGCTCGGGCATCTCATCGAAGTTCATGCCGTAGACGCCTGCGATGAGCGTGGGCGCGAACAGGATCGCCGCCCACGACGAGATCTTCCGCACGGCGTCGTTCTGCGCGAGCCCCGTCTCGGTCTGACGCCGCGAGACCAGGGTCGAGTGCACGGTGAGCGCCTTGTCCAGGATCGCGCGGAGGGCGTCGACCGCCTCCGTCACCCGGATCGTGTGGTCGAGCACGTCGCGGAGCGAGCGGTGCAGCTCCACGTGGTCGGCCGAGGCGCCCTCGCCCGGCGTCTCCTCGGCGAGCGCCCGGAGCAGCGCGGTCAGCGGCTGCACGGAGCGCTGGAAGTGGATGACCTCGCGCGAGAGCCGGTAGATGCGCTCCGAGAGCCTGTCGTCCGAGTCCGCTCCGAAGAGCTGGTCCTCGATCTCGTCCACATCGCCCTGCACTCCCGCGACGACCGGGGCGTACTCGTCCACCACCTGGTCGAGGATCGCGTAGAGCACCGCCTCCGGGCCGCGGGCCAGCAGTGCCGGGTCCTCCTCGAGGCGGCGGCGGACGCGGGCCAGGTCCGGGGAGTCGGCGTGCCGGATGGTCACGACGAAGTCCGGGCCCACGAACACGTGCAGCTCGCCGAACACGACCGCCTCGTCGGCGTCGAGGTAGCGCGCCGGCCGCAGCACGACGAACAGCCCGTCGTCGTAGCGCTCGAGCTTGGCCCTCTGGTGCCCGCTCAGCGCGTCCTCGACGGCGAGCGGATGCAGCCCGAACTCCTCGGCGACGGCCTCGACCTCCTCGCGGGTCGGCCGGAACAGGCCGATCCACGCCATGCCGCGCTCCTCGCGCATCAGCTCGAACGTGTCCTCGAGGGAGTCCGGGTTGCGGATGCGGCGGCCGCCGACGTACACGGCGTTGTCGACGATGGTCATGCGCTCGGTTCTAGCAGACCCGCGCCGGGCGCCCGCTGACGGGCGGGGCGCCGGCTCTCAGGTCACCAGCTGACCGGCAGCGCCTTGCCCTCCTCGTAGCCCGAGGCCGACTGCAGCCCGACCACCGCGCGCTCGTGGAACTCGGCGACGCTGCGCGCCCCGGCGTAGGTGAAGGAGGAGCGGACGCCGGAGGTGATCATGTCGAGCAGGTCCTCGAGCGAGGGGCGCAGGGGATCGAGGTAGATGGTCGAGGACGAGATGCCCTCGGCGAAGAGGCGCTTGCGGGCGAGCTCGTACGCGTCGAGCCGGCCGAAGCGCTCCTGCACGGCCTTCGCCGAGGCCATGCCCCAGCTCTCCTTGTAGACGCGGCCGGCCCCGTCCGTCCGCAGCTCGCCGGGCGCCTCGATGGTGCCGGCGAACCAGGAGCCGACCATGACGGAGGAGGCGCCCGCCGCGAGGGCGAGAGCGACGTCGCGGGGGTAGCGCACTCCCCCGTCGGCCCAGACATGGGCGCCGAGCTCACGGGCCCGCTCCGCCGTCTCGAGCACCGCCGAGAACTGCGGCCGGCCCACGGCCGTCATCATGCGGGTGGTGCACATGGCGCCGGGCCCGACTCCGACCTTGAGGATCGACGCGCCCGCCTCCACGAGGTCCTGGACCGCCTCCGCGGTCACGATGTTGCCCGCCGCGATCGGCACCCCGAGATCCAGCGCCGACACGGTCCGCAGCGCGCGCAGCATCGCCTCCTGGTGCCCGTGGGCGGTGTCGAGCACGAGGACGTCGACTCCGGCGGCGACCAGGGCGCGCGCCTTCGCCGCCACGTCCCCGTTGATGCCGACGGCGGCCGCGACGCGCAGCCGGCCGTCGGCGTCCAGCGCCGGGTCGTAGATCGTCGAGCGGAGCGCCCCGGTGCGCGAGAGGGTGCCGACCAGGGCCCCGTGGTGCAGCACCGGAGCGAAGTCGAGCCCCGCCTCGACCATGAGGTCGAAGGCGGCGCGGCCGGTCGTGACGTCGTCGGCGTCGATCGACGGCGCGGCGTGGTGCACCAGGTCCCCCAGGAGCGCGTCGGGGAGGGCGGTCGCGAGCCGCGAGGCGGGCACGCAGCCCAGGACCGCGCCGTCGGAGTCCTGCACCACGAAGCCGTGGCCCTCCACCGCGGGCAGGATCGCGAGCGCCTGCTCGACGGTGGTGGAGGGATCCACGGTGAGAGCGCCGGAGAAGGCGACCGGCTGCTCCTTGACCCAGCGGATGGCCGCGTCGAGCGACTGCAGCGGCATGTCCTGCGGGAGGACGCCCAGACCGCCCCTGCGGGCGAGCGCCGCGGCGAGGCGCGGACCGGTGACGGAGTTCATGTTGGAGGAGACCAGCGGGATCGTCGCTCCCGTGCCGTCGCCCGGGGCGAGCGAGACGTCGAGCCTGCTCGTGACCGAGGAGCGGCCGGGGACGAGGAACACGTCCGAGTAGGTGAGATCGCCTGAAGGGGTTCCGCCGGAGAAACGCATGCCTGGAACGCTACTCCGGCCCGCCCGCGGGGCCGGTGACCGAGATCCGGGCTAGGCTTGACGACCGGGACGGGACCAGGCGACGACGCCGGTGCTCACGGGCGAGGACGACGTTCTCGCGGTGTGGTGAAGGCGTCGAGGGATGCGCGGGCCCGTCCGGATGATCGAGGACGAATCAACGGAGAGAGTGGGCGATCGGCTGTGTCGAGCCAGTTGACCGGAGTGGGAACAGACCAGGGCGCGGAGGACTTCGGGGCCAACGAGTGGCTCGTGGAGGAGCTGTACGAGCAGTACAGCGCCGACAAGGCCTCCGTGGACGAGTCCTGGTGGCCGATCCTGGAGCGCTACGGTCAGCAGCTGGCGGCGAGGACGCCCGCCGCGGCGCCGAGTCCGGCTGCCGCGCAGCCGGCCGCTGAGAAGCCGGCCGCCGAGAAGCCGGCCGCCGCGGGTCCGTCGACCAGCGCGGGCGCCACGGTGACGCATCCCGTCACCGCGCCGCAGACCGGTGCAGCGCCCGCCTCGCGCACCACCTCCAAGGAGCCGAAGAAGGCCCCGATCCCCGCCGACGCACCGGTGGGCAAGCCCGCCGACGTCGACGCGGAGGCCCAGGAGGAGGACGTCGTCACCCCCCTGCGCGGCATGGCGAAGAGCCTCGCGACCAACATGGACGCCAGCCTCACCATCCCGACGGCGACGAGCGTCCGCACGATCCCGGCGAAGCTGATGATCGACAACCGCATCGTCATCAACAACCACCTGCGCCGCACCCGCGGCGGCAAGGTCTCGTTCACCCACCTGATCGGCTGGGCGCTCATCCGCGCGCTCAAGGACTTCCCGAGCCAGAACGTCTACTACGACGAGCCCGGCGGCAAGCCTCCGTCGTCGCCCCGGCGCACGTCAACCTCGGCATCGCGATCGACATGCCCAAGCCCGACGGCACCCGCGCCCTGCTCGTCCCGAGCATCAAGCGCGCCGACACCCTCAGCTTCACCGCCTACCTCTCGGCGTACGAGGACCTCGTGAAGCGCGCCCGCGGCAACAAGCTCGTCGCCGGCGACTTCGCGGGGACCACGCTCTCGCTGACCAACCCGGGCGGCATCGGCACGGTCCACTCCGTGCCGCGCCTGATGAAGGGCCAGGGCTGCATCATCGGCGCCGGCGCGCTGGAGTACCCCGCCGAGTTCCAGGGCTCGTCCGAGAAGACGCTCATCGAGCTCGGCATCGGCAAGACCATCACGCTCACCTCGACCTACGACCACCGCGTCATCCAGGGCGCCGGCTCGGGCGAGTTCCTCAAGATCGTGCACGAGCTCCTGCTCGGCGGCCGCGGCTTCTACGAGGACATTTTCGCGGCGCTGCGGATCCCCTACGACCCGATCCACTGGTCGACCGACATCGCCGTCGACCTCGCCGAGCGCGTCTCGAAGACCTCGCGGGTGCAGGAGCTCATCAACTCCTTCCGCGTGCGCGGCCACCTCATGGCCGACGTCGACCCGCTCGAGTACGTGCAGCGCTCGCACCCGGACCTCGCGATCGAGAGCCACGGGCTCACCTTCTGGGACCTCGACCGCGAGTTCGTGACCGACGGCTTCGGCGGCAAGCGGCAGCTGAAGCTGCGCGACATCCTCGGCATCCTCCGCGACTCCTACTGCCGCACCGTCGGCGTCGAGTACATGCACATCCAGGACCCGGAGCAGCGCGCCTGGATGCAGCAGAAGCTCGAGCGCGGGTACGAGAAGCCCGGGCACGACGAGCAGCTGCGCATCCTCGGCCGCCTCAACGAGGCCGAGGCGTTCGAGACCTTCCTGCAGACGAAGTACGTCGGCCAGAAGCGCTTCTCGCTCGAGGGCGGGGAGTCGCTGATCGCCCTCCTGGACGCCGTGCTGCAGGGCGCGGCCGACGAGCATCTCGACGAGGTCGCGATCGGCATGGCCCACCGCGGCCGCCTGAACGTGCTGACGAACATCGCCGGCAAGACCTACGGCCAGATCTTCCGCGAGTTCGAGGGGACGCAGGACCCCAAGACGGTCCAGGGCTCCGGCGACGTGAAGTACCACCTCGGCACCGAGGGCGTCTTCCGCGGAGCGGGCGGCGAGGAGATCCCCGTCTACCTGGCCGCCAACCCCTCGCACCTCGAGGCCGTCAACGGCGTGCTCGAGGGCATCGTCCGCGCCAAGCAGGACCGCAAGCCCATCGGCACCTTCACCACCCTCCCGATCCTCGTCCACGGCGACGCGGCGATGGCGGGTCAGGGCGTGGTCGTCGAGACCCTCCAGATGTCGCAGCTGCGGGCGTACCGCACCGGCGGCACCATCCACATCAACATCAACAACCAGGTCGGCTTCACCACGCCTCCCCACGAGGCGCGCACCTCGGTCTACTCGACCGACGGCGCGAAGACCATCCAGGCGCCGATCTTCCACGTGAACGGAGACGACCCCGAGGCCGTGGTGCACGTCGGCCAGCTCGCCTTCGAGTACCGCCAGCGGTTCCACCGCGACGTGGTCATCGACCTGATCTGCTACCGCCGCCGCGGGCACAACGAGGGCGACGACCCCTCGATGACGCAGCCGCTGATGTACAGCCTGATCGAGGCCAAGCGCTCGGTGCGCAAGCTGTACACCGAGGCGCTCGTCGGCCGCGGCGACATCAGCCAGGAGGAGTACGACCGCTCGCACCAGGACTTCCAGGACCGTCTGGAGCGCGCGTTCGCCGAGACGCACGCCGCGCAGACCGGCGCGATCCCGGTGATCTCGCCGGACGGCGACTCCGTGGCCGACCTCGAGCTGCCGGACGCGCAGCAGGGCGGCGACTACCCGGGCGAGCCGGAGACGACCGGCGTGAAGGAGGAGGTCGTCCGCCTGATCGGCGACGCCTTCAACAACCCGCCCGAGGGCTTCACGGTGCACCCCAAGCTGCAGCAGCTGCTGACCAAGCGCCAGGAGATGAGCCGCTCCGGCTCCATCGACTGGGCGTTCGGCGAGCTGCTCGCGCTGGGCTCCCTCCTGATCGAGGACACCCCGGTCCGCCTCGTCGGACAGGACACCCGTCGCGGCACCTTCGTGCAGCGCCACGCCGTCCTGCACGACCGCGGCAACGGCCAGGAGTGGCTGCCGCTGATGAACCTGTCGGAGCAGCAGGCGCGGCTCTGGATCTACGACTCCCTGCTGTCGGAGTACGCGGCGATGGCCTTCGAGTACGGGTACTCCGTCGAGCGGCCCGACTCGCTCGTGCTCTGGGAGGCGCAGTTCGGCGACTTCGCCAACGGCGCGCAGATCGTCATCGACGAGTTCATCTCCTCCGCCGAGCAGAAGTGGGGCCAGCGCTCGTCGCTCGTGCTCCTGCTGCCGCACGGCTACGAGGGCCAGGGTCCGGATCACTCCTCGGCCCGCATCGAGCGCTACCTGCAGATGTGCGCCGAGCAGAACATGACGGTCGCCCGACCGTCGACGCCGGCCTCGTACTTCCACCTCCTGCGCCGCCAGGCGTACTCGCGTCCGCGCCGTCCGCTCATCGTCTTCACCCCGAAGGCCATGCTGCGCCTGCGCGGAGCGTCGAGCCCGGTCGAGGACTTCACCTCCGGCCGGTTCGAGCCCGTGCTCGACGACGCCCGGATCCAGGACGCCTCGGCGGTGAAGCGCGTGCTGCTGCACGCCGGCAAGGTGCACTACGACCTCAAGGCCGAGCTCGAGAAGAAGCCGGACGACGGGATCGCCCTCGTGCGCCTCGAGCAGTACTACCCGGCGCCGATCGAGGGGCTGCGCGCGATCGCGGAGCGCTACCCGGACGCGGAGTTCGTCTGGGTGCAGGACGAGCCCGAGAACCAGGGCGCGTGGCCGTTCATCGCGCTCGAGGTCGCTCCGCAGCTCGGCCGCTCGATCCGGGTCGTCTCGCGCCCGTCCGCCGCGTCGCCTGCGGCGGGCTCGGCCAAGCGGCACGCGTCCGAGCAGGCCGACCTGCTGGCACGGGCCCTCACCCGGTGATCTCCGGCTCGTGAAACGACGTTCGGCTCGTCAGAACTCAGAGTTCTGACGAGCCGAACGTGTTCCTGCGAGCGGAGCCGGAGGCGCGTGCGCGGGCCGGACGCGAGCGCGTCGACCCGGGCGCGCGGGCTATGCGCTGACGGTCTCCGTCGAGTGCGACGCCTGCGCCTCGCGCAGCATGCCGAGCACTTGGGCGCGGAGATCCTCCGGCGCCGTCTCCTTGCACGCGCGCTGCACGGCGACGGTCAGCACGACGCCGACCTTCGCCTCACCGGAGCAGTCGGGGCAGTTCGCCATGTGCTCGCGGATGTCGGCGGCGTCCTCCTTGCACAGCTCGTTGTGCAGGTACTCCTCGAGTTCTGCCTTCGCCTTGGTGCAACCGCAGTCGGTCATTTCGTGCTCCCGGAAGTGAAAGCGGCGCGGAACCCGCGCTCGCGTGCGTAGTCGGTGAGTCGTTCGCGCAGCATGCGGCGGCCGCGGTGCAGCCGGCTCATGACGGTCCCGACGGGGGTCTTCATGATGTCCGCGATCTCCTGGTAGGAGAAACCCTCGACATCGGCGAAATACACGGCGAGCCGGAAGCCTCCGGAATCGCCTGCAGGGCCTCCTTGACGGCGGTGTCGGGGAGGTGGTCGATCGCCTCGGCCTCCGCCGAGCGGCTGGAGGTCGCGGTCGTCGACTCGGCGCCGCCCAGCTGCCAGTCCTCGAGCTCGTCGATGGCGCTCTGATAGGGCTCGCGCTGCTTCTTGCGGTACGAGTTGATGAACGTATTGGTGAGGATCCGGTAGAGCCACGCCTTGAGGTTCGTGCCCTGCTCGAACTGGCGGAACGCGCCGAACGCCTTGGCGAACGTCTCCTGGACCAGGTCCTGGGCGTCCGACGGGTTCTTCGTCATCCGCAGCCCCGCCGCGTACAGCTGGTCGATGAAGGGCAGCGCCTGCTGCTCAAAGAGCGCGCGGAGGTCGACGGGCGCGTCGGGCTCGACGGTCGCGGCGTCGTCGAGGGACTCCTCGACGGTCTCCTCGATCGTCTGCTCCGCCTCGTCGGGCGCCGTCGCCTCGGCGGCGGTGCGGGGGCGTGTGGTGTCGTCGCGTGTCATCACAAGCGATCCTAATCCGCGCAGGCCCGCGGGCACCGGGGTGGACGCCGCGCCCGGGAGGCGCACGGGACGTTCGAGGACCGCTTCCGCTGATGCTGACGCCATGCTCCGCCTCCGTTCCTCCGCTGCCGACTATCCTGATAACCGATGGTCTTCTCGCGTTATTCCGCTCCCGAGTTCGATCCTTACGGCGACGCCCGCGCGCTCCCCGGAGAGGACGACTGGTCCGCGCCCACGGCGGCCGGGCCGCTCGACGCGGTCGTGGAGCTGCCGGGCTCCAAGTCGCTGACGAACCGGGAGCTCGTGCTCTCGGCACTGGCGTCGTCCCCGTCGACCCTGCGCGCCCCGCTGCACTCGCGCGACAGCGCGCTGATGATCGAGGCGCTGCGCTCGCTCGGCACGGTGATCCGCGAGTCCGGCGCGACCGGCGCGTTCGGCGCCGATCTCGTCGTCGAGCCCGCGGAGGAGCTGCTCGGGTCCACCACGATCGACTGCGGGCTCGCCGGCACGGTCATGCGCTTCGTGCCGCCCCTGGCAGGTCTCGCCCTCGGCCCGACCACGTTCGACGGCGACGCCTACGCGTACAAGCGCCCGATGGGCGCGACCATCGCGTCGCTCCGCTCGCTCGGCGTCGACGTGGCCGACGACGGACGGGGCTCGCTCCCCTTCACGGTGCACGGCTCCGGCTCGGTGCGCGGCGGCGACGTCACGGTCGACGCCTCGCGCTCGAGCCAGTTCGTGTCGGCGCTCCTGCTCGCCGGCGCCCGGTTCGACGAGGGGCTCCACCTGCGCCACGTCGGCGAGCGGCTCCCCAGCCAGCCGCACATCGACATGACGATCGCCTCCCTCGCGGCGCGCGGCGTCGTCGTCGGCGCACCCGCTCCCGGCGAGTGGACCGTCGAGCCCCAGGAGATCTCCGGTGCCGACGTCCTGCTCGAGGCCGACCTCTCCACGCCGCGCCCTTCCTCGCCGCGGCCCTCGTGACCGGCGGGCGCGTGCGCCTGCGCAGCTGGCCCGAGACGACCACGCAGGTCGGCGCCCACCTCGAGCACTTCCTCCCCCTGTTCGGCGCGAGCGTGGAGCGCGACGGCGGCGATCTCGTCGTCACCGGCGGCGACGAGATCCTCGGAGTCGACCTCGACCTGTCGGAGGGCGGCGAGCTCGCTCCGGCGCTGGCCGCCCTGGCCGCACTGGCCTCGACTCCGAGCACGCTCACCGGGATCGGCCACATCCGCCACCACGAGACCGATCGCCTCGCCGCGCTCGCGGCCGAGATCACCGGGCTCGGCGGCTCCGTCACCGAGCTCGAGGACGGCCTGCGGATCGAGCCCGCGACTCTGCACGGCGGACGCTGGCGCACCTACTCCGACCACCGCATGGCGCACGCCGGGGCGATCATCGCCCTCGTCGTGCCCGGAGTGGTCATCGAGGACATCGCGACGACGTCCAAGACCCTCCCGCAGTTCCCCGAGCTGTGGCGCGCGCTGGCGGGATCGGTCTAGCCGTGTCCTGGTGGACCGACAGCGGCCTCGACGCGGACGGCGTCCTCGACGACTTCGACGGCTACGACGAGTCGGACGCCCGGGTCCGGCCGAACCCCAAGGGCACGAAGCCGCGCACCAAGAACCGGCCGAGCTACGAGGACGCCGAGATCGCGATGGTCCTCGGAGTCGATCGCGGGCGCTACACCGTGATGGTCGGCGACGGCACTCCCGAGGAGCACGAGTTCACCGCGGCCCGCGCCCGCGAGCTGCGCCGTCAGGCGATCGTGGCCGGCGACAGGGTCGACGTGGTCGGCGACACCACGGGCGACGAGGGGACGCTCGCCCGCATCGTCCGGATCCGCGAGCGCTCGACGCTGCTGCGCCGCAGCGCCGACGACACCGACGCCATCGAGCGCGTGATCGTCGCGAACGCCGATCAGATGCTCTGCGTCGTCGCGGCCGCCGACCCCGAGCCGCGCACGCGTCTCGTGGACCGCTACCTGGTGGCCGCGTTCGACGCGGGCATCACCCCGATGCTCTGCATCACCAAGACCGATCTGGCCGATCCCGGTCCGTTCCTGAAGAACTTCGAGGGCCTGGACCTCCGGGTGTTCCTGTCGAGCCAGGACGAGCCCCCGGTCGACGAGATCGCCGAAGCGCTGCTCGGTCACGAGACGGTCGTCGTGGGTCACTCGGGGGTCGGCAAGTCGACGCTCGTGAACAAGCTGGTCCCGGATGCGCACCGCGCCACCGGGCACGTGAACACGGTCACCGGCCGGGGGCGCCACACCTCCTCCTCCACCGTCTCGCTGCGCGTCGAGCGCGACGACCGGCACGGCTGGGTCATCGACACCCCCGGCGTCCGCTCGTTCGGACTGGGCCACGTGAACACCGACAACATCCTCGGCGCGTTCACGACCCTCGCCGTCCTCGCGCAGGACTGCCCGCGCGGCTGCACGCACCTCCCCGACTCCCCCGACTGCGCGATCGTCGAGGCCGTCGAGAAGGGCCTGCTCGGCGCGAGCGGCCCCGAGCGCCTCGATTCGCTGCAGCGACTCCTGACCACCTTCGCCCCGACCGACGGAAGCAGACGATGACGAGCACCGCCCTCCCCCCGATCCCCGCCGACGAGAGGCTCGCCGCCGGCGGCACCGCTCCGGACTTCACCCTCCCGGACCAGGACGGGACGCCCGTCGCCCTGGCTTCGTACCGCGGGACGCGCGTGATCGTCTTCTTCTACCCGCAGGCCGACACCCCCGGCTGCACCACCGAGGCGTGCGACTTCCGCGACAGCGTGTCCTCGCTCCGCTCGCAGGGCTACGAGATCCTCGGGGTCTCGCGCGACACTCCCGAGGCGCTGCGCCGCTGGGCGGACGAGCAGCACCTCGACTACCCGCTGCTGAGCGATCCCGACATGGCGGTCCACCGCGCCTACGGCGTCTGGGGCGAGAAGAACTCCTACGGCAGGACGATCGTCGGCGTGCTGCGCTCGACCTTCGTGGTGGGACCCGAGGGCGAGCTCGAGTTCGCGCAGTACACGTCCGGGCCACCGGCCACGTGCAGGCGCTGCGCAAGAAGCTCAAGGTCGCCTGAGCCGGCTCAGAAGCCCTCGTTGAAGCGCGGGGCGTAGTCGGCGCCGAGAGCGCTCAGCTCCTCGGCCCCGAGCTCGAGGTCGACCGAGGCGACCGCGTCGTCGAGGTGGTGCATCTTGGTCGCCCCGACGATCGGGGCGGTCACGGCCTGCTGCTGGCGCACCCAGGCCAGGGCGATCTGCGCGCGTGACACACCGCGCTCCTCGGCGAGGCGCGCGACGGTGGCCGCGGTCCGCCGGTCGGAGTCCTCCTGCTGGTGGTAGAGGGTCTTGCCGTAGAGGTCGGTCTCGGTGCGCCCCGTCGTCTCGTCCCAGTCGCGGGTGAGGCGGCCGCGCGCGAGCGGCGACCACGGGATCACTCCGACGCCCTGGTCGAGGCAGAAGGGATGCAGCTCGCGCTCGTCCTCGCGCTGGACGAGGTTGTACTGGTCCTGCATCGACACGAAGCGCGTCCAGCCGCCGAGGTCGGCCGTGTGCTGCGCCTTCGCGAACTGCCACGCCCACATGCTGGAGGCTCCGATGTAGCGGGCCTTGCCCGAGCGCACGACGTCGTGGAGCGTCTCCATCGTCTCCTCGATGGGCGTCTCGGGGTCCCAGCGGTGGATCTGGTAGAGGTCGACGTAGTCCGTGCCGAGCCGGCGGAGGCTGTCGTCGATCGCGCTGAGGATGTGGCGCCGCGAGAGTCCGCCGCCGTTGGGCCCGGGGCGCATGCGGCCGTGCACCTTGGTCGCGATGACGACCTCCTCGCGCACCGCGAAGTCGGCGAGGGCGCGGCCCACGATCTCCTCGCTCGTGCCGTCGGAGTAGACGTCCGCGGTGTCGAACGTGGTGATGCCCAGCTCGAGCGCACGGCGCAGGAACGGCCGCGACTCCTCCTCCCCCATGCTCCACGCGTGGGCGCCCCGCTCGGAGACGCCGTAGCTCATGCAGCCGAGGACGACGGCCGAGACCTGGAGGCCGCTGGAGCCGAGACGGGTGTGATGCATGGTGGAGCCTTCGCGTCGGGAGCAGGGACTCCTCAGCCTGGCAGTCGCGCCCGGGAGGACGCTAGACAGCCTCGCGCCGCGTCGCGGCGACCACGCTCGGCAGGAAGATCGCGACCACGGCGACGAGGGCGGGCCCCAGGAGCGCCCAGCCGATGTCCGGGACGGCGTACTGGCCCTGGAACGCGCCGAGCGCGACGGCCATCTGCACGAGCTGCAGCGTCAGCGCCGAGCCGCGCATCCAGCTCCGACGACGGACGGCGCCGAGCGTGGTCGCAGCCGCCCAGCCGAGAGCGATCAGACCGAGGACCACGATGGCGATGCCGCCACCCGGAGTGTCGGAGCGGGTGGTGACGAGCTCGACGAGCAGCCACCCCGCCAGCAGCGCCAGCGCGAGGGTCTCGAGGGCCAGTACCGCGATGAGCACGAGCAGTCCGAGAGGGTGCCGCGCACTCTTCGGGCCGGTCGGAGGCGTGTTCGCGTCGATCATCACAGCCACATCCCATCCAGGACTCTTGATTCGGGTGAGCCACCATGAGAGGCTACTTGAGTTCGTTTCACCGCTCACAGGGTCGTGGGTTTCCGCAGATGTGAACAACCCGATCCTGTCGAGCCGCGAGGCCCGATCGCGACACGGGTGAGCTCGTCCGGATGAAACGGGCGTCACCCCGTCAACCGCCCCGAACCGCCTTGCGCAGCCGCGTGAGGCCTCGTGGCGTGCGCCGGTGAGTGCGCCCGATCTCCGCCTCCGAGCTCGATCATCGGCGTGACTCGATCATCTCACCCGAACACTGCGTGGTTCCTCCACGCACGCCTTCACACAAGGAGCACCTGCATGGACTGGCGCGACAAGGCCGCTTGCCTCACCGCTGACCCCGAGCTTTTCTTCCCCGTCGGGAACACCGGGCCCGCCGTCGACCAGATCGAGAAGGCCAAGTCGGTGTGCGCTCGCTGCACCGTCACCGAGGTCTGCCTCCAGTACGCCCTCGAGACCGGCCAGGACTCGGGCGTGTGGGGCGGCCTCAGCGAGGACGAGCGCCGCGCGCTCAAGCGCCGCGCCGCCCGCGCCCGCCGCGCCTCCTAGACGCACCGGCCGCACCGCGGCCCGCAGCCCCCGACCCCCGCTCGCCTCCCGGCGACGGGGGTCGTCCTGTTCCCGGAGTCAGTCGCGCGGGCGGGCGAGCCAGCGCAGCGGCATCTCGATGGTCACCTCGGTGCCGCGCCCGACGAGCGTGTGCCAGTCGATGGTGCCGCCGAGCTCGCCCTGGATGAGCGTGCGCACGATCTGAGTGCCGAGCCCCGAGCCGACCTTGCCCTCGGGCAGGCCCACTCCGGTGTCGCGCACCTTCACCGTCAGCACGTCCTCGCTGCGCGCGGCGACGATCTCGACGTCGCCCTCGCGGCCGGCCAGTCCGTGCTCGACCGCGTTGGTGACGAGCTCGGTGAGCGCCAGGGCGAGCGGAGTCGCGTACTCGCTGGGCAGGTTGCCGAGCTGCCGCTGAGCTTGGGGTGCACCGTGGTGTTGTGCGTCGAGGCCACCTCGGCGATCAGCATCAGGACGCGGTCGAAGACGGCGTCGAAGTCGACGTCCTGGTTGAGCCCCTCCGAGAGGGTGTCGTGCACGACCGCGATCGCCGCGACGCGGCGCATCGCCTGGGTGAGCGCCTCGCGGGCGAGGTCGGAGTGCGTGCGGCGCGCCTGGATCCGCAGCAGGGACGCGACGGTCTGCAGATTGTTCTTGACCCGGTGGTGGATCTCGCGGATCGTCGCGTCCTTCGTGATGAGCTCGCGCTCCTGGTGCCGCAGCTCGGTGACGTCGCGGCAGAGGACGACGGCACCGACCCGCTCGCCGCGATCGCGGATCGGGATCGCGCGCAGCGACACGGTCACTCCGCGGGCCTCGATGTCGGTGCGCCAGGGCGCCCGCCCGGTGACCACGAGCGGCAGGGACTCGTCGATGACGAGCTTGCCCTTGATGAGGCTCGTCGTGACCTCGGCGAGAGACTCCCCCTCGAGCTCGTCGGCGAAGCCGATCCGGTTGAACGCCGAGAGCGCGTTGGGGCTGGCGAAGGTGGTCACGCCGTCGACATCGAGCCGGATGAGACCGTCGGAGGCGCGCGGAGCGCCTCGCCGCGGTCCGGTGGGGGCGCCGAGGTCGGGGAAGTCGCCCGAGGCGATCATCGAGAACAGGTCGTTCGCGCAGTCGTTGAACGTCAGCTCCTGACGACTGGGCGTGCGCGTCTCGCTGAGGTTGGTGTGCCGCGTGAGGACGGCGATCGGACGATCGGTGGTCTCGGGGTTCGAGGCGCCCAGGCGGCGGATGACCGGCACCGCGCGCACGCGCGTGGGGGTCTCCTCGAACCAGTCGGGAGCGGAGGTGTCGACGATGTGCGCGGTCTCGAACGCCTCGACGACCTGCGCCCGCCACTCCGACTTGATGCGCTGGCCGACGAAGTCGCGGTAGAAGAGGGTCGCCGCACTGGAGGGCCGCGCGTGCGCGACCGCGACGAAGCTGTCATCGGCCGTCGGCACCCACAGGACGATGTCGGCGAACGCCAGATCCGCGAGCAGCTGCAGGTCGCCGACCAGCAGGTGCAGCCATTCGACGTCCGCGTCCGTGGAGCGGCCGTGGGCGAGGACGAGATCACTGAGGGTCGACACGACGACCAGCCTAAGCGGTCGTCGCGGACCCTCCCGAACGGGTGAGTGAGGACCGCGGAAGCACCTCACATGTGCCAGAGAGCGCCTGGTTATCCACAGTGGCGCGACCGGGCCATTGGTGAGCATCCCTCGACTGCTTCGATGGGTCATCCCCCGCGTCTTTCCCTGGACGCGATCCGTCCCCGCCCGAGCAGAAAGGTGACCCGACCCATGGATCGCTCGTACAGCCCCTGGAGCACTCCGCATGAGCCGCCCCTCGCACGCCTTCGACTACCGCTCCCTCCCACTCGGGTCCGGTGCCACCGGACCGCCGACGGCCGCGTTCTTCGCCGCTCAGCCTGCGACGCGGGCGGAGCTGCCCGATCCGGAGCCGGTCCTCTCGCGGCTCACGCTGCTGGTCGTCGAGATCCTCGCGGGCTCCCGTGAGATCGACCAGATCGCGCGCTGGCTGACCGACGACGTCTATCGGCATCTGCAGAAGCGCGTGGTCCTGGCCGCCCGCGCCAGGAGCCTGCAGAAGCGGCCGGCGCACAGGATCCCCTTCACCGTCGGGCGGGTCGTGATGTCGGAGCCGCGCGACGGGGTCGTCGAAGCGGTCGTCCTCGTGCACAACCGCGTGCGCACCCGCGCGGTGGCGATCCGCCTCGAGGGCATGGATGCGCGCTGGCGCGCCACGGCCGTCAACGTGCTGTGACGGGTGCTCCCCGGCCGGGCTGCGCCCCGGATCCTCAGCGGGAACGCCGCAGGCCCCGCCTCCGCCGGAGCGGGGGTCGGGGCCTGCGGAACGGTCGTCAGCGGCGCTTGGACTGCGCGCGGCGCTCCTGGCGGTTGGCGGGGGTGTCGTCCTCGGCCGACTGCTGGCCGAAGGCACCGGTGGTGGACGCGTCCTCGTCCTCGCCCTCCGGCAGTGCCGCGCGCGCCTCGGCGGCGCGGGCCTTGGCGGTGGCCGCCTGCTGCACCTGACCGCGCTGGTTGCGCACCTCGACTCCGCCCGAGTCGCTCGGCGCCGAGTAGCTGAGCTTCTCGACCGGCGCGACGGGCTGCGCGAGCCCCTTGGCGGCGACTCCGGCGACCTCGCCCTGCTTCTGGGTGACCTCGACCTCCAGGTTGAACAGGAAGCCCACGGTCTCCTCGCGGATCTGCCCCATCATCTGCTGGAACAGGGCGAAGCCCTCGCGCTGGTACTCGACCAGCGGGTCGCGCTGCGCCATGGCGCGCAGGCCGATGCCGTCCTTGAGGTAGTCCATCTCGTAGAGGTGGTCGCGCCAGCGGCGGTCGATGACCGACAGCACCACGCGGCGCTCGAGCTCGCGCATGGCGGGCGAGCCCAGCTGGTCCTCGCGGCGCTGGTAGGCGAGCTTCGCGTCCGAGAGTATCTCGCGGCGCATGAACTCCTTGTTGATGCGGCCGCGACTGCCCGCCTCCTGCACGACCTCGTCGATCGTGAGGCTGATCGGGTACAGCGTCTTGAGCTCGGTCCACAGGGCGTCGAAGTCCCAGTCGTCGCCGTTGCCCTGGCCGGTGTGCACGTCGAGGATCTCGTCGATCACGTCGACGAGGAACTTCTGGGTGCGCTCGTGCAGGTCGTCGCCCTCGAGGATGTGGCGCCGGTCGGAGTAGATCGCCTCGCGCTGGCGGTTCAGGACGTCGTCGTACTTGAGGACGTTCTTGCGGATCTCGGCGTTGCGCGCCTCGACCTGCGACTGCGCGCTGCGGATCGCCCGCGAGACGACCTTCGACTCGATGGCGATGTCGTCCGGCACGTTGCCGCGGCCCATGAGCGCCTCGGCGGCACCCGAGTTGAACAACCGCATCAGGTCGTCGGTCAGCGACAGGTAGAAGCGGCTCTCGCCGGGGTCGCCCTGACGTCCCGAACGGCCGCGGAGCTGGTTGTCGATGCGGCGCGACTCGTGGCGCTCGGTGCCGAGCACGTAGAGACCGCCGGCGGCCTGGACCTTCTCGGCCTCCTCGGCGACCTTCTCCTTGACGCCCTTGAACACGTTGTCCCACGCCGCCTCGTAGTCGTCCGGGGTGTCGACGGGGCTGAGGCCCTTGGCGGTCATCTCGGCGACGGCGAGGAACTCGGCGTTGCCGCCGAGCATCACGTCGGTGCCTCGACCGGCCATGTTCGTCGCGACGGTCACGGCGCCGAGGCGGCCGGCCTGGGCGACGATGGCCGCCTCGCGCGCGTGGTTCTTCGCGTTCAGCACCTCGTGCCGAACGCCCTTCTTGGCGAGCAGGCGCGAGAGGTACTCGCTCTTCTCGACGCTCGTCGTGCCGACGAGGACGGGCTGGCCCTTCTCGTGGCGCTCGGCGATGTCCTCGACGACCTGCGCGAACTTGACCTGCTCGTTCTTGTAGACGAGGTCGGGGTTGTCGATGCGCTGCATCTTGCGGTTGGTGGGGATCGGGACGACGCCGAGCTTGTAGGTCGCCATGAACTCCGAGGCCTCGGTCTCGGCGGTTCCGGTCATGCCGGAGAGCTTGGAGTAGAGGCGGAAGTAGTTCTGCAGCGTGACGGTCGCGAGGGTCTGGTTCTCGGCCTTGACCTGCACGCCCTCCTTCGCCTCGATCGCCTGGTGGATGCCCTCGTTGTAGCGGCGCCCGGCCAGGATGCGGCCCGTGTGCTCGTCGACGATCATGACCTCGCCGTTCAGCACGACGTAGTCCTTGTCCTTCTTGAACAGGGCGCGGGCCTTGATCGAGTTGTTCAGGAACGAGATCAGCGGGGTGTTCGCCGACTCGTACAGGTTGTCGATGCCGAGGTAGTCCTCGACCTTCTCGATGCCGGGCTCCAGGACGCCGACGGTGCGCTTCTTCTCGTCGACCTCGTAGTCCTCGCCCTCGACGAGGCGCTTGGCGAGCCCCGCGAACTCCGAGAACCAGCGGTTCGCCTCGCCCGACGCGGGGCCGGAGATGATGAGCGGCGTGCGCGCCTCGTCGATGAGGATCGAGTCGACCTCGTCGACGATCGCGAAGAAGTGGCCGCGCTGGACCATGTCCTGCGCCTGCCACGCCATGTTGTCGCGCAGGTAGTCGAAGCCGAACTCGTTGTTCGTGCCGTAGGTGATGTCGGCGGCGTACTGCTCGCGGCGCTGCTCCGGGGTCTGACCCGAGAGGATCACGCCGGTCGTCATGCCCAGGGCGCGGAACACGCGGCCCATGAGCTCGGACTGGTAGGACGCGAGGAAGTCGTTCACCGTGACGATGTGCACGCCGCGGCTGGCGATCGCGTTGAGGTAGGCCGGGAGCGTGGCGACGAGCGTCTTGCCCTCGCCGGTCTTCATCTCGGCGATGTTGCCGAGGTGCAGGCCCGCGCCGCCCATCAGCTGGACGTCGAAGTGGCGGAGGCCCAGGGTGCGGCGCGACGCCTCGCGCACGGCGGCGAACGCCTCCGGGAGCAGGTCGTCGAGCGACTCGCCGTTCGAGTAGCGCTCGCGCAGCTCGACGGTCTCGTTCTTCAGCTCCTCGTCGCTGAGGTGCGTGAAGTCCTCTTCGAGGGCGTTGACGGCTTTCGCGTAGTTCTCGAGGCGGCGGAGGATCCGCCCCTCCCCGACGCGAAGGACCTTTTCGAGGACTGAGGCCACGGGGTACTCCAAAACGTAGAAGGCAGGCGCCCGGCGCCAGAGCGCGGACCGCGACCAGCCTAGTCGCGGACCGCCGCGCGCGGACCGTCGGACGCGTCCGCCCTCGGCGGACGCACGGGTCGGGGGTGCGGACGAGGACGGGCCCCGGCGCTCTGCGCACCGGGGCCCGTCAAAGGATCGCAGGGACTCAGCCCGCGGCCTGCTCCGCGAGCTCGTCCGCCTCGTCGCCGAGGGAGATGACTCCGTAGTCCCAGCCCTTGCGGCGGTAGACCACGCTCGGGCGTCCGGAGTCGGCGTCGATGAACAGGTAGAAGTCGTGTCCGACGAGCTCCATGTAGTCGACGGCGTCGTCGACGCTCATCGAGACGGATGCGAAGACCTTCTTGCGGATGACGACGGGGCAGTACGGCTCCTCCTCGACGTCGTCCACCGCCTCGGCGGGAGCGGTCTGCACCGGGATCACCCCGGTGCTGACGGCCTGGAGCACGGCGGCGTCGGCCGGCTGGATGCCGACTCCGCTGAAGTCCGCGGCCGCCGCGTCGCGCAGCGACGTGGGCCGATGCTGGCCCCGATGGACCTTCTTGCGATCCTTGGCCCGTCTCACGCGTTCGAGGAGCCGCCCGAGGGCCACGTCGAACGCCGCGTACTTGTCGGCTCCATCGGCCTCGGCCCGCACGACGGGCCCCTTGCCGATCAGGGTGAGCTCGACGCGGTCGCCCCCGCTCGCCCCCTTCGACTCGCTGTGGCGGCTCGCCCTGATCTCGAGCGCGAGCGCCCGGTCGGCGAGGTGGGCCACCTTCTCCGCCTTCTCCGTCGCGTACGCGCGGAAGCGATCGGTGATGCCCAAGTTGCGTCCTGTGATGTCGATGTCCATGACAACCTCCCAGTCGAGTACGGCGTGCCGCCTTTCTCCGGGCGGACCGTTCACGCCGTGGAGCCCACCGTAGTCCCCGGTCACCGAAGTGTCACCGGACGTTCATCGGAAGACGCGTGCGGAGTTCCCGGGAGTCCTCCGACGATCCGGCGACCGACCGCAGCCCGGTGGCGGCCAGCGCGACGGCGCCGCGTACTGTTCCGCCCGCCGCCTCGACGGCCCGCCGGAGCTCGAGGAGCGTCGCGCCCGACGTGACCACGTCGTCGACGAGCACCGCCTCGAGCCCGTCGAGGCGGCGACGCGCCGTGAACGCGCCGTCGAGGTTGCCGCTGCGCTCGACCCGGTCGAGGCCCACCTGGTCGACGGAACGCCGTGTCCGCGTGACCGGACGGGCGACGACGCCTCCGCAGCCCCGGACGAGGAGGTCGACGGGATCGTACCCGCGCCTCACCCGGCGGCCGTGCGAGCCCTGAGGGCCGACGACGCCGCCGGGGCGGCCCGCGAGAGCGAG